>NZ_JACJVR010000002.1 GCF_014212175.1 Cohnella xylanilytica | reverse complement strand
GAACCGCCGAAGAGACGAGCCCGGCTCGTCTCTTCGGCGGTTCTTGGTTTGGCGCGCGATCCGATGCTCGCGGTGCCGTCTTCCGCTCCGGTTATTGGTAGGAGATGCCGAGTTCCAGGCGAAGCTCGTCTCCGGGCTCGACCAGGATCAGGCCCTCCTTGCGATTCAGCGCCTCGTTCGGCGCCGTCCAAGGCTCGACGCAGACGAACGGCTTCCCTTCCACGCTCCAGAGGACGACCGTGCGGAACTGCTCGCTGAAATCCAATCTCACGGTTCCCCGGTCCCCGAGCGGGAATTCGATGGACGGCGTGCGCGCGTCCAGCAGGGCGACCGATTCGACCAGCCCTCCGAGATCGACGGTGCCTTCGAACGGCTTCACCTGGCCGTCGTTATAGTCGAGCAGCTTCGAGGCGTCGGAGACGTAGGCGAGCTTCTTCCCTTCGCCGGTCGCGAAGTACGGATGGAAGCCGGCGTGAACCGGCATCGGGCGATCCGAGCGGTTGCGGTACGACTGGAGAATGTCCAGCCGGCCGTTCTTCAGACGGTAAACGAACGTCAGCTCGAAGTCGAAGGGATAGGACGCGCGCGTCGTCTCGTCGCTGCGTTGAACGAGCGTAAGGGAGGCTTCGCCCTCCGACTTCCGATCGGCGACTTCCCAGGCGGCGGTGCGCGATACCCCATGGTTGCGCATTCGGTAGGTGACGCCTTCCCATTCGTATTCGCCTCCGGCCACCTGGCCGCAGATCGGGAACAGCACCGGAATGCCGCCGCGGATGTTGGCGTTCGGATCGAGGAACGTCGCCCGGTCGAGATACAGCAGCTCTTCGCCGTTCAGCCGGCAGCCGATGACGATGCCGCCCCGCTCCGGGCAAATCCGGACGACGGAATCGGTAGACGGTTCGGACAATTCGTAAATTCGGTATGTATCGTCGTAGGTCGAGATTCGGTAAGAAGATTCGGCAGCGCTCATTCTATTCATCCTCCGTTCATGTCCGCGGCTCAAGGCGCAGCGGCAGGGTACAGGCCTATTATATCAATAAGCGGCCGCGCTTGCAGAAGCGGATTTGGCTCCGCGCCTCTTTGCAGCGACACGCATGTCGTTTTATAATCGACTCATAAAACGACACGAATGTCATTTTCCAATAGGCGCAGGAGGTTGGACGATGTCCCCCAAAGTATCGGATGAGCATCGGGAGAGCAAGCGCAAGGAGATCCTTCAGGCGGCGATGCGCGTATTTATCCGTCAAGGCTACCACGCGGCAACGATGAAGGACGTCGTCGAAGAGAGCGGGCTGAGCCGCGGAGGCGTGTATCTCTACTTCTCGAGCACGGAAGAGATGATGTTGGCTCTGCTTGAGGAGATGGACCGGGAGAACGAGAATCAGGCAGAAGAGCTGCTGCGGCGGCATCGGACGGTAGGGGAAGCGATCGACTCGCTGCTCGGCCATCTTCTGGAGGAGCTCGTTCATATTCGTGAGGGAGCGATTCCGGTCGTCTTCGAGACGTTCGCGGCGGAGTGGCGCAGGCAGACGTTCGGAAGGCTGTTGGAACGAAGGTACGCTTCCGCCGTCTCCCGGTTCGCCGAGCTGCTCAGAGTCGGCGAGCGGCGCGGCGAATTCCGTCCGCGGCTTCCTGCGGAGACGATCGCGAAGATGTTCGTCTCCTTCAACGACGGATTGATGGCGGACGCGATGCAATTCGGGGCGGAGGCCATGGACGCGAGAGGGCAGATCGAGGCTTACCGCCTGTCCCTTCGCTATCTGCTCGGCGCGGCCGGGAGGGCGGCGGAAGCATGAAGGAGCTGTTCCGGAACCGCAATTTTACGAAAATGTTCCTGGCCACGATCGCCTCCCAATTCGGGACGATCGTCGGCAATAGGGCGTTCGCGTTCTACTTGCTCGACCGATACTCGTCGCACCCGGGCTACGCCTCGCTCGCCGAACTGATGTACCGCTGCCGACTCTCCTGGTCTTCTGGGTCGTCGGCGTAGCCGCCGACCGCTGGGATCGGCAGAAGATCGCGGAGCATTCCGGATGGATTCGGGTCGCCTTGACCGCTCTGCTGTTCGCCTCGCTGGCCGCGGGATGGCTGCCTGCCGCGGCGCAGATGGGCCGGGTCTCCGCCTGGAACGACCCGCTTCTCATGCTCGGGCAGTCGGCGGCGCTCGGGGCGATCGCCTTGCTTTTCCCCCGCGCGATCGGTCTGGATACGATCTATGTTGCGTTATCGGCGCTCGTATTCATCGCCTTCGCGTTCTATGCGCTACCGCTGCCCCGGCTGCAACGGAAGGAGGAGAACGTCGGCGGGGAGGGGGCGGGAATCGGCGCGAATAACGTCTGATCCGGCGGCATGACCGTCCGGATTTCCCAGGAAATGCTGTCGAACGGAATCGACGCTTGGAGCCGGAAGGGAGGATTGGCCTGATTCTCGTCGCGGTACGAAACATGTTGCGCGTCCGCTCCGTCTATTAGGTGTAATTTCGGGAACCTACGTTCAAAAGGAGCGTGCGTGAATGCCGCCGTTATCGACATCGACCTCATCGCCAACCCGAGCGCCCGCCGCCAAGCGATCCCCGAGCCCGACCGGCCCTCGACAGACGAGCCGTTCGAGGACGAAGAAGCGCCGTCGGCGTTTCGGTTTTGTGCGAGTCGTCGGGTTCTTGATTCTGCTCTCTCTGTTCTTATCCATCGCCTTCATGGTCTGGTTCTTCCTCACTCCGTCGGGCACGGCGCTGCGATATCGGGCGGCCGACACGATCATTACGACCCGGCACCGCGAATGGGCGAAATATCTCGTCGGAGAGCAGGGGCTCCGGGAGAGGGTCGCCGAGTATGCCCGACAGTTCGAGGAGATGGGCGAGGAGAAGGATACCCATACGATCGCCGTTCCCGGCGCGGATCCGGGAGATCCCGAAGCTTCCGAGGAGCCGAGGCCGCTCGCCCAGATCGAGACGATAGACGGCAAGGGCTATCACGGCTATCTGCTTAGCGTCAGCGATCCGAAGAAGATCCGGCTCGTCGTTCCGAATAAGGCGGGGCGGGGCGAGAAGGTTAGCAGCATGGTCGAGAGAACCGGCGCGGTCGCCGGGGTCAACGCGGGCGGCTTCGCCGATCCGAACTGGAACGGCAACGGCTTCCAGCCGATCGGGCTCGTCATCTCGCAAGGGCGGGTGTTCTACCGCGACCTCCCCATGGACAAGAGCACGCAGATCGTCGGCATCGACAAGGACGGGAAGATGGTCGCCGGCCGCTATTCGATCAACGAGCTGCTGGACATGGGCATCTCCGAAGCGGTCAGCTTCTCGCCGCGGATTATCGTGAACGGCAAAGGCTTGATCAAGAACCACAGCCAAGGATGGGGGATCGCTCCCCGCTCGGTCATGGGGCAGAAGGAGGACGGAACGATTCTGTTCCTCATTATCGACGGCCGCCAGCCGGGGTACAGCATCGGGGCCGACCTGTACGACGCGCAGCAGATCATGCTGGATCACGGCGCCGTCATCGCCGCCAACCTCGACGGCGGGTCCTCGACGGTTCTCGTCGGCGAAGGCGGGGAGATCGTCAACCGGCCGTCGACGAAGGGCGGGCGTTATCTGCCGACGGCGTTCCTCGTCTTCGACAATCCGGAATCGGTGAGCGTGCCGAACATCTGGGAAGGCTTGACGGCCAAGGACATCGACCCGGCTAAGTGGTAGAGAGGCAGCCAGCCTCCCTAATAAAGGGTGAAAGAAAGGGTGAGGATTCCGGCTTGGCGAGGCCTGTCGGCTGCGGAATCCGGCGCAAGCAAGCCGGAAGGCGGCGCGGGGAGAAGCTCCCTTGCGCCGCCTTCGCCGTTAATGAACCATCTGGCCGAGAGGCCCTTCCTCGTCGATGATGTCCTCGATCTCGTAGACGGAGATCGGGAAGTACGGGAATCCCCATGCGTAAGGAACGATCGCGTACAGGGGGAAGTACACGACGAGAGCCTTGTCGGCGATGTAGAAGTCCTGGTCCTCCGTGATCCCCGGATAATCCCCGAGCAGCGGAAGGTCGCGGGCCTTGATCTGGGCTTGAATGATCGCGTCCAGCCGCTGCCGGTAGTTGCTTCCCGGCTTGAACAGGTCTCCGAGCTTGTAGGAGCGCCCGTTCTCCACGTCGAACGTGAGCGATCGCTGCAGCGTGTTGCCGTGGGCGCCGCCGGTGAACGCATAGTTCAGCAAGGACAGGCTCAGCACCCCGCGCTGGTTGTTCTTGATCTCGAACGTGCCGTCCATCTCCTGAATATCGGGGCTCGGGTAGCCCTGAGCCTTCATCAGGTCGTGCGTCGTCTTCAGAATGTCGTCGTTCATGACCTTCCGGGCGGTCTCGTTCGTGCCGCCGGCGATGACAGGCACGTTCACCTTAATATGCGGTTCCGCGATGCGGTGAATCTCGATCGGAACCATCAGAGTCTGTCCGTTCATGCGTCGCTCCCCTTCGTCGCTGGGCGTTTGTCGTCACAGCTTATGCGGAAGGAGCGGCTTAGGTTCGAACGGGCGAGCCGACCGGGGCGGAGCGGCGGAGAGGACGGACCGGATGGATTCGATCGGAAGGCTCGGGCCGGTCAAGATCGATCGAAGGCTCGGGCCGGGCAAGGAAGGTCGGAGCTCCAAAGGGGCGGGAGGGCCGGAAGCCGCCGGAGGATCAGAACAGCGTCAACTGAACGGGGGCGGCATCGTCGCAAGCCGCCGCCGGCTCCTTCGCCTTCGGGCGCGAGGGAGGGCCGTACAGCGAGGGGCCGCCCGCCTGCCGGGCAAGCCCGTGGCGGGCCATCTGTTCCGCGATGCGCGCCTTGGCGGGCCGCGTGTACGAATCCGGCAGCCGGGAGGAGCGCCAGAACAGCCGGCCGTAGCGTTCGGTCAGATGGGGATGCGACTTGGCGAGGACGGAGAAGAACCAGCTCTTCACTTCCGGCGTCTCGAGCCGGAGGTAGGAGGGCATCAGCTCCCGCACCCCGGCCTGCGCGCATTCGGAGATCAGCTCTTCGGTGAGCTCCGGCGTATCCGTCAAGTAAGGCAGAATCGGGGCCATGAACACGGTCGCCGGCACTCCCGCTTCCAGGAGGCGCCGGGCGCAATCAAGGCGCAGCCTGGGCGACGGGGAAGCGGGCTCGAACGTGCGCCAGATATCGGCGTCGAGCGAGTGGATGCTCAGATTGACGGAAGAGCCCGGCATCCGGCTGAGAAGGTCCAGGTCCCGCAGCACGAGCGGCGAGCGCGTCGTGATGCTGGCGGCGACGCCGAACTCCGCGAGGGCCTCCAGGCAGCCCCGGGTCAGCTTCATCTTGCCTTCCAGCTGCTGGTACGGGTCGGTCGCGGTGCCGATCGCGACATAGGACGGCAGCCGGCCGGAGCGCGCCATCCGCTTCAGCTGGGCGCGGAGAACCGCGGAAGCGTCCTCCTTCCAGAAGATGTGGCGCTGGAACGCGTCGTCCGCCGATTCCCCGAGGTAGGCGTGCGTGCTTCTCGCGTAGCAGAAGCTGCAGCCGTGCTGGCAGCCGCGATACGGATTGATCGACCAGTCGAACGGCATGGACGGGGCCTTCACGGCGTTCAGGACCGTCTTCGCTGCCATCGGTTCGTAAACCGTCTGTCTCATCCCAAGCTCAACCCTTCCTGTTGCTATCGGTTGAGCTTAAGTATACCAAACAAATGTTCGCGTATCCAATGTTAAATTAAGCCGGAAGCGTCAGCTCCAGGATGCAGCCGGGCTCGCCGGGCTCGACCTTCATGCGGCCGCCGAGCTGGGCGACTCTCTCGGCCATCGCCTTCAGGCCGAAGCCGAATTCCGACGGCGAATACGTCCGTCCGTCGTTCGCGAGCCGGAACCGGATTCCCTTCTCGTCCGCCGACAGCGTGAACTCGAACCGCTTCCCTTCTCCATGGCGGATCCCGTTGGTCAAGCCCTCCTGGAGAGCTTGGTACAGAACTCTTTTGTGAACGGTGGACAGGTCGCCCGGCAGCTCCCCGATCCGGCTCTCGATGGAGATGCCGGTCAGATTCTTCGTATCCCGGATCAGCTCCTGCATGGCCGTGGACAAATCGAAGGTCGACGAGCCGTTCTGCAGCAGGGCGGACAGCCGAATCTCGTCCAGTCCCTTGCTCACCAGCTGCTGGGACGCGTTCATCTTCTCCATGGAGAGGGCGTCGTCCCGTCCGATCAGCCGTTTGGCCGCCTCAAGCTGCACCAGAGTCGCGGTCAGCACATGCCCGACCGTATCGTGGATCGCGCCGGTAATCCTTCTTCTCTCCTCGAGAACCATCGTCTCGGCCATCGCTTCCGCCGTCTCCTTCATGGACGAGGACAGCTTCTCGTTGGCGGCTTCCAGTTCGGTCGAGCTCTGCCGCAGCTCCGCGGTCCTCTCCGCGACGAGCAGCTCCAAATCGCGGTTGAACTCCGCAAGCTGCCGGTTCATGCGTCCGAACCGATGAACGATGACCCGCACGATGCAGAACACGTTAAGAAGCAGCCCCCAGAAGATCAGGTCGGTCGGCATGCGCTTCAGAGCGGGAACGAGCATCCGAAGCCAGTCCGACAGAAAGGGCACCTGCATAAAGTGAAGGACGTGAACGCACGCCACCCCCGTCATCGTCGAGAATCCGGCCAGCATCCAGGCGGATTCGACGTCCCGCCCGTTCCGGTAGGCCCTCCAGACCGTATGGAACAAAGAGACGATCACCAGGAAGAACAAAGGGTAGAAGACGAACGTCAGGGCGTTATAGCCGTTCAAACTGACAAGAGACACCCCGAGGGTCACCGACGACAGCCCCAGCATGACGCGCTTCAAGATTCTCGCGGATCGGCCGCAAGCACGCGGGAACAAGGCTTCCACCACGCCCATAAACGCCGCTACCCCGAACATAAGGCCGACGGTCTGGAAGTAGGACAGCCAGCGATAATCCCAGAGGATCTTGAGCGTGAAGTTGCGAATCAGCGAGGAGCCTCCTCCGATGAAGCAGAGCAGGAAGAAATACAAATAGAGCTTCTCGCGCCGCACCGCGAAGACGCCGATCGAGACCAGGCCGCAGAACAAGAGGAGCGCCGCGATCAGCAGGTTGTCGGTATCCCGCCGGATCATGAATTCCAGAAGATCGGCGCGATTCCCGATCATAATCCAAGGAAGAAGATCCTGTCTCGGCGTCTTCAGAAGCAGATAGGCATCGCTGGGGAGAGGCTCGGGGATCTTGGCCAGGTTCCAATGATACCCCATGTTGATCCGGTCGCGGCGCTTCTTCAGATCGTACTCGTACGTCCATTCCCCCGACGCCCATACCCGGACGCTGGAGACGTTGTTGATCATGAGATAAGGATCGTTCCAGTTGTCCTCCTTAAGGGGGATGCGGAGCCAATAATAGGGGGCTTCCGCGGATTCGGAACGGGAAGGCATCGGACTGTCGCTTCTCCAGCCGCTCTCGGGCGGAGCCGGCTCATATAACGACGAAGCGGGAGCCCAATCCCAACCGTCGTTCCGAAGCCGGAGGAGGTTGTCGGGGTCCCGTATCAGGTTCAGTATGGAACTGATCGTACAGATGGCGGCGAACAGAATCATAAGCGCGCGAAGCAGAGGCCAATGATGTCGCCAAGAGGCGCGCGTCACAGATCGATCCCTCCCAGCGTGTTCCATGACGGATGGGGCTCCAGGGTCGGCGATGCCTCGGGCGCGTAGGGCAGGCTGACTCTCAGGATGCAGACGGTTTGGCCTTCGAGCACCTGAAGCGTTCCGCTTAAGCGCTCGACGCTCTCGGACAGCGCCCGCAGCCCGCTTCCGGAGCCCGGCGGGACGAACGAGGTTCCGTCGCCCGACAGCTCGAATTGGACCTCCCGTCCATTCGCTTCCATCCGCAGATGGAACTTCCTGCAGCCTCCGTATCTCTGTCCGTTGCTGAGCCCCTCCTGCAAGGCTTGGAAAAACACCCTTTTCTGCAAGGTCGTAAGCGTACTCGGAAGGGAGGCGATGCTGCTGTCGACGACGATTCCCGAAGCGTCCGCCGTATCGCGGATCAAGGCGCCCATCGCCGCGGGCAAGTCGTAATGATTGGCGTCTTCCTTCAGCAGCCGGACCGACAGCCGGATCTCCTCCAGCCCCTTGCGGACCAGCTGCTGCGAAGCGACGACCTTGTCTTCGGCATGGCGCGGATCCTTGTCGAGCAGCCGCTTGGCGGCCTCCAACTGCACGATGGTCGCCGCGAGCACGTGCGCGACGTTGTCATGGATGGAGCCGGTAATGCGGTGGCGCTCCTCCAGAATCATCGATTCGGCCATCACCTCCGCCGTCTCCCGCATGGAAGCGGCGAGCCTGGCGTTCGTCTCCTGCAGCTGGGCGGTCCGCTCGTGCAGCTCTGCCGTCCGGCTCATCACGTTCTGTTCCAGGGTGCGGTTGAACTGGGTCAGCTGCTGATTCAAGACGCCGAACCGATGAATGATGACGCGGATCAAGCCGATCTGGAAAAGCAGAAGGCCGATCTGGAGCAGGTCGAAGGGCATCTCCTTCAACAAGGGAATTCTCTCCGCGAGCCAGTCGTACAGATAGGGCATGAAGTTGCGGACGACGTGGAAGGTCGCGACGGCGCTGATGACGTTGCTCCCGGCCAGCATCCAGACCGACTCCAGGTCCCTTCTCTGGAGGAAGGCCTTGATCAGCACGCGGAAGATCAGCAATCCGGTCAGAAGATAGAACGGCGGCAACGGGTAACGAAGCAGCCAGTCGTAGAACCAGGGATCGATCAACGCGGCGGCTCCCGCGGCGACGGAGAACCCGAGCATCATCCAGCGAAGGCGGTTCAGGAGCTTCTTCTCCAATGGGTAGAACAGCTCGTAAAGCATGGAGATGAACGAGAATACGCCCAGAGGGAAGACCGCGTTCTCCAGGTAGCCGGGCCACGGCTGATCCCAGAACATCTGAAGCAGCGAGTTCCGTACGGCCGACGCGTACGCTCCCGTTATGGCCAACAAGAAAAAGTATAAATAGAGCTTGTCTTTGCGCGACCAGAACAGCCCGAACGCGATCGCCGAGCAGAACAGGTGCAGGCTCGCCAGAATGAAGGAATAGCTGTCCTTGCGGAAAAGATGGGCGAGCAGGTCGCCGCGGTCGATCAGCCGAATCTCGGGCACGGGCTGATAGGCGGCGCGGTTCTCGATCAGAACGTCGACTCGGGCCGGAACCGGGATCGGGAGCTTGGCCAGATTCCAACGGCTCAGCAGATTAATCCGATGACCGCGCTCGGCGGGGTCGTAGCCGTATAACAGGGAGCCTGCGTCGTCGTAGACCCGAACGGCCATGACTCCCGTTAGCCATAGCCGCGGCTCCCGGGAATCGGTCGCCGGCAGGGGAATCCGCAGCCAATACGCCTTCGATTCGACGTGCAAATTCGGCTTGGAGGGATAAGGGATCCAGCCCGACACGGGAGGAGATTCGTCCGCGAAGGAACCGGCTGCCGTCCATTCCCAAGTCCGACTGTCGAGGGAATCGCCCTCGAACCGTCCGTATTGGATCAGCCAGCCGCATATGAGGACGAGCAGGCCGAGCAGCAAAAATAACGGCCGAATCAATGGAACCTGCTCGCGCCAGAACCGCCCCTTCACCGCCATTCCTCCCACGAAGTTGAAAGTGTCTCTATTGTAGCCCGGCGGCTTAACTCCTCCCAGTGACTCTCGTCACGTGACCGTCATATCCTTGAGCCAGATCACGGCCTGGGTGCGGTCGTTCGTGCCGATCTTGTCGTAGATCGTGCTGATGTAGTTCTTGACGGTCCCTTCGCTCATGAAGAGCAGCTGCGCGATCTCGCGGTTGGTCCGGCCCTCCACCATCAAGGAGATGATGCTCATCTCCCGGTCCGTGAACTTGATGTCGGACGACCGTCCCCTCGTCCGGGTCGGCGCGGGCTTCGTCCCCGCCGGCGCGGCGGACAGCCGCGCCGCCAGCTTGGCGGCGATGGCCGAGGGAAGCATCATCTCCCCCTTGGCGGCGTCGCGGATCGCCTGAAGCAGCTTGTCGCTGGGGATGTCCTTGAGCAGGAAGCCGACGGCCCCGCTCGCCAGCGCTTCGATGATATATTCGTCTTCGTCGAACGTCGTCAGAACGAGCACCTTGGTGGAGGGAGATTCGCTCTTCAGCTTCCTCACCGCGTCGATTCCGTTCATGACCGGCATGCGGATGTCCATCAGCACCAGATCCGGTTGGTGAAGCAGGGCGAGCTCGCACGCTTCCAGCCCGTTCTCGGCGGTCGCCACGACCTCCATATCGTCTTCGAGCTGGAGAATCGTCTGCAACCCGTCTCTCATGAGGGTCTGGTCGTCTGCGATGATGATTCTGAACATAGCGCCTCTCACTCCTTCTTCCTTTCATTATAAAGGAAATGCTTCCATTTGCCATCCTATCCCCGGACCGTAAGGGCCGAGCGGGACGAGGAGCCGGCGCCGTGACGATATCGGTGACGCTTGTCACTGGTCATATGACTCGGAGGGCTTGTATTCTGGAATCAACAGACGGAGGGCGCGGGTCCGCTCCGGCGAATGGCGCGAATCGGGAATGACATCGTGAAGCCGCCTAACGGTATCGCTTAGCGCGAAGGTCATAGAAGTTCAAGGTAGACATGGAGGCTGCGGAAAATGATTATTATGCCTACCCTGCATTGCAAGCCAGGGATGAAGCTGGGGCGTTCGGTCTATTCGGAGCAGCGGCAGGTGCTGGCCCGAAGGGGATTCGTCTTGTCGGAAGGCATTATTAGGCGGTTCCACGAGATGGGCTTCCCGTTCCTGCACGTGGAAGAGGAGGGAACCGAGGACATCACTCCCGAGCAAGCGATCCGGGACGAGACGCTGATCGTACTGCACAGCGCCATCGCTCTCGTCATGGAGGAGGCTTCCGCTCCGGGCCGGGAGTCGTTGTCGTTCGAGACGGTACGCTTCTGTCACGACGCGGCCGCCATGCTGGTAAACGATCTGCGGAGCCGGAAGGACCCGGTATGCCTGCCGATTCATCTGACGACGATGATGCAGGACGGAGGCCGCAGGCAATTCGCCGAGCATGCGCTGAACGTCGCCGTGTGCTCGACGAGGACCGCCATCGAGGCCGGCCTGCCGGGCGAGGAGCTGATCGCTCTGGCCATGGGAGCGATGCTTCACGACATCGGCCGGCTGCGCACGCGCGAGGGGCAGGAAGGTCCGGCCGCGCTTGGCGAAGACGACGGAGCCCATGCCGAGGCGGGGTACCTGCTGCTCCGCGACAGCGGATTCCCGCTGCTCGCGGCCCACTGCGCGCTGTTCCATCACGAGCGGATGGACGGAAGCGGCTATCCGTTCGGCGTCGGCGGCGCGAGAATTCACGAGATGGTCCAATGGGTCGGAATCGTCGATGCGTTCGACACGCTCGTCCACGGACGGATCGACGGCCGTCCGATGCTGCCGCACGAGGCGATCGAGGTTCTGTACGCCGGAGCGGGCACCTTGTATGATTTCGACAAAATCAAACGGCTCCGCGACCGGTTCGCTCTGTTCCCGGTCGGCACGGTCGTCCGGCTGAACACGGGCGAGATCGGCGTCGTCTCCCGCCTTCACGAGGACAACAAGCAGCGTCCGGTCGTGAGAGTCTTCAGCCATGCCGACGGCAGCCGGGTCGCGAAGCCGTTCGAGCTGGATTTGAAGCGGCATCTCCATCTCATGATCGGCAGCCTGGACGGAGGGAAGGCTCCGGATCCATCCCCAGCTTGCGGGGGAGCGGGCCTGAAGACGGCGAACGTCGAGCAGCAGCCGGAGAAGACGGCGGCCGGCGCACGCCGGGAGCCGGTCACGGTCGGTCCGCAATGGCGGAGATATTGGGGCAAGGATTGGTTCCAATTCGTCTGATATTTAATGCCAAAAAAAACCTGTCCCAAAACGCTTGACTTATCGGGGGCAAATCAGTAAGATATAAAAGTGTCGCGCTGATGTAGCTCAGCTGGTAGAGCAACGCATTCGTAATGCGTAGGTCGGGGGTTCGAATCCCTTCATCAGCACCACTTAACTTCTCAAGCGTAGCGCGGTTTCCCGGGGTTTCGGGAGCCGCGCTTTTTGCTTTATGTGGGCCGATCTTCTAACAATTTTCTAACCTTTAATGATTTAAAGTGTTAAAGTTTCTATTATTTTACCCTCTCGAACTCCTTTTCGTCCTTCTCAAAATCAATCCTCAGATGAATATTTTTCTGCGGGTCGCGTTTAAGGTCCTCCATATATTGAGATACCGATGGCAATTGGATCGCGTTCGGATATTCGAGGACCACTTGGCCATAATCACGATAGAAGTCTCCGGAGTTAAAAATGACCTTGTCCCCTTTTACGAGCACTTCGATGCCGCGATAAGTTTCTGGTTTGAATGCTTCGTACTCGACCGCAACGATCGGGCGTCCTTCATCCGGATCCACCGGTGCTTGATTAAGTGTTCTAGCCGCTTTTCCTTTTCCTCCGATAATCGACGATCCGATCGATTTCAGAATGGACTCCTGTAGGTTCGGTATAACGTGGGAGTACGTGTTGAGCGTCACTTGAATCGATGAATGGCCGAGCCGTTCTTGGACGATCTTAGGGTGGACTCCATTTTTGAGCAGGATCGTAGCGTGAGTATGGCGCAGCTCATGGAATTTAATACGCTTGAATGACACGTAAGGCTCGCCGGCCGCTTTGAGAGCCTCCTGCTGCCGCATGACATTCCGGATGATTCGGTCGTAATTGCGAAGCAGATTTCGGGGGCTCACTGGCGTACCAACGCTTGTCTGGATGACGAGGCCGTGATCTTTATATCCTTCTTGCTCCCGCTCGACTTTCTGCTTCTCCAGATGCTCCCGAAGGCTGATGACTGTATTCTTAAACAATGGGACCGGTCGGACGCTGGAATTGTTCTTCGTATCGTCGATGCCATAACCTTTTTCTGCTTTCGTATACGCCTGTGTTACAGAAAGCAGAGCTTGGTCTAAATGTACACCATCGCGTGGGAGCCCGCAGATTTCCGATTCCCGCATACCTGTTTCTGCCGCAAGCTCGAAGGCAATCGCGTATTGATCCTTCCGAGCTTCCTCGAGGAACAGTTCGAGCTGCTCCTCAGTCCAGACATCAAATTTAGGCCGTGTCCCCTTAGGCAACTCGACTCCCTCAGCTGGATTGATGGCAATTTGTCCCTCATAGCGAGCCTCATCCAGCGCCGCAACGACAATCACATGGAGCTTACGGATCGAGGCAACGGCAAGGATTGGGAGGAGCTTTTTGTGATAGAGCTCGTGAAAATGTTCGCGTTTCAGTTTGGGCAAGGTCGTCTTGCCCATGTTTGGAATAAGATGCGAATTAACCAACCAGGCATATGAACTCCAGGTGGCCGGCTTCACGGATGTCTTCTTCTTTTCAAGCCAGCGACCTATATAGTCTCCCAGCGGTTCGTTACGCTGCTCAATGTACGGGCCTTCTTGAAGCTTTTTGAGAATGCTCGGCAGTGCATTCTCGGCGTCCCGTTTCTTCTCGTAACTTCCGGGCATCCACTTTGGCTTGCTCTTTCCCGTCAGTTCGTCCTCGACCCTTACGACGATATAATATCGATTTCCCTTTTTAGCGATGTGTCCACGCATGTTGCGATCTCCTTTGCGAATGTATGTTCGGTGATGGCTGGAAAAGAAAAGCCCGAGAAAGGGCTTGACAAACTGTACAGTAAAAAATACGTAGTGTATTATGAAACCAAAGGACGTACTCACGAGGTGAAATAATGAGCGCTTTAGATCGTTTTATTAAAGATGGACTAAAGAAACTAAATAAAAGCGCTACTCAATTCGAACAAGAGTATAAGGATCATTCAAAAGAAATAGAAAGAACAAAAACAGAAATGGAAGAATGGTCTAAGAAGAGAAGAATTATTCGAAATAAATAGCAATTGGTGAGATGATTTTGTCCCCCTTCTTTAATATCCCCATGCTTGAAAATAACTCATCAAATGATTCGAGGAAAGATACGATACCCCCAATAGGCGATTCTTTAGTTGAGTCTTCAGTGTTTATAAAATTGTCGAATATTTTTGTGAATTTACCTAGTAAAGTGATTTCTAGACTGCTCTTTCCGTATTTAAACACTAATTCTTTAGAAGACTCCCGAAGATGTTCTTGTTTTAAAGGTGCAATAAACGAGCCGATTCTCAAGAAACTTGAATTTGGGAGTACGTTTTTGAGATAAGAGAGAACACCGCTCACTTGCTCAAGAGATTTTTTCATATCCTTGCTTTGAGATTTCAATTTTTCCTGTTCGCTTCTTATATGGTTTTTAATTTTGTTGTCATTCGTTGTTGCAGCGACTTGCAATAAAGTTTGAAGTTGTGCATGAGCCGCAAGCTCTATTCCAAAAGATATCTTTTCGGGGTCCATTACATCACTCAAATGGTCAATATCAAAGATAGTAAATCTTCCTTTAATCAATATAAAATCTCCTGGTTCCGACTTGTTTCCCGCAACAACAAGGAGATTATTCTTATTTAAGTAATCTTCGAACTGATTCAGCGCATCATCGTGAAGCTGCTTTGATATTATCTCTTTACCTGCTTCCAACTGAGTAAGTGAGATTGATGAATTTGTTGTTCTTATATTTCCAAGTTTATATTTTAGCTTACCAGATGGTGTGCTTAGAATGTGTGGAATATTGAATTCACCTGAGGATGCTTCCACTTGTCCTTCATTTACAAGTTGGTTATTCTTACCTGTTTGATTCGATTTTGTTTCTGACTCCTGGTATTCAGAGCTTGAAGTCGTAGGTAGCCCGTTATTCTCTTGAGCGATGAATGAATGGAGGAAGGCAGTGTCCAAATAAATAAACTCTTTCATTTGAATTCTCCTTATTATTTATTGTTGTCATTCTGGTCAAACATGAACCGTCTGAATGTCTCTGCGGGCATAATCAGCGGGCTCAAGTTAGAATGTCCTAAGCGAGCTTCCAGGCGGCTCAGATCGACGCCTACGCGATTCCCTTCTGCGAACAAGTCATCCGGTTGAAGGAAGTCGGTTGGATCGTCTCCCAGGAAGCCCATTGAGACCTCCGTGAAGTATGTCTTCTGGTTGTCGGGCAGCTTTGCCTCGTCCGGCCGGAAGATGACGATCTTGGTCATGGGACTGCGTTCGACCTGGATGCGGAAGCGCATGGGAAGACCTCCTATCTTCGAACCATATAGGTTCCGTCGGCATGCTTAAATAACTTCGATTTACACTTATAACACACAGTCGAGTTACCGTATACCTTAATTGAACGCCCGCAAGCAGGACAAATAGTAGATGGTGATGCAAGCCCCCTACCGGCTTTGTAGAATGCAAATATAATGAATGAACCAGCGAAAATAACACAAAAAAATACGAATATCAACATATGAACACCTATAGTTTCCCGATCGGATCGGGGATTGGCTAATGCCATCATTCGTAACCATAAATTCTTCGCCATCTATCTACCATTTCTTGATTCCGTTCGCGCTGGGCTTCAACTGCCCGCAATCGACTCCTAGATTCAATCTCCCGCCTAAGTGACTCGTTTCTCTTCTTTCGCTGCTCCTCTTGCTGCTCACGCTGAATACGAGCTCTTTCAACAGAAACGGCGATTTCATCGATTGAATGGAAGTATTCGTTGCGAACAAATTCGGCTTCGATCATCCGCAGTCCGAATTGGGAGCACCTAATTGCGACAGCGATAGGGGAGACGCGGAACCATATGGCTATCTCTCTAATAGAACGACATTCTTTATGTACGTTGTACAGTAGCTCGTCCGGCATAAGTAGACAAGAGGCATATTTATTCGCTTGTACCTCTTCCCATCGGTCTTGATCGTGGAAAATCGAAATGTCGGAGTCATGTCCTAACATATAGTGTCCAATTTCGTGGGCGCTGGAGAACCTTCTGCGGGTATATGGATGATTCTCGTTGATGACAATATAGGGACCAATATTACTTCGTACTAACATCCCACCAGTATTCTGGTGAAGGGGCATTTTTTTGTATCTAAGACCAAGTTTTTTTCCGATTTTGCTTAGGGAAATAGGTGAACTGGATCTCCGAGTATAGATATCGATTCCCGCAAACTTGAGAAGCCTCTTCGCATCAGATGAGTAGGACATAGGTGAGTATCCTTCTTAAATAGTATAGTGACACTACTTAATTGGGCGTTATTCTGAACTTCATTGTTTGTCCTTTTCGATCATTTCGAACACCTTGAGAATGTCCATCAATTGCTCTTTATTCATCTTTGAAGCAGAACGAAGCAGAGCTGTCGCCTCGAGAGCAATTCCTTTTTGGCGTATTTTCTCCAGCAGTTCATTAATTTCTGGATCAATACCATGGGGTGAATTTTGCTCCATAACAACATTTGAAGTTCTTGAGTTTGATCTCCCCATTAGGTAGTCAACAGATACACCGAAATAATCTGCAATCTCATTAATTAATTGAAATGAGGGTTCGCGCTCATTTCTCTCATACATACCCACAGCACTGTCGCTTATTTTAAATAGTTTACTGAACTCTGATTGTGTCATTTTTCCGCGTAATTCCCGGAGTCTTTGTCCGAAACTACTCATTTTTATCACCACCTGCCCATAGAATATCACGAAATGTGTGATTTGATGTTGTGCACCACAAAACGTGTTGACACCACGTATTGTGGCATGCTATTCTTTAAACAAGAACACAATATGTGGTTGAAGGTGGTGAGAAAGCATGAACGATTTGATTGCAAAACGCTTGCTTGCGTTACGTGGTTCTCAACCAAGAGAAGTCGTTGCAAAAGCAGTTGGAATTAGCCTCAGTGCTTTGCAGATGTACGAAACGGGAAAGCGCGTTCCACGCGATGACATCAAGATTCGAATTGCCGATTACTACAATAAAACGGTTCAGGAAATTTTTTTTAACAATCAAAACCACGAAACGTGCGATTTTAAACTTAACACCGCATAAGGAGGCGAACACCTTGCCGAAGACAACGACGAACAGCGCAAAGACCTTACCGAAGGCACAGACGAAAGAAGCTAAGGCAGCACAGCCGTATAGTGAGGTCGACGTCCTGACGATCAACGAGATGGCCCGCCGGTTGCATATCAGGACGAGGGAGGCGTACAACCTCATCGAAACTCCTGGCTTTCCGCTTATCAACCTTGGAGGCGAACGTCAGAACCGCGTCATATGGGGCGACGTGCTCCAATGGATACGGCAAAATCGTGGCGGAGCCGCCTAATCTGACCAGAAAGGAGTAAATCAATGCTCGATATCTTCTTCGCCAACAAACAGCACCAGCAGAACTTTGGCAAGTTGAAGGTGAAATTCCCGCTTTGCGAAAGGGATTCCTATTATCGCGCCGCCTGTTATCTTGCCGCACACCCTTCAATCTTCAAGTGCTTCAACGCATTTCGGCAAAAGCACAGTCCCTTCGATTGGATCTTCGACTACCTGGAAGATCCGGATAACTTCATTGCTCGCCGTGACCGCGGACAAACCACTGGCGATACTGCTCCTCTTACCAGCCAATCGTGGCAGCTCCTCGAGCTCGGCCTGAGCCTCTGGAACGGCCATAAGTGCGACATGTCGTTCGTGATGGATCTCGATACGGAATTGTATCTCGTAGCCCTCCAAGCCATTGATTTGAAGCGACGCAGCCCGGCAATCAATTTCGAATACGTCGCCGAAGACCTCGGGCTCTAAAAAGAAAGCTCACCCGAAGGTGAGCGAAAACAGGGTGTTGGGCTGCTGGGTACAAGGTAATTCTACCCCGTACGACTGTCCAAAGTCAGCGGAACATACGGACAAGGAGGTGAGAACACGACATGAGTTTTGGACAAGCCCTTCAAAAGAAGCTGGACGAGGCTGGCCAAACGCAAGGCGCTGCTGCAAAGACGGCGAACGTCAGCGGATCATTGATCAGCAAGATCAGCCGCGGGACCCGCAAGCCGCCAAAAGACGTTATGCGGACCCTGACCATCCACTACGACGACCCGGAGCTGGCGGTCGCGGCCGCCAACGAAGCGACGGGCGGCGCATGGGTGCCCTGGCTCAACAACGCCGACCTGCATCCATCGTCCGTCGCTTGGAAGACGCGGGAGGAAGTGTTGGAAGCCTACGAGGCGACCGGGGCTGCACCGCTGAGTAAACGAAGGGATCAGCTCACGGAGTCCGACATGGTCAAGATCAAGGAGGCGATCCGCGAGGCCGTAGAGGCCATTACTGCCCTCGTCCACATGGTCGCGACAATGTGCAAAGCCTACAAGATCAGTTGGACGCATGTTTGGAAGATGCACCGAATGAAGCTCAAGGAGAGCAAGTATCTGAAATGAGGAGGGAAGGGCATGCGCCAGATGGCAGCTATCGATCCGGAAACGGAGCGAGCGGAGAAGCTTTATCGGTACTATCGTCACTTCAACGTAATGATTCGGTACAAGCTCACGTTCCGCGAGTTCGTGGCAAAGGTTGACGCCGGTACGTGGAACCCGTATCTTGCCGGACAATGAAAAAGACCCCTTGCCAGAGGGGCCCTTGGAAAAACAATGTGTCTTAATTCTACCACGAAGGGAGCTATTACGACAATGGAAGTCTCCTTGGATATCTCTGAGAAGGGCGCCAGCTTCCGCATTAAGCCCGCATTGACCTTCTGCCCGCCGGTCCTGATGATCGAATCTCAAGCCGGGACGGTCTCCATGACGGCATCGGACGATGCCCTTGCGGAGCTGGCAGACGCCCTTCACCGACACCTACAATTCGTCGGCTACTACGAGCAGCCTGATAGCGACCGTATCCTTGCGGCCGAATGTGAAGCCACAATTGAGGCAGAAAGCCATGAGCTTCCGCTGGATCAGCGCCGGGTCGGATAAGGCCGCCGCCGCGATGGTCGTCGCTCGGATCTGCTTCAAAGGAGCAGACAAGGAAGCCGCTATTCGTGAGACCTTGTACAACGGCCACCTCTGCCATTTCCCCCAGGACATCCCGGAACGGGAGATGATCCGCTTTCGGATGATGGTCGAGGAGGGGCTTTCCAAAACAATCGAACGGAGGAAATCTATTGAAACGCATTCAACTGTTGCGCGAAGGTCTGAGCAACTTCAAGGGGATCAGAAGCTTCACGCTTGACGCTAACGGACGTGAGGTTCGCGTCTACGGAACGAACGAGGCCGGCAAGACGACGCTCGCCGACGGGTTCTTCTGGGTCCTCTTCGACAAGGACTCGCAGAACAAAAAGGACTTCGGCATTAAAACACTGGACGCCAGCGGAAACCCGATCCACAACCTCAATCACGAAGCGGAGGTATCGCTTCTCGTCAATGGTCAGCGCCGGACGTTCCGGAAGGTCTACCGCGAGAAGTACACCCGCAAGCGCGGGTCCACGGCGCAAGAGTTTGACGGCCACACAACGGACCACTTCGTCGACTGCGTTCCGGTCGCCAAGAAGGAATACGACGGCGAAGTTGCGGCCCTATTAGATGAAGAAATTTTTCGGCTGCTCACGGACCCGACGTATTTCTCGGAAAAAATGGACAAGAATCAGCGCCGAAAGATCCTGCTCGACATCTGCGGAGACATCGCGGACGACGATGTCATTGCCGAGAACAAGGCGCTCGCTGGGCTGCCGGCCATCCTCCAGGGGAGGACGATTGATAAGCATAAGGCCGTCATCGCCGCCCGCCGCAGGGAGATCAACGAGCAGCTCGAGAAGCTGCCGGTCCGGATCGACGAAGCATCCCGCAGCATCCCGGAGACGGACGGACTCAACAAGGCGTGGATCGAGTCTCGTATCACCGATCTGACCATCCAGCAGGAGGAGAAACAGGCGGAAATTTCCCGGATTAAGTCCGGCGGGGAAGTGGCGGCGAAGGAGCGGCGCCTGCAGGAGATTGAAGGCGAGCTGCAGCGGCTGAAGAACGAGCTTCAGGGAGACACTCTCGACCGGATCGCGGCCAAGCGCCGTGAGGAAGCGCGCCTGCGGCAAGAGGCCGACGACATCCGCTTTGAGATCGAGACGCTTGATCGCCGGATCAAGAGCCGCGAAGTGGCGATCGCCGAACGTCGGGCCGAGCGTAATCGACTGCGGGAGCAGTACGATGCACGGAACGCCGAGCAGTTCGCTGGTCATACGCACGACGAGAACTGCCCCGCCTGCGGACAAGCCCTTCCGGCCGAGCAAAGGGCCGCCGCGCACGAGAAAGCGCTGGCCGACTTCAACCACGCGAAGTCCGAGGCCCTGGAGTCGATCGCGACTCGCGGCCGGGCCGCCAATGCCGAGGCTGATCGGCTGGTGAAGGAGAACGAAGAGGCCGCCGAACGGATGGAATCGCTTCGTACCCTCTTGGATAGCAAGCGGGCTGCCGCCGATACCGCGGCGAAGGAACTGGCCGTTATTCAATCGAGCGTTACGGATGTCGATGCACATCCGTCCGTCATCGAGAAGTGTGAGGAGATCGCCGCCGTCCGCCGGGAGATTGCCGTCCTGCAGGAATCGGCCTACGATGCCGTCGCCGCCGTCCGGCGCGAGTTGGACGAGCTGGCCGTGGCGGTGTCCGGCTACAGGCAAGACCTCGCGAAGTTTGATCTTGGCGAAGCGACCCGCCGGCGTATCGCCGACTACGAGCAGCAAGAGAAGGAGCTCGCCGCGGAGTTCGAACGGCTCGAGCACGAGCTTTACCTCACGGAGGAGTTCACCCGGGCGAAGGTTGCCATACTCGAGTCTCGCATCAACAGCAAGTTCCGGCTTGCGCGCTTCAAACTCTTCAAGGAACAAGTGAACGGCGGCCTCGAGGAGATGTGCGAGGCGACCTACAAGGGTGTACCGTACGGCTCCGGGCTTAACAATGCGGCGCGGATCAACGTCGGACTCGACATCATTAATACCCTTTCCGACCACTTCGACGTATCGGTCCCGATCTTCATTGATAACGCCGAATCGGTCGTTGAGTTGATCGAGACGGTCGGCCAGAAGATTTGCCTGGTCGTAAGCTCTGCGGACAAGCAGCTCCGCGTCGAGACGGCCGGCCCGGATATGAAGGAGGCGGTGTAAGGTGAGCAACTTTTCGACAGCACTTGTGAAGGTAACGGAAACGTATGCCCCGATGATCGAGCGGCAGCTCAGCGGGAACGGGGTCCAGCTGGACCATTACGCGCGGCAATGCGTCGTCAACGCTATTTCCGCAATCAACACGGTTCTGGACTCTAAGGCTGTTTCGTGGAACGACGAAAAGCTCGACAAAAACAATATCACCCAAGTCTTAATGAACGTCGCCGCCCTGAAGCTGAACGCTGCGGCGAGCCCCCGTGAAGTCTACTTCCAACTCCGTAACGTAAACGTGAAGGCGAAGCCGTCCGATCCGGACAATTGGAGGAAACAGATCGAGATGGGGATTGAGGGTGACGGAAACGACGCCATTCTCGCTCGTTTCGGAAGGAACGTTGCGCAAGTCCGCCCCTACTGGCTCGTTCGAGAAAAGGACCATTTCGAATATCCCGGATTCAACGGCCTTGAAATGACGCCGCCAGTATGGCGCCCGACGGGTCAAGGGGACGTCGTCCGTATCGTCTATCCGATCATCTTCAAGGACGACAGCATCCAGTTCTTCATTGCCGAACGCGACGACGTTGCGCGGAATCTTATCGCCCACATGAGCAACAACATGATGAACGAGACGTTCGGCGTCTGCGCTGACCGTTTCAAGGCGACAGCCGACCAGAAGAAGCAGATCGCCGCGAAGAAGGCGGAGATTCTGAACAAGGCTAAAGGACTCGGACTTGGCGCCTTGGACGACCCCGAACTGCAGCAGTACATCAGCCCGGCGTGGTCGGAGTACCACAGCCGCGAGCAGATGCTGATCCGGAAGATGCGGAACAACATCGTGAAGAAGATCCCAAAGGACTTCGGTAGCGCATTCGTCGAGCTCTTGCACAACAGCGTCGCGGACGAGACGTACGCTTCGGTACAGCGGGAGATCGCGGAGAACGCCAACAGCGAGCCGATCGACATCAGAGCGGAGGTCAAGCCTGAGGCGTCGGAGCCGGCCGCCAAGGCAGCCGAACAACCTCGGAACCCGGCCGACGAGCAGTACGGAGCCGCCTCGGACATCGCTTCAGAACAGGGGGACCTGTTCGAACACGAGATGGCTAGTTTCCATGCCGAATCCGCTACGGGGGCCGGCGCGGGAGTTGGAGCGAACGACTGGTGATCGAGATCCGATCGTTCGGCAGCAGTTCCGCCGGCAACTGCTACCACATCAGCGACGGTCGGACGGAGCTCCTTCTTGAAGCCGGCCTCCGCTTCACGGACATCCGCAAGGCGCTGGAGTTTCGCGTCTCCCGCCTTGCGGGCTGCCTGATCAGCCATAACCACGGCGACCACAGCCGGGCCGCGATAGACCTGATGAAGGCTGGAGTGACCGTCTACGCCTCGCAGGGGACTTTCGACGCTATGAAGATCGGCGGCCACCGTGCGCGGGTCATTCGATCCAAGGAGACATTTGAGGTCGGCACGTGGACCGTGATGCCGTTCGATGTGGAGCACGACGTGGACGAACCGCTCGGCTTCCTTCTGGCGAACCAGGACAGCGACAAGCTGGCGTTCCTCACGGACACCTACTACTGCCGGTACACGTTTAGCGGGCTGACGCACCTGATGGTCGAATGCAACTACTCGCTTCGGATACTGGATGAGAACATCGCCGCCGGCCGTGTGTATCCCGCAATGCGGTCCCGGCTTCTCCGATCACATTTCAGCTTGGAGAACGTTAAGGACTTTCTCCGGGCGAACGACATAACCCGGCTGCAGGAGATTCACCTGCTCCACCTGAGCGACAGCAACAGCGACGAAGCGCTGTTCAAGCGCGAAATTCAATCTATCACAGGCAAGCCGGTCTACGTGGCCGGTAGATGAAAGGTCGGAAGCCAATGAGCCAATCGTTGAAGGAAGTAAAGATATTCATCCCGGAAATCCCGAAAGAGTGGACGCAACGGACCCGCGGGGGCCATACGAACATTTGGAACGATCAGTTTTTCAAGAATGGCTTACCGGAAGTAAGACTCGATCCTCCGGAGCGCGGGCTGTACGCAGAGCGGTTCGATGATGGGTGGTATTGGGTCTGTGGGTGCAATAAATGCCTCGGTATCCTTGGAAAATACTCTTATATCGTTTGCTACGAGCATGATCGTTGTGAGACGTGCGGCATTCATAGAAGCGAATTGAAAGAGGCCCCGTGGGGTATGGGCAGCGGGTGGCAATGCAAACCGTGTCACGAAGCAGAGCGGGCAACTCGTAAAGCCGAAGCATTAGCAGAAGCACGGGCACGTGGTCACTCCGAAGACGATTGTTGGCGACTGGACAAGGTTATCTGCCCTGTTTGCGGTTCAGAGAACTCGTCAGAAGACATGCACGAATCTTCCGAACATGAAGTGGAGTGCTGGGTGTGCGACGCGGAATTCCTCGTTGAAGTGGAGTACGAACCGAAGTATACGTCTCGTTTAAAACCGGAATCGGAGGTTGAATTCGATGAAGCCCAAGCATAGCAAGCCCGATTCCCGCGGTCTTCTCTTCGTAGCCTGCTCCGAATGCAACCGAGGCGGAAACGGCGACCAGAGCTGCAGTAATGGATGGAAAGTGAAGAGAGGCGGCCCTGAAAAGGGCGGTTGCTTCTCCGGTAAATTGCTGGACAAGTTCCAGACGGAAGGGTGACTGCGATGGATCGTCTTCTCTCACTGCAGATGAAGGACGTTTCCGACATGGAGGCGGTTCAGACGCTCGTCGATGCCGGCATCGATCCAGACGAAGCCGCGAGCGCCATGATCGGCGGATCCTTCCGTTTATCGGAGACGACGAGGGAAGCATTCCGCGATGCCAGACGTTGAGTTCCCGGACGAATTCGGGCAGCCGTTGCTCCGTTCCGGCATCGCCGACCACGTATGGCGGCTCAAGGAGACGGACCCGAAAGCTTTCAGAGCGAGGGTGAAGGATTACTTCGCCCTCTGTTACCCGGGGTGGCGTGTCGTAAACGCGAAGTACCCGGACATCTACCTGCAGGACGAAAGGGGGCGAGAGGCTTGAAAGGTAGGAACCCTACGATGCGCCAGAAGGCTGCAATCGACAAGGCAGGTCTCAAGGCGAGCGAGTGGCTCGTCATCAAGAACCTGAGCAAGGAATTGCACTTGAAGCATCGGTACAACAGTGAGACTAAGGTAATTCCCGCGTGAGAGGGTGAGAGAGTTGGACTTCATGGAAGAAACTAATGCCTTCAGCGATTGGCTCGAAACAAATCCATTGGAAGCATCAGCACAAACTTTGTGGTTTCACCTGATGGTGATTGCAAATAAGAGCGGATGGCCAGAGTGGTTTGCGGTAGCCAATCCCCTGTTACAGGCGAAGGTAGGAATCTCGGAAAACTCTCTCACGAAGCATCGGAACATTCTCGTCCAGAAGGGGCGCATCGAATACAAGAGCCAAGGCAAGAAGCAAAAGGGGCAGTACCGGATTATCCCCTTTACCCCCGAGATTACCTCAAATTATGAGGCAAAACGAGGGGTAAACCGAGGGGTAATGCGAGGGGTAATCGGAGGGGTAAAAGGTTCAGCATATAAAGATCTTAAAGATTTTACTGCTCCTCCTACTACCACAGCGCGCGAACCTCAATCCTTGACAGAAGCCTATTCGCTTGTCTTCGGCGGCGGGACGATGCCCGGTCTCTTTTCAAACTTCCTTTTCCCAATTTTAGAAGAGTACGGCGAGCGTTATGCTATCGAGCTGATTCTCGAATCCGGTGAGTCTGGCAAGAGCCCGAGCCTTCGGCACGTCCAGTCCATCCACGACGGATGGGTGGCCCGGGGAGTTCGGTCGCGCGAGGAAGCCAAAGCAGAACGCGTGACGGTCCCATTCAAGCCTCGGAACACGCGGGAAAGAGAACGTGACGAACTGCAGCAATTCATCGAGGAGGAACGATCCCGTGGAACTCGTTGAAATAGCCGAGCTTTATCAGCACATCAAGAAGTATTATCCCTTTTTCGACGCTTCCGTCGAGAGAGTCAAAGAGGACTTCAAGTACCTCAAGGACTTCCCGGCCAGCGTCGCCCGAGATAATATAGACCGTCACATTCTCACGGAGACGGTTACGCCCGGGATCGCACATATCCGAGGCCGTCTTGGAGAGCAGATCGATCGAGAACGGATGCAGTCAAAGACAGCCGAGCATGTTGAGAATCTGGAGCGCTGGAGCCAGTGCGATGCTCCGCCACCGACGGGCTACTGGGAAGAAATGAAAGCGAGATTGCGAGGTGACCGGGCTTGAACATGGAGGATTTTTTGGGCATCGAGACGCCGCGGGACCACGGAGCCGAACAGGCGGTTCTCGGAGCTATTCTTTCGGAGCCGGCGACGATTGAAGTCGTCCGGGAGACGCTGCAGGGCGGCGAGTTCTTCGATAAGCAACACGGGCGCATCTACCGGGCCATGCTCAAGGCTCACGACGGAGAGACTCCGCCAGATCTGGTTGCGGTGACGGCGAAGCTACAGGACAGCAAGGAGCTCGAGGACATCGGCGGTGTCGCTTACCTCGCGCAGCTTGCCGGCGCGGTTCCATCGACATCAAACGTCGGGTTCTACGCCGACCGGGTCGTCGACATGTTCCTCCGCCGTGAGGCGATCGAGACAGCGTTCGAGATGCTTCGCCAAGCAGCCAAACAGCAGGATGTAAATGGGTTCGTCAGCATGGCAGAAGCAGCTGTGGCGCGGCTCTCGGATCAGGCGACGCCAGCGAAGGAGTTCCGGGATATCCGGGAAGTGCTGGTCGAAGTGTTGGACCAAGCTGAACAGAGGTACAACAACAGAAGCACTTTCGGCGGAGTCACTGGGATATCGTCCGGATACCTTGATCTGGATCGGATGACGGCCGGATTCCAGCGAGGCGACCTTATCATCGTCGCGGCTCGGCCGAGCGTTGGCAAGACGGCGTTCGCACTCAACGTTGCTCAGAACGTCGCCGTTCGCACCGGCGAGACGGTGGCGATTTTCAGCCTTGAAATGTCGGCCGGCCAGCTCGTGCAACGAATGGTCTGCGCTGAGGGTAATGTAGACGCGAGCCGCATGCGAACCGGTTACTTCGAGGGTGATGATTGGGAGCGCATGAGCGGAGCCGTCGGGAAGCTTTCTGAGACGAACATCTTGATTGACGACACTCCGGCAATCACCGTCAGCGAGATCCGCGCCAAATGCCGACGGCTCAAGAAAGAACGCGGGCTTGGCATGATCCTCATTGACTACTTGCAGCTCATCCAAGGGCGCGGCCGTCGCGGTGCCAACCGTCAAGAAGAGGTATCCGAAATTTCCCGGACGCTCAAGCAGATCGCTCGGGAGCTGGAAGTCCCCGTCATCGCGCTCTCGCAGCTCTCCCGGGGAGTGGAGCAACGGCAGGACAAGCGCCCGATGATGTCGGACCTTCGGGAATCCGGGGCAATCGAGCAAGACGCAGACATCGTCGCATTCCTGTACCGGGACGACTACTACAACTCCGAGTCCGAGAAGAAGAACATCATCGAGATCATCATCGCCAAGCAACGGAACGGTCCAGTCGGCACGGTTGAGCTCGTGTTCCTGAAGCAATTTAACAAGTTCGTCAGCCTGGACCGTAGCCATGAAAGCGAGCCGAGCTCGCCGCCCCCGACGCCGCAGAACCGCGGCCGGAACATCCCCGACATGTACGGAGGTCGAGCATCTTGATTAAAATTACCGTCCCCGGCGAGCTGCCGACGCTTAATGAAATCATCGATCTAGCGAAATCCCATTGGGCAAAGTACCGGGAAAGCAAGACGCTCTACACGGAGCTCGTCGCCTGGTCGGCGTTCCGCCGGCCGAAGCAAGACAAGGTCAACGTCATTATCCATTGGTTTCGCGCCAATAAGCGGCACGACAAAGACAACATCATGGCCGGTCAAAAATATATATTTGACGGTCTGAAAGAAGCTGGCATCATCGGTAACGACGGATGGAAGCACATAGGGGACGTGGCCCATCGGTTCGACGTGGACAATAATAACCCGCGAGTCGAGATCGAGCTCTATCCTGCCGATCGGTACGATTTCCATTACGAAATAATCGACAAGCAGAAAGTCGTCTGCATGGACTGAGGTGCGAAATGGACGCGATTCAGAGGACGGAGAAGGCAATAAGGTCCATCCGGATCCAGCCCGTCAATTACGAGGTCGAGATCCACGCCGCGATACGCAAGGCGCTGCTCGCTCATGAGATCGGATTCGACTACGAGGTCCGATTGGCGCCTCGCAACCGAATCGACTTTCTCACGCACGAGCGCGTCGGAATCGAAGTGAAGAAGGGCAAGCCGAACGAGTTATCCGTCCTTCGTCAACTGAACCGGTACGCGGCCTTTCCAGAAGTCGAAGCTATCATTCTCGTAATTCAGCGGTACCAGGACGTCCCGAGCGAGGTCAACGGAAAGCCTTGTATGTCGATTGGACTTAATAAACTATGGGGCATCGCCAGTAGATAGGAGGAGCCAGTTTGGGAGCAGCGGAACAGATTCCGGATTATCTCATCCGGCCGACGCCGTCGGATTACTATTACGGCACTCTGGAATACGAGGAGGAGACCGACTCTTGGGTCGTCCGCGGAGACCCGGCCGTCTGTCAGATGGCAAAACGTCTCTTCCCAGGGGCAGAGGGGCGCGGGGCCGGCATTGCTCGATTCAAGAGCAACAAGCGGACGAACGGCGACCTTAATTGGTTGATGATGCGGTATCCGCTCGAGGTCATGAACGCCGACAAGTGGGAGGCCGACTACCAGTCCGCCGTCAAACACGTCATTAAGCGGAATCAAATCAGGCGGGCGCCGAGCAAACTGGAGCCGTCGTCGCTCGTGTTCAACGGAAGACTCAGTGGGTTTCAGCAGGAGGGCGTCGCATATCTGAACAATAACGCACCGACCCTCTTGGCCGACGACATGGGCCTTGGGAAGACGGTACAGGCACTCGGATGGATTGCAACGATCAATCGGTTCCCGGGCCTCATCGTAGTCCCGACAAGCGTACGCGTTCAATGGGCGTCGCAGATTCGGAAGTTCATCGTGCCGCCGCCGCCGACCGAAGGACAAATCGAATACCCGCCGGACACGAGCAAGATGGTTCACATCATTAAGGGCCTCAAGCCTTATGAATTGCCGGAAGCCTCGTTCTACATCATCCATTACAGCCTGCTGCGGGGCTGGAAGCAGTATCTCCCCTCATTTGGATTCGAGTTCGTCGTCTTCGATGAGATACAGGAACTCCGGCACGACGGAACCGACAAGTACGCCGCGGCGTCGCAGCTTGGGCAGAGCACAGAGAACGTGATCGGCCTGTCCGGAACGCCGATCTACAACTACGGCGACGAGATCCGCAACGTCATGAACATCATCGACTACCAATGCCTCGGCGACAAGGAGTCGTTCGCGCGCGAGTGGTGCGGCGGCGGAAAGATCGTTCAGAAGCCGGCGTTGCTTTACGAGTACCTGAAGCGAGAAGGGCTCATGTTGCGGCGAACAAAGGACGACGTGCTCCATGAGCTGCCGGCGAAGCGGCGGATCGTGCAGGATATCGACTCCGATCATTCAGTGTTCTCGGAAAACATGAAGACAGTCCTCAAATTGATCGGGCAACACGACACGAGCGCCGACCACTTCGAGCGTGGCCGGCTGAAAAGGGAGATTGGGCAGGAGGTCCGGCGGGCGACCGGCGTCGCGAAAGCTCCATACGTGGCCGAATTCGTGAAAATGCTGCTCGAAGCGGGTGAGGCGGTTGTCCTCTATGGCTATCACCACGACGTCTACGAGGTTTGGCGGGAACAGCTTAAGAAATACGATCCCGTCTTTGTGACGGGGCAAGAGTCGTCCGCACAGAAGGAAGTAGCCAAGGACGCATTCATCAAAGGCAAGACGAAATTAATCGTCATCTCGCTCCGGGCGGCGGCCGGTATCGACGGGCTTCAGCACCGCGCAAGCGTCGTCGTCAACGGGGAGCTGGACTGGTCCCCCGGCGTCCACAGTCAATGCGAGGACCGGCTCCATCGGATCGGGCAAAAAGCGCAGGTCATTATCTACTATCTCGTCTGCAGTCAAGGAAGTGACGAGCAAATGATGGAGGCTCTCGGTCTGAAAACGTCGCAGTTTGTGGGCATCATGGGCGGCGCGGAAGAGACAGAGGAGGACCGGGAGCTGTCGCAGATTGAGGTTGGCAAGCATCTGGACAAGATCATGGAGCAATACCGCTCGAGGGTGAGTGCATGAAGTGGCGCGATGCAACCCGCGAGCAACTGGTGAACATCGCCTTTGTCGACGAGGGGGCTCCGTTGCAGTATAAGGCTGACGCAGTGGCGGAGCTTAAAAGGCGGAATCGGAAGCGCTATGGTCGGAAGAATGTTCGGCGTAAGGAGGTTTAGCCGAGATGACAACACCACTCAAGGTATGGCGCCTGCCTCCGGAGAAGGTTGCAGCTTACGCGCCCCGTATGGATCTCGGCGAGCCGGACGAGATCAAAATCCCGGAATCGATTGTTGACAATGACGAGATCTTCGTCGTCCGTGCTTCGATGGCGCAAAAGCGAAAGAAGGAAGGAACGATCGGTGGAAAACGGAAGTCGAAGCTCAGTCTCGATGCCTACCTCGAATTCCGGCGGGAAGGACTTAGCCGGGACCAGATCTGTGAGAGGGTCAATCTTTCCCGGAGCGCCTTGAACGCGAATCTTCGTAAGTGGGGGATTTCCAAGACTGCGCAGGAATGTGAAATGATACGACAAATCGGACAAGAGGGCGACACGATTGAGTCTACCCATTAGCCGAAACATGCTTCTCCCGGCATTGAACCAAGACAAAAATGCCCGTGATAAAAGCGGTCAATCGTCGTCAAATTCCACAAAGTCACGTTCCTTCCTATACAATTTTCCGTCGATGAAGACTAATGTGTATTTGGGTCTGGACCAGAAAGTAGACCAAGTAAGATTTTCAATATAATAAAAATCTTCTTCATAGCCCCAGATCGTGTTTGCGCTATATAATCGATCGCCGTAATGCCCAACTAAATCAATAACCTCGTCTTCACTCATCCCGATATAAAGGCTTTCATATTGTTCTTCAGTCATGGAAGGGAGGTAAAAGTAATCCGGAGCCCAAATGGACCAAAGGATGCCAAATAGTATTCCTAGTACAAGTGCATATGCCCAAATATAACCCCATAGTTCCTTAAGAAATTTTAGTATTTTCAAAAGTATCACCCAGCAGATTTAATATCCAACATTTTACTACGTTAAGAGTTGGATGAATAGGTAGGAATGGTAAATTGGACCTAATTTATTTGATAGAGAGGGGATGTGCGGATGAGAGAGATCATCGTTGACAACTTCGCGGGCGGTGGCGGCGCGAGCACTGGGATCGAAATGGCGACCGGAAGGAGCGTAGACATCGCGATCAACCATGACCCGTCGGCAATCGCCATGCATGAGGCCAACCATCCGGAGACGGAGCACTATTGCGAATCGGTGTGGAATGTTGACCCGCGCAAGGTAGCGGCTGGACGCCCAGTTGGGCTTTGCTGGCTTTCCCCGGACTGCAAGCACTTTTCGAAAGCCAAGGGCGGCAAGCCTGTTGAGAAAAAAATCCGCGGACTCGCTTGGGTGGCGCTCCGTTGGGCGGCTACTGTCCGGCCACGGGTGATCATGTTGGAGAATGTTGAGGAGTTCAAGACGTGGGGGCCGCTGGTCATCGGACCAGACGGCAAGCACTGGCCGGACCCGAAGCAGAAGGGACGGACGTTCAACAGCTTCGTGAATGCCTTGCGCCGGCAGGGTTACGACGTAGACTGGCGCGAGCTGCGCGCTTGTGACTACGGCGCACCGACTATCCGCAAACGGTTCTTCCTGATCGCCCGCCGCGACGGCCGCCCGATTGTATGGCCGGAGCCGACGCACGGCGACCCGGAAAGCGAGGCGGTCAAGTCCGGCCGGCTGAAGCCTTGGCGGACGGCGTCGGAAATCATCGACTGGTCGATCCCGTGTCCGAGTATCTTTGAACGGACCCGGCCACTCGCGGAGAACACGATGCGCCGGATCGCCCGCGGCATTCAGCGGTTCGTGATCGAAAACCCGCGGCCGTACATTGCACCGTACGTCATCAAGGTCAATCACAAGTACGACCAGTTCCGAGGCCAATCGATCGACGAACCGTTCCAGACCGTTACGGCAGTGAACGGATGGGGCGTCGTTACGCCGTACATTGCACGGATCGGGCAGACGGGATTCGGCGGCGACCGCCTTCAATATGAAGCGGACGAGCCGCTTACAACCATCACAACCAAGGCGGAGCACCTGCTAGTTACCCCGGTCCTCGGCGTCAATACGACAGGGCATCCCGGCAGCTCGCCGGACGAGCCCCTTCGGACAGTTACGACAGGCAGGCATCACATGGTGATCAGTCCGACGCTCATCCAGATGGGGTATGGCGAGCGTCCGGGGCAGGAACCGCGCGTTCTCGACCTGGAGAAGCCGGTCGGAACGGTGACGGCCGGCGGGAATAAATTCGCGGTTGCGGAGGCTGTGCTTGCAGTACCGCACATTACCAAGTTCCGCGGCGGGGCGACCGGTCACGAAATAGACGAGCCCCTTCACACAGTGACGAGTGGTGCCGGATCGGCGCGGCCGGCCGGGGCCGCTCATGCGATGGGTATGGTGACGGCCTTCTTGGCTAAGCATTTCGGTGGAAATTACACCGGCCCCGGAAACGGCACGGACGAGCCGCTGTCCACGATTACGACGACGGACCATAATGCACTCGTCACTGCGCATGTCGCCCGACATTTCGGCGAGTCAATTGGCAGCCCGGCTGACGCTCCAATCGGTACGGTGACGGCGGGCGGCGGCGGGAAGTCGTCACTCGTGACGAGCCACCTGGTCAAGTTTCGCGGGACGTGCGCGGATGGTCAGCCGGTGACGGAGCCGATGCCGACAATAACCGCCGGCGGGATGCATGTCGGGGAGGTCCGCGCCTTCTTGCTGAAATACTACGGCAGCGCGGACAACGGCCAGCAGCTGGACGAGCCTTTGCACACGGTTACGACGAAAGATCGCTTCGGCCTCGTCACGATCGAGGGGACCGAGTACCAGATCGTCGACATAGGCATGCGGATGTTGGAGCCGCACGAGCTGTTTGCCGCGCAGGGCTTCCCGCGGAGATACATCATCGACCGGGACGCCGACGGCAATCGCTATCCCAAATCGGCGCAGGTCGCCCGCTGCGGGAACTCCGTCCCGCCGCCGTTCGCGGAAGCGTTGGTCCGGGCGAACCTTCCGGAGCTCTGCACGGGATCGGGCCGCGCATTGACGTTCGAGCGGTACCGGGAGACGGCCGGGCAGTTACAGCTTTCGATATGAGGGGGAACACAGCATGAGCGCGCCGAGAATCCTGCACTACCCTGGTAGCAAGTGGAGCATGGCCGAATGGATCATCAGCCATATGCCGCGGCACAAGACGTATCTGGAGCCATTCTTCGGCAGCGGCGCCGTTTTCTTCAACAAGGCACCGTCAGAGCTAGAGACGATCAACGACCTGGACGGCGATGTCGTCAATCTGTTCCGGGTGATTCGGAACCGTCCGGAAGAGCTGGCGCGGGGAATCCGGTGGACACCATGGGCGCGTGAAGAATTCTACACCAGCAGCCGGCCAGGGGGGGGCGAAGACGAACTCGAACGTGCCCGGAAGTTCCTTGTTCGTTGCTGGCAGAGCATCCGCGTGAAGACCGGATCTATATCGGGGTGGAAATGCCGAGCGACTGCAGACGACGCCTACCGGGTGAAGCAATGGAACGAGCTCCCGGAAAAGATAGTCGAAGTCGCTGAGCGATTGAAGGATGTACAGATTGAACAGCGCCCGGCGCTGCAGGTGATTGCGAGGTATGCCCGGGAGGATGTCTTGATATACGCTGACCCGCCTTATATGGCAGAGACGAGGAATGGTGCGATCTACACGAATGAGATGACGGACGAGGATCATGCACTGCTGCTCGAAGCCTTGGACAATCATCCGGGTCCGGCCTTTTTGAGCGGCTATGACAATCCTCTCTATAACGAACGGCTGCAGCATTGGCGGCGAGAAGAGCGTAGACAGATCATCGAGACGGGGCAAGGCCGAACCGAAGTCCTCTGGATCAACCCGGTCGCGGCCGAGCATGCTGGCAGGCAGTTAACGCTATTCTGAGGAGGAGACCATGTTTGGCGAACACGGAATTTGCGCTGTATGCCGAAGACGTCCCGTAGAGCGATGGTGCGACTATGTAATCAGCTATGACAACAGCTTGGTTTTATTTCGCGACTACAAGAGCTTCGTAGAGATCAACAGGTCAAACCAATATGAGACGTGCGATCTGCCCATGTGTAAAGAGTGCGCTATTAACGTGTCCATCGACCGCGACCTGTGCCCGTATCATATGAGCTTGCATCGAAAAGTGAAGCTTCCGGACGATTACCAGCAGCGGAGGCAGGGACATGAGAAAGTAAAAATGTTCAGGGAGGCAACCAATCAATGAACGAAGCGGAGAGAAAGCTCCTTCAATCCTACACCGACCAGGTTGCTTGGCTGGAAGTTCAGCTGCGGGCGGCGCGGGCCGATAACGATCGGATTCGTGAGCTCGCCAGTCTGGAGCGATTGACCGCTCGCGACCAGAAAGAGAACATCGTGTACTTCCGAGACGGGGATGTGCTGGTGCGGGGTGTTGCTGGCCGGATGGTTCAGAAAAGCGAGATGACCGCGCGACACATTCACGAGAAGTTCCTGATCTTGGATAAGGTGTTGGAACGTCTCGCGCTGTATGAGGACGTCGTCTATGCTGGATTGAGAGGTGAAGAGCCAGATGAAAGCAACATACGTTCTTCATGTTGAGGCTGAACGAATCGACACCGAGCTGCTCAGGCAGATATTGAATATGTCGCTTTCGGTTGCCAGCGGAACATATAAAGAGATGACTGGGCAAGAATGTAAGATTTTCTGGACCAAAGCATAAAGAACGCCCCCGGCATCGTTGGGGAACGGGGACCGGGGGCGAATGAATGTTCTCACGTCAATTATACCATAAGGGGCGTGAGGGGTGTGGGTATCTTGCAACTGGAATTTTATGATATGGCGACGCCGGAAGAAATAAAACAGGCGAAGTCGCTGCTGTCCAGGTACAGACGGCACAAAGATCTGATTTCAGAGCTTGAAAAAATAGAAAACCTTGCTCCGAAACAGAGAAAGGCGTACAATGCGTACGTAATAGCGAATCAAGCCATAGAGCGATCGGTCCGACTGATCATGGATCCAGACATCAAGAAAGCTGTCCAGATGCGATATATTGAGGGAGTTCGGCGTAAGGATGTCGTGACACACTATCGTTTTCTCGATCCATCGACGGTCGATCGTCGCATTAACCGCGGTATTGAGTCGGTCGCGAATAGTCTCAAGTTTTTTGAGGGATAAAAAACGCGTGTAAAGTGCGGGCGGAACGCCTGCAAGATGCGCGTCAAATGCGTTATTTATAGGGGTACAGTGGAATCACATAGAGCGGAGACGCTCGGGTGATCGCCGCTGTACCCCTTATCGTATGCGGCACCCGGTCATGCGGTGGGTGAGCTGGAACCTATTCAGCTGGGCCTTAGACGCGGTCGTCGAAGTTGGGCGACATGTCGCCAAGCGTATGAAGATGGGGGCCGGTTCAAGACCGGAGGAGAAGGATATTTGTTCCTTCTTCGCTGATTCGGAACTCTCCGGCGCAGCGAAGAGGGTGCAAACCCTCTAAAGAAGGTGTGCGCGCATTCGCGCATGGGTATACGCTCCGTAGGTGGCCAGGGTGGGGGCCGGGGCGACGACACTCCGATGATGCATGGTCAGTATATTGTGTGCGCAATCGCTGACGATCGGAGGGGATGGGTGAACGTCATGCGTGGGGTGGAGGCCCCGTTAGTTTGCTACGCATGGCGAAATGGACGACTATCGCATGTCCTATGGCGGGACCGGCGCGGTAGTCGTCTTTTTATTTCTTAAGAGGTGATATCGATGTCTCTGGCGTACAAACAGCCTCCGGATCTGGTGCTGCAGCCGGATAAGTGCAAGGGATGCGTATGGGGATGCTGGCGCGAGACTCGACAATACTGCAGCCTGCAGAAATGTGCAAAGGATGTCGTTGGACATGTTCAGAAAGCTCGGGAATTGGCTCGCACGTAAGGTGCAGCCGCTCGCGTTGGCGGCGCCGAAGAATCGCAGAGAACGTAGAGAACGGAGGCGGACGAGATGAGTTTCTTTAGAGGCTGTCTGATTGCTCTGCCGATCAGTGTGATCCTGTGGGCTATCTTGATCTACACAATCGTTTGGTTGAAATAACAGAAGCGACGGTTCACCGGATATAGAATACGTATTTATCACGGGGGTACCAGTCGTTTCCGATCCGAACGAACCGATCATTGACGCTAACTATAACGCCGACGTTTCGTTCGTGGTCGCCATCGCGGTATGTCGCTACAACGGGGGAACGGTTAAACATGGCCGCCCGTAACTTTTCAGATGAATCTAGAACGAACCCGGTTTTAAACATGAGACTGCACCTCCAAGTCTATCAATAGCATACATTGGCGAATTATGGAAGATGCTGTATGATAGATTTGGGAGGCGATAGTATTGGCTGATTGGCGCGATGAGTTAAAGGACCATCTCGATGCTTATTTTGAGAAGAGAATTAAGGTCGGTAAAGAGATTCACGAATGCATTGCTAGCTTAAGCGCGTACAACATCAAAGGCGTAGTTGAAAGTTCGGCTCGAGATCCTTGGCTTTGGGAAATTAATTTGCGAACAAGTAGTCCCCAGGTTAACATTAGTTTTACAATTTCGCTGGAAGAGATCGAATACTTTTTAGGCGAAACAACTGGCTACGGTGAACCGGTTCGTAAATTTCCAGAGGATTTAAAGTCTGTGGTTACTGGGTTAATCTTACAAAAAGTTAAGGAAGAAGTACCGTTAGATTGAAGCACCTTCGGGTGCTTTTTTTATTTTCTCCGAAGGAGGCAACCATGGACATTCAACGAATCTCGATTGGCCAGATAAATCCAGCAGAATATAATCCGCGCGTCGATCTGCGACCGGGCGATCCGGAATACGAGAAGCTTCGTTGCAGTATCGAGACGTTCGGCTATGTCGAACCAATTGTTTGGAATAGACGAACCGGCAATCTTGTTGGCGGACATCAGCGTTTTAAGATCCTGGTGGATCGCGGGGCGGTGGAAGTTGATGTATCGGTCGTTGATCTGGATTCACCCATGGAGAAGGCGTTGAATATCGCTCTTAACAAGATTTCGGGCGCTTGGGATGAAGAGAAGCTCGCCACTTTGCTGACTGAACTGCGTGAGGAGATTGACATCTCTTTAACGGGGTTTGATAGTTCAGAAGTGGACGAGCTTCTTTCGAATCTCGCTAACGATGTCGATGTTCACGAGCCAGTGATAGATGACGGCTTCGACGTTCAAAGCGCACTGGACAGCATTAATCACCCTGAAACAAAACGGGGAGAGATATGGCAACTGGGGCGACACTTGTTAATGTGCGGAAGTGCGACCGACAAAGATGAAGTCGCTCGTTTGATGATGGGGAAGAAAGCCAACCTAATTGTCACGGATCCACCGTATAACGTCGCCGTTACGAGTGACTCGGAACGTTTGGCTGCAGACGGCCGCGACAGGATCATGAATGATGATATGTCATCCGAAGACTTCATCGCATTTCTTGACCAAGTTTTCCAGCGATATTCGGAAATCATGGACCCCGCTGCAGCGATTTATGTCTTCCACCCCTCTTCTTATCAGCGTGAGTTTGAAAACGCGATGAACGCAGCGTCTATTATTGTTCGAACTCAATGTGTATGGGTGAAGAACGCGGCATCGTTCGGCTGGTCCCAATATCGATGGAAGCATGAGCCGGTCTTCTATGCACATTTGAAGGGAAAGGTGCCTACCTGGTATGGTGATCGCTCCCAGACGACAGCTTGGCGGGCGGGCTTGCCTGTAGAGCAGAACGAGCCCGAGACTGTATGGGAAGTATCTAGAGGTGATGTGACGAAATACGTCCACCCGACACAAAAGCCTCTCGACTTGCTTGAGATTCCAATTCGAAACAGCAGCAAGAGAGAGGATCTCGTGGTCGATTTCTTTGGCGGTAGCGGCTCGACACTTATGACATGTGAGCAGATGGGGCGGGCATGCCGAACTATGGAGCTGGACCCAATATTCTGCGATGTCATTAAGAAGAGGTTCAAAGAGGCGACGGGTATCGATCCAATTCTTGTATCTGAAAAATGAAAAGAGGGCGCAAGAACGCCCCCTTTACCAACCGAGTCTCCCCGGCTGAGATAGCGGAACCGCCACGCGTGGCATTTCGCAAAGCCGCTATCTCGTTTCCAATTTTAACGGAAGCCGAGGAGATCAGCAATGGCAGAAGTCAACAAAGAGGAATCTGGTAACGAATACGCACTTCTGGGAGAGCTTATCGACCAGAAACAGCAATACCGGAAAATCATCAAGGCTGCCGTCGCGAAGTGGGTCAAAGACTTTCAAGATGGCAGAGTGCAAGTTAATACGGTTGACGATCTGAAGACGTTGTTAGAGATAGATATGGAGCTGCAGAAATCTGTTCGCTTCGATCAAACCTTGAGAGACCGAAAGAGAGGGAGCGAGGAATGATCAAGTGGTTAAGAGGTGGTGGTTATGAAGTTTGTCCAACCGATCCGGGATAAAGCAATCATTATCCAGATCAAGAACTACCTTAAAGTTCGATCGTTCAGAGACTACCTGCTATTCTCGATGGGGATTCATAGCGGTCTTCGCATCGCTGACTTGCTTAAACTCCAAGTCTGGCAGGTTCGCGATCAAGTGCACGTTACGTTTATTGCGGAGAAGACGAAGAACCGACGGCGGAAGCGCCGGAAGGAAAAGAAATTCATTATTCACCCGGATTATCGCGAGGACTTAGAAATCTACATTCGCGACATGCCGGATGATGCATATTTATTCGTATCCAGGCAGCGTAAGAGGAAGTCGGGGGCGGTTGGAGAACCGATCCGCCGGGAAACGGCTTGGAAGATGCTCAGCCGGGCGGCAAAGCATTTCGGCTTGCAGGAAATCGGCTGCCATTCGCTTCGGAAAACGTGGGGCTACCACATGATAACAAGTACGCCGCCAGAGCAGGCCGCTTACGTCATGGCGTTACTAATGGAGGCTTTCGGGCATGAGACTCAGGAGGAAACTTTGCGGTATTTAGGTCTCACGCAAGACGCTCTGGACGCCATGATTTTGCGAATGAGTTTCACACAAACCGGCTAATGTTGCACTCGACCGTCGAGCGATCAAGAATCCCGAAATATCAAGCATTCTGAAATTTTATGAGTGCAACAGAAACAGGTTTATGTTACTCCCTGCTGACAATCTCTAGGAGAATCGCAGAGAAAAAAATCTCAACGGTTCGCGCGCAGAGTCACGAAATTCAATGGTAACGCGAGGCCGCCGCGTTCCATTCAAACACAAATACCTGATGCTTGCCGAAAAATGGAAGATGCTATAAGCTTTCATTGGAGGCGATCATCATTGAGTATTGGATTCGATTTGGGCGGCTTCATGGGAGGAATTATAGGGACGTTAGGTGCTTACTGGGTCGCACGATACACCATTAAGAAACAGCGAGAAGCTGAGAGACCAAAGCAACGAAAGACAGTTTATGTCTGCGCGTCTCGCGTAGGAGATGCGTTATATAACTTCTCGTGGGAAATTGTTTTAATGGAGAATACGGAGTATGGTCCCTTGTTTGAAAAGATGATTCAGTTTCGAGGAAAACTACTTGAAATGCTACCTGAAGCTATTGAAACGGATGATAGATTGGTTGTCCTAATAGAAAGGGTGAGGACCGAACTATTCAAACTCGGGAATCACTATTCTAAGATAGAAAATCGGAATGACTATGGAAAATTCCTAAAAGATGTATCGAACATTCTAGATAAAGAATTCCGGGTATGTAAATCTATTATGACGCAAGCAAAGGGCACATAATTTTTCGGGGTGCTCTTTTGTTTTGGAGGTGGGGTGGTATGTAGTGGTTAGGCCACGCAGCACGAACCGAACAGAAGCGCTCAAGATATGGATCAAGAGCGGGCGAACGAAGCCGTTGAACGAGATCGCGCTCGAACTCGGCGTGTCGGACTCCCTTATTCGCAAGTGGAAGTTCCTCGACAAGTGGGACGAGATCCCGACCAAGCGGCCCCGCGGCGCGCCGAAAGGCAACAAGAACGCGGTAGGTAACAAGGGCGGAGGAGCCCCGGCGGGGAATCAGAACCACCTCAAGCACGGGCTGTACAGCAAGTTCTTACCTCAGAACGAGGAGTTTCAGGACCTCATGGCGATGATTCAGAGCCTTGACCCCTTGGACATGCTCTGGCAAAGCGTGGAGATTGCCTTCGGGAAGCTGCTGTGGGCACAGCGGATCATGTTTATCCGCGATAAGGAAGACCAGACGAAAGTCCTCAAGAAGCAAAAGGAGGGCGAGACGTCGTTCGAGCAAGAATGGGAGTATCAGCACGCGTGGGACAAGCAATTTACCGATATCAAGGCGTACGCGACCATTTCCCGCGAGTTCCGGGCCGCTGTGAAGCAGTTCTTGTCCGCGGCACCTGAGAACGACGAGCGGCGCGTCAAACTGGAGCTTATGCAGCAGCAGGTGGAGAAGACGAAGGCCGAGGTCAAAAAGGTTGAAGCGGAAGCGAAGAAAGCCGGCAAGAGCGATGAGAAGACGCCGCTCCGCATCGAGGTCGACTATGGTGAAGACAGCGACTACGAAATGGGCGGCGATGTCGAATGAGCTCGGCCGTTAAAGTCCAGTTCAACCGCCACTTCCGCCAGGTCAACAGCACCAAGCGACGCTATCGGGCGCTCCGCGGCAGCGCGGGCTCGGGAAAGTCCGTCAACATCGCTCAGGATTATATCCTGAAGCTTGGCGATCCGAAGTATGCCGGCGCCAATCTGCTGTGTGTCCGCAAGGTCAACGAGACAAACAGGAACAGCACCTACTCGGAGCTGGTCGGTGCTATCAACCGAATCTATGGTGAGCGGGCGGAGGAATACTGGGAAGTCCTAAAATCACCTTTGATGATCCGCAGCAGAATAACCGGCAACGAGATCATCTTCCGCGGCATGAACGATTTCCGGGACCGAGAGAAGATCAAGTCGATCACGTTCACCAAGGGGAAACTTGTTTGGATATGGGTGGAGGAAGCGACGGAGCTGCAGGAATCCGATGTCGACATCCTCGACGACCGACTCCGTGGCATACTGCTGAACCCGAACCTGTACTACCAGATTACGTTTTCGTTCAACCCCGTTTCGGCACAACATTGGATCAAGCGGAAGTATTTTGACCGAGCAAGCCCCGACGTACTGACGCATCACTCGACCTACCGACAAAATCGCTTCATCGACCCGGCGTACTATCGCCGGATGGAGCGCCGGAAGATCGAGGACCCGGAAGGGTACATGATTTACGGCGAGGGGGAATGGGGCGAACTCGGCGGCTTGATCCTGAAAAACTTCGTCATCCACGACTTCGACACCTCGTACGAGATGTTCGATACAATGCACCATGGGCAAGACTTCGGCTTCAATCACGCGAATGCAATTCTCACCGTTGGCGTCAAGGACGGTGAGTTTTTTATTTGCAATGAAATTTACGTCCATGAGATGGACACCGGTCAGATCATCGAGATTGCAGATCGGCGGGGTTTGAGTAAGTACCTGACCATGTACTGCGACTCCGCAGAGCCAGATAGAATCCAAATGTGGCAGAACGCCGGCTACAACGCGACGGCCGTCGTAAAGGAGCCGGGAAGCGTTCAGGCGCAAATCGACTATTTGAAGCAGCGGAAGATTCACATTCACCCGGACTGCGTGAACACGATCAAAGAGATTCAGCAATGGTCGTGGCGCAAAGACAAGAAGACGGGCCTTTACTTGGATGAGCCGGTTGCCTTCATGGACGATGCTATGGCGGCGTTACGGTATGCTGCGGAGCCGCTGAGACGGCCGGAGATGAAATATTCGAACGAACGGCCCGCGGGCTGGTAAGGAAGGAGAGAAGGCATTGACCATCGTCTATTCCAAGCAGCGGTTTCCGCCGCCGCCATTTGACAAGGATGTCACAAGCATGGCTTACTTCCGAGCCCTATACGACGGGGATCATGCCGAGATTTTCCCCCGGGCGAAAATGATCGCGAAGGACGTTCGGTACGGATGGAAGCGAACCGGCGTTAAGAGTTGGGCGCAGACGCAGGAGATCGTTGACGTCAATAGCATGTACGTCGTTGCCAACTTCTCGAGCCTCGTTGCGGAGGTGCCGGCCGACCTGATAAACCGTGCACTTGGAAATATATCGGCTGACACAGAAAATGATAAGGCACTGCTCGACTTTGTCTCTGCTGTCGTCACCGCCAGCAAGCCGAACGAGAAGATTTGGGCTGCGGTCACGCAACACCAGGTCGACGGCTCTATCGCCTATCGCGTCCGCCGCGACGGCAAGGGCAAAGTCTGGTTCGAGTGGATTATGGGGGACAATTACTTTCCGCACGATGACGGGCAAGGCGCAGACTTGGCATGGATCGAGAAATGGAACGAGTCAACGAACCCGCAAAAGTTTCTCCGAGTGGAGCGGCAGCGCTTGGACGCCGCCGGCCTTACGGTCCAGCAGATGGTGTTCAAGATGGAGGGCGACACGGTTGGCGATGAGATTGAAACCGCGTCATACGCGGCACAATGGGGCGTGGAGATCCCTGAAGACGTGATCCTCGCCAATGTAACCGAGCTGCTGTGCGGATTCATAGCCAACGATGAGACGCTCCGACATAAGCGAGGCAGGTCGGCACTGCGGAATATCGACACGATCCAAGAGGAAATCAACTGGACAATCACCCGAGACTCGATCGTCTTCGATAAGCACGGGAAGCCAAAGCTTGCGATCCCTCGGGGGCTGTGGGATAGCGTCGCCCAGGAGAACAACCGCCATTATGGGCAACGCTTCGTCCGGAATGCCGATCTCGAGGTCGTCAGTTACGATGAAAGCAAGGGGGCAATTCCGCAGTACATCACCTGGGACGCCAAGACGCAGCAGAGCTTCGAGCACGTGACTCGGCTGATCAAGTACATGCTGGCGATAAGCAAGACCTCGCCGCAGGCGGCTGGGCTCGAAGAAGGCAAGGGAGACACCGGTGTCGCGCTGCTTTACCTCTGGATTCAATCCGTCATCAAGGCAGAAGCGATCAAAGAAAAGTTCGATGCCGGTATCAAGGACGCAATCCGCAAGTGCATCGTTCTGGAGAATGCGATTGGCGGTAGTGACTACAAGGTTCAGGCACCGGCGATCGAGTGGGGCGATATGCTTCCGAAGGCTGACAGCGAGAAAGATACCGAGGAGATCGAGAAATACGGTGGCGGCGTCCAGTCGCTCGAGACAACGGTTCGCCGGATGCATCCGGATTGGTCTGAGGAAGCGATCGCTGCGGAGATCCAGAAGATTCAGGATGAAAAGGCCATGGACTCGATTAACCCGACATACACTCAGCCTCCAAAGGTGACGGTGTGAGATGGCGACCGTCGAGCAATTAATCGCACTTTACGTCAACGCCGATGAGCGGCTGCGGCTTCTCGTCCAGTCTCTTGAGGATGGAAGTGTTTCAAGGCGTCGAAAAGAGCAGCTGCTCAATCAGATCGAGTCGATCATCGCGGAGCTGACTGGTCAAGCAGGGCAGCAAATGGCCGAAATCGTTGGCGATGAATACCGCACCGGAGCCGCGGCGGCTGTCGAGCAGATGACGGCGGCCGGAATTACCGTAGACGTGATTGATCAGACGTTAAAGCCGCATATCCACAAGCGGGCAGCACAGGCGATCATGAACGAAGCCTTTTACTCTATCCTCGAGGCGAGCGACAACATGAGCGCAGACGCCAAGCAACGGATTGAGCAGGCCGTCCGGACCGCTAATGAACGCTCACTTGTCGAAGGGGTGAGCCGCCGCGAAGCGACGCGACAGGCGATCGCCGACATCAACAGTAGAGGAATTACCGGTATCATCGCTCGCAACGGCGCGCGGATCCCGGCAGACAAGTACATGGCCGGGGTCGTCCATTACCATCAGCGCAAAGCGCACGTCACCGGGACCGAGAACATGGCCTCCCAAAACGGACAGGACCTCGTTTACGTCAGTGCTGTTGGCATCACATGCGAGCTCTGCGCAAAGTACCAGGGGCGTGTCTATTCGATCAGCGGCAACGATAAGCGGTTCCCGAAGCTTGAACTGCGGCCGCCGTACCATTCTTACTGCGTCCATTCGCTCTCTGTGTGGGTGGAAGAATATACGTCGATCGACGAGGTTGAGCGTATGATTTCCGCTTCGAACCGACCGTTCGTCGACAACCGGACGGAGCGCTACAAACTGCGGTACGAGCAAATCCAGCGTGAGAAGTCGCGAAAAAACGAGACGCGAAAGCAATGGATGCGGTACAAGGCGGCGATCCCGGGCACGCCGGACCTGAAGACGTTCGCTCGTGCAAAGGCCTGGAATACGCAGGCATACAAGGACCTGCAGGAGGATTATCGAAAGATCAATGCCAAGGTGAAGGGGGATGAGTCCATTGGATGAAGTATTGGAACAACGCGCCAAACGCGAAGGCAAGGTGACGCCACGGGCATGTATCGAGAATCTGCTGCAGGCGATCGAGCGTGGGGAAGTAGAGTCGGTTGTATTTGTCGTCCGACAGCCTGACGGGCTGATCAAGACCGGTTGGAGCAATACGCTTCATACGGAATTGCTTGGACTGCTGGAATGCGGAAAGAATCATGTACTTGAAGAAATGTGGTGAAGTATAATTTTCCTTGGTGTCGAAATTTGAACCCAAGGAGATAAATGTATGAGCATTAATATAGATCCAGTAAGCTACACTATCTCTTCAACCGCAATTCTTGTTGCGTTAATCGGTGCTGGGTGGGGTGCTATCAAGTACTACACAAAAAAACAAGTGGACAATCGATTTAATAAAAAAATTGAAGGCTTTAAAAACGAATTACAAATTGTACTTGAATCGAAGAAATTTGACTTTCAAAGGCTAACATTCGACTTTAACCTTTATAGAAATAAAAAACATGAGTGTTACCCAGAGCTCTATAAATTAATCATGAAAGCTGTTTTTGGAACGCAGAGTTTAATTAACAATTGGGATTTCCCTGAATTTGAAAAATATTCCGAAGACATGTTGAGGAAATACCTAATAAATAAGGGGGTGGCCGATGATAAGATTGACGAACTTTCACTTCAATTTAAAAATGGAATCATTAATGAATTTGTTAAATATGAAGTTAAGATGGCAGAATGGTATAGAGTAAATGATGATTATAAACGTGCACATGAGTATTTTTGGACAATAGAGATTTTTATCTCTGATGATATTGTAAAATTATCAGAAGCCCTTTTTACCGCAGGTGATAGCATAATGAGGAGCCTTGCGTGGGATATTATGGGGAATGCGTACGGAAATCATGAAGAAATAAAGAATATCCGTCCTCCCTTTGACAGTAGAAAGTTGTTTGAAATTATCTATGAACAAAGTCAGCTAATAAAAAATAATGTGAAGAGAGAGTTATCTATTGCAGATTACGAATCTTCTCATTCTTAGTCGCTCAATGAGCGGCTTTTTATTTTGTCCAAAACGCCCTGAAGACGTTAAAAGCTGCGGCAGGATTAGCCAACCCGGGCTTAAAACAGGAGGTCACTATGTTCGAATTGATGGCAAGACCCTACAGGCTCCGCATGAATCTGCAACTCTTTGCCGGAGACGGAGGCGGCTCCGGTGGTTCTGGCGGTGATGGTGGCAGTTCTGGCGGTAGCGGTGGAGACGGCGGCGGGGAGAAGACATTTACCCAGGCCGAACTTGATCAGCACGTTCAAACGCGCGTAGCGCGGGCCGAGAAGGCGGCACAGAAGGCACTGGCAAAGGAATTGGGCTACGACTCGGTTGAAGCCATGCAAGCCGCGCTGAAAAAGCCGGAAGGCGGCAAGGGCAAAGACGGCGACGGGGCAACGCTCACGATTGAAGACGTCGAGAAGCGCGCCAAGGAGCTCCTCGAAGCCAGCCAGAAAGACCAAGCGGAGAAGACGTTCCAGCGTCTGCTTCGTGCCGAGGTGAAAGTTCTGGCGAATGAACTCGGGTTCGCCGATTGGGAAGACGCCGCGGCTCTCGCTGACCTGTCCAAGGTCAAAGAGAACGACAAGGGTGAGCTCGAAGGCGTCAAGGAAGCATTGGAAGAGCTGCTGAAGAAGAAGCCGCACCTGGGAAAGCAAAAGCCCGGAAGTGGCGCTTTTGGCGCAGAGGTCCGCGGCGGCGGATCCCCTGACGATCGAAAGAAAGCGCTGGATCATATGGCCGAACTGGCGAAAAAAGAAGGTACTCATACGGTCGCTGCAAATGACCCGTGGGGCCGAAAATAAGGAGGTCACGAAACCATGCGACTGCAACCGAAAAAACTGTTCGAGGTGCAGGATGACTACGAGATCCTCGCCTCTCACGAAGTCATACGCGAAGTAACGAACGGCATCACGATCGATTCCGCTTCGATCACCGCGGACTCCAACGGCGACAAGATCATCAAAAAGGGAATGCCGATGGCGAAGCTGACGGCCAGCGGAAAGTTCGTACCGTATAATGCGGCGGGCACCGACGGCAGCCAAAACCCGACGGTTATTCTCAAACGGACCGTCAACGTCAAAGACGGTGATGCTGTCGTCGGCGGCTTCGAGGTCGCGAAAGTCATCTCGACGCGCATCCCTGTCACTGTTGACGCGGCACTCAAAGGCAAGATGCCGAACATCACGTTCGCCTAAGTTACTCTAGAAAGGGTTGATAACAAGATGAGCACGAGCAAATTCCGGTTCAAGATGAACCTTCAAACGTTCGCCGCCGGAGATCCGGAAGAGATCAGTATGCTGGAACAAGCGTTGTCGGGAGAAGAACTCCTGACGTATGCGTCGAACCTCACCGTCCCGAACGATTACTGGCAAAACATCTTGTTCCCGGCACGCCAAACGGACGAGCTGACGGTCGACGTGATCAAAGCCTCGTCCCGCCTGCCGGTCATGGCGCAGATCGCCGATCTCGGCACCGAGACGCGGTATGGTTCCCGCGAAGGCACGAAGGGCGATCGGGTAGAAATCCCGAAGATTCAGCGCGGCCGCTGGATGGATGAGAAGCTCATCCGCCTGTTGCTGATCGCCGGCCAGAATCTTGGCCTCCGAAAGCAGGAAATCCAGCAAATCATTCGGGACCAACTCGACGATGCCAAATACGCAGTCGACTCCATCCGCGCTCGGCGGGAGTGGGTCGCGATGCAGGCCACTGCTACGGGCACCGTGTCCTATGCCGAGGGCGATGTCAAACTCTTTGTCGACTACGGCTTCACGAACGATCAGAAGCCGGTGCTGACCGGAACGGATCGCTGGAGCGACACGGAAAACTCTCGTCCTCTCGAGGACATGCAGACATGGTTCCAGTTTCAGGCCGATCGTGGCGTGCGTCTGACCCGGGCATTTACGGCGCAGGCGATTATCTCGCTGCTGCTGCGCAACAAGTCCGTTCGGATTGCATATCACGGCGATCCGTCGGGCAGCGCCAACCCGCCGCAGCTTACCATGGCTCAACTGGATTCGGTCACCGATTCCCTCGGGCTGCCGCGTATCGCCGCGTATGACACGCAGGCCCGCGTTGAGAACGATGCGCTCACAAACGGAAAACTGGCATTCACGACGGTTCGCATGGCTCCAGCTGATCGCTTTGTCATGCTGCCGGCCGATCCGCTCGGCAACTACCTGTGGGCAACGACCACGGAAGAACTGATGGGCGGCTACGACGGTGTCGGTTCCGGCGACAATGGTATCTTTGTCTTCCGCGACGTCACCAGTCGGCATCCGCTGCGCGTGCGCACGGTGGGCGTCAACCTGGCGTTCCCGGTGTTCCCGTATGCGGACTCGGTAATGTCGGCGACGGTTATCTAATCCACAAGAGAGGGCGCCTTCGGGCGTCCTTTCCCATTACGAGAGGGTGAGTGTAGTGAAGGTTAAGATCACGGCAGTGACCAAGGTCAACGGATCGTGGAAGGGCCCCGGCGCTGAGGTCGAAGTCGGCGAAAAACTCGGTGCGGAGCTGATCGCTAAGGGACTCGGGGTCGAGACCGAGAAGACGGCAGCCGAGAAGGAAGCCGAGGAGCAAGCAGCAGCAGCTGCGAAGGCCGCGGCTAAGGCGGAGAAGGAACTCAAGGCGCTCCGCAAGAAGGCGACCGAACTCGGCATCGAAGGCGCCGACGAGAAGGGCGCCGAGACTCTCAAGGCCGAGATTGCTGCTGTCGAGCAAAAGTAGGTGATCGATCATGGACCGCCAAGAAGTAGCGGACTGGATTGCTGCCAATATGCTTGATACCTACGCATGGGATCGGGCGAGCGAACATAAGCAGACGGTCGCGATCGTCCAGGCTGAGCGCAATTTGGCCCGTTGGTATCCTTCGACTGACCTTGTAGTCTCCCTTGTCGCCTATCAGGCTGTATGGGAGCTTCAGGGCGTCGATCCGGCGTTGAAGTATCTCAAGCACAACGTCAAGTCGATCGGGGACAACGGCGAGTCGATCTCCTACAAAGACGGAGAAAGGGATAGCGTCGCACCTGACGTGCGGGAACTTCTTGGCGCAACTGCGGAAGAAGTCGCCAAGCAAAAGGCCGTGGAAGCCGCTCAGCAGCAGTACGGTGGTGCATTGGTATGAGTCTCTTCGGGTACCCAGCAAAGGTGACGCATTATCACTCCGAAAAGGATGACTGGGGTCGGCCGTTGCCGCCTATTTCAATCGACAAGAGCGCCAAGGTCGTTGAAGAGCAACGTCTAATCAAAAATGCCAAGGGTAAGGAAGTGCAGATCGCATATACGATCTACCTCGAAGGCGTCAACGCGGTTAACTTCGATGACTATTTCGAGTACGTCAACGCCCTTGGCATTATAGTCCGTTGTGGTGTCGCCCATATCGAGGTGCGAAAGTACCTCGGGACCGATGACGTGAAGGAGGTCGTCGTGTATGGCCGACCGCAAACTGTTTAGATTCGGGATCGAGGGTATCGAGGCGATGACGGCGGCGCTGGATAAGATCGGCGACGATCTCGACCGAGGTCTAGACGAGGTGCTGTTGAAACTTGCTCTGAAGATCGCTCAGGACGCCAAACGACTAGCTCCCGTTGATTCCGGCGACCTGGAAGCAGCAATCAATGTCGATGAGGTGAAAAAGCTCATTGGGATGTCCTATATCGACATCGGGACAAGCCCAGAAGTCGACCATTACGCTGTCGTTCAGCATGAAGGTTTCCGGAAGACCGCCAACGGTTCCATCGTCGAACTGAGGCCCGGCGAGAAGACGCTGAGCAAAGGCGCGTACAACGGCTATATGCCGGGTAAGAAGTTCCTCGAGAACGCCTTAATGATGAACGAGAAGCTCATCACCGAGGAGTTGAAGAAGGTCTTGGGGGTGGGGTAAAGTGCTGGCGACCGAGTTGATTCAATATCTGACCGCGGCCGGCTACTCCGTTTACCCGGATCCGAATTTCATTCCGGCCGATCTACCGGAGGCGAAACTGCCTTGCCTGTTCGTCATGGGCACCGGTGGGTACGAGCCACATGCGTATGTTCCGACTGAGCGACCGACATTCCAGGTTATCGTCAAAGGCAAATCCTACAAGACGATACCAGATAATATGGCCGCGACCGAAGCGCTTGCGAAGGGGCTCATCAAGCATCTGCACCGCCGGGTGAATTACGGGGTCGGCGAGACTCATGTGTTCTCGAGCATCGCGATTCAATCGTCACCGATTCCTCTTGGCTTGGACGACAAGGACCATCCGATGTTCTCGACCAACTTTATGTTTTACACGAAGGAGGCTTAATCAATGGGAGACGTAACCAAGGTTTACGCCGGCCCTGGCATTTTCGTATGGGGCGTCAGTGCGACCGGTGCAGCGGAAACGGATGCCGTCACGATTGATCTGACGCAGGGCGGCATTAATTTCGCGACAACGACCACCTATTTTGAACCGACCGTCGATCAATTCGGCTCGGCGCCTGTGAAATCGATCATCACAGGAATCACAGGAACCATCACCTTTGAGACGCCGGACATGGACTTCGAGAAGGTCGTGAAGTTTAATCCGAACACAGACAAGATCGTTGATGGGACAACGCCCACGAAGGTCAAGTATGAAGTCTCGGGATTGGCGGGGCAGGAGCTTCCTCGAAAGCGTGCTGTCATTAAGCCGCTTGGTATCATGGACCCGAACCGGTTCATCTACATTGAGGCGTGCGCAGTAAAATTCGATCTCAACGCCGGCTACCAGTTGGACAACAATCAGCGAATGGCTATTTCTGCTGCAGCGTATCCGAGTACGGATCCGGATCATTACGGGCTGCTGTATACCTGGGGTGACATCGCGGCAACAGCATAAGCCGGAAAACACATACAGAGGGGGCCGTTCGGTCCTCTCTGTTTCTATTTCAAGACCATAGGGGGAATTATCGTGTTCAACTTCTTTCGCAAGGATAGAGTCCAATTGGGCAACAAACAAGTGGAGATTCCTAAATTGACGCGTGCGCGTCTCAAGAAGCTGACCGACCATATTGGAACGATCGGTGAGTTCCTCGTAAAGCTTTTCCTGACTCCCGAACAAGACCGCGCGGTATTCATTGTGGCTGCCGCTGACGTGACGATAGATGAGATTTACGAATTGACATCTCTATTGAGCGACATTCCTGTTGACTACCTGGATAAGCATGCAGGCATCGCAGAGTGCGCCGAATACCTCCGACTTACATGGGAGAAGAACGACGTCAACGCCGCCTTGGGAAACTTAAGCGGCCTGATCCCTCCGATGGCTCAGCAGTTCGTTCAGAGCATTCTCATACGGGTGGAACAGGCCAAAGAATAACAATAGAGGAGTTTGTCCTGCGCTGTTGCGTTGCTCTCGGGAAGACACAACGAGAGATCGAGAACGAATATGCTTGGATCGACCTTCCGCAGCTGATACACCTCGTTGGTGAACACCGTGCGTGGGAGCTGATTGAGAACATCCAAGTGTCCTCGTTCCCCCACTATTCGGACGATAAGGCGCGGGAAGCGATCATGAAGGGGCTGCAAGCGCGAATGCCGCAACCACCGACGGAGCAGCCGAAATCGGCGGAAGAACAATATCAAGCGCTTCTTGCGCGAATGAAGGCGGGTGGGTAAATGTCTATACAAATTGGCGAACTCCGGGCCCGCCTGACGGCCGAAGCGTCGCAGATGAAGCAAGAGATTCAAGCGGTCAAGAAAGAGCTTTCGGCTCTCAAAGAAGAAGGAAACAAGACGTCGAAGTCGTTTGTCGATCTCAGCGGCGTCATGGAGAAGATTGGGGCCAACACGGACCAGCTCAAGAAAATCGAAGCTGTGCTGAAGAATATCGACTTAGGCCGGTTGGAGAAAGGCCTCGAGTCCATTGTCCAGGAGCTCCGGAAAATGGGCGTGGAGAGCAAGCAAGTCGAAAAGGTTGAGCACGAGCTGAAGCAAGTCGCCAACGAAGCGGAGAAGTCAGAGGAAGCCGTTAATGGTGTTCGCGGCTCGATGGAGGGGCTGGGCTCGGTGGTGGCGACCATTGGCGCCGGCGCTGGTTTTGTGAAGCTCACATCGACGATCAAGGCACTCGCCGATGAAGCGCAAAAGCTCTCCATGGCATACTCTGGTCTATCAGAGGTATCGAAGGCGCTTAACGTTGATGTCGAAAAATCGGCTACACTTGCCGATGAACTGGCCGATCGTTGGGGGCTCAGTCGGACGGAGATGGCCAATACGGTCAAGACATACTTGACTGCCGGGCTGACGTTGGAACAGACCAGGGATATCATGATTGCGACGGCGGACGCCGCAGTTTATAACCGTGAGTCTCATTTATCTTGGGCTGAGGCGATCTATCAAGTCGCTCAAGGTATAAAAATGGGCAACTCTGAGCTGACCGACGCAGCCGGCATCACGACGAACCTCTCAGTTATGCAGGATCGCTATGCTAAATCGATCGGGACGACAGCGGCAAAACTGACCGAGGCGCAAAAGATCCAAGCAGCTTACAACGGGATTATATCTGAATCCGCCATGTTCGCGGGAAACGCTGACTCAGCCATGACGGGCTATACAGGCACGCAAGCGACTTTTAACCAGACGATGCAAGAAGCGCGAGTCGAGCTCGGAGAATCGTTTATCCCTGTCCTTCAAGACCTGATGGAGACGTTGACGCCGACCATTCGCCATTTTGCGTTGTTCGCGGATGAGAACAAGGAAGTGGTTGCGGGGGTGGGAGCCGCTTCAGTGGCGTTTACGGGCTTCATAGCTATTGTTGGGGCGCTTACGGTAACATTTAACGCTCTTAAAGCAGCAATGGGCCCATGGTCTCTAGTCTTGACAGCTCTTGGCGCTTTAGCTACCGGGTTAGGGGCATATGCTTTCGCTGCTCATTCCGCCTCGGAAGCATCTAAAGAATTCGCCAAGAATCAACAGGAACTAAACGCGGCTCTTGCTACTTCACCGGCGAACATTACAGCTGATCAATACCAGAAGATGCAAAAGAACATTGAGCAGCTAAACGAAGTTCTCGAGAAGCGAAACGAGCTGGAGAAGGAATACAATGACCGCCTAGAATCCGCACAAAGTGGTCAAGGATCTATCGAGAACACGCAGGCCATGATGGAACTTGCAGATCAGATCCGTGCCGTCGACAAAGAATTGAAGGACATGGACTACTCCAACGTTGACGAGGCAAAGGCATCCCTCGATAAGATGAAAGAAGCTTCGAAAGGAGCTCTCGGCGCCCTTGTAGATCTGACCAGATCGCAGATGCAGCAGACGGTTGCGCAGGTCGACAATGTGTCGCAAATGAAAGACCTGATCAAACAATACGACGAGTTGAACAAGAAGGAAAAGCTGTCTGAGCAACAAAAAGCGCAACTCGCGGAGATCACAAAGAAACTGAAAGCGGAGTACCCGGATCTGCTCGTTCAACTGGACGAAGAGAACCGATGGCACATCAAAAATAAAGAAGCTCTCGATGCGTACATTTCCGGTGAGCGGAATCGCGTAAACGCCGCGGCGGATGCAGCCAAGAGAACATTGGAAATTGCTAAGAAAGAAGCGAATGAACGGATTCGTATCGCACAGGAGACCATTGATTTAATCGATAAGACCGAAAAAGATGCGAAAACAGCCAAAAAGCCAGACTATGTCCCCCAAGAACTCTATGACAGCTCAACAAAGTTATGGGGAGATACCTTTAATAGGGAAAAGAGGCGCTTGACTGAGCAAATAAATACGGATCGTTTCAACATAAACGAGGCAACAAAAGAAATCGATGCTTTGACCGTTAAGGACTGGGATCAGTTCCGAGCAAAACCGGCATCAGCAACGAGCGGGGATAAGGGCAAAACAAAAAAAACGAAATCCCTTGCCGAGATTCAGCAAGAGGACTATCAGCGCTCACTCAAATACATTCAGTATAAGCGCGACATGAACCAAATGACCGAACAGCAGGAGCTTGCATCTTTGCAAAAGCTGGAGGAGCGCTACAAGAAGAATGGCGAGATCCGGATGGATGTCGAAGTCCGAATTAAGAAGCTAAAAGATCAGATGGCCGATGATGAGAAAAAGCGGATTGAAGAGCAAAAAAAGAAAGATGAGGCTGCCGCGAAAGCCCGATATGAAGCATCAACCGAGTGGATTACGCAGGAAGAACGGCGTATGACGCTGGCCGGTAAGAGTGAGGACGAAATCACTCAAATGAAGCTGGAGGCGTGGACACGGGTCCGGAACCGTTATGAAAAGGACTCGGAATTCTACAAGCAGGCGGATACTCAGGTTTACAACCTCAAGGTGTCGCTCATGAAGGCCGCAGAGAAGGCGCAGGAGGAAGCCGCCAAGCAGCAGGAGCAAGACGCCAAGGATCTGCTCAAGACGACGACCGACGCGATCAGTAAAGCCAAGAAGGCCGAGCTCGATGCGCTCGACGAGCGCCGCCGGGCCATCGAAAAGTTTTACGACGACCAGCAGGAAGCGATCGACGAATCCGAACGGCAACGGGAGCGGGGAAGCCTACTCGACGAGATCGCCAAGTACAAGAACGCAACCTCGGAGGCTGGTCAGAAGCATTTGCAGGAGTTGCAAGAGAAGCTCCGTCAGATGGACGTCGATGACCAGAAGAGGGCGCTTGACAAGGAGCGGACGCAGAAGCTTGAAGCGCTGGACCGGCAGAAGGAGGACATTGAATCTTGGTACGACGACCTTGAACAGCTCATCGATGATTACAAGGGCAACGCGATTAAGCTTTACCAACTGCTAGAGGACGACCGGTATAAAGCGTTCAGAGCCACGAACGATAAGATTCGGACAGAATTGCAGGCGCTGATCGCCGAATACGCGAAACTGAACGGCATGAGCGTTCCTTCTGCGCCGTCTAGCGGTTCATCCGGAGGAGGAGGCAATTCGCCATCGCCTTCGATTCCGAACGGCACCTTGGGTTCGGCAGCAGCATCCGCGGCTTCGTCGGTTAAGACGTCGACCATCGCGAAGATGCAGGCCAATAGCGACGCCTGGAAAACGGCGTCCGCCGCCGAGCGGAAGGCTCTTGAGGCGGCAAACGAGAAGTTAGGGGCATCGATTGGGGCAACCAAGAATAGTGGGACAGGTGTCTGGAGCGATGCGAGCGGCAAGCCCCTCTATCATACCGGCGGGATTGCAGGGGTCGCCAACTTCCGGAGCGAGGATCGGTTATTACCTGACGAGCTGGCCGCCATTCTTCGCATCGGCGAGCCTGTGCTGACGCCGAAGCAAGTCGGAAGCCTCGTTACCGCAGGCGCGGGTGGCGGGGATACGATCCACAATTATTACGGACCGTTGATCGAGCATAGCGGAGACGTTCTGCTGGAAGACGAGGCTGACATTAAGACGTACAATCGGGAGCAAGAGAGCCTGGCGCGGAAGCTGTATGCGAGGGGAGGGCGCTTGGATGATTGATAATGGAGGGGCCACGTTCGGTGGCGTGGCCTTTTCGTCGTTGGGACTGCTGGTGACGAAGGCGAACATCCCTTTGCTCCCCGAGACGCGGCAGTCCGAGGAGGAGATTCCAGGTCTCGACGGCACGATCGATCTGCTAACCGAGTATGGACCTCGAATGATCGAACTCGAAGTGACGATGCTCGCTTCTGACGAGACGGACTATCAGATCCGATTGCAGAAGATCGCCAAGGTGTTCAATGCCCGAGCTGGCGTCAAGCCGCTCATCCTCGACCGTATGACCGGGAAACGCTGGATGTGCAAATACAACGGCCAGATCCCGATCGAAAAAATGGCGACGCTTGGGACGTTCACGCTGCCGTTCAAGGCATTTTTCCCATTTTCAGAGTCCGTTACGGACACTGGGACGCCGATTGCCTACGGTCAGGGCTACACGTACGGTATGGGCTTCAGGTATGGTGGCGGGAGGTATTCGTTCCTGGTTACGTCTTCGCCAAAAGCGCTCGTCGTCTACCATGCCGGAACCCACGAAGCATATCCCGTCATCCGACTAACCGGCTCCGGCTCAAATATTACCATCCGCAACGAGACGACCGGGGAGCAATGCACATTATCTGTCATAATGGCCGCCGGGGATGTAGTGGAGGTTCGCTGTGCGCCGCTGGAGCAAGTTGTAATCCGGAACGGGACAGATATCACCCGCGCCCACTCCGGTATCTTCCCGCGCCTCGTAGAAGGCGACAACAATATATCCATCACCGCGACCGCCCCTAGCCTGACGGTCGCTTTTATTTTTCGTCATACCTACTTGTATTGAGAGAGGGGATGCACCGTGGCAAACGGTAGATTTGAAACGATCCCATTGACGTTGGAAGTCGATGACGCGGAGAAGCACAATCGAAACTGGAAACGGGCCGATTCCGACCTCGCGTCCTTGCAAGCACAGCTCACGGCAGAGCAGCAGGCGCGGATCGCGGCCGATGCCGCCCACGCGACCGCCCCGGTCGCCCATACCGCGGACCAGATCCAGTATGTGCCCGGCCAGAGCGTCAAGCAGAAGACGGACATGCTCCAAGCTCAAGTCAACAACATCGTCGGCCAGTCGGGCAGCGGCAATACGGCGATCGACGATATGCGGCTCGGCGCTGATGGGGTATCGAGGCAGACGCCGGGCGTGCTGATCCGCGAGATTCACCGCCAGCAGATCGACGAGGCCGGACAGGCTAAGGCAATCGGGCGGGGACCGAACCTGATTACGACGGACCGGGCGTCGGGGGCTGATGTAGTAATTCCCGGGCGGACGCTGGTCAACTGGTTTGGCAAGGACGGGGGCTTTGGGGTAGATATTAACGGCGACGGTCTCGCAGATGGCTGGTTTTATAATTACGCAGGAACGGTCGGGGTAAGCCTTAACAACGACGTTAAAGAGGGCGTGAAGTCGCAAAAACTGAGCGCGACTCTTTACTCGTCGATTTACAAAATCATCTCTTATAGGCCGAGTGACTATTTTCTCGTTCTGGTTTGGGCAAAAGTTGAAAGCGGCGGTAGCGCGCAAATCATTGTTTATGATGACACCGTAGGCAAAGCACAAAGTCAAGAACTAAGGACCACCGGCGACTGGAAACTGCTCTATGTTAAGTTCACGGGCGCTGTTTTTTCCGGGAGCGCTGGAATTAGCTTGCATCAGCACAACCCGACCCCCGTCTATTTCAGCGGAGCCCGGTTGTTCAAAGTTGATGCCACCACATACGCAAAGATTGACGTTGATCCGGAATACACCGGGGCCAAGCTGGCGGAGAAATATCCGTATGTCGAAGGCGTCAAGCATCTCGAAGGAGTTGGGCTGTCGCTGGTCGGGATCAATCAGATTCCGCCGGTAACCGATTCCGCATGGACGCTCCATCCTCATGCTAAAGTTCTGGAGCCGTATGAATTGCAATTGGCTGCGACTGGAAACGCTGAGCATTCCACCTGCACTCTGCCGGCCCTACCCAACACGACATACAGTTTTGGGTGGGATGGCAACGGGAACTTAATGTATGTTGAAGAGCTTGATTCAAACGGTGGGTTCCTTAGATCAGCACCGCTCCCCACTTTTACCACGCTGGCGGCAACTAGGAGCATCAGAGTCTTCGCTTCGAACCATCAACAGGGGGCAGGGACATTTGTTTTTAAAGACCCGATGCTTGTTCTCGGTAACGTGATTCCGGAATCCTTAGTCCCGCGGAACGACGATTATCTTTACCTCCCGACTACGCTGGCCGAAGGGGACACGTTCGACTCGCGTCTTGGGACAGTGACGCGTGGGGCAAAGACAGGCGTTATTTTGGATGGGTCACTCGGTTGGTTTGGCGGTGTAGTAGATCAGCATCCAGACTTATACAAGGTGGTTTATTGCCCCGTCATTGGCAAACCGGACACGGCGATTGTGGAAAAGTACACTGGTCAAGTACTCGAAGCAGTCTATGCGGGAGTCCCAGGCTCAAAGGCCGACCAAGCTGCCCTTGCGCCCGATGGAAACCTCTATGTAAATGTCAGTCTGTCAGAATCCGGGTGGGTAGCCTCAATTAATCCGAGCGCTAATGCCGTGAAGGCACTTTTCAACGGGTGGAGGGCTACAGCCAATGACGGCGGTAACTATACGTCTTGGGTATCTGTCCTCGACGGAAGTACTCCGGTAACCAACACGTTATCGTGGGTCTCGGCAAATAAGGCTCCGGGTTGGTCAGGTTGGGGGACGCTCTCTTACAAACTTGCCAAGGCCGAGGCGCAGGTCGTCGTGCCGGAGGGAGCGATCGGGCTGCACACCGGCGGCAACATGGTCGAGTTGATCGAGGGTATTGTCGTGCGAGAGAAAGCCAATCCACAACTCGATACAGGGAACTACTGGATTAACCATTCATCCATTAACGGGGGCGCCGGAAACTTAAAAGATCGCACGAACAAGATCATCAACGTATTTAAAAACGGCGTTAATGATACTAAGAAATGGATCATCAGGAGCGACTATGCGAATAGCGAGTCAGCGAACGGTGGGGCAACAGCCTACTGCCCTAAAGCTGAATACGATCGGGAAGCCGAGTACACCGTCATATACATTTCCCTGGACAAGTACAAGCGGACGGTCAACGCGATCGCCGCGACTATCAACTACAATACCAACGCCAAGACGGTAACGGACGGCCTCGTCCGTGACATGGCCGACGCGGAGACGCAAATCTCTATTCACGACCGAATTCTTGCCGAGCATACAGCCAGGTTGCTTGCGCTGGAGGTGTAACATGGACCCGTTGCAAAATGCAGTTGACTATCTCAAAACCAAAGGGATTGAGGTAGAGCCGAAGAAGAGCCTGTTCCAAGTCAACCAGGAGATGGGCGTCATGCTTTTAACGCTGCTTATGTCCGAGGTTGACTCGCTCAGGAACAGAGTCAAGGTTCTGGAGGAAGGGGGTGCTACCGGTGAATGAGCTTAATGAGGTTTATCTGAACATGTACCGGGTTGCTGTTCAGACCGGGCGGTTGCTGATATCGGACGTTCCAGTGAAATATAGGGAGGAATTGATAAAAGAACAGACTGGCGGTGATGGCAATGAGCCGGTCACGCCTTGAATTATGGGATACCGTGGAGCGGTTGGCATACTTGCCGGCCGCTTTTTCTGTTCGTATAAGAGAGGTGCTAAGCGGCGAGTATTTCGTCACCTTCCAATATCCGAAGCTCGCTGGCGATGGCCGTTACGACTTGCTCATCACGGGAAATGAGATCCGTTTCCCGAAAGACATCGAGTACGGCCAGCATTTCGTGATCAAACGAGTTGAAGAGGTTCGAGAGGGCGGAAAGATCAGCAAGACAATTGAGGCCCATCACGTAGCCTTACAGTTAGGCCAATACTTCTTCGACCTCTATATCGATTTTCGGGCCGCCCAAACGCCCGAGGCGATGCTGTCGATGCTGCTTGTCGGCACTCCGTATACCTATGTCGTGTCCGGCTCGTTCGGCGCCCGGGATATCTCGGAGTGGGGGGAGAAGTCTCGCCTTGCGCTGCTGTACGAGCTATGCGACGTTTTTGGGGCCGAGCTGTCCTTTAACAATTACGAAATCACGTTCGCGATCCGGAAGGGCGCGGACAACGGGAAACAGGTCCGGTACCGCAAGAACATGAAGGGCATCCGCCGTACAGAGACGGATCTCGAACGGATTACGCGCCTCTATGGATACGGCAAAGACGGGCTTACGATCGAGGGCTACGCGGGGCACACGCGAAAATACATCGATTCGATCTTCTATGACCGGTATCGCCCGTTTGAGGCATCCAAAGAGTGGCCGGAGATCGAAGATCAGGGCAAGCTCTTGTCCACTATGGAGTCCTACCTATCACAGTATGAAGTCCCGCAGCTCACTTACGAAACGGAGACGGTCAATCTCGGACCGGTTGAGGTCGGCGACACGATTACCGTCCTCGACGCGGTGCTCGGCTACGACGTGTCGGCCCGGCTGCAGGAATATGAGCGGTACCCGTTTCAGCCGGAGCAACGTCCACGCCTTGTCATCGCGAACTTCCGCGAGCGAAATCGTGACGACTACCTGATCGAGATGCGGCGCCGGCAAAAAGAGACAGCAGACGCGCTCGCCCGCCGCGCCGCGCAGATCGAAAAGGAGCAAACGGAGTTGGAACAAGCCCAGGACGATTATCAGCAGTACGTCGAGGGGGCGTTCCAGGATGGCGTTATTTCGGCCGCAGAGGCGAAGGCGATCGCCGAGCACAAGCGGACGCTGGGGCAGGAAAAGAGCGATGTCGATTCTGAGTACACGAACGTCATGGGGAACGGGTACCTAACGGATGCCGCGGTCCGGGCTTCGCTCCAGAATGCAAAAACGGCATATGATAGTGCCTTTTCCGCGCTCAATACGGCAATCGACAACGCGATCGCAGATGGGAAGACAACGCCGGCCGAGAGCACGGCGGTCAAAACGGCGTTCGCGACTCTGGCAACGCGTCTTGCGACGCTTCGAGCGGCATTTCAGGCGGCAATGCAATCCATCACCCAGAAGGCTGAGGGTAATGCCAAGTCATACGCGGATGAACTGAATGCCCGGGTGCAGACGCAGCTCAGTGAACTGAGTCAGGCGCAAAACGATTTTGAAACGTATCTCGATGGTGCATTTAGTGACGGCCTGATCAGTACCGCCGAATCGAAGGCTATCGCCGAGCACAAGCTCTCCCTCGCGAAGGAAAAGGCCGACGTCGACATCGAGTACCAGACCATCTACAACAACCTGTACCTGACCAACACGACGCTTAAAGGAGCACTCGGGACAGCTAAGACCAACTATGACAAAGCCTACGCGGCGCTGATCGCCGCAATCGATACCGTCATCGCCGACAAGCGAGTCACGCCGGCCGAGCGGGCCAACGTTGATGCGAAGTTTGCGGACCTGACGAACAAACTCGCGACGCTGAGGCAGGCCATGCAGGATTGCGTCAAATCGATCGGGCAAGCAGGGCTTGATGCGGTCGCCGGCTTCGGGATCGCGCTCGGGTGTATCATCTCGATCGAGAATCGAAGCCAGGTCAAGATGTTGACGACGCTCACGTCCTCGGCAGCTTCCGGAGCGACGACGCTCAATGTGGGCAACGGCACGGTGGACGCATGGCCATCGAGCGGTACCGCCTATATTTGGTCGGCGTCCTTCGGCGAACCTCGGGCCATATCTTACTCCGGCAAGACGGCGACGTCTTTGACGGGCATTACTGGCATAACGAGCTCGTACTCCTCGGGGACGAGTGTCTACCTCTGGAACCTGCCGACAGGCGATATTGTCGTCTCCGCGGGTACCGCGATTATGCCGGATGGCCGTTACCTTCAGATTCCCGCCGCACGCTTCAACGGGCAGACTCTTGGGACCAATCCGGGCGACTACGATGGATGGGAGTTCCGACATCTCTGGATCGACGTGAACGGCAACGTGCAGCTGGCGGCGGCTGGAACGTCAGGCGGTTGGAACCTGTATCCGCCGAATCCACCGGCTGGTAGCCTCCGGATCGGCTATATGCTTGTTGGCTACGGTATGGAGGACCCGGACGGATCGCTCAACAGCACGAAGGATTATGCGACCGACAAGTATCCGAATTTTAAAGAGAGGATCTACCACGACTACCGCTATCGGGACCAGCGGGCTATCACGGCCGTCGATAACGATGTGGCATACGGCGGCGTTCCGAATGGCGCTCAGACGCTCTCCGTGAGCGTCTCGGGGAAGCAATATCAGACCTACTACATCCCGATCGGCATGGGCAAGCGGAGCGTCAAGCTGGCGATCTCCCTGGACGACGGATCCGGATATGACGCTTATACGTACGGCGCGGACTTGACGATCGGCCGCAAGGCAGCGAACAACGCGGACGGCAAGGGCCGGTCGGTGTGGGGGACTTACGTGGATTCGTCCGGCAGCAGCGGGATGGTCAATGGGCAACGAAACGCCTCGCCGTACGGCGTCCACATCCTCACGCCGAGGGTATGGGGTAAGACTTACACGATGCTGTATGACGCCGACCTCATGCCGGACCCGGCGGACGCGAGCCGGATCGCGCTGAAGCTGACGTTTTACAATTACAGCGCCTCGACCACTGAGAGCTTCGACCTCAGCCTCCGTTGGCATGCGCTTTGAGCATAGATGCCCTTCGGGGCTATTTTTTGTGGGGTGGTGGGCGTGTTGCCGGATGAAACGAACGAGATTTTGCAGAGATTGACGCGAGTGGAGACGAAGCTTGACATGATGAACAGCGCCCGCGATGTCGCGCTAGAGGGCCTCGACAAAGCTAAGTCGGCGCATCATCGAATCGATGAACTGCGCGAGGAATTGTCCGCATACAAACAAACGGTCAAGTGGTTGATCGCAACGACGATCAGCTTCGCAGGCGTGGCTATTTCAGCTCTCGGATTCTTAATCAAGGTGGTGTCTGGATAATATGGATGGACAACTCTTCACCTGGGATGCTCTTACTGCTATGGGCGGGGCGTCCCTTCTGACGTTCTTCGTCGTGCAATACACGAAGTCGTTGCTTGATCGTCTCGTGCCGCGGTTGCCGACCGATCTCTTCGCGGTGATCGTCGCGTTCGCGGTCCTGACGTTGGCGCAGCTGGCGCTGGGGGCGGACGGGGGCAATTGGCGGGTCTATGGCCTCGCCTTCGCAAATGCGTTCCTGGTGGCGGCGGCTGCTGGGCAGATCAACAACAAGGCCGCCAACCCGCCGGGCGGCAAGGGAGGAGGTAACGAAGGTGCCTAATTATACGAAGTACAGCAAAGACGCCTTTATCGCGCTAATTGCCCCGACCGTCATGCAGGTTCATCGCGAAGGCGGCCGGCTGCTGCCCTCTGTCCGGATCGCACAGAGTTGGCTGGAAACAGGCGGAAAAGTCCCTGAATGGTTTAATCTCGGTGGCTACAAGGTCGGTAGCGGAAAGCCTACGGCTTATTGGGATGGTTCCAGCGTATCGACAGAGACCAAAGAGGTCTACAACGGCGTCACGGTCAATACGACGGCCAATTGGCGGGCATACAAGTCGATTTATCATTACTTCAAAGATCAGGACTTATTGTTCGATCGATCCCGTTACGACCGCGTTCGGGCTGCGAAGACCCCGAAGGAGCAATGCACAGCACTTAAAGCGTGTGGGTATGCCACCGATCCTGGTTACGCGGGCAAGCTGATGTCCGTAATTACAGCCAACGGACTAACCAAATATGATGCGCCGGTTGCAACCGGCGGGGAGGACACACCGATGACGAATGAAGAGAAAAAAGCTTTTGACAAGCTGCGAGAAGACGTGGCGGCAATCAAGCTTTCGATGGAGGCCGTGACAAAGCTTGTCCCGGCCCCGGTGTGGTTCACGAAGGAATTCGGAAGCGGCGACCTCGGTGGTCTTGTCAGCAATCCGAATTTCACGGAGGAGGGATGGCGGACGTTGGCCGTCGCATTGAGAGCATTCAAGAAACATTGAAGCAACCCTTAATTTTACTGTCGAATAGTGTTGATTATCAGTCTTTTATTTCCTAAATTTCCCTTGTAAGATTGAGTCACTACTTTAGAGGAGGGGCTTTTTTGAAGAAAATCACAATGGTATTTATTGCTGCTATGGTCTTGCTGCTAGGGGTAAATGTAGTTCCTCAGAAGAGCTTTGCAGCGGTGGATTTCAGCGGTGGACTACTTGATAAATTAAAAGCTGCTCAAGGACTTAATACTGTTATTATTAGAACTCAATTAACAGATAATGATGAGACTACCTCCATATCCTTATCAGCAGATGGATCTTCTGATTTCAATCATCTAATAAGGGTGCCCTTAGTACGTGTAGACGTGGCTTCAATAACAGGTTACCGCCTAAAAGCAGCCACGGGTGTCCAACTGGAATTTTGTGATCACACCGGAAAGGTAATTTCAACCATATCTAATCCTGATGTTAATGGTAACTTATCCGCCGTAAGCAACCTGAATGGGGTTGCTTATGTCCAGATTCATAATGTGCAAAGTACGGCTAGAGATGTTTTTGAAATTAACCTTTATGGGACACTCGATCATAATACCCCGAGCGATCTCGTGGCTATAAAGGGAGAGAACAAGGTTACTCTTTCATGGAAAGAAGATGTCGCTAGCTATATGAAATTTAGAGTTAAACGAGCAACGGAATCGGGAGGGCCTTATATTACTTTAGCTGAAGATCTTACAAGTAAAAGTTATATTGACACACAAGTAACTGAAGGAAAGACTTACTACTACGTGATAACTTCTTATTACTTGGACAGAGAGAGTCTTCCTTCTAATGAAGTTAAAATCACTTTCGATACTTCACCTTCTGTATTGTTAACGTTGTATATTTCCGGTGGATTGATTAAGGAATATGATCTTTCTGCTGTTGAATTACGGGACTTTCTTGACTGGTACGATGCTAAGGATGCCGGAACAGGTCCTGCGAAGTACGCATTCACCAAGAGCTGGAACAAAGGCCCCTTTAAGGCGCGTACCGAATATGTAATTTTCGATAAGATCCTTACCTTTGATGTTGACGAATACGATCCGGTTCAATAGTTAATCAGCCCGGGAGCTTCGGCTCTCGGTTTTTTTGTCGTTCAAATGCCACCTATTCCTGAATAGTATTTATATGTTGCATCAAATTATGCAATAAAAAAATATCAATCTAACGACAAATTTCGACAACATATGACATTGCATTGGTGTATTATGGATTTGAAGAGGTAAAAAATAGGAACATGAGTTCCTGTTTGTTTCCATTTTCCTAAGTTGCACCAGAATATCCTTTCCAATTCGGGGTAATGATTTTTAATGTACCGATTGTAAAAGGAAGGTGAGACCGTGGGAGAAATTATTCACTTTAACAGAAGGGTGAGGCCTATGATCACCATTCACGATGTAGCAAGAGCGTTTCTTAATATGGAGTCAATGTCCCCTAAGAAGCTTCAGAAGCTTTGCTTCTATGCTTATTCTTGGTACCGTTATTATTTCAATAAACCGCTATTCGAGAACAAATTCCAGGCATGGGTTCATGGCCCGGTGGATCCCGGGTTGTATCATGCTTATAAGGAATACGGGTGGGCACTTATTCCTAGAGAGACCACTGTTCCTGATTCAATCACTGACGATACAGAGATATATGAGTTTTTAGAGTCTGTGTTTGAATCATACGGTCATCTGGATGCTGATGAATTAGAGGCATTGACTCACGATCAGATTCCTTGGAAACGAGCTAGAAATGGACTCCAGCCATACCAAGCGTCGAATGCCCCGATCAGCGATCAAGATATTATAGAACAGGCCCAGGTGGAATTGGAAGATGCCAACTCCTAAAGAGGAACGTCGTAGCTACATAATCCCGAAACCAGGGGCCCCTTCTTCTAAAGGAATGGGGTCCCTGATTTCAGAAACGGCAAAAAAAACGATAAAAAAATATGCTGAGGAGAATGTCATTTTTTCTTGGCAATTTTTCGATCGTGGCCATGAGTATTTTAATTGTGGGAATGCTGATCAGGGCTGGCTTTTAAATTGCCTAGATACTATGAAAAAAGTTTCTGGTATGAAGGTCGTTGAATTCAAGGTACATCATCAAAAACCGTTAAGAGTGCACCCTCATGATTGGAATGTTGTAAGCGCAAAGTTCCCTTTGAATGAGGAACTCTTCAAACAAATAGAGCATGATGCCTACCAATTTGCTATTTCTACTGCAAGGGGTAGAGTGCACGGATTTCTAATTGATAATGTTTTCTACATAGTATGGTTAGATCCAGATCATAATTTATATCCTTCGAAAAAGCATGGCGGTATAGTAAAGTGTGACCCGCCTGACGACTGTTATGATTGTTATAGTGCAGAATTACTAGCATTAGAAGAGGAGAGAGAAGAAATTTATTCAGAAATTGATAGATACGCATTGGAGTTAGAATTAAGGATGAATAAAAATGATTTTTATTAGAGCAGCAGCTACAAGCTAGCTGCTTTTTTGTTAGAACTTACCGGGGTATCCGGCTCTCCCCTAATGATACAATCAGTATATCAGGTTTGATATACGGATGGTGTATGACATGTTCCTTCCTCCAATGCTCCTCCAAAAACGTGAACAGCCCTTCGACGAAGAGCGGTTCATATTTGAACCCAAGATTGACGGCCATCGGCTCATCGTATCAGTCGTGGACGGCCACGTTCGGCTATACACGCGTCACCATAACGACGTGACTCGCCAGTACCCCGAGCTGCACGACGTGCCGGTTGCAGGCGGCGCAGACGTCGTTCTGGATGGTGAGGTCGCGGTCGTCCAGCCGAATACGGGCGCGGTGGACTTCGAAGCGGTCATGGAGCGGTTCCACATTCGGCGGCCGGGGAGGATCGCTCAGGCGGCAATCTCCCAGCCTGTCCAATTCTTCGTATTCGATATTCTGCACTATCGTGGCGCGGACCTCCGTGGGCTCCCTCTCAGTGAGCGAAAGGCAATCCTGAGAGAAGTCATCGGGAGCAACCAATATTTTTCGCATGTCCTGTCGATTCCCCGGGAAGGCCGAGCACTCTTCGAAGCGGTGAAGGAGAAACAGCTCGAGGGGATCGTAGCAAAGCGGGCTGATAGCCGTTATGTCGGCCGCCGGGATCCGGCATGGCAGAAGATCATAAACTACATGTACGCGGACGTGGCGATCTTCGGATACCGGCGAGGAGACTTCGGTTGGTTGGTCCAGCATGAGGGGCGTCCAGCTGGGATCATCGAGCTCGCGGTACCGGCTTCACACAAGCAGGCGTTTTACAGGGTAACGAGCGGCCTCATCGCTGGAGAGGACCGAAACTTTGTGTATCTTGAGCCGAGGATTAAAGCCCATGTGAGATTCAGGAATTGGACGAAGCGTGGGTTGCTGCGTTCCCCGGAGTTCGTTCGGTTTATCTTGTGATGGTACAACCTTCCATCGTAATGTAAAAATATGTCGAATATAAGACTGTTTCTTCTCCTAGATGTTGGATACAATCAAGGCATTAGGGAGAGGAGTTGTTATTATGAAAAAGGGTAATAAGAGATTTTGGACTACATTAATGTGCTTGGTTGCGCTAACTACACTCACTTCGGCAATTCCTGTTTCTGCTCAAATTTCTGAGGGACGGGCAGTTTACTTTTCCATTCCGATGAATTTACCCTGTCAAGATAATTTTGTTATTCAAATGGCATTAAACGTAACTAATTTAAGTGGGCAGTCTGTGCCGACGACTGTAAATTTGTATTCTGTCGATGGAACGCCCATGATAATTGAAGGCAATGACCAGGCAGGATATGCATCTGACATTACACCTGGAACTGCGTTCGACCTTGATGCAAATGCAACACGTCAATACCATATCACATTACAAAATAACAGCGACAACCCAGAGTTTCATTCCTGCTCAAATAAAGTGTTCTCTGGAAAAATTGAGCTTGCAAACAACAGTGGTCTAGTTGTTGCTAGTGGCTCCATCTGGACATATCATCACAATCGCACAACTAATGAGACATATAATACTTCATCGCTCCCTATTAACATCAATGACGGCAAACCGTTCTAATTCATCAACAAGCTGGGTCTTCGGGCTCGGCTATTTTTGCCTCTTGAATAAGAACGCATGTTCTGAGTATACTGAGAACAAATGTTCTTATTTTGGAGGCGAGGAGCATGATCGACAAATACGTTGGCCAGCTTATCAACATCATTTATGTTGATCGCCATGGGCGGATTACTCAACGAAGGATCACCGTTTATTCCGTTGGCGGTGGCCAGGTCCGAGCGTACGACCACACAAGGCAAGGGATGCGAACATTCCATGTGGAGGGCATTCTGGCGCAGGAGCCGGTGAACAGCTATGCCTCGTGAACGAGAACGGACCATTTTCCTCGTCGACGGCCAATCCTTTTACGCGTCAGTTGAGAAGGCTGCTCGCCCAGAGCTCAAGAGCAAGCCGATAGCGGTCGGCGATCCCGCACGAAAGTCAGGGATCATTCTTGCTGCCTGCCCGATCGCTAAGTCGCGCGGGGTGACGACCGCGGAGCGAGTCGGCGAGGCACTGGCTAAGTGCCCGGATCTGGTTGTTATACGGCCGAGGATGCAACGTTACATCACTATATCGTTATTGATCACGCAAATATTCGAGAGTTTTACCGACCTGGTCGAGCCATACTCGATTGATGAGCAGTTCCTCGACGTGACAGGTTCACTATCTCTGTTCGGAAGTCCTGACGAGATTGCCCGGCAGATCCAAGCTCAAGTCCTCGCCTCAACTGGTGTTTGGTCGCGCGTTGGTATCGGACCGACGAAAATACTTGCCAAAACGGCAACGGATAACTTTGCGAAAAAACGGCCTGACGGGATCTACAGACTAGGCCCCGAGAACATCGAAAAAGATTTATGGTCGCTGCCGATCCATCAGATGTTTATGGTGGCCTCGAGGATGACGCGGCATTTTATACGTATGGGACTACCGACAATCGGCGATGTGGCGCGCCTGGATCTAGGTGAATTCAAGCGTCGAATGCGTCGCGAGATGGGAAAACAATCGGATATCCAGGCAGAGTACTACTGGCAGACGGCCCGCGGGATCGATCCGAGCCCTGTTGTGCCTTCCATCCGGGGAGCGCTCAAATCCGTGAGCCACGGTAAGGCCTTGAGGGCAAGTCTTTACCGCAAACTTGAGGATATTGAGGTCGTGCTCCTTGAGCTTGTCGTGGAGGTCTGCCGGCGGGCCCGGCGTCTTGGGTATCAGGGGCGTGTGTTGACGGTGGGAGCTGTCGAAACGGATGGAGAAAGGGTATCCGGATTTAGCCGGCAAACGACACTCCCACAGCCCACATCCTTGACACATGAGGTAGCAGCTGCAGCGCAGCAACTATTCGAGAAATATTGGGGCGGATTGCCGGTTGCTCGATTGTATGTAGGGATCACGGAACTATCGAGTGACCAAACGTACCAATTAACGCTTTTCGATAACAGGCCGGCGGCGTACGCACTCGAACGTGCGACGGACATGATAAAAGACCGTTTCGGTGATGCTGCAATTATGAGAGCCTCATCCCTGCTCGAGGCTGGGGTGGCTCGTGAGAGGGCCGGGCAGATCGGAGGCCACTTTAAGTAATGAGTAAACTGAACGGGAACGAACGATGGAAGTCGAAGATGCTGCTCACGGAGCACCAGGAGCTTTATGAGCTACGGAATGGGGAGAGCGACATGACAGCAGTTCCAAAGCCGGGAAAAGGGAAAAGCGGGCCAAAGCGCCCTACGCGAGACGAGTTCGAACTTGAGGTGATCGGTGAGCGACTAGTGGAGGCAAAGCAGGAGGATTCCGAGGCCGTGCTGACCATATGGGGGCGGGATGAACCGGTGTACGGACTGATCGTGGAGATGGATTCGCGGACGAAACTGGTTCACGTGATGAAATACGGGGAAACGGTCAAGGTACCGTTCATGGATATTATGAAGGTAGGGAGCCCCGAGTGATCGGGGCGTTTTTCATTCTAACACTTCTAACGTTTTTTCTAACGCGAACCGGATCACAAGGGAAACTTAGGGAATACAAAACGTGAAAAACCTGATAATATAGGCCTTGCGGATACTAAGGGAAAGGTACGGAAAAGTACATCTACGCATTCGTAATGCGTAGGTCGGGGGTTCGAATCCCTTCATCAGCACCACTTAACTTCTCAAATGAAACGCGGATTCCGAGATGATCGGGACCGCGTTTTTTGCTTGATGGGGCCGATCTTCCAACAATGATCTAACCTTTAATCAGTTCAAACATTTTTTTATTTTTTTGGGGTCCAATTCGCTGCTCGGGGTCCTCTTTTTTTCTACGAAAGACCATTTCGCTGACAGACTACTTAGGATGTGGAGACATGGGAGTCTCACTGATGGTTGCAATCGGAATCGGAATTCGAGTCACATGGACCCTGGTTTATAGACCTCGCGCTGTAACGAACTCCAGCGATCTTATTTAGGGCCCTACGGGGGAAAAAGGGGCTTCCCGCACGAAATAGCGTCTATACGATTCGTTAGAACCGAAAATCCACGAGTTTGGGCGAAATAGCGTCTCCTCGATTCGTTAGCTGACTCCCCCCATCGAAAGGGTACAGACTATGCAAGCCAACTGCTTGTTATTGGCTTACTTCCTCGATTCCAACAAGGAAATGATCTTCCCCGCACCAAGTACCAGCAAGGCCGCAGCCAGGCTATAAGAGGCCGTCGTTAAGCCCGATACGAGAGCAAGCTCTTCGTTCACCTCGCTCGAGAGGGAATACTGATAACACCCCGCCACGACCCCGACTATGGCGATAACGCCCGATGCGACCGCGAACGCCGGGAACCATCGGCTCGGCTCTTGAGCGGAAGATACCCTCTCCGCTTGCTGCTGATGGCTCGCGCAATAGCCGTTCTCGAGCGCCTCCGAATCGCAGGAGTATATTTTGCACAGCTTTATCTCCGACATGTCTGCTCGCTCCGGATCGTCCCGATCGGCTCGGGGATTGGCTTCCATCCATCGTGTCTTCCTATTGTAGCATGGATATTCTTGGGCAGGACGACATCGACTCCAAGCAACATTTCCTTTAAATAGCGCGTCTTCTTGAGACAAAGGCGGTGGGAAGATGAGAAAAGTCGGATGGCTGATGGTGGCTGCGCTTCTTCTGTCGGCCTGTACGAATTCGGGCTCCGACCCGATGGCCCAAGCAGGACCGTCACAAGAGACGAAGGTCATGAGCCAAGCTTCGTTCGCTTATCCGTCCATTCATTGGAACGATACCCTGTACAGAGCGACGGAGGACAAAATCGATCAAGTCGGCGAACAACTCGGCGAAATCGCGTATCCATCGACCGATCATATCCAAGTTGCGGAACAGGATAAGGACCATCCGACTCCCGAGCCGGAGCGTACGGACGAGCCTTATTCGAACCTTTATGCAAAAGGGACCCAAATTTACTCCATCGCCGATACGGATCCATCCGATGCGGTAGCCGTCCGAATCGGCGATCGCGAATACGTAAAAGCCGTAGCCGCTTCGCGTCCCTAACCATCCGGCTGCCGCGGTTCATCCCGCCCGATTCAGGGTACAATAACCATGCGCCGGCCGTTCCGCTACGGAACGGCCCGATCCGACATGAGACGGGAGTGGATAGCGATGAAGCAGAGCGTGAAGAAGGTCGCCTTCCTGCTGGCCGACGGCTACGAAGACTCGGAGATGAAGAACCCCTACGACGCCATCGTCGAGAACGGCGACGATCCCGTTATCATTAGCCTCCGCAAGGAGGACGAGCTGAAGGGCAAGAAGGGGACGATTACGTATGTGTCCCACCTGGCCGCCTCGGAAGCGAACGCGTCCGATTACGAAGCGGTCATTATCCCGGGAGGCGGCTCTCCGGCCAAGCTGAGAGAGGACCCGGCGGTGCTCGAATTCGTCCGCAAGGCGCACGAGAGGGGCATTCCGATCGCCGCGATCTGCCACGGCCCGCAGGTGCTGGCCTCGGCCGGAGTGCTGCGCGGCAAGACGCTGACCGGCTATTCCGGCATCAAGGACGAGATCCAGGAGGCCGGAGGCGCGTTCGTCGACCGGGAGGTCGTCGTGGACGACAACCTCATTACGTCCCGGGGTCCGCAGGACGAGTCGGTCTTCATCAAGGAGACGATCGACAAGCTGGGCGTCTCCGCGTACTGACCGTGTGTCGCGGCGCTTCGGCCTCAAGCCGATCGTCGCCAGAGAAGGTTGATCTTCGGTTCGCGTTGGCGGACCGAAGATCAACCTTTTTTTTTGGAGACTGTTGCCGGCTGCCCCTGCGAACCTACCCCTTCGCGACGACCGCATCGCGTTTAACCCCGGCCTCAGCTGCCGCGAGGGGGCGCTCCCGCTGGAGCTTCTCGATCTCCTCCCACAGGATCGCTTCGAACGTGCGCCGCTGGATCTGCTCCAGTCTCCGGTAGGCCAGCGAATGGGTGACGCCGAAGTGGGCGGCGATCAGGTCGGCGGCCTCGCTCTGGCGGTCCGGAAGCCGGCAATGCTTCAGCATGGAATAGGGCATGGAAGCGTACAGGACGAACCGGTTCGCGTCGGCCTCCTGGCTCTCGAGGAACGCCCGCGGCATGAGCGTCTGGTTGCCGGCATGGCGCAGAATGTGGCACAGCTCGTGCAGGAAGTCCTCCCACTGCTCCGCCCGGCTCAGCCGCTTGTCGACGAGGATGGAGCGAAGACCCATCCACTCGAGCGCCTTGCTGCCCTGATTCAAGTAATGGACCCATACGTTGAGGCGCGAGGCGACCTCGTCGACCGTCAGCTGCTCCGGCGACCGGATCCCCGCTCTCCTCCACAGGTTCTCGATCCACTCCTCCATCGGAGTCGGTTTATAATATCGAAGCATGCGGACACCTCGCTTGTCGTGCGAATGTATGTTCGTATTTTATGCCAAAAAAACCGCCCTGACAAGGGCGTAAAGTCGGATGGACAAACGTAAAATTATTCCCCCTGGCGGTCTCCCGGCTTGCGGCCGCGTTCCTTCTCCCGGATAAACTCCCAGAATCTCCGCATTTCTTCTTTTCTCTCTTCGGGGGCGTTCAGATAATCCTTGAAGAATGTTCCGTGCGCGGGATCGCTGATAAAGCGTTCGAATTCGGCGTAATCCAGCGAAGGAGCGACCGGTCCCGGCTCGGGGGACGAATCCTCCGTCCGGCCCAGCAGATAGTCCGCCGTCGTCCGGTAATATTCCGCGAACCGCGCGAGCATCTCGGGGTCCGGCTTGCGGTCGTCCGATTCGTAGCGGGAGAGCTGAACGTTGCTGATGCCGAGCTCCCGGGCGGCGTCCATCTGCGTCTTGGCGAACCGTTCCCTCCGTTCCCGAAGGCGCATACCGAGTGTCATGGCCATCTTCCTTTTCATCCGAGACTAGTAGATCCATCATATCATAGTTTTCCGTTTTGGCAAAATAATATTCTGAACTCTCGCAAAAACGGGTTGACATTTACCGAAATGGTAATGTATGATCTTTCCACGGCAACCAATAGGGGGTCGAAAACGAGAGGAATGGACGGGTCGCTTCATCCTATCCGCCTCGTGTTTGCCAAATTGGCAAAACAACAAAACCAACCCATCACCTTGAGAAGGGGAGCGTGGAAAAAATGAAAAGAGAACTTAACGCCTATCGGCAAGTCGAGGACCTCGGCCCGGCGACGCTGGAAGTCTATATCGAGACGAGAAGAGGGCTGCTGCTCGCGGCGGACAAGCTGACCCGGCGCATGCGGGAGCTCGAGCCGATCCGGACGGTGGAGGAGATGGACCTGATTCTCCAGCTCGACCGGGACCGGAAGCTGATCGTCGAGATGATCTCGGATTGCTCGTACGTCATCGAGTGGCTGGAGACGGGCCGCAGGCCGGGCAACCGCAGAGGCATCGAGCGGCGAGCCGCTTACCAGAGGGAGATTCCGACCGATCCCGCCCGGCTGCCCGCCGTGGCTTACCGGGACGCGGACCCGGAGGAGCCGCCGGAGGCCGATTCCGAGATCAAGCATCTTCGCCTCATGGCCGCCCTTCGCGGGCTCACCGACCGGGAGAGGGAATGCTTCTCCCTGGCCCACGGGCAAGGCTGCTCCTACTCGGAGATCGCCGGGCTGCTGCATCTGAGCAAGTCGAGCGTCGGCACCTACGTCGTGCGGGCGCAGCGCAAGATCGCGGCGAACGTCGGCAGCGTCGTCGTATTGGTCGGGTGAAGCCGCGCGATGAGACGGCCGAAGGCACGGCATAGGCGAAGCGGGGAAAAACGGGAAGCAGCCTGCCGCGGATCCGGCAGGCTGCGAGACGGGGCCGGCGTTAAGCGTGAAGCTTCGCCAGCAGGTCCTGAAGCCGTTCGAGGTTCTGCTGGTTGCCTTCGATGCAGTACGATTTGACCTGATCGAAAACTTCCTTCGTCGCGAACTCCTGATGGAAGGTCAGCCGCGTACGGCCGCCTTCGTCCTCGAACGAGCCCGTCAGCTTGAACGGCGGGAAGTGCAAATGCTCGATGACGATCCGTTCGTTCGGCCGAACTTCTCGGAAGACATTGTGATTGTCGTAGTCCGTCCCGTCCGGGCCGTGCATGACGAACTTCCAATCTCCGTCCGGCTTCGGCTCGAACACCTCGAACGTGTTCCGGAAGCCGCGGGGGCCCCACCACTGAGCCAATTGATCGGGGTCGATCCAGGCCTCGAAAACTTGCTCCCGGCTCGCGTTCAGCAGAACGGCGGTCGATACATCCTTTTCTCCTACGGTCGTGTTCATTCTTCATTCCTCCTTCTAATTATTGAAGTTTTAAGCTTGCTTCTTAAGCGCTACGCCCAGCGTATCCAGCATCTCCTTCGTGCCCTGCTCGCGCTGCGCCGGGTTGTCGTGGCCGTCCAGATAGATTCCTTGCTCGGTGAAAATAAGGCGGGTGCCGCCCTCCTCCGGCTTCAGCTCGATCGTCGTGGTGGACACCGAGATTCTCGTCTCGCCCATGTCCAGCGTATACGTGTAGACGATCCGCTCGTTCGGGACGATGTCCTGGTAGACCGCGTCGAAGGTGAAGACCGGACCTTCCGGCGGACCGCCGCGGCTGTACTCCCTTCCTCCGACGCGGAATTCGAATTGCTCGGCCTTCTGGAACCAGCCGGCCTTGGCGGCCGGGTCGGACCAGGCGGCATACACTTTGTCGGCGGTCGCGTCGTATACTCGTTCGATGACGAAGGTGTCGTGCACGGAGCTGCGTTCGTTCATGGGAATTCCTCCTAATGGGGTTCGTTCGATTCGTTGTCGTTCGGTCGGTCCGGTCGGTTCGGTCGGTTCGGTTCGTTCGGAATCTCGCTCTGCAGAAGGAAGGACGCCAGCCGGTCCAGATGGCTCTCCCAGCTTGCCCGGCGTTCCAGGGCGAACTTCTCCCGGGTCTGCTTCATCGTCTCGAACAGCTGGGTGAACTCCTCGACGCCGAGCGGATCTCTCGTTCTCATGCGGGCCGCCACGTGCTCCAGCTCCCGCAGCAGCTTCTGCTGAAGCCGGATCGTCTCCCGCAAGCGCTCGATCTGAAGCTTCACTACCTCGAGCGGGGTGTTGCGCTCGCCGGCAAGGAACGACTTGATCTCCTCCAGCGAGAGCCCCATCTCCTTCAGGGCCTGAATCTGCTGCAGCCTCGCGATGTCCGGCTCGAGGTAGAGCCGGTGGCCGGACTCCGTCTGGTCGGACGGGGACAGGAGGCCGATCTGGTCGTAGAACCTCAGCGTTCGGATCGTCACGCCGGACAGCTTGGCGAGCTCTCCGACTTTCCAATGGCGCTTCATGACCAACTCCTTCCTGGATGCCAGCTGGCGATCAACCGGTAATTTCACTATAAAACATGACGTTACGTAAGGTTCAAGAGGTTTGTTCGGAAAAAATCAAAAAATCGAGCGAGGTACGGAGAGAGTCATCGGAGGGCCGAAGAGGGGAGACGGGCAGGCGCGGAACGAGGTCAGCCGGGGCGGGTCGCTTCCTCCAGCCGGCGCAGGTTCTCGAACGCTTCCTCGTTCGAGGTCCCGCACATCTCGAGGGAAGCCGGCAGGCTGCCGCAGACGGCGGGGCGTTCCGGCCGGCCGAACAAGCCGCAGCGGTTGTCGGCGGTTAGTTGAACGCAGCGGACGCCCGCCGGCTTGCCTTCGGGCATTCCGGGAATCGGCGAGGAGATCGAGACGACGATGCAGCATGCGGCGCAGCCGGGTCGGCATTCCATGGCGCGGGCCTCCTTTTCCTATTTATATAGAGAGTCTCTTACAAGAGTAGAAGATGGAGCGCGGCATTGCAAGCGGGGGCGGCATGGAAGAAATCTCTCGGATCTCGGCGAAAGTTGTCGTACGAACGCCACCTATAGATGAGAGGGCGAAGCGGTCCTCTCGCTAGACGGGTCAGGGAGGGGTAGAGCGAACATGGCACGGAAGGAAGGGACGAACCATGAGGAACGGAATCCGGCAGCGCCTGGCGGCGGAACTTCCCGAGATTAACGGGCGGGTGCTCGAATCGCACGAGGACGGCTCGTCGCTGGACAAACCCTACGTCGTGCTCGTGCAAGGGGCGGACGCGGGCATCAACGATTGGACGGGGTACGGCCGGATGTACGAAGTGTGGCCCTACCAGTCGCTCGCGGCGGGCTTCTCGTCGGTCGATTCGCTGAGCGCCGCGATCGTCCGTTCGCTGGACGGGCAGACGCTCTCCGACTCGGCGACGGGCGAAGTGTTCACGTGCAAGTACGAGGGGACGGTCGGCTCCGATCTGGAGGACGAAGCGCGCGACGCCCTGACGCGGGGCCTGCGCTTCTCGGTGGCGGCGGTCGAACCCGCCGAACGGGCCGAGACGGTGCCGGGCGACTCCTGGCTGGACGCTCTCGCGGCCTGGACGCGGACGCTGCTGGGCCCGGAGTGGCAGGCCTACGTCGGCAAGTGGCCGCCGGGCTATCTCGAGCCCGCCGTTCTGTGGCGCATCGTCGGCCTGGAGACGGCGGACGGCAACGCGGCTGCGGTGAAGATTCGCAAGCAGGTAACCGGGCACGTGCTCGGACGGACGCCGAACGAGCAGACGGACGCCACGGTCCGGATAGCGGAAGGGCTGAAGCGGGATGGGAAAATCGCGCTGAACGAGGCCCAGAAGCAGCATGTCACCGTTCAAGAGTGCGCGGCGATCACCGAGGCCGACGCGCTGCGGTCGGGGCAGCTGTCGGTGACGCTCATGCGCCGCTCCGCGAGGAAGCCGGCCGGTTCGTCGCCGGAGGACGCTCCGCTTATGCGGGAGGTCCGTTACGACTCTATCGGGTTATGAGGTGAAGTCGAATGGCCGAGAAGAGGAAGAAAGCACCGGCTGCGTCGGGAATGGCCGCCGGGAAGAAGGCGGCTGGCGCCGCGGCCGCGAAGTACGGCCGGGACGAGCTCGTCCGGCAGGCCCGGGCTCTGCTTAGGGTATCCGAGGATGCCGCGGCGGGCGCTCTGTCCGGCTTGGACCGGGAAGAGCTGACGGTGGCGGAAGCGAAGCAAGCGATTCAACAATTTCTGAGAAGAAGGGTGAGCTGAACTATGGCAGGAGGCAATTGGAGCACGACGGATATGCCGGTGTTGCCCGGCTTTTATATGGCGTTTCGCTCGGCGGCGGCGGCTGCCGTCCAACCGGGAACGAGGGGAGTCGTCGCCGTCCCGGTGCGGGCGCACTGGGGACCGGCGCGCGAATTCGTGGAGGTGACGGGCGAAGCCGCGATCGCGGAGGCGTTCTCGGACAGCGAGCTCGGCGGAGCGACCGCTTATTCGACGCTGAAGCTGGCTCTGCTGGGCGGCGCGAGCAAGGTGCTGGCGTACCGGCTGACGGACGGCACCGAGGCGGCCGCGGCGGCGACGCTTCAGGACGCGGCGGCGGATACGCCGGCCAGCGTGCTGAAGCTGACGGCGAAGCATCCCGGCGAACGCGGCAACGCGTTCAAGGTGACGGTCCAGCCGAACGCGTCGGACGCCGGCAAGAAGGACCTGAAGCTGTACGAAGGAACGGCGCTGCTGCGGACGTTCACGTTCGATAACGGCTCCGTGCAGGCGGCGGCGGACGCCGTGAACGGCGATTCCGCGAACAAGTGGATTGCGGCGGCGGTGCTGGCGGAAGGCAATGGCCAGCTGGCGGACGCGACCGGCATCGCCCTGGCCGGCGGCAAGTCCGGCATCGAAGGCGTCGACAACGCCGACTACGTCGCGGCGCTCGGGGCGCTCGAGACGCAGGAGTTCAACACGCTCGCGCTCGACGGCGTGACCGATCCGGCGCTTCTCGCCAGCGTGCTGAGCTGGGTGAAGCGGGTGCGCGGGGAAGGCAAAGGCGTCATCGCCGTGCTCGGCGGATCGTCCGCCGACGACAAGGCGTCCGACGCCGTCGCCAAGGCGACCGCGCGCAGCGCGGGCTTCAACAGCGAAGGCATCGTCAACGTCGGCGTCGGCGCGAAGCTGGCCGGCGTCGAATACAGCTCGGCGCAGCTGTCGGCTTACGCGGCCGGTCTCATCGCGGGCCAAGCGCTGAGCGAATCGACCACGTACGCTCCGGCTCCGTTCGAGGACGTCACCCGCCGCTGGACGCGCAGCGAGCAGGAGCAAGCGGTTCGCGGCGGCGTGTTTCTTTTCATCCATGACGGACGTCAGGTTAAAGCGCTGCGCGGCGTGAACAGCCTCGTGTCGCTCGGCCAGAACCAGAGCGCCCCGTGGAAGAAGATCCGCACGATCCGCGTCATGGACAGCATCAACTCCGATCTGCAGCGCACGGCGGAGGACAGCTACATCGGCAAGGTGAACAACACCGAGGAAGGCCGCCTGGCGCTGATCGGCGCATGCAACCAATACCTTCAGACGCTGGCCCAATCCGGCGTCATCGAGGCGACCGGCTTCGACGTCTACGAGGACAAGAGCATCCCGGCCGAGCCGGACCAGGTGTTCCTGAAGTGGGAAGCGAAGCTGACGGACGTCGTGGAACAAATTTTCGGCACGTTTATCGTGCGATAAGGGGGACAACGGAACATGATGGATCCGACTAGAGCCATTCTGGGTACGTATGGGCAGGTTTTTATCGACGGGGTATGGCAGACGAACATCAACCACCTGGAGGCTTCCGTCGAGGTGGAGAAGCGCGAGCTGAAGCTGGCGGGCTCCGAGTGGACTACGCACAAGCTGGGCGCGAAGAAGGGCACCGGCACGATGAGCGGCTACAAGGTGACGAGCGACATGATCGCCCGCGGCTTCGCCAAGTTCAACATCATCAACAAGCTGAGCGACCCGGAGGCGTACGGCTTCGAGCGCATCGAGCTGTACAACTGCGTGGCGGACAAGCTGCAGCTGGCGAACTGGACCGCCGGCGAAGAGGTCGCCGAAGAGACGACCTTCACCTTCGAGGGCTACAAGCTGCTCGATCCGATCAAATCGAACTAACCTGGGGGGCTTGACGACATGGCATTCGAAGAACTGACGGAAGAGCAGGTGCTGAAGCGTCTTCTGGACGCGGATACGGTACCGGAGAAAACGGTGCTGCTGGAGCGCCTAGGCGTCCCCGTCCGGGTGCGCGGGCTGACCGGCAAGCAGGTGTTCAGCATCCGCGAGCGCTGCACGGAACGCAAGGAGAAGCGCGGGCAGACGATCGAGCGGCTGGATGAGGAGCTGTTCAACGTGTCGTTGATCGCGGCCGCGACTGTCTCCCCGAACTGGGGCGACTCGCAGCTGCTGGCGAAGTTCTCGGCCAGCGGCGCGGAGGAAGTGATCAAGCGCATCCTGCTCGCCGGCGAGCTGTCGGCTCTTGGCGACGTCGTGCTCGATCTGTCCGGCTTCAACACGGAGCTCGAAGACGTAAAAAACTGATTCGAACCGGGGCGCTGGCCAGTATGCTCCACGCCATCTGGACGCGGCACCATCTGCGCCCCGGTCAGTTCTGGCGGCTGCCGCGGGGCGAGCAGCTGTTCCTGATGGCCAGCATGGAACTCGAGCTGGAGGCGGCGGCGGACTCGGCTGCCTCCTCCGGCTAGAAAGGAGGGATGCGATATGTCCGAGCAACCGATCGCGAGGATTGACCTCGTCATCGACGCCAACGGCTTGGCGAAGACGGGCCGGGCGCTGCAGACGATGGACCGCTATCTGGACAAGCTGCGCCGGCGGGCGGAGGCTCTCAGTCGCGTGAAGATCACGCCGATGATCCGGCTGAACGATTGCCTATGCGGGGCCATTAAGGCGATCCGCGCGAAGCTGACGATGCTTACGCGCGAGGTGTGGGAAGTGAAGGTGCGGGCGAAGTTCTCGCTCGACCGGAAGATGCTCGACAAGATCAAGGCCGCGGTGAAGGTCGGGGTCGAGGTCGACGTCAAGGTGAACGTCCTGGCGAGCGTGATGGCCAAGGTAGGCGTGGAGAAGTCCAAGGAAGCCGGCGGTAAGGACAAGGATAAGGATAAGTCTATTTGGGACTGGCTCGTCGATGAGCTGAAAGATTTCGGAAAAAGCGTCAAGGATACCTACAAGGACCGGCTTAAGGAAAAGACTGTTGGCGTTATCGATAAAGGCATCGAGAAGTTATCCGGCGTGAAGGGCCTTGGCTGGCTCAAAGTGTTGCTGCCCGAGAAAAAGGACGAAGCCGGTAAAAACAATGCGGCGGTCAAAGTCAAATGCGTCTGCCAGTGCAAGTGCGACGGTAAGGGATACGGTCGTTCGAATGATCGGGACAAAGGCAGGGGCAAACGGAGCAAAAGGAGCGGCAGAGGCAAATCCGGCGGGCGCGGAAGGTCTAGAGGCGGCTCGATAAAGTCTCTTTTTAGCGGTATGAGGAACTTTTTCAAGGGAGTCGGCTCGAAGTCGGTCAAAGGGCTCGTTAAGGTCGTCACGCTTGGCGGCGCCGTTATGGGAGCGAAGGATTGGCTGAAAAACAAGATGCCCGCGGGCGCGAGTAAAGTTATCGCCAAAGGCAAGGAAAAACTCGTAGCCGCCAAGGATTGGGCCAAAAACAAACTGAGCGCGGCTCGCGAAGGCGCGGGCAAGGTCATGGCCCGAGGCAAAGAGAAGCTCTCGGCAGCAAGGGACTGGGCGAAGGACAAGCTGGGCGCCGCACGTCAAGGCGCGGGCAAGCTGCTGGCCAGAGGCAAAGAGAAGTTGTTAGGCGCGAAGGACTGGGCGAAGGACAAGCTGGGCGCCGCACGTCAAGGCGCGGGCAAGCTGCTGGCCCGGGGCAAAGAGAAGCTGCTGGGCGCGAAGGACTGGGCGAAGGATAAGCTGGGCGCCGCACGTCAAGGCGCGGGCAAGATGTTAGCCCAAGGCAAAGAGAAGCTGCTGGGCGCGAAGGACTGGGCAAAGGATAAGTTGGATACGGCTCGTAAAGGAGCGGGAAGCTGGCTGAAGAAGCGGTGGTCTTCCGTCCAAGGTCTAGCGGGCAAAGCCGAGGAGTTCGGCGGGAAAGCCGTCTCCGCGGTCAAGAAGGTGCCGGTGAAGTCGATGGCCAAAGGGCTGCTGCGCGGCGCGGGCAAGCTTATCCGGCCATTATCTTTAGCCATGGGTGCCGCCGATATCGCCAAGGCCAAGCCTGGAGATGAGCGCAACAAAGCCATCGGCCGGGCCGTCGGCGGTGGAATCGGAGCGGCTGCGCTCGGTACGCTAGGAACTCTGATTATGCCCGGGGTCGGTACCGCTGCCGGAACGGCGCTGGGCGGCATGGCCGGAGAATGGATCGGAGAGAAAGTCGGCGGTGCGGTCAACGGCGTCAAGAAGAAGCTGAAGAAGTTCGTGCCTCCGTTCCTTAGAAAGAAACCGGCGCCGGAGCCTGTTCCGACGCCGACAGCCTCTATCGGACCGCAGCAAGCGGCCGGCAACCGACCGTCTCCTTTTCCAAACAAGCCTACACCTCCTCCCTCCATTAACATAAATATCCCGCCGGGAGCGGTGCAGCTCACCGTGCAGGAGCCGAACATCGACTACGACGCGATCGCGGTCGAGATCGGTTCGAGGCTCGCGGTCTCTATCAAGCAGACCGTCGAGAACCGGGCCTGACAGACCGGAGCGGGAAAGAGGTGATCGCAAATAGACATCTACCTGTTCGATTCGTCCGGGAGCAGATTTCATTTTCCGGTCAATCCGGAAGAGATCTCGATTAGTCGGGAGAAGCAGTACGAGACCGTCAACATTCTCTCGCTCGGCGAAGTGGACGCGGCCCAGAAGGAGAAGGTGAAGGAGATCTCGTTCTCCTCCTTCTTCCCGAAGACCGCTGACGCCCGCTATTGCCGTTATTTGAATGTCCCGGATCCGCAAGCGGCGATGAACCGGCTGACCGCGATGATGATGGATTCGCGGCCGTCGCGGCTGATCATCACCGATACGATAATCAATTCGCTCGTATACGTCTCGGCGAATCATTCGACGTTCCGAGGCGGCGAGCCCGGCGACGTCTACTTCGACGTCAGCTTCCGCACTTGGCGGGAGATGAAGGTGCGCAAGAGCGCTGCCGCAGCAGGGGCTTCCGCCGCGTCCGCAACGGTGCGGTCGGACACGAAGCCGGTGCCGAAGGTGTACACGGTTCAGGCCGGAGACACGCTGTCCTCGATCGCCAAGCGCGAGTTGGGCAGCAGCTCGGAGTGGAGCGCCATCTATGAGAAAAACAAATCGACGATCGGCCGGGACCCGAACAAAATCGTTCCCGGCCAGAAGCTGGTGATGCCATGAGCGACTACGAAGTGGTTCTGGCCGAAACCTATTATCTTCGCGACCTGGTCGAGGAGATTACGCTGGAAGATTCGCTCGATGAGATCGCCTACCGGGCCTCGATCCGTTTGACCGTCACGCCGGACTGTCCCGCCATCGCACCTGGCCAAACGCTTCGCATCTCCGGCGTCCCGTATGGGGGCAAGGGGATGAAGGAGCTGCTTAATCCGGGCGTCGTCTGGGAGTGCTCGAGCTCGAACAACGGGACGAAGCACCTTAGCGTGACGGCGTACGATCGGACGATCTATCTGGCGAAGTCGGAGGATGAGCGGCTCATGCAGGCAGGGCAGACGGCCTCGCAGCGGCTGAAGCTGTATGCCAAGGACTGGGAGATCAAGACCGGCACCGTCCCGGATACGCGAATCGCGCTGGCTAGGAGCATCAAGCGTTGCCAATCGATTTTCTCCATGATGCTCGAGGATTTGAAGGAGACGGCGGACAAAGGCGGGGACCTGTACCGGCCCCGGATGACGCCCGCCGGATTGGAACTGGCCAAGGTGGGAGGCAACTCCACGGTGTGGGAACTGGAGACGGTCGAGGAGGTCTCGCAGAACCGGACGCTGGAGGGCGCCGTGACGCAGGTCAAGGTGCTCGGCAACCAGAGCGACGACGAGAAGCTGTCGCCGGTGCTGGCGCTCGTGAAGGGCGAGACGGCCAAGTACGGGACCCTGCAGAAGGTGATCCAGGACTGCAAGATCGAGACGGTCGCCCAAGCCCAGAAAGCCGCCAAAAACGCGCTGCTGGGCATGCAGGAGACGTTCGCCGTAACGGCGCCGGACATCAACACGATCCGGGCGGGGGATAAGGTGCGGTTGAACGGTCTCGACCTGATCGTGACCCGCGCCACCCACCGGCTCGGTACGCCGGGCCACATGGAGTTGGAGCTCGCGGCGGAAGCCAAGGTGAGGAGGGATTTCTGTGCCTGATCCGTTCAAGACGCTGATGTCGACGCTGGAAAACCGCTTCAGCGGAATTGCCGCCCAAGCGGTCTCCGGGCTGCCGGCGGAGCTGGGGACGATTACGGCGGGGGGACTTAAGCTGGATTCGTTCAAGCACGACATTCCGGATTACGGCGTGGCCGAATGGCTCGTGAAGCTTCACGTGCCTTCGATGAAGCTCGTCGGGACGCTGACGTCTCCGGTGAAGGAAGACGGGACGGCGCTGCCTGGCGCGACAACTTCGCAGCGAACGAGATTCGACGTTGAAGAGGTCGAGATCGACGAGGTACGGATGAATTGGCAGGCCGGCGTGCGGCCGGGCGACCGCGTGCTGGCCATTCCGGTGAACGCCGGCAACCATGCCGTCGTCGTGTGCAAGGTGGTGGGCGCGGGTGGCTAATCTGTTCCCTACGGAAGAAGCGGCTGTTGAAGGGGCGGAGACGTTGGATACTTCCGTCTCGTTCGGACGGAGCTTCCGGTTCGACTGGGACGCCGGAGAGTTCGCGTTGACGCCCACCGGCCGAATCGCCGGAGCCGAAGGCGCGGGCGCTTGGCTCGAATGGTGCGCCAAGGCTCTGCAGACGGAGAGATACCGTTATCTGGTCTACTCCCGAGGATATGGGCAGGAGTTCGATTCGCTGATCGGATCCGGTCTGTCGCGGGCGGCTGTCGAGAGCGAGATCGCCCGCATCGCGACGGAGACTCTGATGGCCGATCCGAGAACGGCGTCGGTGGGCAGCTTCTCGTACGAGTGGGAGAGAGACCGGTGTTTATTTACATGCGAGGTAACCAGCGTCCGCGACGAGACGGGAACCTTGCAAGGAAGCGTGGTGAATGTGGGATGACGGCTTTGCCGGATTATTTGCAGGATCAGACGGAAGAAGCCATCATGGCGCGCATGCTTGGGCGAGTTCCGGCGGACGTGGATAAGTCCGAGGGTTCCTTCGTATGGGATGCGCTCGCGCCGTCGGCCTATGAGCTGTTCAACTCCGTGCTGTGGGCGCAGGAGGTATTGAGGCGGGGCTTCGCTTCGACGACGTTCGGCGCTTATCTGGATTTGCGGTGCGAAGAGCACGGGGTGACCAGGCGGCCAGCCGTCAAGGCGACGGGGACTCTGCAGGTAACGGGGAAACCGGGCGTCAAGGTGGTCAAAGGGACAAGGGTGGCGACGGCCGCCGACCCGATCACCAATACGCCTTCGATCGAGTTCGAGACGGTTGGCGACGTTACGGTGCCGGAAGGCGGCGTCGCGTCGGTGGCGATCGAGGCGGTGGAGGCTGGTACATCCGGCAACGTGGCGGCCGGGGCGGTGAATGTCGTGGTCTCGACGGTTCCGGGGATCTCGGCGATCCTGAATCCGGAAGCGCTCAGCGGCGGAGCAGCCGAGGAGGGAGACGCTTCGTTGCTGGAGCGGCTCATGCTGAAGATCCGAAGCCCAGGCACAAGCGGCAACAAGGCGGACTATTTGCAGTGGGCGCTGCAGGTTGACGGTATCGGCGGCGCGGTTGTCGAGCCTTTGTGGAATGGGCCGGGTACCGTAAAGGTTTACGTGATCGACTCGGACAAGCGGGCTCCGAATGCGGAACTGGTCCGCAAGGTGCAGAACTACATTTCGCCCGTCGACGCGATGGGCGAAGGGAAGGCCCCGATCGGAGCCGCCGTGACGGTGACAGCGGCGACCGAAGTGCCCATTGCGGTGTCTGCTCAGTTGACTCTGCGCAACGGGGCCGGCTTGGCGGACGTTCAGGCCAAGTTCGTCAGCGAGTTGACGGATTACTTGAAGCAACTGGCGTTCACGGACACGGACACGGTGGTTCGGTATACCCGGATCGCGTCTTTGCTGCTGGATATCCCCGAGATCGTCGACTTCGCGGATTTGACCGTGAACGGCGGAAGCGGGTACGTCGAACTGGCGCTGGGCGAAGTGGCCGTTATAGGGACGGTGAGCTTCCATGTCTGAGCCGGCGACGATGCAGAGCGAGCGGGGCAAGGAGATGCTGGGCTACTTGCCCCCGTATTACGCGACTTCCCGGGTCATGAAGTCTCTAATGGACGCGCAGGGAGGGGAGCTGGACCGGCTGCGATCCGCGTTGGACGAGATTCTGGACCAATTCTTCGTCAGCACGGCTTCTTGGGGGCTCGAGGCTTGGGAGCGGGAGTTCGATATCCCCACCGATTCCGGCAAACCGATCGAACAGCGAAGAAGCGCGGTGAAGTCCAAGATTCTGGGGACGGGCACGGTGACGTTCGATTTGATCCGCAGCGTCGCCGGGTCTTACCAGAATGGCACAGTGGAAATTGTGAATCAGCCAACGGAGTACCGGTTTACGGTCAAATTCGTCGATACTCTCGGGCTTCCGCCGAACTTGAACGATGTCCGGGCCGCCATCGAAGCGATCAAACCCGCTCACTTGGCGGTGGAATACGAGTTCCGGTATTTCACGATTGGCGAGGTTCAGAAGATGACGATTCAACAAATCCAAAGCCACCGGTTAACGGACTTCGCTCCATTCCTGGATGCGTAGAAAGGAGCAGCCATGTCCATCTTTACTTCGATTTGGAATTTGCTGAAGAAGAACCCGGCGACGGACGGCAACGAGATGTTTAATATCGAGACGATGCTGAACGACAACTGGGATAAAATCGACTCCGCCCTCGGCATGAAGGGTGTGAACGCGGACGTTCGAGCCGCTACGATCGCAAATATTGCTCTAAGCGGGTTGCAGACCGTAGACGGAGTCGCGCTTGCGGCGGGCGACCGTGTTCTGGTCAAGAACCAGGGCGTTGGGAGCGAGAACGGAATTTACGTGGTCGGTTCGGCAGGGTGGGGGCGTGCATCCGATGCAGACTCTGCCGGGAAGCTGGCCGCAGGGGTCTTCGTTCATGTGAAGGAAGGATCCGCGAACGCGGGAACGGGGTGGATTCTGACGACCTCCGGGCCGATTGAGCTCGGCGCGACGCCTCTGACCTTCGCGCAGAAGACGGGCAGCGGCTCGGCGACGGATACGGTTATTGGACCGCGGACAGCCGACCCGAATACGTCGGTTGCCTATGGTTTGAGCGGCTCGGTCACCCAGCTGTTCTCTTGGGTGTTTAAGTATTTCAAGGCGATCACCGGAAAAGCCAATCCGTTCGACGCTCCGGACATGTCGCTGGCCTCCGTAAAGGCCCATGTCGATGCCACCGCACCTCATAGCGGCCATGCCGTCATCGGGCGAAAGGTGAATACGTCCAGCGGCCTTCAAGGCGGCGGCGACCTTTCCGCAGACCGCACCATATCTATCGCGGAAGGGGGAGTCTCGGATACCCACGTTGGCACACGCACGATCGACGACACAGTTACGGCGACAGCCGGAGCCGACACCCCGACCCGCCTCTGGTCGAAGCTCGGGAATATGATCAAGGCGATCACTGGCAAGAGCAACTGGTACACACCTCCGGTGACTACGATCGAGGCGCTGAATGCAAATAAGTTGAATGCTTCAGCTGTATCTACTTCTGATTCATTTAATAGCGTAGCCGCTCGCGATGGAAATGGATATATAACGGCACGTGGGTTTACTTCAACGAATGCTACAGGGAACGCTCCTTTTACCGTTTCGTCGACAACGATTGTCCCAAATCTTAACGCGGACATGGTGGATGGTTATCATGGGTCTGATTTAGCACTGTCTTCACAATGGACAGCCATTGGCAGATGCGGTACATGGTCTCGAATTCTAGAAATAATGGAATCAGATATTACAGGGCATTCCTTTCTCCTAAACATTTCCGGTACTCGGTCTAACGTCGTTTTCGATACTACTTTGATGATCAATACGTCGCATTATTTCAGAGGCAATATAGTACAACTTAACAACAATAGCTACTCTGAATTCGATATTCGAGCTGTTATCAACAATAACGGTGGAGGGTACATTGAGATATTCGATGTAGCTAATAACGACGGATCGAGTGTGCTAATGAGGTATAGCGTATCGGTAACTCATCTAAAAAAAGGACCTACTATAACACCGATAACATCATTCACAGACGGTACAAACATACCGTCCGGATTGCAACTAGCCAACCAAATACACACTAAAATTGGGCCGACGATGGTCGCAAATGGTTTTATCGCTACTGCCAAACAAGGAGATTCTCCATTTGCTATAACATCTACGACGAAAGTCGATAACCTAAACGCCGATATGGTCGACGGGTTCCACGCAGACAAACATGTAACAGGAGATAGTGCGGCCGTCAGATTGCCCAACGGAGATCTGAATGCCCGAGTGTTCGGCTCAACAGCAAAGGAGGGTACTGCTCCGTTCGTAGTAAATTCCACAACAATGGTGCCCAAGCTTAACGTTGAGATGGTTGGTGGGAGACGTGCGAGTGATTTTGTCCTTCAGTCGATTATTCTAGGTGAGGGCGCTGATCTTAATAACGAAACGGCTGTAGGTGAATATTTCTGTCCAGCAAACGCATGGGCATCGACTCAGTCGAACCTACCTCCAGGCGTAGCTGAGGCGTATGCGCTAAAAGTTACTAAACATGCTGGAGTTAATCAGACGCTAACAACCTACTTTCATGCTCAGAGAGCGCTCCGTATGTTTACGAGAAACTTTTACAACGGGGTTTGGGGAGCATGGATTGAGATATTGACTACGGATAACGGAGTCAAGAAAGCGTCCGTTAGTAACCTAGGGATTTCTAGCACAGCGGAAACAACGATCGCTTCTTTTTTTCCACCAATTGACGGCAATTATGATATTAAAGTGTATTTACGAGTAAGTATTAATGCCAATGTGTCAATAAAAATTAGTTACAACGATAGCAACGGTCCGCAAATTACCTATCTGGTTAATAATCAAGCCATGACAGTGGGGAGTTATAGTTTATTACCCGTTTTCCTGTTCGCACAAAAGAGTTCGAACCAACCAGTTGTTATATCCGCTAAGTCATCAGTTGCAAACGCTGTATCCGTTTCTGCTTCCATTTTAGAAGTCTAAATATAACGGGTAAAAATGTTTCTAATGGGAAAAATATTAGTCGATCCATACGATGAAAGAGTGTGGGAGCATTTCACAAATCAATAAATCTAAGGCTACCAGTTACGGACTTCGTTCGCTCTGTTTCTGGATGCATAGAGAGGAGCAACTATGTCCATCTTCACTTCAGTCTGGAAATTGTTGAAGAAGAACCCGCAGACGGATGGCAACGAGATGTTCAACATCGAGACGATGTTGAACGACAATTGGGATAAAATCGACTCCGCTCTCGGCCAGAAGGCCTTAAATGCTGACGTCCGCGCCGCGACGATCGCGAGTATTACATTGAACGGATTGCAGACCATAGATGGAGTCGTGCTAGCGGCTGGTGACCGCGTTCTGGTTAAGAACCAGGCGGTTGGTAGCGAGAACGGGATATATCTGGCCGGTTCGGCGGGGTGGGCGCGTGCATCCGATGCGGATTCTGCCGGAAAATTGGCCGCGGGGGTCTTCGTTCATGTGAAGGAAGGGATAGTTAATGGAGGAACAGGGTGGATTCTTACCACCTCCGGGCCGATCGAGCTTGGTACGACATCCCTGGTTTTCGCCCAGAAGACTGGTAATGGTTCGGCGACGGACGCAGTTATAGGACCGCGTACTGCAGATCCGAATATCTCGGCTTCCTATAGTTTGAGTGGCTCGGTTACTCAACTATTCTCTTGGGTGCTCAAGTATTTTAAAGCCATTACCGGAAAAGCTAATCCGTTCGACGCTCCGGATATAACATTGTCCTCTGCCAAAGCTCATGTCGATGCGGCAGCCCCCCATAGCGGACATGCGGTTGTCGAGCGGAAAGTGAATACGTCTGGTGGCCTTCAGGGTGGAGGAGATCTCTCTGCAGACCGCACCTTGTCTATCGCAGAAGCGGGAGTCACCGATAACCACATCGGGACCCGACTAATCGACGATTCCATCGCTGCTGTAGCCGGAGCAGATACTCCAACCCGCCTCTGGAGCAAGCTAGCGAACATGATCAAGGCAATTACCGGAAAGGCAAACTGGTGGACTCCGCCAGTAACGACGATCGAAGCATTGAATACGAACAAACTTAACGCTTCGACGTACACAGCTTCCGATGTCTTAACGAAGCTCAAGACGGTGGACGGGAACGGGAGCGGACTTGATTCGGATACTGTGGACGGTTTTCACGCCGATAAAGCAACTAGTGCAGACACCGTTGTTGTTCGATCGCCGAGCGGAAATATTGAAGCAAATATAATTAACTCCAAGGTAGCGGATGGAACGGCCCCTCTTAGTGTCATTTCTAAAACTGTTGTCCCCAATCTTAATGCGGACATGGTGGATGGGTACCACCTTGATCAAGACGTAAGGACAACGGGAGAGCCGTCATTTAGGACAGTAACAATTACTCAGGGGGCACAAAGCCTTATAATCCGTCCGGGCAATCTTGACCATGCTTACATGGCGTTTAACCCACGCACCTCCTCACCGGGCACGAGAGGGGCATTCGTGGGGTTTGGATCTGCCGGAAGCTCCATTTTTACGATTCAAAATGAGGTTAGTAGTGGTGCAATTCAGTTAGCAGCACCTAATAATGGCTATGTTCAATCATTAGCGCCTTTCGTGATGAATAATATTATCCGGATGAATTCTATTAAAGATACCGCCAGTCAATGGTCCCAAGCGATCTACTTTTACACGACGGATGCTAACGCTACAAAGACTACCAATAACTACTTACAAGTCGACACAGCAAACGATCTGAAGTATGCGAAAGCAGGAGGAACGCCTCAGGTTGTCTGGCACGCTGGAAATGACGGCAGCGGAAGCGGATTAGATGCGGATACGATTGACGGAAGACATGCAAGCGAATTTTCACCAGCGCATTACCCCGAGAATTATAAAAATGGTTCCGAGCTTCCTTCTTCGTATCCGAATAAACAGACAACGACCTTTTTCGCGCGGATGGATACAGGTGGATCAGGATGGCCCTATCCGTACGGTACAGTACAGACAATAAAGGGTTTTACTAACATGTCTGCAGTACAGTTTATCTATCCCTATAATTCAGATTCGCCAATTTTATATCGCTATGGACTCTATAACAACGATGTTTGGTTACCATGGCGCGAGCTCGCCACATCAGAAACGGCCGCAATGAGGCGGGGATCTGTTAGCGAGTACAACATCGCCACTGCAAACACTGATACAGAGTGCCTTCGTGCAAATAGTGTTGCGGGCGGTAATTATGACGTGAGAGTTTATCTTCGAGTTACAGCGGCCGCAACCGTAAGTATCTGGCTCAACTATACGGACGCTGGTGGTACGGTGCAAACAACATACGTCGTCTCCAATTCATCCTTTTCAACAGGAAGTTACAGCATGTTGCCTTTGTTCGTAAATATGAAAAATGGACAAAATATGGCACTTCTAGTCAAATCATCAGTCGCTAATGCAGTAAAAGTATCAGCTTCATTCGTGGGGGTGTAACCGATGGGGCAAATTTTTATTCCCGGAACAGCTAATCCTGCTGATGTTCTCTCGGGCAGGTCGTTCAGTGCTGGAACAAATTATATCGCTTCTGGTACGATGCCCAACAACGGGGCTCTTGGTACTATTACACCAGGGACAACAGCAAAATCAATTGCGGCAGGTTATACGAGTGGTGGGAGTGTTGTTGGGGATTCCAATCTAGTTGCTTCTAATATTCGAAAAGGGATTTCTATATTCGGTGTGACTGGAAACGTTATTGCGGGAGCTCCATGGAGCGGTGGGACAGGCACTGCAACAACAACCACTTCAACGTTTTACTTGGAGAGCGGTTCGACTACTTCGCGTTATTCATTTACTGTAACAGGGCTCGCTTACACTCCAAAAGTGATTGTCGCTTATATTATTGATGACCTAATTGGGGTCCCTGCCTGTTGCTACAATGCAGACGCGTTCTCGGGTAACAGCGGTTATAAAGTTATGGGATTGGGCAACGGCCAAGTAATAAGGGTTGGGCAGGGGGCAGCAGATGTAACAAGTAATGGTTTTACGATACCAATTACGAAATCGGGAGCTTTGATATATTGGAACGCTTTCGCGGACGTTTAGGAGGAGATAATATGCGATTCGGAAGACGCATTTATTACGAAAAAGAAACTGGTAACGTGATTCATGATACCGGTGAGCGTTTTGGAGACGTCATTGAAACCACCCTGGAACAAGATTTCAGAGCGTATATCTCATTGGCAGAAAGAGTTCCGGAGACGGTAGGAATGCTTCAACTCGACTACGGTCAATACTCGCAGGATTTCATGGAGTGCAGCGGGTACCGGGTTGATGTAAGCGGCAATGAGCCGAAGCTTGTCTTCTCCTATCCCGATGGCACGGAAGAGTCCGAAGAACCCGTCTACCAACCGCCACTCTCGGAACAGGTTATGATTCTTAAGACGACGGTTGCCGAACAGCAGCAGACGATTGACGATTTGACGCTTGCGATCGCTGACATTCTCGGCACCTAAACAGTGGTTCCCATGTGGGGCCACTTTTCTTTTAACCTAGCGAGGAGGATGAGTCTTATGTCTATGGCGACTTACAAAGTACGTATTCTTGCTCGAGCGGCTATTATTCGTTATAACGGCGGGGAACGGGGCATCAATGAAATTCTCGACTCGTACAACCTCAACGTTGAAAATCGCGCTTTAGTCGAGGAGCAGATCAAGGCTTCTAATCCGGAGATTTTCTCGTAGCAGACTCTGTCGTACGAAAGCCACCTATAGTTGAGAGGGCGTTTTAGATCCTTTCAGCCGTAATATCGCGAGAACGAAGGAGAATGAAGAACGAGCTGTGCCATACCGGGCCCCGCCAGGGGCCCGATTCTACGGGGGTGATTCCCGTGTCCAATGATGAAGTGCTGTCCGAGATTCGGGAGAGGCTCGTGAGAGTCGAGACGAAGATCGATTCGATGAACGATGTGAAAATGACCGCCGATACCGCGAAAGCAATAGCGACCGAAGCGCTTCAAGACTCGAGATCCGCGCAGAGACGCATTGACGATATAGAAGACAATCAACGTTGGCTGTGGAGGACGACGGTCGGGGCGATCATGGCGGCAGTCGTCTCCGCGATCATAGCGGCCATGTCCAACATCGGCAAGGGGTGACGAGAACGATGGATTCCGCTCAACTATTCACGTGGGAAGCTCTCTCCGCGATGGGGGGAGCTTCTTTGTTGACTTTCTTCGTCGTGCAGTACACGAAGACGCTGGTTGATAGATTAGCGCCGAGGCTGCCGACCGATCTATTCGCGGTGCTGGTCGCGTTCGCGATTCTGACGCTGGCGCAGCTGGCGAACGGGGCGGACGGGCGCGATTGGCGCGTGTACGGACTGGCGTTCGCGAATGCGTTTCTGGTGGCGGCGGCAGCGGGGCAGATCAGCAACAAGGCGATGCATCCGCCAGGCTCGGGCCCTTAACAACAATGGTCCGAAGGCTCCGAAGACCAATAGATTTACCCCTTTCCCGCAAGTCACCTGGACTAGGTTGCCAAGCGTCACCCCGCCGTAACCATCCGCCAAAGAAACGCATAAACTAAGGACAACCCGGACCGCGCACGATTCGGCAAACCGGGGCGGCCGCGATCATATCAAGGCCGCAAAGCCGCATATTCTATTATGTAAGGGAGGCCGTCGCATGGCGGATTCGCAAGCCCAAGATGCGGCAGCCCCTTCCGCCTTCATCGCCCGCATTCTTCCCGCCGCTCAAGCGAGTCAGAAGCAATCGGGCGTGCCCGCGTCGCTCGCGATCGCGCAAGCGGCGCTGGAGTCGAACTGGGGGCGGAGCGGTCTGACGCAGAGAGCGAACAACCTGTTCGGCATGAAGGGAACCGGCCCGGCCGGAAGCGTCACGATGCAGACGACGGAGGTCGTGAACGGACGTCCGGTCAAGGTCGACGCCGCGTTCCGCGCGTACCGCGACTGGAACGAATCCGTCGCCGATTATACGGCATTGCTGTCGGGGAACAAGCGCTACGCGAAGGTTCCGCGCACCGACGGCAAGTCGGCCGCCAGGGCGGTAGCCGCCGCCGGGTACGCGACGGACCCGAAGTATGCCGACAAGCTGATTTTCATAATGGACACGTACAATCTGACCAAATACGATGCCGTGAAGGCACCGGACGGAGGAGGGAACGGAACGTTGGCGACCCCTGGCATCGACTGCTCCACGCCGCTGACCGCGCAGACGGCGAAGAACGTCGCGGCGGCGGGCTACAAGTTCGCGGCGAGGTACCTCGTGCCGCAGCAATACGCCTGGAAGCGGCTGACGCCGGCCGAGGCGAAAGCGATCACGGACGCGGGCATGCAGATCGTCTCGGTGTACGAGACAACGGCGAACCGCCCGGCCGGAGGCGCGTCCGCCGGGCAGAGCGACGGAGCCGCCGCCCTGAAGGAAGCGCGGATTGTCGGTCAGCCGCCCGGCAGCGCCATCTACTTCGCCGTCGACTACGACGCGCAGCCGAAGGATTACGACGAGATCGAGGCCTATCTGAAGGCGGCGGCGAGCGAGATCCCCGGCTATAGCGTCGGCGTGTACGGCTCCTATGCCGTCGTCGAAGAGATGCACCGGCGCAAGGCATGCAGCCATTTCTGGCAGACGTACGCCTGGAGCCGAGGCAAGACGAGCGATCATGCGAACATCTACCAGTACCAGAACGGCACGCAGGTAGCCGGCGTCGCCGTCGACCTGAACCGCTCCTACGGCGGCGAAGGCTGGTGGAACGCGAACACGAACGCGAACCCCAATCCCAATCCCGACCCCAATCCCAATCCGGATCCAGACCCGGATCCGAGCGAAGGAGAGAACGAGATGAGCCAACAAGACGCCGAGAAAATCATCCGCTTCCTGTCCGCGGCCTACTTCGCCGCGGCCGATCAAGCCTCGAAGGACGAGTTCAACCGGCTCGCGAACGAGGTGCGCAAGGCGGCCGGCATCCCGCCGGTTACCTCCTGAGGAACGGGTTCATTTTCACCGATCGAGTTTGCGGCTTGCCGAAGAAGGTTATAGGTAGAGTAGAAGCCTTCCGGAAAGCAAGGTGATCGTTATTCCTCAGGGGAAATATTTCCGAATCGGATACGGCATTATCGTCGTCCTGCTCATCGCGCTGCTGGCGTCCAAGGTGGACTTCCTCTTCCGTCCGTTCGGCACGGTGCTCAAGGCGCTCCTGCTGCCGCTTCTGCTGTCGGCCATCTTCTATTACCTGCTCCGGCCGCCCGTGAACTACCTGACGAAGCAGCTGAAGAGCCGCACGCTCGCGATCTCCGCCGTCTTCCTCGGACTGGCGGGGATCTTCGTCTTGATCGGAATCCTGGTCGGACCGATCATCCGCAATCAGGTCGACAGCCTCGTGAACAACCTGCCGCAGCTCGTCAAGCTCGGGGAAGACCAGGTCGCGAAGCTGCAGCGCAACGAATGGGCCGCCCGTTACCTGCTCGAGCATCAGATCGACCTGTCGGCGAAGATCCCGGACATGATTAACCGGATCGTCTCCAGGATCGGCGACGCGTTCAACGGCATCGTCGGGTTCGTGTCCAACGTCGTGCTGCTTCTGTCGACGGTTCCGTTCATCGTTTTCTACATGCTCAAGGGCGGGAACAAGTTCCCCGAGCTCATCCTCCGGTTCGTGCCCGACAAGCACGACGAGGAAGCCCGCCAGATCATGAAGGAGATGGACGCGACGCTCAGCGCCTACATACAAGGGAAGATTCTCGTCAGCCTCTGCTTCCTGCTTCTGACGCTGGTCGGCTACTGGATCATCGGGCTGCAATATTCGCTGCTGCTGGCGATCGCGCTCACGCTTATGAACTTCATCCCGTACGTCGGCATCCTTATCGGAATGGTGCCGAGCGTTATCGTCGCGTTCCTCGTCTCGCCGTGGAGGGTAGCGGAGACGATTATCGTCGTCGTCCTCGTTCAACAGCTCGAGGATAAGCTGCTGTCGCCCCTGATCATGGGCAAGAAGCTGGCGATTCACCCGCTCACCATCATTATCGTGCTGCTGGCGGTGGGCAGCCTGAGCGGTCTATTCGGGATGTTCGTCGCGGTTCCGACGTACGCGCTCGTCAAGGTGGTCGCCACCCATCTGTACCGGCTGTACCGGCTGCGCAAGATCGAGATCATCGAGGCCCCTTAGACGCGAAAAGCAAGCAAGGACATTCGCCCGCTCTTCTGCATAGGATAGCAGCAAGAAGAGAAGCCCGCCCAGGCGCCGCGCCCAGGGCGGGAGAACGGGAGGCTTCTTGCCGCATGCCGATCATTCCGGGTTTTCCGCAGCCGTTGCTGGAAGAGCACAAGAGGTGGCACCATGCCCGCCATTCCGTCGATCCGAACCGTCCTCCCACGGGCTACGGGCTCGACTTCCTGAGCTTCCACCGGGCCTTCATACGCAAAGTAAGGGATTGGTACGTTCAAGTCGGGCTCGATTCCCGTCTGATCGAGCCCTGGACGTCGGTGCCGCAGCCGATCCGGCAGGCCGCCTGCTACGATCTGGGCGCCGAGGACCGCATTCTGCGCCGTCCGGAGACGTTCGCTTCGACGGACGAACTGGGACGCTTCATCGAGGCGTCCGGCATTCACGGCTGCATCCATCAGGAAGCGGCCGCGCTCTACGGAGAGCCGCTGCTCAACGACTTCGATAACGCGCCGGCGAGCACGGTGTTCTACAACATTCACGGGCTTATCGACCGCTGGTGGCTCAATTGGGAAGGGCTTGGCCGGTTCGGGGAAGGGATGCCGTATTGGAGCGGGCGCTTCTATCGTTCGGAAGCGGAAGTGCTGCATTACCGGCGAGAGGATTCGAGCTGGTGGCTCGGCATGGCGGAGGAAAAGGAGGATCGGGCCGCGGCCGAAGAGGTGCGCCTCGATTGGGGAGCGATCGGCGAGAGCGGCCGCTTCGGGCCTCTCGACGACGGCCGCCCGTTCCGGGTCTGGGACTCGGACGGGGACGGCCGGCTGGAGGTGCTGTTCCAGTCGCCGGATACGGGCGAATGGTGGGAGGGCTCGCTCCGCGACGGGCGGCTGGAGTGGAAGGCGATCCGGCTCGAGAACGTCGGCCTGCCGTCTCAGGCGGGCGACTCGTTAAGAGCCAAGCCGCGCAGGAAGCGGAAGACGCCGACGTAATAGCTTCTGTCGCGCGGAACGAACTGCTCCGCGTCGATCGTCTCGGCGACATGGACGCGCTCGCCGCCCGCGGACAGCAGGACGCCGCGGGCTTCCGCGGTCGCGGCATCGCCGCTCATGAGGCGAATGAGCTCCTCGGCGTCCGCTTCGAAGATGCCGGACACTTCCTCCGGCTGAAGCCGGAAGAAGTCGAGCGGCTTATCCGTCAGGCAGCCGAACACGTGGCTGACCTCGCGGTCGATATAAGGCACGCTGCCCGCCACCCCGGATTCCTCCTCGCGGATCGTGGCGTAGGCAACGAGCCGCTCGAACGGCACGCTCCATCCGATCTCCTCGTCCATCTCGCGGGCGGCGTCGCGGACCGTCTCCCCGGCGCTCAGGTGGCCCGCCACCGTAATGTCGAGGCGTCCCGGATTCGTGTCCTTCCAGGGGCTGCGCCGCTGGAACAGCACGTAGGCTCGTCCGTCCTCTCCGCGTCTGGCGACCCAGCAATGGAACGTATGATGCCAGTATCCCTTCTCGTGCGTCTCTTGGCGGGTAGCCGTTCCGAGCGGCCGCCCTTCTTCGTCGTAAATGTCGAACCTCTCGCTCATCGCATGATCTCCGATCCCCGCTTAATGCCGGCCCGGCTCGGCATGGACGGCCGCCGTCTCGCCGGACAGGTCGGACGTGCAGTGGCCGCAGCGGACGGCCGCGAGCGGAATGACGGACAAGCAGTACGGGCATTCCTTCGTCGTCGGCTTGGCCGGCGCATCCTCGGCCTTGTTCTTGCGGGTAAGCCGGTTGATGACCTTGATCATGAAGAAGACGCAGATCGCGACAATAAGGAAGTTCAGCACGATATTGATGAACTGGCCGTAGGCGATGACGGGAGCTCCGTATTTTTTCGCGTCGGTTAAGGTCGTGACCGTCTCTCCGTTCGTCCCTTTGCCCAGCACGATAATCAAATCCGAGAAATCCACGCCCCCCAGAAGCCGCCCGATCGGCGGCATCACGATATCGTTCACCAGAGACGTGACGATCTGCCCGAAGGCGCCGCCGATGATGACGCCGACCGCCAGGTCGATGACGTTGCCCCGCATGGCGAAGGTCTTAAACTCTTTCATCCAAGATCCGAACATAATTTCAGAACCTCCAATTTTGGTGAAATATTGGGAAAGGAATTTCGCGCAAATCGTCGAAGACTATAGATCAGACCCGAAAATTTGCGCATATTGCGAGGGATCGCGATGAACGGTACCGAAGGCACCTGGCCCGCTTTCTTCCTGCTGCTGGCGCTGTCGATCAGCATACTCGCATCATATACCATGTTCAATTTCATTGGCAACCTGAGGCGGAGCAACAACGCGTTCCGGGTATTCTGGCTATCCGGCGGCGCCCTTGTCTTCGGAATCGGCCTGTGGGCCAAGCATTTCGTCGCGCTCATGGCATTCGGCAGCTCTCTCTTTTTCTCATGGAGCATGGCCGTCTCCGTGCTGTTCACCATCTTTTTCTCCCTGATGGCCTTCGTCATGCTCACGATCCAGAGCACTCTCCGCCACCGGGTGGCGATCGGGAGCATCATTCTCAGCTTCGGCGTCGGCTTCATGAACTACTTCACGATGCTCGGGCAGCCGATCCAGAGACTGTCGGTCAAGCCCGATCTGGTCGTCGCCTCTCTGCTCGTCCTGTTCGTCGGCACGTTCGCCGCCTTCAAGCTGTCCGAGCTGCCCGGAGAGCTGACCAAGTGGCTCGCCAGCGTCACGCTGGGGTTGGCCGTCCTGTTCGTCCAGATGATCGGCTCGAGGGCGCTCAGCATCGAATACTCCCAATACTATACGTGGGACAAGCTGATCCACGACATCAACCTGCTCGTCGCCATCGTCGGCTTCGGGGCGCTGCTCATTCTGACGTCGACCTGGGTGACCTGGTACGTCGACAAGCGGATGAACCAGATGGACGAGAGGTACCGGCTGCTGATCGAGAATTCCCTGGATACGATCGCGATCTTCAAGCAGGAGAAGTGGGCGTTCGTCAACGAGGCGGGGCTCCGCATGTTCGAAGCCGACAATCCCGAGGACTTGCTGGGCAAGCCGATCTACTCGTTCCTGAAGGAGGAAGATCACGACGCGGCGCGGGAGCGCCTGCACAATTTGATTTTCACGGGGAGCAACGGTCCTCTCGAGCAGGAATGGTACACGCTGGGCGGCAAAACCCTGCACACGGAGATCGTGGAGACGATGACGACCCTCGACAACGAGCCGGCGGTTCAAGTCATCATTCGGGACATCTCCGAGCGGAAGAAGAACGAGGAGCTGCTCATCAATTCCGAGAAGCTCTACGTCGCCGGCCAGCTCGCCGCGGGGATCGCCCACGAGATCCGCAATCCGCTCACCTCTCTCAAAGGCTTCCTGCAGCTGATCGCTTCGGGAAGGAAGGAGACGAGCTACTACGACATCATGAATTCCGAGCTGGACCGGATCGAAGACATCGTCAGCGAGCTGCTCATGCTCTCCAAGCCGCAAGTGTACGAGCTGTCCTACTACGACGTCCGCAACATGATGCGGGATACCGTCACGCTGCTGGAGACGCAGGCCATCCTGCACAACATCGCCATCGAGACGGATCTCGGGCGGGACGTGCTGTGGGTGTACGGGGTCGAGAACCAGATCAAGCAAGTGTTTATCAACGTCATCAAGAACGCCATCGAGGCGATGATCGATGGGGGGGCTATTCGCGTCAAGCTGAGCCGGGAGAACGATTCGGTGCGCATTCGCATCTCGGACGAGGGGCCCGGCATCGGGCAGGACCAGCTGGCCAAGATGGGCCAGCCCTTCTATACGACGAAGGAGAAGGGAACCGGGCTCGGCCTCATGGTCAGCTACAAGATCGTGGACAACCATCAGGGGAAAATCGAAGTGTACAGCCAGCTCGGACGCGGAACGACGTTCGAGATCCGGTTCCCGTTCCGCTATCCGGAGATGCCTGCCGCCATGAAAAGCAGCTGACCCGGCAAGGCGTAAGCGTCGAGCGGGGCCTCTCCCGCCGGTTCTCCGTCGCCGAACGCCGGAATGGGCCGGGCGGAGGAGACGGAGATCTCCGCGCCGCGCAGGATGGAGACGTAGCGCGTGCGGACGTGGGAGCCGTTCAGGATGGTGGGGAACACGCGCAGCAGCTGCCACGCGGTGCAGCCGTGCACGACGCAGACGTGCAGGAGCCCGTCGTCCGGCCGGGCGCCGGGGCTGATGCGCAGGCCTCCTCCGTAGTTGGCGACGTTCGAGACGGCGGACAGCCAGACGCGTTCGTACGCCTTCGTCGTTCCGTCGACGGTTACTTCGACCGTCCGCGGCTTGTAGCGGGACAAGGCGCGAACGAGCCCGATCAAGTAGGCGAGCGAGCCGAGCCCGAACCGGTTGCACCACCTCTTGTAGCGCGAGCCGTTGACGTCGCCGGCGACGGCCGCGTCCAGCCCGATCGCGAGCGCGGTCAACGTCAGCCGGCTCTCCCCGGTCGACAGCCTGGCGCTCAGCAGGTCCGCGGGGCGCGGCTTTCCCGTCAGCACGATGTCCAGCGCGGCGGTCGGGCTCTTCGGAAGGCCGAACGCTCTCGCCGTGTCGTTGCCCGAGCCGGCGGGGATAAGCCCGAGCGGGATGCCGCTTCCCGCGAGCAGCGGAAGGAGCCCGTGCAGCGTTCCGTCTCCGCCGATGATTGCAACCGCTTTCACCCCTCCGCGCTTCAGGATCTCCTTCGTCTTCTCGAAGGCTTCCGCTTCCTCCCGTTCGGCCACGACCTCGTACGCGGTTCCCCTCGCCCGCAGCTCCCGTTCCACGATCCGCCACGCGCGGCCGCCGCGGCCGTTGCCCGCTCTCTCGTTGACTATGAACAGAATCATCCTCGAGCCGTTCCTCCCCCGATGCGCTTCGCTGTTCTTCATTATATAGGGCGGGGCGATTCGGCGATAGACGAAAAAAAGGGGGGCTTGTCTCGCCTCGCTCCGTCCGCGGCGAGGCAAAGGGCTCCTTCGGATGATATAATAAGCTATTATGTCGAAGGCACAGTCGTAGCCGCAAGGATGGAGGAGCCGTCGTGGCGGAACCGCTCAAAGCAATGTACGATACCCGATTCATAGATGAATTCGCCCAACGGGTCCGCGGAAGATGGGAGAGGTTCGATTCGGAGCGATTTCGCGCGCTCGTGTTCTCGGACGGATGGGACGAGCTGGAGCTGAAGGGGCGCATCCGGCGCATCTCCGAGAGCCTGGGAGAGACGCTGCCCCGGGACTACGCGGAGGCGCTGGGAATCTTGGAGGCGATCTCGGGCGAGTGCCGGGGATTTCCTTATTTGTTTTTCCCCGACTTCGTCGAACGGTTCGGCCTGGACCATTGGGAGCCGTCGATTCGGGCTCTGGAGCGCTTCACGCCCCTGTCGAGCGCGGAGTTCGCGGTTCGGCCGTTCATCAAGCGCGATTCGGAGCGCATGATGGCGCAGATGCTTCGGTGGGCGGAGCATCCGGACGAGCACGTGCGGCGGCTGGCCAGCGAAGGCTGCCGGCCGCGCCTGCCCTGGGCGGACGCGCTGCCCGCGTTCAAGAAGGACCCGTCGCCGGTTCTGCCGATTCTCGAGAAGCTGAAGGCCGATCCTTCCGAATACGTCCGGCGCAGCGTGGCGAACAATCTGAACGATATCTCGAAGGACCATCCGGAGCTCGTTCTGGAGCTGGCCTCCCGGTGGCTCGGGGCCGATCCGCTGACGGACGGCGTGCTCCGCCACGGCTGCCGCAGCCTGATCCGCGCGTCGGCGCATCCGGTCGCCTTGAAGCTGTTCGGGCTGAACCCGCCCGAAGGCATCGCGGTCGAGCGCTGGGAAGCTTCGCCCCTGGACCCGGTGGTCGGCGGGGCGGTGGACGTGCGTTATGAAGTCCGGGTGCCGGAAGGCGACCCGGTCAAGCTGCGGCTGGAGCTGGCCGTCGAGTTCCCGCGGGCGGGCGGACGCTCGTACCGGAAGCTGTTCAAGCTGAGCGAGAGGACGGTGCCCGGCGGCACTTCGGTGAAGGGAGAGCGCCGCCATTCCTTCGCGGACCTGTCGACGCGCAAGCACTCCCCGGGCGAGCACCGGATGATCCTTGTCGCGAACGGCAGCGACCTCGCGGAGCTCGCGGTTACGTTGCGGGAAAGGAGCGGACGGGAATGACGATCGGAGCCCGCGTCTTCAAGACCGGCCTCGCGGTGGCCGTCGCGCTCTGGGCGGGGGAATGGCTCGGTCTCGACTCGCCGCTTCTGGCGGCGATCACGGCGATTTTCACCATTCAGCCTTCGATCTACCGCAGCTGGATGCAGGTACTCGACCAGCTTCAGAGCAACGTGCTCGGGGTCGCCATCGCCCTCGTCGCGTTCTGGGTGCTGGGCAGCACGCCGATCTCGGTCGGCCTTGTGTGCATTCTCGTCATCCTGCTCTGTCTGAAGCTGAAGATCGAGGATACGATCGGCCTGACGCTGGTGGCGGTCGTCGTCGTCATGGAGGCGCGCAGCCAAGGCTGGCCCGTGGCGCTCGACCGGCTGGCCGGGCTGCTGCTCGGCATCAGCTCGGCCTTCCTCGTGAACGTCGCGATCGTGCCTCCCCGGCATCGCGGCCGTTTCATGCGCCTCGTGCAGGAGGGACAGGAGCTGCTCTCCCGGCTGCTGCGGACGTCGGTGTCCAACGAGCTGAAGGAGAGCGTGTTCCGCGAGGAGCAGGAGAAGCTGGAGTCGATTCTGAAGAAGCTGGACGAGTATTACCGGATGTTCGCGGAAGAGAGAGTATGGCTGCGCCGCTCGCGCATCCGCCGGTCGAAGCTGCTCATCGTCTACAAGGAGATGCTGCTGACCTTGCGGCGGGGGGAGAGCCTCGTCGAGGCGGTGGAGGAGCAGTACTGGGCCGTGTCGAGCGAGGCTTCCTGGAACGAGGCGGCGGACCGGCACATCGAGGCGCTGTGCGGCTACCACGAGCAGCTGCTGTGGAAGTGGGAGGGCAAGATGAAGCCGGGAGCGGCGTCGGCCGCGCCCTCGCTGGAGGACGGCGTGCTGCTGACGGAGCGGATTACGGCTTCCGCCGCCGACGCCGTGACGCGGTCCCGCCTGCTCGTCATCACCTCGTCGATGTTCGCGTACGAGGATCGGCTGCGCCGGCTCGACCGCCTCATCGACCACTGGCAGCTTCGGGAGAGAGGCGACGACGACGAGACGCCGACCGTCCCGGCTCGGGAGAAGCGGGAGCGCGAGCGCGCCAAGGAAGGCGAGGGCGCGGCGAAGGGATAGCGGAGGTTTGCAGGCGGCTTCGGGTCGAAGGCCTCGCGAAATTCCCGCTTTGCCGGCTTCGCCGGGCACGCGTCTCCCGAAGCGGGGCCCCGCCCCGCGCGACCGGCTCTCGGGACGGGCGCAACAAGCGGAAAAAACCGTCTTGTTGGGGCCCCCGGCTTGCGGGATGGGGACAACAAGCGGAAAAAACCGTCTTGTTGAGGCCCCGCCCTGTGAGACTGATGCAACAAGGCGCAGCGCCAACATCCTAAAAGGACCGAAAGGGCATCGCGATGCGAAGTCGCGCCGAGCCCCTTCGGTCCTTTTTCTCGCCTTATTTCTTGCCGCGGTCCATCTGGCGGCGGGGATGCAGGATTTTGCCCCGTTTGTTGATATCGTCCTTCTTTGGAACGAGTCGAGGGTCGGTCGTCCCTTCGTGGTGATTGTCGAAGGTCATCTCCGCCCACTCCCACTCCGTCGTGCCTAGCTGAGGATCGGGGGGAAATACGTCTCCCCGCTGCAGCTCCAGCTCGCGGCCCCATTCGTTCTTGTAGACGCCGTCCGCTTCGACGTGTTCGCCCGAGATCGGCAGCATGTCGTTGTTGGAGTTCTCGCTCATATGCGGGTCACCTCGCTCATTGTGCCTTCGCAGGCATGCTCTTCCCGATTACAACCCGTGCTTGGGCACGGCGGCGCGGTCGGCCTCCGATTGGAGCCGGCTGGCCTTCTCCTTGCCGGTGCCGGTACGGTCGGCGCGAGATTGGGCCTGGCTCGCCTTCAACTGCTTCTCGGACGGATATTCGCCGGACATGGCCACTCCCCCTTCCCTGCACGGTGGTACGATCACCAACTAGAGTTCCACCGCCGCAAGGGGGTTATTCCGCCCAATCCGCTCCAGTCCGTCCCGTCCATCGCGGTCCACATCGATCTATCCCGGTCCACGTGGGTACAATTTGTTCCATCCTGATCCAGTCCTGATCTATCCGAGTCCAACCTAACCCATGCGCAGTCCATCTCGTTCATCCCGGCCATCTCAAGTCCATCCTATGTACACCGTTCCAAAACTTGTCCATGCCGAGTCGCCCGCTTACTCGTACGCCGCCTGCCGCCCTCGGTTAATCCTGAAGCCGCAGCTCGCACGAAGGACAGAACACGTGGGTCTGGTCGACCGGTTCGCGGCACGCCGGGCAGACCTCCTCGAACGGAACCGCGGCGCGGCCGGTCGAGGATGCTTCCGAAGACGCGGCCGCCTGGCGGGCGGCGTCGTTCTCCTCCGGAGGGCTCGGCCTCAGATGCGCCGGCGTGCCCATCAGCGTCTCGACCATCTCCTTCAAGTCCTTGAACCGCTCCGAATCGTCCGACATCAGCCGAACGACAAAAAGCATCCCGCCCACAAGCAGCAGGACGCCTCCGATCGAGAGCGTGTATCCGATGACGCTGACCCAGCTCATGCCATCCCCCCAGAAGGCAATCTCTCAACTCCGTTGTCTTCCGGCCCCCTATAGATAGCGGGATTCGAGCTTCTTGCCGGCCAGCCACAGTACGACGAGGACAAGCCCGGCGACGACGAGCCGCCACGGATGGTCGACGAGCGCGCGCAGGTCGTGCCCGATGAAGGATAACGTAATAATCATGACGGCCTTGCCCATGGCGATCGCGATCAGGAACGTATGCAGCGGAAGCTTGGACATCCCCGAAGCGATGTTGACGAGGGCGGAAGGCGAGAAAGGGAAGCAGGACAATACGAAGATCGGGGTGAACCCCTTCGTCTCGATCCAGGAGAAGAACCGGTCCATCTTCGGCATTCGCCCCCGGATCCGTTCGCTGTACCGGCCCCCGAAGCGCCGGGCGAGAAGGAAGACGATGAACGCGCCCGCGCAGGCGCCTATCCAAGATAGAAGGAAGCCGAGCCACATGCCGTAAGCGGAAGCGTTCGCGACCACGAAGACGACGAGCGGCAGGAACGGCAGAAGGGATTCCAGCAGCGGGAGCAGAATGCCCGGAAGCGGGCCGAGCGCCGAATAGCGGTCGAGGAACCCTTGAATGTCGTCCAGCGTGAGCCCTTTGAAAAAAGTAACGAAATCCTGCCAGCGTTCCGCGGCCGGCAAAGCTAAGGAATGAAGCAGCATACTCTACCTCGCAGTGTCTCCAGCGGCGCCCTCCCCGCGAAACATTCGGAATGGGAACAACAAATAAAACAAGCTGATCAGAATAAAAATGCCTCCCGCCAGCCGCACGACCGTCGATTCTCCGAACGACGTCGCCAGAACGCCGCCGAGGCTGGGGCCGATCAAGCCGCCGACTCCTTCGACGGTCGAGAACACCCCCCAGCCGAGCCCCTGCTGCCCCGGAGGCACGTAGGCCGCGAGCAGGGCGTTCCAGGCGGGCAGCACGGCCGCGTAAGCGGCTCCCAGCACGAACGCCCAAGCGAATGCCAAGCCGAGGGTCGTCATTCCCGTCAAGGCGCACAGGGCGAGGCCGAAGAGAACGAAGCCGACGACGAGGAACCACTTTTTGCCCAGATGATCCGACAGTCGCCCCATCGGAATGAGGCCGGCCGCCGTACAGCCGCCTCCGATCAGCAGCAGCAGCGAATACTGGGAATGGCTCAGGCCGAGATGCCCTTCGGCGAAGCTCGGAAGAATCGGGACGAGCATGCCGGCGGCGAGCGTCTGAAGCACCATGCCGGGCAGCAGCAGATTCATCTCCCGAAGCCTGTCCCCCAATAGGGCGAGCTGTCGCCGGAACGGCACGTAATCCACTTCCGCGTGGGAAGCGTGAGGGATGAACAGCGACAGCAGCCAGGCGGCGCCGGAGACGGCGACCATGATCCAGTACGTCAGGTCGTCGCTTCTCTCGAGCGTGAAGTTCGTCACCGCCGGGCCCGTGCCGAGCCCGACGAGCCAGATCGTATAGAGGACGCCCATCTGGGTTGCCCTCCGGTTCTCCCGCACCTTCGTCAAGCAGACGATCCAGATCGGGGAGATCCCGACTCCGTACAGGGCCGACGCCGTTATGAACATCCATGGCGAGTAAGCGTACCCGATGAACAGAATGCCCGCCAGCGAGAGGACGAGCCCTCCGCTGACGAGCAGGCGGACGGACAGATGATGCATCAAATAACCGATCGCCAGCTTGACCGCCGTATCCGTCAGATAGTGGGCGGTGATGGCGACGCCGATGACGTCGAGGTCGAGACCGAGGGCGTTCTTGCCGTAGATCGGCAGGAAGCTGATGAGGGCGGCGCCCCGGACGAACTCGACCAGATAAAGGACGATAGCCAGCAGAGACATCTCGGGAGCGAACAGCGCCTTCGCTTGAGCTGATTTCACCGGAACTGACTCCTTTACGTCTTTATTCTTCTACGCAGACGCCCGGCATGCGTTCCGGATTCGGGATCCATATCCTTAGATTACAGGCAAATCCTGTACGATGTCGAGAGCGATCCGGTCCGCGGCCCCTTCCTTGCGAAGAGCGCCGATGGCCGCCTGCATCTGATGCCGTTGCGAAGGATTACCCAACAACCCGGCGATAGAAGCCGCCAGCTCCCGGGGAGTCTTGCAGACGACGGCCGCGCCTTTGGCGGCCAAGTACCTGGCGTTGTTCCTCTCTTGCCCGGGCAGGGGACGGTAGAGGAACATGGGCAGTCCCGCGAGCATCGCCTCGGAGAGCGTCAGGCCTCCCGGCTTGGTCACGATGCAGGCGGACAGCCCCATTAATTCGTCGATCCGTTCGATATAACCGAACACCCGCACGCCGCAGCCCTCCGCCCCGAATTCGTGCCGCATCGCCGTCTCCAAGGCGCGGTTGCGGCCGCAGACGAGGGCGATCTGGGCCCCCTGGGAATCCGCCAGCCGGCGGCACAGCTCGCGAACGCCGGACAAGACGCCGTAGGCTCCCGCCATGACGAGCACCGTCGGCCGGGAGGGATCGAGTCCGAAGCGCTCCGCCGTGGCTGCCGCGGGACGGCTCGGGGCGCTGGCGAAGCGCAGGGGAATGCCGGTCGCGGCGATGCGGGCGATCGGGATTCCGGTTCTCGCCAGTTCGTCGCGCAGATCCTCCGTGGCGACGTAATATTTGTCCACCTTCGGGTGAACCCAGCGCATATGCAGGTCGAAGTCCGTAACGACGTTGTACATCGGAATGCGGGGAAGCCCTTTGCGGGAGATGGACGGGAGAACGAGCAGGGGGAACGTGTGAACGACGGCGTCGGGACGCTCCCTGTCGATCAGGCGCCGCAGCGTCACCGCTCCGATCGAATGAAGCCAATGGGAGAAGAGGGAATTCGGCTTCATGCTTCGGGTCGCGTCGTACATCCAACCGTAGACCTGGGGCCACAGGGAATAGCTTTTCATATAGAAAAAACGGCTGAACTCGTTCAGGCGCGGATGGGATTCGGCGAGCAGGTCGAGCAGCATGATTTGACCGACTCCGATCGCGGAGAAGCTTTGCTTAAGCGCGAGCGCGGCTTGCCGGTGTCCATCCCCGAAGCTGGCATAGACGATGAGAATTTTGAGCGTACCGATTCGGTTCGCGATCTCCAGCATCCATTTTCTCCCCTTTGCAAGTCGTTCATGCAGATTGTTCCCCCAACCGGCGGAATGTCATACCGCTAAGAGGACGGTCCTTGTTCTATCTTAATGTTACCGGAGCCGTGTAAATTCCCGATAAACGGCCGACAGGCGGATGGTGAAAATAAGAAAAAGGCCGCTCCTTCGGCGCGAGACCTTGGGAGCAGCCTTGTGGGCGGTACGACGAGGAGATGGGCGACCATCGTGCTGAGCGAACCGGCGAGGAGCCTATTCGATTCTCGGAGAGCGGGTTACGACTTCGGATCGGTCAGCTTCGAGAGCCGCGTGAGGATCGTCGCGGCTTCGGCCCGCGTGGCCGTGGCGTTCGGCTCGAACCGGCCGCCGCTTCGCCCTTCCAGCGCGCCGTGCTGAACCGCCGCTTGAACGGAAGGGAGCGCCCAAGCCGGGATGTCGGATGCGTCCGCGAAGGCTGGCGCGTTCGCGGTCTGCGGTTCCCAATGCAGGGAGCGAGCCAGGATCGCGGCAAACTCCGCGCGGGATACGGCCGCGAGCGGGCGGAAGGAACCGTCCGTATAGCCGTTCGCGATGCCGCTCGAGACGGCGGAGGCGATCTGGTCGCGCGCCCAAGCCGGGATTCGGCCGGCGTCGGAGAACGGCAGAGCGCTCTCGGGCGAGCTGCTCTGTAGCTTCAAAGCCCGGGACAACATAACGAGCCATTCGGAGCGGGTCACTTCGTCGTCCGGGCGGAAGTTCCCGCGATCGTCGCCCTTGATCAAGCCGAGCGACGCGGCTTCCCGGATGGACGCTTCCGCCCAGTGGCCGACCATGTCGCCGAATGGAGCCGGAAGTTCCGGTCCCGGATCGGGGACATGGCGAACGACGGTAACCCGGTACGTTCTCGATTCGCCGTTTTCCGCTTGAATATCGAATGTCAGCAGATTATCACCCGGCTGAAGCAAGGCTTCATAGACTCCGGATACGTCCTGGCCGTTTATTCGGACCTTGGCGGCTGCGTTCGCTTCGAATCGGAGGACGATCCGAGCTTCGGCGGTATCCGCCCTGTACTCGGAGATGTCCGGATCGAAGGCCGGGGCCAGTTCGAATGAGGTACCCCCAACCGTCAGGCTAAGGGTGTGCAGCTTCGAATCCGACGAGAGAACCGGAGCATACGTGCCCGAGGTCGTTCGAACCGATGCCGCCAGCTCTTCGCTTCGGTTGCCCGACGCATCCAAGGCCCGCACGGAGAAGACGTATTTCGTCCCCGCCTTCAATCCCGTTACTTTGAAGCTAGCGGTATTGCGATCGGTCGAGGTTAGGAAGATGCCGTCTTTGAAAATCTCATAGCCCGTCGTCCCGACATTGTCCGAGGCGGAAGGCCACGTCAAGGTAAGGCTCGACGTTAAGATGCGCGAGGCGGCGAGTTTACCGCCTTCGGGCCAAGTCGGCGCCGATGTGTCGGGCTCCGGCAGTTCGGGCGCATCGCCCTTGGTCAGCGTAATCGCGACGGCTGAATCAGCGTCGCGAGGCGACTCGTTGCCCGCGGCGTCGGTCGCGGTGACGACGAAGCGGTACGCGCCCGGCGGCAGATCGCCGATATCGGCTCCCGGAACGGAGCCGTCGGCGACGCTGACGCCCAGCGCGATGGGCGAGCTGAGCTCGCCCGAGTCCACGACGCCATCCGAATCGGCGTCGGTCCACGGGTAGGCGGCGACGTTCGCGTCCGCTTCGCCAACGGCTCCGGCAGCGCCCATCAAGCGGTCGGGCGTGCCGTTGTAGTTGTCTTCGGCGAAGAACTTCGCCGCGTCCACCACAGGCGCCGACGTATCCGGCGCGTGCGGCTCGTCGCCCTTGGCGAGCGTTACCGCGATGACCGCGGATGCGTCGCCGGGAGATTCATTGCCCGCGGCGTCGCGCGCGGAGACGACGAAGCGGTACGTGCCGGGCGGGAGGTCGCCGATATCGGCGGCCGCCACGGAGCCGTCGGCGGCGCTGACGCCCAGCGCGATGGGCGAGCCGAGCTCGCCGGCATCCACGACGCCGTCGGAATCGGCGTCGTTCCAGGCGTACGCGCGCACGTCCGCGTCCGCCTCGCCAACGGCTCCGGCAGCCCCCGCCAAGCGGTCAGGCGTGCCGTTGTAGTTGTCGACGGCGAAGAACTTCGCCGCGTCCACCACAGGCGCCGACGTATCCGGCGGAGGCGGTTCGTCGCCCTTGACGAGCGTCACCGCGACGACCGTGGAGGCGTCGCGAGGCGACTCGTTGCCTGCGGCGTCGCGCGCGGTGACGACGAACTTGTACGCGCCCGGCGGCAGATCGCCGATGTCGGCGGCCACGACGGAGCCGTCGGCGGCGCTGACGCCCAGCGCGATGGGCGAGCCGAGCTCGCCCGCGTCGACGACGCCGTCGGAATCGGCGTCGTTCCACGGGTAGGCGGCGACGTTCGCGTCCGCCTCGCCAACCGCCCCGGCAGCGCCCGCCAAGCGGTCGTGCGTGCCGCTGTAGTTGTCGACGGCGGAGAACTTCGCCGCATCGACTACAGGCGCCGACGTATCCGGCGGAAGCGGTTCGTCGCCCTTGACGAGCGTCACCGCGACGACCGAGCCCGGGTCACGAGCAGATTCGTTGCCCGCGGCGTCGGTTGCGGTAACGACGAAGCGGTACGCGCCCGGCGGCAGATCGCCGATATCGGCGGCCGCCACGGAGCCTTCGGCGGCGCTGACGCCCAGCGCGATCGGCGAGCCGAGCTCGCCGGCATCCACGACGCCGTCGGAATCGGCGTCGTTCCAGGCGTACGCGCGCACGTCCGCGTCCGCCTCGCCAACGGCTCCGGCAGCGCCCTCCAAGCGGTCGGGCGTGCCGCTGTAGTTGTCGACGGCGGAGAACTTCGCCGCATCGACTACAGGCGCCGACGTATCCGGCGGAAGCGGTTCGTCGCCCTTGACGAGCGTCACCGCGACGACCGAGCCCGGGTCACGAGCAGATTCGTTGCCCGCGGCGTCGGTTGCGGTAACGACGAAGCGGTACGCGCCCGGCGGCAGATCGCCGATATCGGCGGCCGCCACGGAGCCGTCGGCGGCGCTGACGCCCAGCGCGATCGGCGAGCCGAGCTCGCCGGCATCCACGACGCCGTCGGAATCGGCGTCGTTCCAGGCGTACGCGCGCACGTCCGCGTCCGCCTCGCCAACGGCTCCGGCAGCGCCCTCCAAGCGGTCGGGCGTGCCGCTGTAGTTGTCGACGGCGGAGAACTTCGCCGCGTCGACCACAGGCGCCGACGTATCCGGCGCGGGATCGTCCTCCAAGATCGACACCGTTGCCGTCGCCTGAGCTCCAAGCAGCGCGCCGTTGGACGGTTGGGAGAGCGTAATCCCGAAGCGGCGAGCCGTTGGGGAATTACTGTCATTGTTCACGAGCGAAATATCGATCGTCTTGCTCGTCTCGTCATCTTCGAACACGAGCGCGCCGCTGGCGGCAACGTAATCGTCGCCCGAGGTTGCCGTGCCGTCGGAGGTTGTATAGGCGATTGTCGTCCGGCCATGCGTTCCGTCAGTCCTTTTGACGGTCACCGAGACGGTCCCGGCATTTTCCGCAGCCTCGTAATCGCTCTTCTCAAACGCCAGCGTTCCTTCCGCCTTGCTCAGCAATAGACCGGCGTGGTTGATTAAGCCGGTGAACACGACATCCGAGATGCCGTCCTCGTTGAAATCCCCCGCGCTTAAGTAGATACTTCCATTTCCATTCACCGGGTAAGGATGAACGGTTGCGGTAAACGTTCCGTCTCCCTTGCCGAGCAGAATAAGGAAATTGGGATTCGTTTGGGGCGTCCCGACCAAATCGAGAATTCCGTCTCCGTTGAAATCGCCGGTTACGACATCTATGGGGTATTGCCACGCATCGTACCATTGGGGGGTCGTGAACGTTCCGCTCCCCGTCCCAAGCACGACGGAAATCTTGTTCTCCCCGTTGACGGCGAAGGCGAGATCCGGTTTGCCGTCCGAATTGAAGTCCCCCGACGTAAGATTCTCGATGGAATTACCGACGGATTGAGCGATTCTCGTGAAATGGAATCCATCCCCGGTGCTCAGCAAGATATTCACCCGGTCGGTCCCGTTGCTCGTGACGGCGATGTCGACGATTCCGTCTCCGTTGAAATCCTTCACCTCGAGATTCCGAGGCAACGAGTCCACCGCGATGTCGACAGCCGGATAAAAGGAGCCGTCGCCGTTCCCGAGAAGAATGGAGACGGTACCGGAAGTGTTGTTGGCAACGGCCAGGTCGGGGATGCCGTCTGCATTCAAATCGGCCGCCTTCATCCCAAGCGGCTCGGAGCCGACCGGAGACGTTGAGCCGCTTCGGAACGTCCCGTCCCCATTGCCGAGACGTACGACAACGGAATTGCCGCTCGCATTGGAATAAGCCACATCCGGATAGCCGTCTCCGTCGAAATCGGCTATAGCCGCCCCCTTCGAAACTTTGCCGTCGTCGACAGGCAACGGAGGTTGGAACGTTCCGTCCCCGTTGCCGATTAATGCGACGATCTTTTTTGCGGCTAGATCCATTAGAATCAGATCCTGGTGGCCGTCGTTGTTGAGATCCCCGACGCTTGATCTGCTAACGTTGCTTCCATAATAAACGTTGACCGCCTCCTGGAAGGTCAGCTTCGGCTCCGCCATGCCGTGCGGCGCGGGGCCGGCGAACGCCGCCGCGGCCAACGCGACCGGGAGCGACCGCTTCATCCATCGGCTTGCCCTGTCTCTCATCTCGCACTCTCCCATTTTCCCATGTAGTTCTTCCTATTATATCGGAAAGTTCGACAAAAAAAGCCCCCCTTCCGGGGGACGCTGACCTGCTCCCGATCAGATGAGCAGGTTGAACAGCAGAGGATCCTTGTTGAGCTCCATGTACACGAAGCCCTTGCGGTTCATCCGCTCGATGAGAGGCTCGTAGTCCTCGCGGCTCTTCAGCTCGATGCCGACGAGCGCGGGGCCGTTCTCTTTGTTATGCTTCTTCGTATATTCGAATTGGACGATATCGTCGTTCGGTCCGAGCACGTCGTCCAGGAATTCGCGAAGGGCACCGGCGCGCTGCGGGAAGTTGATCGTGAAGTAGTGCTTGAGGCCCTCGTAGATCATCGAGCGCTCCTTGATCTCCTGCATCCGGTCGATGTCGTTGTTGCCGCCGCTCACGATGCAGACGACGTTCTTGCCCGCCAGACGGTCGGCCAGGGAGGACAGAGCCGCCACGGTCAAGGCGCCCGCCGGCTCGGCGACGATCGCGTGCTCGTTGTACAGCTCCAGAATCGTCGTGCATACCTTTCCCTCGGGCACCGCGATGACGTCGTCCAGCAGCTCCTGGCTCATCGCGAACGTCAGGTCGCCGACCCGCTTGACCGCCGCCCCGTCGACGAACTTGTCGATCTCGCTCAAGGCGACGACCTCGCGCGCTTCCCGGGAGCGGAGCATCGAGGCCGCCCCTTCCGGCTCTACGCCGATGATGACGGTGGAAGGGCTGACCTTCTTCACGTAGGCCGCGACGCCGGCGGCGAGGCCTCCCCCGCCGACCGTGACGAGCAGGACGTCGATCGGCTCCTTGCTCGCCTCGACGATCTCCTTGCCGACGGTGCCGTTGCCCGCGACGATGCGCGGATCGTCGAACGGATGGACGAACGGCAGGCCTTCCCGCTCGCTGACGCGGACCGCCTCGGCGTAAGCGTCGTCGAACGTGTCCCCAAGGAGGCGCACCTCGACGAAGTCTCCGCCGAACAATTTCACTTGGTTGATTTTCTGGCGGGGGGTCGTGGTCGGCATGTAGACGATGCCTCGGATGCCGAGCGCCTTGCACGAATAGGCGACGCCTTGGGCGTGATTGCCGGCGCTGGCGCAGACGACGCCGTTCTTCCGTTCTTCCTCGGGGAGGGAAGAGATCAGATTGTAGGCTCCGCGAATCTTGAACGAGCGGACGATCTGCTGATCCTCGCGCTTCAGGTAGACGTTGCAGCCGTACTTGGCCGACAGGCCGCGGTTGTGCTGGAGCGGGGTCGGCACGACGACGTTCTGCAGGACGCGGTGGGCGTGCAGAATGTCTTCCAGTCGAACTTGGGCTTCCGGAGATGGGGTCGTCATGAGGGGTCATCCTCTCTTTTTATATCATGAATAGTTAATCCTGCTGATGGCATAGGCGAAGGGTCCGGCGAACGCAAAAAAACCGTCCCCGAAAGGGACGGATCGAATCCGTGGTACCACCCTCGTTCCTAACCCGGCGACTCCGAAGAGACGCGAAGGCCAGGCGCTTCAAGCGCGTCCGGTGTGGACGCATCCCGTAACGGGGGCCGCCGTCCGCGCTTAACCGGCAGGTCCGGCTTCGGCGCGGCTTCTCGGGGAGGATATTCCGCCGGGCTCGACCGTCGGCTCTCAGCGAATCGCCGACTCTCTGGGGATCGAGGGGTGCGGGGAACGTGTTCCCGTCATGGAATTTTATCTAATGTTATACTCTTACATGAGCCGGAAGTCAATCCGTCTTTATTCGAATCGGCGGAAGGAGGATCTATCCGTGAGAAAATTGTTCATTGCCTTCGTCGTCCTCGTCCTTCTCGTCGCCGGGGCCGCGGTTGGCGCATATTATTACGTCGCTCCGTCCGAACCGCTCGATCTCGCCTACGAGGAGGTTCCGCTCGAGAGCCGGGCGCTGGACATGGTCCGCAACCTGACGCCCGAGCTGACGCTGTCGGAGGTCGATGTCGACAATCTGAGCAAGAAGCAATTGGCCGCTAACCCCGAATACCAGCCTGGCGTGACCGTCACGGGAGCACGGTTCCGCCTCGAAGGCGGGCTGCTCGCGGCGGACGTGAACGTGAAGTGGAAGGAACGGGTGCCGCTCGGCCTGCATATTCTTTACCGCCTGAAGTGGGAGAGCCCGAACCTCGTCGCGGAAGTGCAGGAAGCGAAGCTGAAGGACGTCGCGCTGCCCGAAGGGACCGTCGGCGACGTCACGATCCCGCTGCAGGACGAGCTGCCGAAGCTGCTCAAGATCGAGGACGTACGGACCGAGGACGGGAAGATCGTCGTGCGGTTTCGGAGGCCGACCCTTCAGGAGCTGCGAAGCCTGTTGTCGTGACTTCTCCTTTTTTCCATAAGAATTCTCCCAGTTCGTTGACAAGAGCGAAGGCCCAAGTTCGCGACCTCGGAATCAATTAAGCGGCGACCCGTTGCAATGGCGGGCGTTCTGCCTTAAGCTGAAGAGTGGTTTCCATACCATGGGAGATAGGGAGTAGAGTTTATGAGAAAATTAGCGTTGTTCGGAGCAAGCGCGCTGCTGCTGTTCGGATTGGCCGGAACGGCGTCCGCGGCGGGCCAGGCCAAGCCGATCCAGGTTCTGCTTAATGGGGAGCCGCTTCAGTTCGCGAATCCTCCGGTCAGCCTTAGCGGCAGCACCTACGTGGAATTCCGCTCGTTGTTCACGCAGCTGGGCTACTCGATTCAGTACGAAGCGAAGACCAAGACGATCAAGGCGAAGTCCGCCGAGCACGAGCTCCAGATGTCGGTAGGCGGAGACGTCGCGTTCGTGGACGGGCAGACCGTGCCGGCCAACGGACAGCTGAAGTCGGTGAACGGGCGCACGCTCGTCGGGGTCCGCTTCATCGCCGCGCTGTCGGGCAAGAACGTGAACTGGGACGCGGCGACGAGCACCGTTCAGATCGCGGACAAGGGGCCCAGCGCGGAAGAGGCGGCAGCCGTTCTGAGCCTATTCGACAAGATTCCGGCCCTGGAAGCATCCCCCAAGAAGGCGGATTACTTGACTCTGTTCTCGCCAGATTCCCCGCTGAGGCCGTACTTCGAGGAAGACGTGGCGAAGAGTCCGGACAAAGAGACCCTCACTTCCACGACATTCCTCGGCAAGGAGGTCGTAGAGTACAGCAAGCAAGAGGCGACGGTCGCCACCAAGGAGCATACGGTACGGGTAAGCGGAGACTTCTACTTCGACAACGTCTCCGACATGCTGTATACGTTGCGGCCGAACGCTTCGGGCCAATGGCTGATCTACGACATGGAGCAGCTGGCCATCGAATACGACAAGCCGGAAGCTCTGCTCGACAAGGCGGTCGCCGTTCCGGAGGCCGAGAAGACGGCCATCGAAGCGCTGCTCAAGGCCCAGAACGACGCCTTCAACGCGGAGGATACGGAGGCGTTCCGGAAGACGGTCGTCCCGTTCGACGGCTTGGACGAGACGGTAGAGTCCCTCAAGCAATCGTTCGCGGAAGTCGATATTCAATATTCGATCGAGAAGACGGCGATCGTCAGCTACTCCGAGGATCGCGCGATCGTCGTGCAGGCCAAGCTCGCGGAGGCGAAGAAGGAAGGCGTCAAGCTTCGCTTGATTCAAGGCAACGAGCTCGTCAAGAAGGACGGCAAATGGCTGTTCGACGAGGACGAGTACGTGCTGAAGCAAGAGGAATTATAAATCGATTCATCGATCGGGAACGACCCCCGTCCGAAGCGCCGGACGGGGGTTCGTTTCTTTTTATTTGACCGGCAAGGGAGGCATAGACGGGGAGTGCGGCGGAATAAAGTTGACTAGGAATGAGGAGAGAGAGGGAGAAAGAAGTGAACGTAGATGAAGCCGATCGTCGGAACCGCCCGTGGCTGTCGCGGTATCCGTGGCAGGTCGCCCCATCCTGCGAGTACCCCGCCGGGAACGCCGCCGGGCTGCTGGCGGAGCTGGCCGCGAAGGAGCCCGGGGCGAAGCTGATCTGGGGGAACTCCGCTTGGACATGTTCCCGGCTGTACCGCTCCTGCCGCCAATTCGCGAACGGCCTCCTCGGCCTGGGAATCTCCCGCGGGGAGCGGGTGGCGACGATGCTGCCGGAGGGCCCGCAGGCGTTCGTCGCCTTCTACGGGACGCTGCTCGCCCAGGCCGTCGCCGTGCCGATGGAAGACGATCTTCCGGACGAGGAGGCGCGCCGGCGGCTCGCCGAGACCGGGGCCAAGGTTCTCGTGGCGCCGGATTCCGCCCTGGCGCGGGCGGCGGCGCTCCGGACCGGGACGGAGGTCGGGAAGATCGTCGCGGCGGCCAAGACCGGCGCGCTCTCTTCGCTTCGCGCCAGGCTGCCGGCCTTCCCGCCCTTGCCGCCGCTGTCCCGGGGGGATAAGGCGGCCCTCTATCGTTCGGGCGCGGTCGTGCCATGGGGTTCCCTTCTCGGGCGGCTTCCGAAGGAGGACGGCTTCCCCGTCGATCCGGAAGCGGGAGAGCGGCTCGCGGCGATCCGCTACACGAGAGGGACGACGGGAACGCCCAAGGGCGTCATGCTGACCCACGCCAACCTGATCGCGGGGGCGGTTCAGCATGCGGCCTGGCATTACGGGGACAAGGAGGCTCTCGCGCGGATGCTGGCGGCTCTGCCGAAGGGCGGAGGGGCGCTGCCGCCCGGCCGCTTGAAGGGGAGCTACGTGCTCGCGGAGACGGCGGCTCCCTCTCTCGCCCAACCGGCGAACCGGTTCGGGCGGCCGGGAACGATCGGCATTCCGCTGCCCGATACGGAAGCGCGGATCGTCGGAGGGGACAGCCTGAAGCCGCTCGCTCCCGGAGAGGTCGGCGAGTTGGCGATCCGCGGCCCGCAGGTGATGGCGGGGTATTGGAACCGTCCGGTAGAGACGGACGCCGTTCTGCGGGAAGGGTGGCTGCGGACGGGGGATATGGCGACCGCGGACGAAGACGGCTTCTTCTCCTTCGCCGACCGCAAGCTGGATCTCATCCGGAAGGGAGATACGATCGTCTACCCCGCCAAGGTCGAGCGCGAGCTGATCCGCCATCCGGCGGTCGAGGACGCCGTCGTCTACGGCGTGCCTGCGGGAGGCGGCGAAGAGGAGGTGGCGGCCTGCATAGTCTTGCGGCGGGAGGTCAAAATATCGGAAGCGCAATTGAAGAGATGGGGCGCGGAGCGGCTCTCCGCCGCCGAAGAGCCGGCCTTCTACGAGTTCCGGGACCGCATTCCCTCCCGGCTGCGGCTCCGGGAACGGTCTCGGGCGGACGAGGAAGGCGGCAATCTTAAAATCGACTAAAAATTGGATGGCGATCGTTGAAGGCCGCCGTTAATTTCGGTATACTATCTATACGTCCAGCTCGTGAAGGACACTCTTTTTTAACTGGAATAGTAAGCGTTTACAATATAGATCGAGGTTCGCGTCGATCCGGGGGTGAAGCCGTTGGCCGTTCGTTCCGATATATATGGCAAAGGGGGGATTGAATTGATGTTGACGGTCGTGGACCGGATCGGACGATCCGGCCCGCGGGCGTTGGTGACGAGCGGGCGCGCGTTCGGGCGCGCCCGGGAACATCCGCAGAGAGAGACCGCCCCGGGAACGCGAATCCGTCGGAAGATCGCGCGATTGTCGGCGGCGGGAACCGCATGTTGGTTGGGATTCGGAGCAACGTCCGCGGAAGCGGCGGACCGGGCGGCGATGCCCGCCGCCCAAGGAGTCGGAACGCTGCCGCTGCTGGCGGCGATGGGAATCGGAATCGCGGCGGCGGCAGTGGCCGTCATCGCCTTCCTTCAGATGACGGCGAGGGCCAAGAATATCCCGGAAGACGACGACGACGTCCTCGAGGAGAAGGCGGACGCCGATAACGAGCTAGGGGGCGCCGATACGGCGCTCGGGGCCGCGGATACCGATCGCAGGGAGCCCGCGAGCGTACTCCAGACCGCCGGCGGCGAGCGGGCCGGCGATCCGGGGGACCCGGACGCCGAGTTCGCCGCCGGATTGGGGGCGCAGGCGCCCGATTACACGCGGCCGCTCCCGGCGATGCCGGCCGGGCCGGAGGCCGCGCTCCCGGCCGAAGAAGGAAGTCCGCGCCTCTGGGGCGTCGAAGGGGAGTTCGCCGGGAGCGGCTTCCGGGTGACGGAGCGCTGGCTCACTCTCGGCCGGGATTCTACCCAATGCGGCCTCGCCTTTCCCTATAACGCCGGCGAAGTCAGCCGCAGGCACTGTTCCTTGAAGTTCGAGGCGGAGAGGGGGCTGTTCCTGCTCGAGGACCACGACTCCTCCAACGGAACGTTCCTGTCCGGAGGCGAGCGCCTCGAGCCCGGAATCGTCTACGAGCTGAGGCCCGGCAGCCGGTTCTCCCTGTCCGGAACGAGACACTGGTTTGAAGTCCAAGTCTGACGGTTTCGCTTTCGCCCCCGGCCGATAACTGGTATAATGAGTTCATGCAGGATTAAATTTGTCGACAACAGGGGTGTATGTGAGCGTCAGATCAACTTGCGGGACTCGTTCCGCCGGGAGGGAATCGCAATGGCAAAACGAAGCCACAACGAAGTTCAGGAGAGTCTTAGAGAACTAACCAGAATTTTCCGGCCCAAGGACCCGCGCAAGTTTGTCAAGGATTACATCCGCAAATACCGAATAACAGGCGGTTACGAAGAAGAATTGACTCTCCTCGTGGAGCGAGAGTTGGTTAAATTAAATTCCCCGGCATCCTGACGAAGCGGGGAGGGGATCGGCCAGGCAGCCCTGCGGCATGCGGCCGGTCCCTTTTTGTTTCTTCTCCCGGAAGTCCCGATCGTTCGCCTCGCATAGATGCGCTGCCGGCCCTCGGCTCCTTCAACGCCGCCTTCACGAGCCTCACCCCGGATGGCGGGACGAAGGGGCAATGGAGCGCCGCGGGAGAGCCTGCGGAGAAGGCGCTATAAAATAGAAGAAACGGATGCAAAAGAACCGCCTTGGCCTAAGAGCCAAGGCGGTTCGATCGTTGCTATCGGGTCGCCGGCGGATGCTCGTACAGCGGCAGGGGGATGTCGCCGCCGTTCGCGAACATGTATTGCACGAGCCGGTTGAACGACTGCGTATGGGGGGCCAGCGGCTTGTTGCCCCACGAGAGCTTGGCGAATTCGAGCATCTGGTTGACGAATTCCCGGTTCGCGGAGATGTGGACCTCCTGAACGCGGGGGTGGCCCCGCCGAACCGTATCCCCGATCACCTGCTTCAGCTCCGAGGAGAGATCGGAGACGTCCTTGTGGGTAAAGTAAGAATTGTACGGGGTCGCCAGCCGAGGCCCGACGTTCGTCGTGCCGCCGGTGTCGACGTTGTACACTCCCTCGGTCGTCCCGGTATTGTCCTGCTCCCGGGTGGCCGCGCCGCCGTGGGACTTCGTTCCCGTCGCCGTCCAATCCGTCAGAATGGCGACGTAGGCGTTCTTGTCGGTCAGCATGACGATGGCCGAGTTCACGCCGGGGAGAGCCTTGACGTCGTAGGACAGCTTGGAGCTGTATTCGAAGTAACGGTTCTCGTGCTGCTTCGGATCGCCCGTGGACGCGCCGTAGGAGCGGACGCGCGTCATCTTGGGATCGTTCTTCGCGCGGCTGGAGTAATCGTGGGCGCTCTTCTGATAATAGGAGGTGTAATTGCAGGCGGCGAGACTTCCGACGAGAGCCAAGCCGCATGCGACGGCCAATATCCGATGCCCCAGGGGCGAGTGACGACGGGCAGCCATGGTTCCTTCCTCCTCGGGAGAAGCTTTCTAGGCGTAGGGTTAGCCGGGCGGACGAAAAGTATGCTCCCTTCCCGTACATAAAACCCGGTGACTTTGGCAAAAGATGATGGGGAGAACTTGTGTCGGACGGTTCGGATGTCCGGGACCGGAAAACGCTTGCGACGGTCGGCGGAGGGGGTCCGAAGACGCTTGCAAGCGGTTCGCCGGAAGGCGAAAAACCTTACGGCCCCAACGATTTTGACAGTTTTGAGAACAATTTGTGAACTGTTCTGTGAACATTGACAAAATGACATGCCAATCTTTATATTTATTAGAGTGATTAGGAACGTTTGTTGATTTTGCAGACATCCGTGAACCACACGTAGGCTGTTGCCGCCACGAGTTAGACAGTCTATGAAAACGTCGAGATGGGGATGAAAATGATGAATCGGTGGCGTGTTATGAAGCGGTTGATCCCGCTCTTGGCAGGGATGGCGTTCCTCTTGTCGGCTTGCGGCAGAGATGATCTGTCGACGCTGAAACCGCAAGGCCCTGTTGCCGAAGAGCAATTTAACCTGATGAAGCTGTCGATCAGCATCATGACGCTCGTAGTCGTTGTTGTCTTCGCGATTTGTATCTATGTCCTGATCCGGTTCCGCCGGCGCAAGGGCGACAACACGATTCCGAAGCAAGTGGAAGGCAACCACAAGCTGGAGATTATCTGGACGGTCATCCCGCTGATCCTGCTGCTGATTCTCGGCGTGCCGACGATCAACACGGTGTTCGGGCTCTCCAAGGATTACTCCAAGGATAAGGACGCCCTGCAGGTCAAGGTAACCGCGCATCAATACTGGTGGGAATTCGAATATCCGGAATACGGAATCGTCACCGCCCAGGAACTGGTCGTTCCGACCGGCAAGAAGGTCTCCTTCGAGCTGGCGTCGGCCGACGTCAAGCACTCCTTCTGGATTCCGTCCATCGGAGGCAAGATGGACACGAACACGGGCGTTACGAACCGCATGTACCTCGAGTTTCCGAAGGAAGGCATCTTCCGCGGCAAGTGCGCCGAGTTGTGCGGACCTTCGCACAGCTTGATGGACTTCAAGGCGAAGGCCGTCGACCAAGCGTCGTTCGACCGTTGGGTCGCCGCGATGAAGTCGCCTGCCGTCGTGCCGGAGGACGCCAAGATCAAGGAAGCGTTCGAGAGCAAGTGCTTGTCCTGCCACGCTGTCGGCGAGACCAACAGCGGAGCGAGCGCGCCGAACCTGACGGGCGTCGGCAGCCGCGAGACCATCGGCGGCATTCTCTACAACGACGAGAAGCCGATCGAAGATAACCTGAAGGAATGGATCACCGATCCTCAAAGCGTCAAGCCGGGTGCGACGATGCCTTCTGCCAAGGATGTCGGTCTGACGGACGAAGAACTCGACGGCATCTCCAAATACTTGGCAAATTACAAAATCGACTACTAATTCGGCTGTAACGAAGGGGGTACGCGGCTTTGGCTGCACACGCGCACAAGGTGAAGCGGTATCGCGGCTTGATGGACTGGCTGACGACCGTTGACCACAAAAAGATCGGTATCTTGTACTTAATGGCTGGCGGGTTGTTCTTCCTGGTCGGCGGTCTGGAAGCGGTCATGATCCGGATCCAGTTGATCAAGCCGATGAACGACTTCGTCGGAGCGGACACATTCAACGAATTGATCACAATGCACGGAACGACGATGATCTTCCTCGCGGCGATGCCTCTCCTGTTCGCCTTGATGAACGCCGTCATTCCGCTGCAGATCGGGGCGCGCGACGTCGCGTTCCCGTTCCTGAACTCGCTGGGCTTCTGGACGTTCTTCTTCGGCGGCGTGCTGCTGAACATCAGCTGGTTCGCCGGCAACGTTCCGGACGCGGGCTGGACGTCTTACGTCCCTCTCGCCGGTCCGACCTACAACTCGGGCCACGGCGTCGACTACTACGTGCTCGGCCTGCAGATCGCCGGTATCGGCACGCTGCTCGGCGGCATTAACTTCATGGCCACCATCATCAACATGAGGGCTCCGGGGATGTCCTTCATGAGAATGCCGATGTTCACCTGGACGATCTTCATCACGTCCGCCCTGATCGTCTTCGCCTTCCCGGTGCTGACGGTCGGTCTCGTTGCCTTGATGTTCGACCGCCTGTTCCAGGCGAACTTCTTCGAGACGGCGAACGGAGGAAGCTCGGTTCTGTGGGAACACGTCTTCTGGGTATTCGGTCACCCCGAGGTTTACATTCTGATTCTTCCGGCCTTCGGCATCATCTCCGAAGTCGTGAGCACCTTCGCGCGCAAGCGGCTGTTCGGCTACAGCTCGATGGTATTCGCGACCGTGCTGATCGCGTTCCTCGGCTTCATGGTATGGGCTCACCACATGTTCACGACCGGCCTCGGCCCCGTCGCGAACGGGCTGTTCTCCATCGCCACGATGCTGATCGCGGTACCGACGGGCGTCAAGATCTTCAACTGGCTGTTCACGCTGTGGGGCGGCTCCATCTGCTTCACCGCGGCATCGCTCTTCGCGATCGGCTTCATCCCGACGTTCGTCATGGGCGGCGTCACCGGGGTTATGCTCGCCGTAGCTCCCGCCGATTATCAATACCATGACAGCTACTTCGTCGTCGCTCACTTCCACTACGTTATCGTAGGCGGCTTGGTATTCGGCATCTTCTCCGGTCTTCACTACTGGTGGCCGAAGATGTTCGGCCGCATGCTGAACGAAGGTCTTGGCAAGCTGACGTTCTGGACGTTCTTCATCGGCTTCCATCTTACGTTCTTCGTTCAACACTTCCTGGGCCTCTTGGGCATGCCTCGCCGGGTATGGACCTATCTGCCGAACCAAGACTTCGATACGATGAACTTGGTCTCCACGATCGGTGCGTTCCTGATGGGCGTCGGCACGATCTGCTTCCTGATCAACGTCGTCGTCACTTCCGCGAAGGCTCGCAACGCCAAGGCCGACGCGTGGGAAGATGGCCGCTCGCTCGAGTGGACGATTCCTTCTCCGCCGCCTGAATACAACTTCAAGCAGCTGCCGCTCGTTCGCGGCTACGACGCATGGTGGAAGGAGAAGATGGAAGGCAAGTCCGCGATGACTCCGGCGGAACCGCCGGGACCGATTCATATGCCTTCGCCGTCCATCCTTCCGTTCATCATGAGCGTCGGATTGTTTATCGCAGGCTTCGGATTCATGTACGACAAGCTGTATCTGGCCATCGGCGGCATCGCAGTCACTCTCATCTGCATGTTCTTCCGCTCGGTATTCGACGATCACGGCTTCCATATCGAAGAGGACGAACAAGAGAAGGGGGTTCACGCATGAGTGCTCATGATCACGCAGACGGACATCTGCCTCATGAACCCGAGAAGGCGACGCTGGAAGGCCGCAACAAGGTTCTAGGCTTCTGGCTCTTCCTGGGCGCCGAGACCGTCCTGTTCGGCACCTTGTTCTCGGCATTCCTGGCTCTTCGCCACAATACCGGCGACGGACCGACATCGCAAGAGCTGTTCGAGCTCCCGATGGTATTCGCCGCCACGATGATCCTGCTGTTCTCCAGCTTGATGAGCGTCTTCGCCGTTCAAGCGATGCACAAGAACAAAGTGAAGCCGATGCTCGGCTGGCTTCTGGTCACGATTCTGCTGGGCCTCGGGTTCCTTGGTCTGGAAGTATACGAGTTCCTGAACTACATCGACGAAGGCCACAAGATGCCGACGAGCGCGTTCAGCTCCTCGTTCTACACGCTGGTCGGCTTCCACGGCGCCCACGTCGCGTTCGGGATTCTGTGGATCGGTCTTCTCATCCTTCAGGTTCTGAAGAAGGGGCTGACCGTCGTCACGGCGCCGAAGATCTACGTGTCCGCGATTTACTGGCACTTTATCGACGTCGTATGGGTATTCATCTTCACCGTTGTGTATCTGATGGGAAAGGTGGGCTAACCAGATGTCGAGCAATCATTCGGCTGCCGGCGAAGAGGCTAGACGCCATAAGGTGGAAGGCCCTCGCAAGCACATCGTCGCCTTCGTCCTGTCGCTCGCGCTGACGCTGATCGCGTTCGCGGCCGTGGCTTCGGGCGAGATCAACTCCCAATTCACCTACATCATCCTGATCGGCATGGCTCTCGTTCAAGTCTTCGTACAGCTTGCCTTCTGGATGCACATGAAGGATCGCGGACACCTGTTCCCGATTATGGGAATTATCTTCGGGGTCATCGTCGTGTTCACGATGGTCATTATGGCCAGCTATTGGGTATGGTGGTAATCGTCAAAGGTTAAACTTCAAAGAGGCGGGGGTCGATGTCCCGCCTCTTTTCTTACTGTCTAGGATCGATGGAAAGGAGGGGTTGCGGAAATGTTAGGACTCGAATACTTCTCGTTCGGCGACTTGTGGAGCCCTTATTTCCTCGTCTTCATGCTGGCGGTAGCGACTCTCTATTCGTTCGTCGTCGGGCCGTGGCGCGATCGCTTCGCCGGAAGCGAGCGGGTTCCGTTCGGGCGGCAGGCGGCATTCTACCTCGCGATCGTTCTGCTCTACGCGGTGCACGGCGGTCCGCTGAGCCTGCTCGGCCACTTGATGTTCACGTTCCATATGACCGATATGGCGATCTCGTACGTGATGGTTCCGCCGATGCTGATATACGGCATACCGGCTTGGCTGTGGCGCTCGATCTTCTCGCTTCGCGTCTGGAGGCCGTTCAAGTTCCTCGCGCAGCCGCTGTTCGGCTTGTTCCTGTTCAACCTGATGTTCTCGTTCTACCACATTCCGAGCATCCACGACTGGATCATGGTGCATTACTTCGTGCACGGCGTCTATTATGTCGCGCTGCTGGCGGCGGCTCTGCTGAACTGGTGGCATATCCAGTGTCCGGTGGCGGAATGGGCGAGGCTGACTTCGCTTCGCCGGCTCGGTTACATTTTCCTGAACGGACTGCTGCTCACTCCCGCCTGCGTGCTGATCATCTTCGCCAGCGAACCTGTATTCGCGGTATACAGCGATCCCGAAGTGTGGGCCAAGGCGATGAGGTACTGCGTGTCCGGAAGCGCGGCCGATCTGCTCGCCCAGTTCCAGGGGCCCGCGTTCTTCAACCTGATGGACGCCCGCGAGGATCAGCAGCTCGGAGGCATCATCATGAAGCTGCTGCAGGAGTTCATCAACATCTGGGCGCTGTTCACGGTGTTCATGCAATGGTATCGCAAGGAGCGGGCCCAGGAGGACGATCCTGCGTTCGATCATGCGTCCTCGGGACGTTTGAACAATGTGTGACGTTGCGTCCCGGACGTTTGAACATCTCGCCGGCGCAAGGTACAATGTTATCAGCCGGGAGCCGATCGCGATCGGTTCGGCACATCGTCCATTGGAGCAGGTGACCCGTTCATGTCATGGTACGAGATCTTTCCGACCGTTAGTACGAGCTTCATCGCCCTTAGCGCCATTCTCGTGGCGATCGGTTGGCGCTTGATCATTCTCGGCAAGAGAGAGGCGCATCAGAAGGTCATGCTGGCCGCGGCCATCGCGGCGGTGCTGTTCTTCATTATTTACATGTCGCGGACGATCTTCATCGGGAATACGGAGTGGGGCGGTCCCGACGATCTGAAGACGCTGTATACGATCTTCCTGATCTTCCACATCGTGCTCGCGATGGTGGCGGCCGTCTTCGGCATTACGACCTTGGTGCTGGCCTTCAAGAAGAACTTCGGCAAGCACCGCAGATGGGGACGCGTCACGGCGGTCATCTGGTTCATTACGGCGATCACGGGCATTACGGTGTACGTGCTGCTGTACCTGATGTATCCCGGCGGCCATACGAAGCCGGTGATCAACGCGATTTTCGGAATATGAGCAGAGAGTCAACGGTCGGGCAGGGCGAAGTCGCCTCGTCTCGGCCGTTTTCTTTTTCTCTTCGGATTCGTTGGAACTTGGCGGAAGAATTCAACGTTATATGGATGAAGATCGCCGATGGAGGTGTTAGCGAAGCCCGCGTTAGGGTGGAAAATGACGGAGGAATGGAACTCGAACGACGCGACGGAACCGTCCGATCTGTATGGATTACCCGAATTGGCGGAGCTCTCTGCCTTGTTGCCGGGGGAGGCGCCTTCGCGGTCTCGGCAATTCTCTGAACTAGCACGGCCTCGAACGCCATGCACCGCCAGGGAACCCGCTCTGACGGTGCTTTTGGTTTGCTTCTACGAGCATTGGCGATAGAACCGGTGAAGCTCCGTATCGGGAATCGGCTTGCTGATGAAGTAGCCTTGCAATTCGTCGCAGCCGCAGGAAGCGAGCCAGGCTTGCTGCTCTTCGGTCTCGACTCCTTCGGCCACGACGCGAAGGTTCAGATTGTGGGCGAGGGCGATGATCGTCGAGACGATCGAGCGGTCGTTCGCATCGGTGAGCATCGCGCGGACGAACGATTGATCGATCTTCAGGCAGTCGACGGGAAAATTCTTCAGATAGCTGAGCGAGCTGTATCCGGTGCCGAAGTCGTCGATCGAGATGGTGACGCCGATGTTCTTGAGCTGCCGGAGAGTCGAGATCGACCGGTTCACGTCGAGCGTCATCGACTCCGTGATCTCCAGCTCCAGCTGCTCCGGATTCATCCCCGTCTCGCTCAGCGTCCGCTGGATGGAAGAGACGAAGTCGCGGCTCAGGAACTGCCGGCCGGACAGATTGACGGCGATCCTCAGCGGCGGCAACCCTTCCTCCCGCCACCGCTTCCCTTGGAGACAGGCGGTCCGCAGCACCCATTCCCCGATCTGCACGATAACGCCCGTCTCTTCGGCCAGCGGGATGAAGTCCGAAGGCGGGATAAGCCCCTTCTTGCCGTGGTTCCAACGAAGCAAGGCTTCCACCCCGACCACGCGGCCGGTCGAGATGTCGATCTGGGGCTGGTACAGCAAGTAGAATTCGTTCCGCTCCAGCGCCTTGCGCAGCTCGATCTCGAGCAGCATCGTCTCGCTGAGATGGTCGTTCATGTCTCTCGCGTAGAAGGTGTACATATTCTTGCCGTTCTCCTTGGACGCATAGAGGGCGGTGTCGGCGTTCTTCATCAAGCCGACGAGGCCTTCCCCGTCCTCGGGATAGACGGCGATGCCGATGCTGGCCGTGATGTGAAGGTCGCGATCCCGAAGCGAGAACGGGGCGTCGACGCGGGAGACGATCCGCCCGGCGACGGCTCCCGCCCGCTCGCGCGCGGACGCTCCGGGAACGAGCAGCGCGAATTCGTCTCCTCCGAGACGGGCGACCAGATGATCGTCCTCCACGCATTCGAGAAGACGAGCCGCCACCTCCTTCAGCAGATCGTCGCCGTAATCGTGGCCTAGCGAGTCGTTCACGTTCTTGAAGCGGTCGACGTCGAGGAACAGCACCGCGAGGGACGACCGGTCCTTGGCGGCGGAGAAGAGAGCTTCGGAGACGCGCTGCTCGAACAGACGCCGGTTCGGAAGGCCGGTCAAGTCGTCGTGATGCGCCATATGGTGCATCGTCATCTCGGTGTTTTTCCGCTCGGTGATGTCCCGGACGATCGTATACACCCCGACGACTTGGCCTTCGACGACAACGGGGACGTTCGTGTTGTTCACTTCGATGCGCCTTCCGCTCCGATGCTTCAGCGCGCTGTCGAAGTTGCGGGACGCCCCTTGAACGGTCGCCATGAAGTGAACCCGCGTCGTATCGAAAAATTCGGGGAAGACCAGCGATCGGGGCGACATCGCGATCAGCTCGTGCCGGTCGAAGCCGGTGAGCCGCTCGGCCGCCTTGTTCATGTCGAGGAGCTTGCCGGTCAGGGAGAAGGAGAAGACGGCGTCTTGGCTATGCTGGAACAGCGACTCGATCCGCTTCTCCCTCTCCAGCTGACGCTTCATCTGGGTCGTCCATATTCTCTCGATATAAGCGTAAGACAGCGACAGGCCGATGAGAAAAAGAGTCGCGGTGCCGACGGAGAAGCCGAGCGAGGTGGACTGGGCCTTCAGCATGCCGGCCTGAAGGGCGCCGGGATCCGCATGGAACGAGGAACCGCCCATAGCGGCGAAGTGCAGTCCGAAGACGGCGGTGCCCAGAATCGCGCCCGCGCCGGCTTGAACCCAGGGCGAACGTCTTCCTTCCCGGCGGAAGACGAGCGAGAACGCGAGAGTCGCCGCGGCCGCCACGGCGAGAAGGGTCAAGACGAACGGCAGCGGCTCGAAGACGAGCCGGGCGGGCATGCGGAGGGCCGCCATCCCGGTCGCGTGCATGCCGGCGATGCCGGCTCCCATCGCGGCGCCGGCGGCGGCGATCCGCAGCCGGGAAGGCGCTGGCCGGCCGACGATGGCGAGAGCGGCGGCGGATGCGCCGGTCGAGACGAGCGAGGACAGGAAGACCCGAAGCGGGTCGTAATCGACGATAACGGGAAGCCGCAAGGCCAGCATGGCGACGAAGTGCATCGACCAGATGCCGATTCCCATCGCGAGGACTGCCCCCGTGCCCCAAGCCAAGCGGCTTCGGCCGCGCGAACGAACGAATCGCTGTCCCTGATTCAAGCCCGAGCAGGCGGAGATAACGGCCACCAAGTAGGATAGAACGACGAGAACCGGATGGTAGGATGTAGCCAGATGAGTCATGAATTCACCTTTGCATTGACATAAATCGACAGATTATGCAGTACTCTTATTGTAACTTCTCCTCGCTGGAAATCCTAGCGAAAAGATAAAAGACCGAATCCGCCCGGGGATTGGCCTCGGGCGGATTCGGTCTTCGGGTTCGCCTCACGCGTCCTACGGAGCGAAGCCGTTGCGGAAGGGGTTGAGGAATGCCTTCGGAATCGGGCTCTCGAACCGGAGCCGCTCCCCCGTCCCCGGGTGCTCGAACTCCAGCACGCAGGCATGCAAGCCGAGCCGTCCGATCGCCTTCGAGCGGGAGCCGTACTTCTTGTCTCCGACGATCGGGTGGCCGATGTCCTGCATATGAACGCGGATCTGGTTCTTGCGCCCCGTCTCCAGCCGAACCTCCAGCAGGCTGAAGCTGCCGTTCGACTGGAGCCTCTTGTAATGCGTGACGGCATGCTGGCCGTCGCCCGGATACGGGCTGGAATACATCTTGAGCGTCTTGCTCTCCTTGAGCCAGGAGGAGATCGTGCCTTCCGGCTTCTTGACCGAGCCCTCCACGAGAGCGATATACGCGCGCTCCTTGACCGCTTCCTGCCAATTCGTCTGAAGCGCCTGCTGGATTCGCTCGCTCTTGGCGAACATCATGACGCCGGAGGTGTCCCTGTCCAGCCGATGGACGACGAAGATCCGGTTCTTCGGATTCTCCCTGCGGACATGCTCCGTCAATTGGCGGTAAGCGGTCAATTCGCCGGCCTCGCGCGGAGACGAGATCGACAGAAGGCCGGCTTCCTTCTCGACGACGATCAGGTCGTCGTCCTCGTGAAGGATCGAGAGGCCGACCAGGGCGGGCTTCTCGTCGATCCGCTCCTTGCTGACGGAGACGAGATCGCCCGGCTTAAGCGGATGGTTATAGGCGGTGACGGTTTGTCCGTTGACCGACACCTGGCCGCGGGCCAGCATCGACTTCACGCTGTTGCGGCCTCTGCCCGCCAGTTTATCGAGCAGGTAAGGGAGAAGCTCGCCGGCTTCCGTAACGGAGAACGGCCTCGCGGCTTCCGGCTTGCGGCGAGGACCGGGCGGTTTGCGAATCATCGTGAATGCCTCCTAAGGATGAAGCCTCTTCTTCGATTATAAGGTCAGGCGGAGGCAAAGGGAAATCCTTACTCGTTCGCCGGCCGCGGAGAACCGGAGGAGCGCCCGCGAATCGCATGGAGCAACAGAAGAAGAACGGGAACCGCGGCGGTGAGGAGGAGATCCCAGAAGGGAAAGTATTTGAACAGGACGTCGTTGTAAAAAGGAACGTTGGGCGCCACGAGGTAAGCGAAGCCGAACAATATGAAGCCCGTCGGAAGAGCGAGGAACCGATAGTCCCGCAGCCGGAGCAGTTGGGCCGTTCCCACGACGAAGCCATAGTTGAATAGAGCCGCTTTGTAAAAAGTGGACAGAACCCAGTCGATGGCTTGAATCGCTTCGACGCGCTGCAGGAAGCTGCCGATGTTGATTTTCTTGGCCAGGGCATATGTCGGGTAGACGCTCGTCGCCGTCAGGTATGGGCCCAATACGAGGATGGCCAACAGAATGACGAGGAAGATCGCGAATCCCCCCAAGGCGGTCGCGAGCAAGAAGTCCCTCGTCAGGCGCCCGGAGGTTCTGACGCTAGGAAGAATCATCGCCAGCATGATGGCGTCCGAATACGGATAGATGATCATATACAAGGAGCCGTGCACGATATGGGACCATCCGCTGGCGAACATCGGCTGCAGCCTGGCCGCGTCGATCTTGGGCAGCAGGAACAAGATCAGGGACGCGAACAGCAGCATGAAGGAGGGGAAGAACAGCTCGGCCGAACGGACGAGCGATTCCAATCCGCTCCAGAGCGCGAACAGAAGAACGAGAATGAGAAGGAAGTGGACGGCTCGAAGCGGCGTCTCGGGCATGATCTGGATAGTCATGAAATCTCCGATCTCCCGAATGAGGCTCCCGGCTCCGAGCAGGAAGTAATACAAGTAGAGAAGCGACACCGCCGCTCCCGCCCAAGGCCCGCACAAGCGAAGGACGATCTCGAACAGATTGCATCCCGGATACCGGTTGTACAGGGCGAGCGTCAGGCCCAGCATCGGAATGCCCAAGGCCGCCCCCAACAAGCCCGAGATCCAGGCGTCCTGATCGGCCGCGTAGGCGCACAGGGACGGAACGATAAGGATCGAATCGCCGACGACGATCAGGAAGGCCAGCACCGCCATCTGCCTCGCGTTGATGACGCCGGGCTCCAACCGGGCACTCATCCTTTCCACCCCATGAACGAGAAGACGCGGTCGGCCACCGGCTTGAACAGAGAGACGATAACGTTGACGGAGCTCGGCGCCCGCGCGACATTGGCGGCCGCGACGCTCATCGCCGCTCCGGCCGCGAGCATGGCCGCGTAGACCGTTCCTTCCCGGGTCCATCCCTTGCGGAACAGTCGGGGCAAATCGATGGCCGCGGCCCCCGCGGCGGCGGCCAGAACCAGTATCGTTGCGAGCATAGGCATCACTCCTTGATCTCTTTGAGGAAGGTGTTGAGCGTCGTGCCGACTCTGCGTACTATTACTTCGATCTTGTAATTCACGGGCAGGCGTCCGAATTCTTCGGCCCAGGATTCCGAGATCGACTTCCAATACTTCGGGTGGGACCGATTGATCGCTTGCCCGAAGCCGAAGCTGTCCGTCTTGTTCGCCTTGGCTTGCTCGACCGCCGCCTGCATCGTCTCGATCCGTCTCTGCTTCAGCTTGTTCTCGATCCAGCGAATATTCTTCGGGACCGTGATGGAGAGATCGCACTCGACTTCCCCGATGTTCACTTCCGTCTTGAGCTTGACGTCGATGGCCGGACGCCCGTTCGATACCCGTCCCTTGACGTCCGTCTTGGAGCGGATCGTCTCCAGAACGATGTATCCGCCGTTCGGACAAGAGATGCGGCTGACCGTGCTCTTGACCTTGTCCTTGAGCAGGTTGTAGCCGATGCTCTCCTTCTCGTCGAACCAGCCGATAAGCTTATCCTTCCTGAAGACGGCGAGACCGGCCGTGCGAAGGTCCGCCCTGGCTTCGATTCGGGATACGTTGCGCATGGACTCTCCCTCTTCCTGAGCGCCCGCTACCTGAATGCCGGTCAACACCGGGTTCAACCCTTCGGAGACCAGTTGGTTGACGAATTCGTCCAAGGTGAAGGTCGTGGTCGGCGCCCACGCTTTGGCGGAGGCTTCCAGCATGTCGAACATTTTATATGACGGAATTTTATCGAGGGGGGTCAGAATTTGAAGAACCTTCTCCGCCGTCGTGTCTTTGGCGACCAGCATATAGAAGTCGGATCGAACCCCGGGATCCCTGAGGAGCAGATCGAGCACCTTCCCGACCCCTTCCCTGGCCAGCGCTTCTCCAATGATCAAGACCCGAATATGCGCAAGGCTTCGAATACCGTCGGCGCTTCCGCCTTGTACAGGACGACCGGCGATCGGCCCGGAGTCGTCGGCCGGGAAGAGGCGACTTCTCCCGGATCGACGACCTGGGCGCTGATCCGGTACCGGTCGCCGAACTTGTCGATGCCGAAGCCGAGCGCGATGCCGAGCGAATTGAGCTCGCGCCGGTTCCAGCATCCCGCGAGCAGCGCGGCCATCAGGAGAAGCGCCGCGACGGTCGCCCCCGTCCGTCCGAATCTGGTCATCGTCCCGCCCCCTTCCTCGAGCGATTGCCGTCGAATATTGTTCTGGCTGATCAGACGGGGTCTTGTGGTCATCTTCCGAATCGGGAGCCGGAACAAGGTGTCCTTGAGATCTTCCGGAATGATCGGCGCCCACGGAGCCATGTACGGAATCCCGAAGGAGCGCAGGCCGCTCACGTGCAGCGCGAGCGTGATCAATCCGATCAGAATGCCGTACAGGCCGAAGGACGCCGCCAGCCCCATGAACAGGAAGCGCAGCATGCGGACCGTGATGGACATGCTTCCGGAAGGGATGACGTAGCTCGCGATCGCGGTGATGGAGACGATGATGACCATGACCGCGGAGACGATCCCGGCCTGAACGGCGGCTTGGCCGATGACCAGGGTGCCGACGATCGACACCGCTTGTCCGACCGTCCTCGGCATTCGCACTCCCGCTTCGCGCAGAATCTCGTACGTGATCTCCATTAACAATGCTTCGATGAACGCGGGAAAAGGCACTCCTTCCCGTTGGGCCGCCAGGTTGATGAGCAGGTTGGTCGGCAGCATCTCCTGGTGGAACGTCGTCACGGCGATGTAGAGCGCGGGGGCGAGCAACGTAATCACCAGCGACAAGTACCGGATGGTACGGATCAGAGAGCTGATGTCGAAGCGCTGGGTATAGTCCTCCGCCGCCTGGAAGAAGTGGACGAACAACGCGGGCACGAGCAGGACGAACGGCGTTCCGTCCACCAGAATCGCCACGCGTCCTTCCAGCACTCCCGCCGCGATCGTGTCCGGGCGCTCGCTGTTGTAGACGGTCGGGAACGGCGTGTACGTCCTGTCCTCGATCCATTCCTCGATGTTCCCGCTCTCCAGAATGCCGTCGATATCGATCCGGTTCAGCCGAATGCGGACTTCCTCCACGATCTTGTCGTTCGCGATTCCGCTAAGGTAGACGAGGGCGACGTTCGTCTTGGTCACCCTGCCGATGTGCAGCGATTCCACCCGCAGGCGAGTATCCTTGATTCGCTTGCGGATAAGGGCGGAATTGGTCCGCAGGTTCTCGTTGAAGGCTTCCATCGGGCCGCGCGTCACCGATTGGGAGACCGGCTCGGTCACGTTCCGGTCCTCCGCTCCGGATACGCCGATCCGGACGGCTTCCTCGCAGCCGTCGAGCAGCAGAACGGCGTCTCCCGACAGGAGATTGTCGTAGAGGACGCTCAGCTCGGACGTGCGCCCGATGTCGCCCGCCACGAGAATCTCCTTGACGACCGAGTCCAGGAGGGAGGGGCCGGCCCCGCTCGCGCCGCCGTTCAACAAGGATTCCAGGATCGAATCGTGCAGCAGCTGCGAGTTGATCAGCCCGTCTATGTACACGAGAGCGGCTTCCGTGCCGCCCTGCAAGGCGAATTCGCGGAAGATGACGTCCTGGCTGCCGCCCATCGCGGAGCGGATCGCTTCGAGATTGCGCCGAAGCGAAGGGCCGATTCGGCCGTCTCCGTCGGCGGCGGTCGTACCGGAATTCATGGCAGCATCCCCTCCGAATAAGTTGGATCGGCTTCCTTATTATGGTCCCCGACGGCTCCGATTATGTTCCCTCGAAATGTTCCCTCGACGTGTTGACAGAGGTTGCCAAGTGTGTTTATACTGTGTATAAAGATATACACACTATAAACACTATAAACACTGCGAGTACGGCTAACACCATCGCGCACGATTACCTGGAAGCTCTAGAGAGGAGAAGAACACCATGAGAGGATGGCGGGCGGTAAGAACGATTATCGCGTTCGAGATGAGAAGAGAATGGACGGGGGTTCTCGTCACCTTCCTGTTCGCGTGCTACTTCGGCATCATCTTCTCCGGCTCGGCGATCGACCCGGCGGATCGATCGGCGGCGGCCCGGTTCTATGAAGGGGTGAGGGATTGGGTCTATCTCTTCGGGTTCCCTCTCTTCGGCTGCATGATGAACCGGACGATCTTCGCTTATTGGCGGGACGATCCCTTCACGAGAAGAATCGCCCACTGGCGGACGATGCCCATTCCGCTGTCGGCGATCGTCGGAGCGAGATACGCTCAGGCCGTTCTGATGACGGCGATCGTCGGGAGCGGGTTCATCGCCCTGCAGTATGCGATCCACGGGGGATTCCGGGAGCGGGTCGAATTATCGGATTGGATCGCGGCCGGACTCGTCTGGATCGCTTACGGGTTCGTCATTCAATCGGCCTATATTCTTCTGGAGCTCGGGTTCGCGGGCAAGACGTTCGTCAAGTGGTATCTGGGCTACTCGGCCATTCTGGCGCTGCTCTGCGCCTTGCTCGCCTGGCAGGACGTCAACGTCTTCGACGAAGTTCTGGCGGCGTCGACCGCAAGGCCGCTCCTCTGGTCCGCCGTCGCGCTAGCCGCCTTCGCCGCCGCCCTGTGGACCGGAAGCCGCCTTACGCTTCGGCGGATGCAGCGCCGGAGATATACCTTCTGAGCCGGATGGAAATGGGGTGGGCTTGTGTGGATACCGATACAGATTGACGAGAACCGTCCGGAGCCTCTATACCACCAGATCGAGTCCCAGCTCAGGGGGCTGATTCTGGGCGGACAGCTCACGGAAGGGACGCTGCTGCCCTCCATCCGCGAATTCGCGGCTTCGCTCAAGTGCAGCGTCATTACGGTGCGCCGGGTCTACCAGGACCTCGAGAGCGAGGGGCTGCTCCGCACCCGGCAGGGAACGGGCACCTTCGTCGCCGGAGTCGACGCGGCGGCCCGGGAGGGGCATCGTCTCGACCGGGTCGTCGAGGCGTTCGAGAAGGCGGTCGAGACGGGCCTGCAGCTAGGGTGTACGAGGGAAGAGATGGAGAAGATTCTGCGGGACGTCGTCGCCAGACAGACGGAAGGCAGAGAGGGGGAGACGAGATGATCGCGGATGGGAACCCGGAAGCGGCCGTATCGCTGCGGCAAGTCGCCGTCCGAAGGGAGCGGTTCACGCTCGGTCCGCTGAATATCGAAGTGCCGCGGGGGCTGGTCACCGCCGTCGTCGGGCCTAACGGCTCCGGGAAGAGCACGCTGTTCCGGCTCCTGCTGAAGATGGAGCCCTACGACGACGGCGGCGAGGTCGAGGTGCTCGGCCATCCGGTGAAGCCGGGGGCGGACGAGAGCTTCAAGACGGGAATCGGCTACCTGGCCGAGCTGCCGCACGCCTACGAGGATTCGCTGACCGCCGAGGAGAAGGCGCGCTTCGCGTCCATGTGGTACCCCGGCTGGGATTGGGACCGGTACCGCAAGCTGATCCGCAGCTTCGACGCGGAGAGCCCCGACAAGCTGAAGAAGATGTCCAAGGGAATGCGGCGGAAGGTGGAGCTCGCTTGCGCGCTGGCCCACAATCCGGAGCTGCTCCTCCTCGACGAGCCTTCGTCCGGGCTGGACCCGTTCGCCTGGAAGACGATGCTGGGAGAGCTGCAGCGATACATGGAGCAGGGAGACCGCACGATGATTATCGCCTCCCACATCACCGAGGAGGTTCGGCGCCTCGCCGACTGCATCCTGTTCGTTCATCGGGGCAAGGCGCTCGGCTTCTACGAGAAGGACCAGCTGTTCGACAGCTGGCGGGCGCTCGCGGTCGCGTCCCCGGAGCCGGGGCGGATCGCCGAGCTTGCCAAGTCCCCCGGCCTGCAGGGAGTGGCCGAGTCGGCGCCCGGCATCTATCAGCTGGAGACGGATCTCGCGGAGGAGGCCGAAGCTTACTGCCGCGAGAGAGGCTTCCAGGTCATGGGGAGCCGGCGAATGGAGCTCGAAGATATTCTAAGCTGTTTGATTCGGAAGGAGGACGCAAGACGATGAGACCGCTTGTATTGGAACGAGTCGTGAAGCATTACGGCGACAAGACCGCGGTTAGCGGCATCGGCCTGGAAGTGGCCGAGGGAGAGATCTACGGCCTGCTGGGAGCGAACGGGGCCGGCAAGACGACGACGATGAGAATGGTTTTGGGCCTTATTTTCCCCGATGAGGGCGACATTCGTTATTTCGGCAAGCCGTACGGGCCGGAGCAGCTCCGAATGCTCGGCTATCTGCCCGAAGAGAGAGGCATGTATCCGAAGGTGAAGGTGAGCGACCAGATCGTCTATCTGGGGCAGCTGAGAGGCTTGAGCCGCAAGGACGCCGACGCGAACCTGAAGAGGTGGCTGGAGCGGTTCGAGATCCCGGAGCATTACGACAAGAAGGTCGAGGAACTGTCGAAGGGCAACCAGCAGAAAATCCAATTTATCGCCTCCGTCATCCATCGTCCGAAGATCGTCATTCTCGACGAGGCGTTCAGCGGCCTGGACCCGGTCAACGTGGAGCTGCTGAAGGCGACGGTCAAGGAGCTGCGGGACTCCGGCACGAGCATTCTGTTCTCCACGCACCGGATGGAGCACGTCGAGGAGCTGTGCCGCAACATCACGATCATGCACCGCTCTAGACCGGTGCTGCAAGGCTCGATCAAGGAGATCAAGAGCCGCTTCCCGATGGAGCGGGTCGTGCTGGCGGCCGACAAGCCGATCTCGGGGCTGGACTCGATTCCGGGGGTCGTCAAGCTCGCCGTCCACGAGAACGACGGCTACGAGCTGAAGGTGAAGTCGCCGGACGTCGCCCAGCGCATCCTGCGGCACGCTCTCGAGCAAGGCCCGGTTCGCCGGTTCGAGCTGATGGAACCGACATTAAACGAAATTTTTATCCGAACGGTGGGTGAGAGCCATGAATAGCATGTGGACCGTCATGTCGTTCACGATGCGGAACAAGTTGAGAAGCAAGTCGTTCATCGTTACGACGATCATTCTCGGGGTTCTTCTATGCGTAGGCGCCAACGTTCCGTATCTGCTCGACAAGTTCGCCTCCGGCGGCGGCCCGACGAAGGTCGGCTACGCGGTAAGCGCTCAAGGGGAAGTCCAAGGCGAGGTCGGCGACATCATCAAGGGGCTGGAGATGGAGTTCGGCAAGGCGGAGGAGCAGGCCGTGCAGCTGGTGCCGGTCGAGGCTTCCGGGTCGCCGGACGAACAGGCGGCCGCTCTGAAGCAGGCGATCTCGGACAAGAAGATCCGCGGCTACCTGGTCTTTAACCCGAACGAAGCGGCCGGCTTCCCGGACGTCACCTATTATTCGAAGAAGATGCTGGACATGGACACGGCGCAGGCGCTGCAGAACGGCCTTCGGACGGTCAAGACCGAGCAGGCGGTGAAGGAAGCGAATCTGTCCCAGGAGCAGCTCTCGAAGCTGTTCGATCCGGTGAAGCTGGAATCGGTCCAGATCAATGAATCGGCGAACGGCAAGACCGAAGAGGAGCAAGGCACGGCGATCGGCTTGACGTACGCCATTCTCATCCTGCTGTTCATGTCGGTCATGATCACGGGGCAGCTGATCGCGACCGAGATCACGGCGGAGAAGAGCTCGCGGGTGATGGAGATCATCGTCACCAGCGTCTCCCCGCTCAAGCAGCTGTTCGGCAAGGTGATCGGCACGTTCCTCGTCGGGCTTCTCCAGCTCGTCGTGCTCGTCGGGGCCGCGCTCGCGAACCTGCTGCAGCCGCATAACCGCGACTCGCTGGAGTCGATGGGCATCCGGCTCGATTCGATCGAGCCGCAGATGGTTATTTTCGCGGTGCTGTTCTACCTGATCGGCTTCTTCCTGTACGCGATGCTGTTCGCGGCGGTCGGCTCCATCGTCAGCCGGACCGAGGACCTCGGGCAGGCGGTCATGCCGATCACGATTCTGACGCTGGCCGGCTTCTACATCGCGATCTTCGGCCTCACGCAGCCGGATAGCGCTCTGATCAAGGTCTGCTCGTTCATCCCGTTTTTCTCGCCGTTCATCATGTTCCTGCGCATCGGCCTCGCGAACCCCGCTTGGTGGGAGATCGCGCTGTCGGTCGCCATCCTGGCCGCAAGCGTGCTGCTCATCGGCTGGCTCTCGGCCAAGATCTACCGCGCCGGCGTGCTCATGTACGGCAAGCGTCCTTCCGTGAAGGACCTGATCAAAGCGATGAAGGCGTTCAACGTTTAAGACTCCAAACCGTTAGGAGAGTTTAAGATGAACCACAACAATCGTACGGCTCTGCTAAGCTTGTCGGTCGTCTGCATCACGGGCTCGACCGTGCTCGCGAGGGCGAACGTCGCCTCCGTCGGATTCCTGAGCGGCCTGCTCGTGGGAGTCGGAATCGTCGGCTGCGCGCTAGGGATCGCGCTGGTCGCCAAGAACCGGGGCAAGAGCAAGGCTTGATTGAGCCGGCTGTCTTTGCCTTTCAATAGGCCCGCAGGTCCGCTCGTTCCATTCGAGAACGCGGATCGGCGGGTCTTTCATTTTCGCGTCCGGATGCTCCGCTATAACTATAGGCTATAACCAGCTATAGAAAATTGGATACTCTTATCGCAAAGAAAGGCTTTAAGACGTAATTCCGAGGTGCTAAACTGGGATATAGAATCAAGCCCCGGCGGATAGGGGCCAGCGCTCGACATCCAGAACGTTAAGGAGAAGGCCATGCTCAAGCAGAAGATCGCGGACCGGCAAGCCGGCATATTGACATACGGAATTACGCCTCCCAAGGTGACCCACGACGCGGAGAAGATCGCCGAGATCGCGCGCAAGCAGATCGAGAGGCTGGAGGGCAGCGGCATCGACGGACTCGTGCTGTACGACGTGCAGGACGAAGCGGACCGCATCGACCAGGACCGCCCCTTCCCGTACCTGGAGACGATCGACCCGACGCGGTACAGCAAGGAATATCTGAGCGGGTTCGACGTGCCGAAGATTATCTACAAGGTGGTCGGCAAGCAGTCGAAGGAGGAGTTCGCCGATTGGCTTCGGGCCGACGGCGGCGAGGACCGGTTCTCCGTCTTCGTCGGAGCTTCCTCGAGCCGGCAAGCCGTTACGATGAGGCTTCCGGAAGCGTATCGGCTCGGGGCTCGGCTGAACGCCAATCTGGCTCTGGGCGGCGTCGTCATTCCGGAGCGCCACGAGAGCAAGGGCGACGAGCATCTGCGGGCGACGGGCAAGCAGCAGGACGGCTGCTCCTTCTTCATCTCGCAGGCGGTCTACGACGTCGAAGCTTCGAAGAACTTCCTCTCGGAGTACTACTATTATTGCATGGAGCATGGAATAGCGATGGCGCCGATCCTGTTCAACCTCGCGCCCTGCGGCTCTCAGAAGACGCTGGAGTTCATGAAGTGGCTCGGCATCAGCATTCCGAAGTGGCTGGAGAACGAGCTCGTCCATTCGCAGGACATTCTGGACAAGTCGATCCGGCTGTCGCGGAAGATTTTCGAGGAGCTGTTCGAGTTCGGATTGGAAAAGGGGATCCCGATCGGCTGCAGCGTCGAGAGCGTGTCCACGCGCAAGGTGGAGATCGAAGCGTCGGTCGAGCTGCTTCGCGAGATGAAGCTGTTCATGGAGAGCCGCTTGCAGGTCGGAGCGGCGGCCTTGAGAGGCTGATGGGGGCAGATCGGTCTTATATCCTATTGATTCACCGTCTGGAATCAGGCGTCTAGCAGCCTTGGTCGGACTCTTCGGAGTCGGCCGGGGCTTTTTTTCTACGAAAGATCCTTTTGTTAACAGGCTTCTTGGGGTATGGAGACAGGAAAGTCTCGTTTATGGCTGCAATCGGAATCCCAGGGGTCCGGTTTGTCACATTTCGTAGAAAATGATAAGGGGCTTCTGGTAGAATTGGAATAGATAGCGTACGGTGGGCTTGCCGCGGTGCAGTTCCTCTGAAAGGAGGGATGCCCGTGGCACATGACAAGCTTTATGACGTTTTGAAATGGATTTCCATGTCTCTAACGCTGTTCTTCGGCGTACGGAAGTTCATTCGCTTCATTCGTCGTAAGCTTCGTAACATGAAGAAACCCACCGCATAAGGTTGGCTCCTTCGGTGGGTTTCGCTGATATCAGCGCGCCGTGGTTGCCCACTACGCTATCGAAGCGGTGCCGTGCGGGAACACGGCACCGTTCTTTATTGTTACCTTCATTATAACCGGTAAACCAAATGGTTTACAAGCGCATATCCTTTCTGTTCTCCGAATTGGCCTCGATAAAGATCCCCTTTCTATCTGCCACTTATCCCCAGAGTTGTGGATAGAGTGTGGGTAAATCTGGGGATAAAAATTCAAGCGTGCTTTTGCAATCGGGCTCGGAGCAAGGTATCGTTAAGATATTCGGAACGAAAGGGGAGACGAGGGCAGGATGACGGACAAGCGAGTCGTGAAGTGGGGGATCATGGGACCGGGAGGCATCTCGGGCAATTTCGCGTCGGAACTGAAGCACGCTCCGGGGGCGGAGCTGGTCGCCGTGGCCGGCAGATCGAAGGAGAAGGCCGACGCCTTCGCGGAGAAGCACGGGGTGCCGCGGGCTTACGGAAGCTGCGAGGAGCTAGCGGGAGATCCCGAAGTCGAGATCGTCTATGTCGGAACGCTTCATCCGGTTCATAGGGAGAACGTTCTGACCTTGCTGCGGGGAGGCAAGGCGATCCTGTGCGAGAAGCCGTTCACGATGACCGAGGCGGAAGCGCGGGAGATCGCGGAAGAGGCGAGGAAGCGGAACCTGTTCGTCATGGAAGCGATGTGGACCCGGTACCTCCCGGTCATTCGCCAGGTGAGAAGCTGGCTTCGCGAAGGCGCGATCGGCGAAGTGAAGCTGCTTAAGGCCGAATTCGGCTTCGACGCGGGCTGGAATCCCGAAGGTCGGCTGCTGAACAAGGAGAAGGGCGGCGGAACGCTGCTGGACGCCGGCATCTATCCCGTCTCGTTCGCCTCCATGGTATACGGGGAGCGGCCGTCGCGCATTCTGAGCACCGCGTTCATCGGAGAGACCGGCGTGGACGAGCAGTATTCCTTGCTGTTCGAATACGAAGGAGGCCGCATCGCGTCTCTGCACGGCGGCGTTCGGCTGGCTATGAACAACGACGCCTGGCTCTATGGGACGAAGGGGAAGATCCACGTCCCCAACTTCTTGGCCGCGAAGGAAGCGACGCTGTACGCGAACGGCGAGGAGCCGGTAACCGTGACGGACGACCGCGACTTCGTCGGGCACGCCTTCCAAGCGATCGAGGCGATGGACTGCCTGCGCGAAGGGCGCAAGGAGAGCGCCGAGATGCCGCTGGACGAGACGATCGAGCTGATGGGCACTCTGGACGAGATCCGGTCGCAGTGGAACTTGACTTATCCGTGAACATAAGGCTAAACCTTCGCCGTCGACGGACGGCCAAGGAAGGGGCTTCGCTTAGGCGGAGCTCTTTTTTTGGGCATTCGGAAGTCGCATCTTCTCGCCAAACGCACTGTAGCACCTCCGGCCTCACGCAGTAATCCCCATATTCGAAGCAGATTGGACGAAAGAGAGTAACCACGTTCCTCACATCTAGCTATGCGTTGCAGAATGGCCGAAGAGAGTAACTGCGTTCCTCACATCCGGCTAATGTATCGCAGGACGACTGAAGAGAGTAACCACGTTCCTCACATTCAGCTAAAACCTTGCCCCGCCGCCTCGGCAACTTCTGCGCTGTGCTCTCGCAAGTCGAAAAAATCGACTTGCAGCGTCCACGCCTAGCGCGGCGCCGCGCGGGGGAGCTGCTTCGGCGGCCGCAAGACGGCGGAAGCGGCACTCGCGCGCCGGCGGCGCGGCGCAGCCCCGCCGATCCCTCAGCCGAGCTCCCCCGCCGGATTGACCGTCGTTGCTCACTTTGCTCATTCGCTTAACTGTGGTTAATCAATCCGAGAAACCAAGCTCCAGCCTCCCCCGCATATGATACAATGACCCTGAAATCGCATAGGAAGCGCTTAACAACCGACAAAATCGGCGTTCTAACGAAGGCCGCCCGCCAGGACAGGGAGCCGGCCGACGCGCGAAGCCGCCGATAATCACAATCAAACGCGGGGAAAGCGGGGAAGGGCCATGACGAACCCATCGCAAGCTCAGACACAATCGCAAGCTCAGACGCAATCGCAAGCTCAATCGGAGTCCCAATCCACGAAAGTCCGCTACGGCATCATCGGCGTCGGCAACATGGGCAGCGGCCACGCCGAGCTGCTGCGCTCGGGCCGGATCGAAGGAGCCGAGCTCGCCGCCGTCTGCGACGGATCGGCCGAGCGCAGGGAGTGGGCCCGTCAGAAGTGGAGCGGCGTGCCCGTGTTCGAGACGTCCGCCGACATGCTCGACTCCGGCCTGGTCGACGCGGTGCTGATCGCCTGCCCGCACTACGACCACCCGTCCGAAGCGATCCAGGCGTTCGAACGCGGCGTCCACGTGCTCGTCGAGAAGCCGGCCGGAGTGTACGTCAAGCAAGTGCGCGAGATGAACGAAGCCGCCGCGCGGAGCGGGAAGAAGTTCGGCATCGTCTACAACCAGCGGATGAACCCGTTGTACCGGAAGCTGCGCGAGCTGATCTCCTCCGGCGAGCTCGGCGAGATCCGGCGCACGAACTGGATCATCACGAACTGGTACCGGCCGCAGGCGTACTACGATTCCGGAACGTGGCGCGCGACGTGGGCCGGCGAAGGAGGCGGCGTTCTGATCAACCAGTGCCCGCACCAGCTCGACCTGTGGCAGTGGACGATCGGCATGATGCCGACCCGCATCCGCGCATTCTGCCAGGAGGGCAAGCACCGGGACATCGAAGTGGAGAACGACGTGACCGCCTACGCGGAGTACGCGAACGGAGCGACGGGCGTATTCATCACGTCCACCGCGGACGCGCCCGGGACGAACCGGTTCGAGGTGACCGGCGACAGGGGCAAGATCGTCATCGAAGACGGCAAAATGACGTTCTGGAGACTGCGGGTGCCGGAATCGCAGTTCAACGCGGAGAACGAGATCCCGTTCGCGTCCCCCGAGTGCTGGAAGATCGAAGTTCCGCACCAGGGGGAGAGCCCCGAGCACGCGGGCATCATCCGCAACTTCACCGACGCGATCCTCCGCGGAGCCGAACTCGTCGCCCCCGGAGAGGAAGGCATCCTCGGGCTGTCGATCTCCAACGCCATCCACTTGTCTTCCTGGACGGACGACTGGGCGACTCTGCCGCTCGACGAGGAGCTCCACTACGCCGAGCTGAAGAAGAGAATCGACGCTTCGACCTACGCCAAGAAGAACGTTCGGGCGGCTTCCCGTCCCGCCGACCTGAGCGGCACGTTCTGACGGCCGCGCGACCCGACGCATCGTAACTATCGACCATGCTCATCGATCCTGTCGCGAGCCAATCGAACTACCGAATCCACCGACGCAAGGAGACCGAACGCAGATGAACCGATCCGATGGAATGAACTACGCGCCGGTCGCGGCGAACAAGCCGAAGCCGGTCTGCCGGCCGGGAGAGTTCGTCTTCGCCGCGGCCGCTCTCGACCACGGCCACATCTACGGCCAGACGAACGGCCTGCTGGAAGCGGGCGGCACGCTCAAGTGGGTGTACGATCCCGATCCGGCCAAGGTCGCCCAATTCGTCAAGACGTACCCGCAGGCCGCCGTCGCCCCGACCCTCGAGACGATTCTGGCCGATCCCGGGGTCAAGCTCGTGGCCGCCGCCGCGATCCCGTCCGAGAGGGCGGCTCTCGGCATCCGGGCGATGGAGGCCGGCAAAGACTATTTTACCGACAAGACGCCCTTCACGACGCTGGAGCAGCTGGATGCGGCCAAGGCGGCCGTCGCGCGAACCGGGCGCAAATACATGGTGTACTACAGCGAGAGGCTCCACGTGGAGAGCGCGGTGTACGCCGGGCAGCTCGTCCGCGAAGGCGCTATCGGACGCGTCCTGCAGGTGATCGGCACCGGCCCCCACCGGCTGAACAAGGCGTCGCGTCCGGACTGGTTTTTCCGCAAGGAGAAGTACGGCGGCATCCTGTGCGACATCGGCAGCCACCAGATCGAGCAGTTCCTCTACTACGCGGGCTGCAAGGATGCCAGGGTGCTGCACAGCAAGGTGGCCAATTACGCCAATCCCGACGTGCCGGAGCTGGAGGACTTCGGGGACGCGACGCTGCTCGGCGACAACGGGGCTACGAATTATTTTCGCGTGGACTGGTTCACTCCGAACGGGCTGGCGACTTGGGGAGACGGCCGGACGCTTATCCTGGGCACCGAAGGCTACATCGAGATTCGCAAATATATCGACCTGGAGCGGGATCCGTCCGGCGACCACGTCTACTTGGCCAACCAGGAAGGGCAGTGGCGCTTCCACGTCTCCGGGCAGGTCGGCTATCCGTTCTTCGGGGAGCTCATTCTCGACTGCCTGAACCGGACGGAGAACGCGATGACGCAGGAGCACGCGTTCAAGGCGGCGCAGCTGTGCCTCGAAGCGCAGAAGGCGGCGATCCGCATCGAAGGATAAGGACGAGGGCGAGAGCCGGGCCATCCGTGATACAATCGGGGTAAACGAGTTCGCGGAGGAGCCCGACGTGACCTTCTCTATGTATCGCATGGAGCATCCCTTCGAGATGTCTTACCGGAACGATTGGCCGATCTCGGGCACGCTGTTCCATTCGCACGCTTTTTACGAGATCTATTACTTCCAGGAAGGCGAGTGCACCTACCTGATCGGAGACAAGCTCATGGCGCTGCGGCCGGGGGATCTGATCCTCATGCACGGCATGACGCTGCACTCCCCGAATCCGTCGCCGGGCCGCCCGTACGTCCGCTCGATCGTGCATTTCGATCCCGGCTACGTGCACCGTCTGCTGCAGCCCGAGCCGGCCGGGGCGCTGCTGAGGCCGTTCGAGGAGCTGCGCAACCATCGGATCTCTCTGGGAGAGGCCGAACGCGAGCTGGTGGAAAATCTGTTGTACTCCATGAACGAGGACTTCAAGAGTCGGAGACGGCAGGCCTCTACGGCCCCCGCGCCCGTCGACCGCCTCGACATTCGGTTCCTGGAGCTGCTTCAGCTCGTCTCGGAGTGGTGCTCCGGACCGATCGACGACCGGAGTCCGTCCTCCGAGCGAGAACGGCACGTCCAGGAGGTCGTCTCGTACCTGGAGGAGCACTACCGGGAGGAAGTGACGCTCGAAGCGATCGCCGCGTCCCTTCATCTCTCGAAGCCGTACCTCGCGAACCTGTTCCGAAAAGTGACCGGAACGACGATTTTCAAATATTTGCACAACCGTCGCTTGAACCAGGCGAAGATTCTGTTCCGGTTCGACCCGAACCGGTCGGTCTCATCGGTGTGCCGGGAAGTAGGGTTCGTGCACCCGGCCCACTTCAGCCGGCTGTTCAAGGAATTGGAGGGCGTCAGCCCCGAAGTCTACCGCCGCCGCATGAGAGAGCTGTCGGAGCGATGAGCGCCGCTTCTCCTTCGCGCGCGGAGCATTCACCAATCGGAAGGGAAGTGGCAGCGCATGGACAAGAGCCGAATCGGCGCCCAGTTGTATACCGTGCGGGAATTCACCAAGACCCCGGAGAGCCTGAAGGAGACGCTGCTCCGGGTCAAGGAGATCGGCTACGCGGCCGTGCAGGTGTCGGCCATCGGTCCGATCCGGCCGGAGGTCGTGAAGGAGCTGGCCGATGAGGCGGGGCTGGCGATCTGCGCGACGCACGTCGGCTTCGACCGTCTCCGAGGGCAGTTGGACGAAGTCGTCCGCGAGCACAAGCTGTGGAATTGCCGCTACGTCGGGCTCGGATCGATGCCTCCGGAGTACCGGGATTCCAAGAAAGGGTACGAGAAGTTCGTGCGGGAGACGGCTCCGATCGCTCGCAGGCTGCATGAAGAAGGGCTGCAATTCGTCTACCACAACCATCGCTTCGAGTTCGCGAGAATCGACGGAACCCGTACCGGGATGGACATTCTGCTGGAGGACACCGACCCGGACGCGTTCGGAATCGAGCTGGACGTCTACTGGGCGCAAGCCGGAGGAGGCTCGCCCGACGCCTGGGTGCGGAAGGTGAAGGGGCGCATGGCGGTCGTTCATCTGAAGGACATGGAGATCGTGAAGGACCAGGCGGTCACGGCCGAGCTCGGGGAAGGCAATATGGACGTCTCGGGGATCGTCCGCGCGTGCCGGGATACCGGCGTGGAGTGGTACGTCGTCGAGCAGGACGACTGCCGCAGAGACCCGTTCGAGAGTTTGGCCATCAGTTACAGACGTTTGATGAGAGAAATGAGTTTCGAACATTAAGGAATTCTCACGATTTTCTCAGAAACCCTTCCGATGCGCTGATAGAGTTGGATTCGTTTTCACCTTGGGAAAAATTAGGCTGTTTCAGATGTGTTATAGTGATCCCAGCGAAAAAACGGTTCGACTCTACAGCAATGTCGGGAGGAAATACGATTCATGGCGCGTAAGATCACCAAGACGAGAACGAAGTTGTTATCGATATGCCTGCTCGCTTCCATCGGCTGGTTCGGCATGGCGGCCGGCCACTCCGGCCAGGCGAGCGCGGCTACCGCGGAATCCCTTGAATTGTTGTCCATCGGCAAAGAATATATCGGCACTCCTTACGAATTCGGCGCGACGGCCGGCGATACGGAGAGCTTCGACTGCTCTTCCTTCGTGCAATACGTCTTCAAGCAGATGGACGTCTCGCTGCCCCGCACTTCCGTCACTCAAGCCAAGATGGGAGTCAAGGTGGAGAAAGGGTACTTAAGCGTCGGAGACCTGGTGTTCTTCCGGACGGGAGGCTCCGGCATCAGCCACGTGGCCATCTACGCGGGCAACGGCAAGATCCTTCACGCCAGCAGCAGCAAGGGCGTCGCGATCTCCGACATGAACACGAGCTATTGGAAGAAGAGCTACGTAACGGCGCGCAGAGTGCTGTAATCGATCGATAGAAAAGAAAAGGTCCTTCGCCGGGCGGAAGCGCCCCGGCGGAGGATCTTTTTTTGGTTCTCGGCCGCAGGCTCGCGCGATTACGGACGCCGTCCGATATAGGCGTACGAGAGCACTCCTCCGGCGAGCAGGACGAAGAAGGCGGCCAGCAGCGCGAGATGGAGGCCGGAGAGGAACGAGCCGCTGGCGGCGATAATCGCTCCGGGGATCGCGACGCCGAGCGCCGAGCCGACTTGGCGGCTGGAGTTGAGGGCGCCCGAGGCGGCTCCCGTCAGCTCCTTCGGAGCCGAGGAGAGAACCGCCGCCGTAAGCGGCGGAATGATAAACGGGATGCCGATGCCCGTCAGCAGGAGCCCTGCGGCGGGGACGGCATAAGGAGTATCCGCCCCGATCCAGGCTTGCACGAGAGTGCCCGCGGAGACGAGGACGAAGCCGACCGTGAGCGGGATGCGGGGACCGATCCGGCTCGCGAGGCGACCGGTCAGAATCGGGCCTACCGCCATCGGCAGCGTCAGCGGAAGCAGGGCGAGACCGCTCGAGCCGGCGGACCAGCCGAGCGTCTGCTGGAAGTAGAGAGGCAGCAGGAACAAGATGCCGGCGAACCCGACGTTGATCGCCATGCCGGCGAGCATGCCGGCCGATACCGTCGGATGGCGGAAGAGCGACAGGGGGAGCAGAGGGCTTCTGCCTCTCGCTTCGATGACGACGAAGGCGGCGGCCGCGGCTATGGCGATAGCCAGCGCGCCTAGAACCGGGGCGGATCCCCAGCCGTAGCTCTCGCCTTCCATCAGCGCGTAGGAGAGGCCGGCGATCGCCGCGATGGCCGCGAGCTGGCCGGCGGGGTCGAAGCCGCGGCTCCTCTGCCGGGGAGTCTCGGCGGCGAGCCGAACCGTCGCGGCCAGGCTGGCGAGGCCCAGGGGCACGTTAAGCAGGAAGATGCTGCGCCAGCCGAACGCGTCGACGAGCACCCCGCCGGCGACGGGGCCCGAGGCGAGCGCGACGCCGGTGACGGCGGCCCAGATGCCGAGGGCGCGGGTGCGCCGGGCCGGGTCGGGGTACTCGTTCGCGACGAGGGCGAGCGACGCGGGCAGCAGCGCCGCGCCGCCGAGGCCGAGCAGCGCGCGGAGGGCGATCAGCGCGCCGAGCGAGGGCGCCGCTGCCGACAGCGCGGACGCGGCGACGAACGCGGCCAGTCCGGCCGCGTAGATCCGCTTCGCTCCGAGGCGGTCGGACAGGGCGCCCATCGTGAGCAGCAATCCGGCGAAGACGATCGTATACGCGTTCGCCACCCATTGCAGGCCGGCCAGCCCGCCTCCCAGGTCGGAGCGGATGGCCGGCAGCGCGACCGAGACGACCGTCGTGTCGAGAAGGACCATGAAGTAGCCGAGGCAGAGGCCGGCGAGCATCCAGAATCGGCTCCGGCTTCGGACGCGGGAGGAGGCGGAGGGGGATGGAATGGTTTTGGCGTCAGAATGAGGGGCGGAATTAAGGTTGGGGGACATAGGCGATGAGGACTCCTTTCCGGGTCGGATCTATTCGGGAAGACGTGGCGGCTTCCACGGGCAATAGTGTATGATGGCATCGATGGGCAAGCGAGATGAGGGTTTATCCTAGGAGGATAACTCCTAGTTATTCGATCGAGAGGAGAGTGCGGCCCGGTGTCGGAACAATCGGAGAGCGACCGGCTGAAGGAGCTGGCCGAATTCCTTCGTTCGCGAAGGGCGCGGATCTCGCCGGAAGAAGCCGGCTTCGCGGACGGAGGACGGAGGCGGACGCCGGGGCTCCGGCGCTCGGAAGTGGCCCAGCTGTCGGGGATGAGCGTGGACTGGTACACGTGGATGGAGCAGGCCCGTCCGATCCAGGTGTCCGCTCAAGTGCTGGAGAGCCTGTCCCGCGCGCTCCGGCTGGACGCCGGGGAGCGCAAGCATCTGTATCTGCTGGCGCTGCGGCAGCTGCCCGCGGATGCTCTCGGGGGCGAAGGCGTCGCGAGCGAGACGCTGCGCCTGTTCCTCGAGCGACAGGAGGACATGCCCGCCGTCGTCTACGATCTTCGCCTGAACGTGGTCGGCTGGAACCGGCCCGCCTGCGTCGTCTACGGCGATTACGAGCGGATGACCGCGAGAGAGCGCAACACCGTCTGGCGGACGTTCACCTCCCCGTACGTCCGGGAGCTGCTCCGAGACGGCTGGGAGGCTCAGGCGCACCGCAGGCTGGCGCAATTCCGGGCCAATTACGCCAAGCTCGCCGGCGATCCTTGGTGGAAGGAGTTCGTCGAAGAGCTCGGGGTAGCGAGCCCCGAGTTCCGGGAATGGTGGCCCCGCCATGACGTGAAGGAAGCCAAGGAGGGCAGCAAGCTGCTGTATCATCCGGTCGGGGGTCCTTTGGCGTTCGGACACCTTTCTTTTCAACCGTTCGACGCTCCGGACCTGACCGTGACGATTAACCTGCCTCTGGAGGAACACGACACGGCGGCGAAGATTCGGAGGCTGCTCGCGGGCGGATGAGCGGCGCTAATGGATCGAAGGGCTCTTCGTCGCGAAGGGTCGGGACGGCCTTACTTTATTTCGCTTTTGGGATTACAATAGGTAGCGGTGAACTTATTGGAGCAGGAGGATGAACCATGCGGATTGGCGCCATCGAAGCGGGCGGAACGAAGATCGTCTGCGGATACGGCAACGAACAAGGAATCATCGAAGACCGCGTCAGCTTCCCGACGGAACAGCCGGAGAAGACGCTGGAGAAGGTCATCGCTTATTTTAAGGACAAGCAGGTCGAGGCGATCGGGGTCGGTTCCTTCGGACCGATCAATATCGATCCGGCGAGCCCCGAATACGGATACGTCACGACGACGCCGAAGCCGGGCTGGACGAACTACCCGTTCCTGCCGACGCTGAAGAGCGCGTTCGACGTTCCGTTCGGCTGGGATACGGACGTGAACGCCGCCGCCTTCGGGGAAGCGACTTGGGGAGCGGCCAAAGGCTTGGATAGCTGCGTTTATTATACGATCGGAACCGGAGTAGGCGTCGGCGTGTACGCCGAAGGCAAGCTGGTGCACGGCCTCGTGCATCCGGAGGGCGGCCACATTCTGACGAGGCGGCACCCGGACGACACGTACGAAGGCTTCTGCCCGTACCACGGCGACTGCCTCGAAGGCATCGCGGCCGGCCCGGCCCTCGAGGGCAGATGGAAGGTCAAGGGCAGCGAGCTGCCCGAGGATCATCCGGCTTGGGCGATGGAAGCCTTCTACATCGGGCAAGCGGTCGCCGGGACGATTCTGATGCTGTCGCCGAAAAAGGTCATTCTGGGCGGCGGCGTCATGCATCAGAAGCAGCTGTTCCCGCTCATCCGCGAGGAAGTGCGCCGCAACCTGAACGGCTACGTCCGCGCGTCGGCCGTCCTCGAAGGCATCGACGACTACATCGTCCCGCCGGGCCTCGGCGACAACGCCGGCCTGTGCGGCTCGCTCGCGCTCGGCCTGAAGGCTCTGCGCAGCCAGTGATAGGGCCTCTTTTTTACGCCACGGTCTCCCGCGACAGCGGGGGGCCGTTTTTATTTTGCTATGGGGCGCGTTGGAAGCCCGGTAACCCCTTCGCAGCTCCGTAAGTCTAAGACCCTAACTTCCGAGCCCCCGATCAACCGCCACCCACCATCAACCGCCGCACACATCAACCGTCACACACATCAACCGTCACACACATCAACAGCCCCACACATCAACCGCCACGCACATCAACCGCCACGCACATCAACCGCCATACACATTATCCGCCCTACCAGCCCTTCCGTTCTCCGTAATTCCCAGCCTCTAACTGCGGCCACAAAATCGACGAAATGATGAAATCGCCTTGCACCGCAAAGGCTCGGAGAGCGCAAGTCATCCCATAACCCGCCCTAATTGATATTGACAATCATTATCATTGAGTTATAATCATAAAAGCCGAATCGTTGATAATGATTATCAATGAGAGGATTTGTTTGGAATTGATTAGGACAATTTGGAATTCGATCGAACGGCCGAGTCCGCTAACTCGCGAAGCCATCAAGCCCAATCCCATGGAAACGCGAAGCTGTCGAACCCAATCCCATGGAGCGCGAAGTTATCGGATCGTTCGAATCCATCCTCTCCGTCCGTCGAATCGCCAAATCATCGAATCTCGAATCCAACGAATCTCGGCCGTAGCGAAAAAACGGCCAATCCCGAACGACCCGAGTCTATAGAAAGCGAACCGATAGCCATGAGAAGAAGTTACCTGATCGCCGCTCTCGTCCTGTTATCGTTAATCTCGCTGTTCGTCGGCGTCAGCAGCGTGTCGCCGCTTCACTTGTTCAACCTGCCCGACGACGAGCGGCAGGTTCTGTGGATCAGCCGGATCCCCCGGCTCCTCAGCATCGTGATCGCCGGAGCGAGCATGAGCGTCTGCGGTCTCATCATGCAGCAGCTGACGCGCAACAAGTTCGTGTCGCCGACGACGGCCGGCACGATGGATTCCGCCAAGGTCGGCATTCTCGTCTCCATGCTGCTGTTCACGTCCGCGGCGCCGCTCGTCAAGATGGCCGTCGCCTTCGCGTTCGCGCTGGCGGGCACGCTGCTGTTCATGAAGATCCTGGACCGCATCCCGTTCAAGGACGCGATCTTCATCCCGCTCGTCGGTCTCATGGTCGGCAACGTCATCAGCTCGGTCGCGACCTTCATCGCGTACAAGTACGATCTCGTCCAGAACATGTCGTCCTGGCTCCAAGGCGACTTCTCGGGCGTGCTCAAAGGCCGCTACGAGCTCATGTACGTCAGCGTCCCGCTCATGGTCGTCGCTTACCTGTACGCGAACAAGTTCACCGTCGCCGGAATGGGCGAAGAGTTCTCCGTCAACCTGGGGCTGTCCTACCGCAAGGTCGTCAATCTCGGCCTTGTCGTCGTGGCGCTCTCCAGCTCGGCGACGATTCTGACGGTCGGCACGATTCCGTTCCTCGGCCTCGTCATCCCGAATATCGTCAGCCTTTATCTCGGGGACAACCTGAAGCGCACCCTGTCGCACACGGCGCTGCTGGGCGCCGCGTTCGTGCTCGCCTGCGACATCGTCGGGAGGCTGGTCATCTACCCGTACGAGATTCCGATCAGCCTGACGGTGGGCGTCATCGGCAGCGCGCTCTTCCTGTACTTGCTCGTAAGGAGAAGGACGTATGGCTAACCGCGCGAACCTCAATTGGAAAATCGTCGTCCTCGTCGCCCTGTCGCTCGCGCTCATCGCGCTGTTCCTGTTCCTGCACGTCGGCAATTGGGACTACGCGATCCCCAGAAGGTCGCTCAAGATCGCGGCCCTCGTCATGACGGGATGCGCCATCGCGTTCTCGACGACGGTGTTCCAGACGATCTCGAACAACCGGATTCTGACGCCGAGCATTCTCGGGCTCGACTCTCTTTATATGCTTTTGCAGACCGCCATTATCTACTTCGTCGGGTCCGGGTCGATCCTCGTCAAGAACGGCAGCTACAACTTCCTGCTGTCCGCCGTCCTGATGATTCTGTTCTCGGCCGTGCTGTACCGGTTCGTCTTCCGCAAGGACCGTCAGAACTTGTACTTCCTGCTGCTGATCGGCCTCGTCATCGGCACGATGTTCCAGAGCTTCTCCACCTTCATGGAAGTGCTCATCGACCCGAACGAGTTCCTCATTCTGCAGGGCAAGATGTTCGCGAGCTTCAACAACGTCAATACGAAAATCGTCGCGATCTCCGCCGCCGCTCTGCTGCTTACGACGGCTTACTTCCTGAGGTACGCCAAGTATCTCGACGTCCTGTCGCTCGGCCGGGATCACGCGGTCAACCTCGGCGTCGATTACGAACGCATCGTCCGCCGCCTGCTCGTCGTCGTGTCCGTTCTCGTCTCCGTCTCGACGGCGCTGGTCGGGCCGATCACCTTCCTCGGGCTGCTCGTCGTCAACGTGGCGCACGCGTTTTTCCGGACGTACCGGCATCGTTACCTGATCGCGGGGTCCATTCTGATCGCCGTCGTGGCGCTGGTCGGAGGACAGCTGCTCGCGGAGCGGGTCTTCGTCTTCTCGACGCCGATCAGCGTCATCATCAACTTCGCCGGCGGCTTGTACTTTCTATATTTGCTGCTAAAGGAGAACCGATCGTGGTAGAGGTCAGAGACGTATCCAAGAGCTACGGAGGCCGCAAGGTCGTCGATCGCGCGTCCGTCCGGCTCGCGAAGGGGAAGATCACTTCGTTCATCGGGCCCAACGGGGCGGGGAAGAGCACTCTCCTCTCCATCGTCAGCCGGCTGATCGCCAAGGATGAAGGAGAGGTTCGGATCGAAGGCAAGGAGATCGGGGAGTGGAAAAGCAACGAGCTGGCCAAGAAAATCTCCATTCTGAAGCAATCGAACCACGTCAACCTGCGTCTCACCGTCCGGGAGCTCGTCTCGTTCGGCCGCTTCCCGTATTCGCAGGGGCGGCTGACCAAGGAGGACCAGGCCTTCGTCGACGAGGCGATCCGCTATATGGATCTCGAGGACCTTCAGCACAAGCATCTCGACGAGCTGAGCGGAGGGCAGAACCAGCGGGCGTACATCGCCATGGTCATCGCCCAGAACACCGAGTACGTCCTGCTGGACGAACCGCTTAACAACCTGGACATGAAGCATTCGGTCCAGATCATGAAGACGCTTCGCCGGCTGGCCGACGAGCTGGGCAAGACCGTCGTCATCGTCATCCACGACATCAACTTCGCGTCTTGCTACTCGGACTTTATCGTGGCGCTCAAGGGCGGCCGGGTCGTCCGGCAGGGCCCGACGGAGGAGATCATCGATCCCGAGGTGCTTCGGGAGGTCTACGACATGGAGATGGACATTCGCGTTCTGAACGGCAACAAGATTTGCCTGTATTACGCGTAACATCGGTAAATTCGCCGCCGAACCCGCGCCTGTCCGCGGGAGCTGGCGACGCGATTTTATAAAACTTTTTTCGTAGAGGTGGAGAAATGAAAAAGGCATTATCCGTGCTTCTGGTAGGTCTGTTCGTCCTGGTCATGGCCGCGTGCGGCTCCAATAACGAGAAGAACTCCGGGGCTTCTTCGTCCCCGTCAGCGAGCCCTTCGGCTTCCGCGTCGGCAAGCGCGTCCGCTTCCGCCGGCGAATCGCCTGCGGCCAGCGAATCTGCGACTCCGGCCGAGATCAACGTTAAGCACGCTTCCGGAGAGACGGCCGTCAAGACGAATCCCGCCAAGGTCGTCGTGTTCGACTTCGGCACGCTCGATACGCTCGACAAGCTGGGCGTCGAAGTGACCGGCGTTCCGCAGCAGAATCTGCCTTCCTATCTCAAGAAATACGAAGATGCCAAATACGTCAACGTGGGCGGGCTGATGGAGCCGGACTTCGAGAAGATCGCCGAGATCAAGCCGGATCTGATCGTCATCTCGGGCCGCCAGGCGTCCTCGTACGAGGAGTTCAAGAAGATCGCCCCGACGATCAACCTGGCGCTGGATACGACGAAGTACATGGATTCGTTCAAGGCGAACTTGACGACGGTCGGCCAGATTTTCGGCAAGGAGAAGGAAGTGACGGGCGAGCTCGCCGCCATCGAAGGCGAGATCCGGGCGTTGCACGACAAGGCCGCCGCGAACGGCAAGACCGGGTTGATCGTGCTGACGAACGAAGGCAAGATCAGCGCATACGGCCCGGGCTCCCGCTTCGGCCTCATCCACGACGTCTTCGGCGTGAAGCCGGCGGACGACAAGATCGAAGTGTCGACCCACGGCCAGAGCGTCTCGTTCGAATACGTCGCGGAGAAGAACCCGGACTATCTGTTCGTCGTCGACCGCGGCGCCGTCGTCGCCAGCGAAGGCGGAGAGTCGCAGCCGGCGAAGGCCGTCATCGAGAACGATCTCGTCAAGAAGACGAACGCCTTCAAGGACGGGCACATCGTGTACCTCGATCCGAACTACTGGTACCTGTCCGGCGGCGGGCTGGTCTCCCTGTCGGAGATGGTGAAGGAAGTCTCCGCGGCTTTTAACTGATCGAAGCAAGGGAAATCAAAAAAACGACAATTGCAGGCGGTTTAACGAGTGCGATATTTCGTATAAAATCGTCGAAATCATCGCAAACAAATGAAGTCTGTATGATTTTTCACATAAAACGCAAGCATCGCACCGTCATAAGGAAGAATTTGTATGGTTTTTCATACAAACCTAACGGTGAGTACCTTCTTATGGCGTATTTTATACGATTTTTCATACACGAGTACGAATCGAAAAAAGCGGTTCGCCGAACGGGCGACCGCTTTTTTTGTCGTTCAGTGCGGAATGATCCCTCAATCGGCCGCGAGCCCCAGCGATTCGCGTAGGCGCTTGGCGTCCCGAATCGGGGGCAACCCGAACATCCGGGCATACTCCCGGCTGAACTGGGTGGGGCTCTCGTACCCGACCCGGAAGCCGGCGTCCGCGGCTTCGGCCGCCTCCGACAACAGAAGCCGTCGAGCCGTCTGCAAGCGGACCTGCTTCTGATACTGAAGCGGGCTCATCGCGGTAATCTCCTTGAACCTGTGGTGGAGGGACGACGGGCTCATATGGACGGCGGCGGCCAACTCGGCGATCGAGAGCGGCTTATCGTAATCGCGTTCGATGAGGCGAACCGCCTTCGCGATCCGTTCGGCGTGGCTTCCGATCCTGGCGAACTGCGCGAGGGATTGGCCCTGCTCCGCCTGGAGAATTCGGAACAGAATCTCCTGCGTGAAGAGAGGCGCCAGAACGGGAATGTCCCGCGGCCGGTCCAGAAGGCGCGCGAGCCGGACGACGGCTTCCAGCAGCTCCCGGTCGACGCGGTTGACGTATAGGGCCCTCCGGGAACCGGACGGTTTGACGATCGGAGGATCGCTGCGGCTGACCAGATCGAAGATGCGGCCCGGGTCGACGTTCAGCCTCAGGCATAGATAAGGCCGTTCCGGCGAGGCTTCGATCACTTGGCCCGTCACGGGCAATTGAAGGGACACGACCAAATAGCTGGAGGGGTCGTACAGATAGTTTTCCTGAGCCAACAGGACCAGCTTGGTGCCTTGAGCCACGAGGCAGAGAGCGGGTTCATGCACGGAGTGGATCGGCTCGGACGGCTTGGACGCCCGAATCAGCTGCAGATCGGGGATCGGCGTCGAATGCGTTCCGTCTTCTCCGGAGTGCTTCTCGATCAAGGCGACCAGCTCGTTTTGCAGCTTCTTGTCTTCCTCGTCCGCGATCACGATGCATCCCCCTTCTCGCTTTGTCAATTGAACGTCGACACCATCTCATCGTAATCGATATTGCAGGATTAGGCAATAATCGTGGCGGATCCGGCTACCTGGTCGGCATCGGTGTTCGGCATAATGAGGATGCAGGCAGGAACAGACAAGGGAATGAGGAGTGGGCGAGATGAATGCAACCGGCCAAGACGATCGCAAGCCGCATCCGTACGTCGGAATGTGGGTGACCAAGGACGGCTATATCCGTCACGAGCTGCTGCCGAACGGACGATACGACGAAGCTCGCGGCAATCGCAAGAGCGCCTATCAAGGCCGTTACTACCTGGTGGGCGACCACATCGAATATATCGACGACACCGGTTTTACGGCGGACGGCGACTTTCGGGACGGGATTCTATATCACGCGGGAATGGTTTTGTACCGGGAAGAATAGGGAGCTCGCCCCGCTCGGGAGAGCGGAGCGAACCGAACCGGATATCTGGAGGAGGAGATAACGTTATGTCTGCCATTCAAGGAAAAGTCGTGGCGATAACGGGAGCGAGCAGCGGGATCGGAGAAGCGGCGGCGCGGCTGCTGGCCAGCCGCGGGGCCCAGGTCGTGCTGGGGGCGCGGCGCGAGGACCGGCTGGAGAAGCTGGCCGCGGAGATCGCCGCGGACGGAGGAACGGCGATCTGCCAGAAGCTCGACGTCACGAAGCGGGAGCAGATGGAGGCGTTCGTCCGGACGGCATGCGACCGGTTCGGCCGGATCGACGTCCTTCTCAACAACGCGGGCATCATGCCGCTGTCCCCGTTGGAGTCGCTGAAGGTGGAGGAATGGGACCGGATGATCGACGTCAACGTCCGGGGCGTGCTCTATGGCATCGCCGCGGGATTGCCCGTCATGAAGAAGCAGGGCTATGGCCACTTCGTCAATATCGCTTCCATAGGCGCCTACTCGGTCACGCCGTCCGCGACCGTCTACTGCGCGACCAAGTACGCCGTTCGCGCCATCTCGGACGGGCTGCGCAAGGAGGTCGGAAGCGACATCCGCGTCACCCAGGTCTCGCCGGGAGTCACGGAGTCGGAGCTGGCCGACAGCATTACCGACGAGGGGGCTAGGCAGTTCATGAAGGAATACAGAAGAATCTCGATCCCCGCCTCGTCGATCGCGCAAGCGATTCTGTTCGCCATCGAGCAGCCGCCGGAAGTGGACGTGAACGAGATCATCGTCAGACCGACCGCCAGCGCGGTCTAAGCTTGGGCCGAGCCTGTTGCCAGGCGAAGAAGCGAATAGGCTGCCGAGAGCTTCTCGGCGGTCTTTTGTGCGCCTGCACCAAGAGACGCGAGTCCTTCGAATCAAGAGAAGAGTATCGACAGGCATTATCCATAACGGGAAAGCGTAACGGACACCACGGCCATTATGGAAGCCGAATTCGCCTTTTTTGAGATTTAACGGACATAGATGCGCTTATTTTCGGAGAAAACGCTTATTCCGGACGTCTGTCGAGACATTAAGGGCCGTGGTGTCCGTTGCGTGTCGCAAATGGCTGTTTTTGGCGAGATAACGTCTGTGGCGTCCGTTAGAAGGATGGCTGGTGCCAAGCGAGGACCGCGGTTTGCGGAAGGGGCAGAAATAGATTTAAACCAGAGGATAATCTCTTACGTCTCTTCATAATAGAAGAATTTGGCATCATACGGCAAATAACCAATATAAGGGCGATGTCCGGTGAGAAAAGGGAGCTGGCTCGCGTTAGGCTGCTCGGCGGTTCTGTGGATCGCGTTGACGGGGTGCGACGGAGGAGGCGGAGGGGAACGAGCGGGCGAGGCCGAATCGGCAGAGGCCTCCGTCACGGCCGCGTCTCCTTCCGCGGCCGCCAAGGAAGAGATGGTCCAGCTGCTCAAGGAGCTGCAGGAGGAGAACCGAACGCTGCGCGAATCCGTCGAGCGATATGAACGAATCGAACGCGCACAAGAGTACGGTCTGGACGCTTGGAAGAAGGAGTATCCGAAGATCGCTCCCTTCGGCGAGACGCGCGAATGGACCTCCATCGAGATTATCGCGGACGGAGAGTCGGTCAAGCTGACGGATCCGCTTCTTCTGTCGATCGTCGGCCCCTTGCTTCAGATCCAAGGAACCGCCGACTACACGAACGGTCCGCAGAGCGACATCGATCCGTTCTCTCTTAGACTGACGGATAAGGACGGCTCGTATCTCCTGAACGTGACCAACCGAGAGTCCGTCGAATTCCCGGAGCTCGATCAGGCGGGAGCGTTCCGGGTCTCGCCGGAGATCGCCAACTTCGGCCGGGCGTGGATGAAGCGTCCAACGTAGTCCTTCGGATTCGAATGAAGAGCTGCGGGCGCACTTGCGGAAGCTTCTCTCGAGAATCGAGCCGGACTCGCCGAGACATGAGGAGGTCGATGTGGGTATCGAAGGAGATGAACTCATTTGAGCGTACCCTCTCGCGGCGATCTCATCTGGCTGGATTTCGACCCGCAAGCTGGACGGGAGCAAGCCGGCCGTCGGCCCGCCATTGTCCTGTCCGAAGCGAATTTTAACGAATTGACGGGATTTGCGGTCGTGTGTCCGATTATGAATCAAGCGAAGGATTACGCCTTCGAAGTAGCCTTGCCGGAGGGGCTGCCTTTTACGGGCGTCGTACTGACCGATCAGTTTAAGAGTTTGGATGTCAGGACTAGGAAGATTAAGATTGCGGGCAGCCTGCCGTTCGATTCCGATACAATGGCGAGTATTCTCCGTAATGTTCGCTCCATTCTTGCCTAACCCCGCTTTCCGACCTCATCCGAATCCCCTTCCCGCCCGCGGGTGAGGGGATTTTTGGCCGTCTTCCTTGCGAATCTCCTCGTGAAGCGTTATCATGCGACCGGGTGAGGCCAATTTCCTATTCTATTGTTGAAAAAAGGCGATGCCCTGTTTAAACTAAAACCGACTTCTACGTTTTGAGACCGTGACAAAGGGATCGTCCGACGATAGAGAAGGATGCGGCGGGGTTCAAGCGGCCGGCGGAAGCCAGGCGCGAATTCCGACGGGAATGGAGGCCAAGATGACGGATTCGACCATTATCCGCTTCGACAAGGTAACGCTGCAGTACGACGGAGACGACGCCGTTCTAAGCGACGTCAGCTTCGAGATCGAGCACGGCAAGTTCTACACGCTGCTCGGTCCCTCGGGCTGCGGCAAGACGACCATCCTGAGGCTGATCGCGGGCTTCATCCAGCCGACGCAAGGAGACATCTATCTCAGCGGCCGAAGAATCAACGACGTGCCGGCGAACAAGCGGCAGGTCAACACCGTGTTCCAGGACTATGCCCTCTTCCCCCATCTGAACGTGTACGAGAACGTGGCGTTCGGCCTGCGCATCAAGAAGATGAAGCAGGCGGCCATCGACGCGAAGGTGAAGGAGGCGCTCCGGTTCGTCAACCTGACCGGCTACGAGAACCGGGAGATCCGCGAGATGTCGGGCGGTCAGCGGCAGCGCGTCGCCATCGCCCGGGCGATCGTCAACGAGCCGGAGGTGCTGCTGCTGGACGAGCCCCTCTCCGCGCTGGACCTGAAGCTGCGCACGGAGATGCAGGTCGAGCTGCGCGAGCTTCAGCGACGCCTCGGCATTACGTTTATTTTCGTCACCCACGATCAGGAAGAGGCGCTGGCGATGTCCGACGAGATCTTCGTCCTGAACCAGGGCCGCATCGAGCAGAGCGGAACGCCGACGGACATCTACGACGAGCCGATCAACCGGTTCGTGGCCGACTTCATCGGGGAATCGAACATACTGCCCGCCGTCATGGTCCGCGACTACCTCGTCGAGTTCGCGGGGCGCGAATTCGAGTGCGTGGACGGAGGCTTCCACCCGGGCGAGAACGTGGAGATCGTCATCCGGCCGGAGGATCTGGAGATTACCGCTCCGGGAGAGGGCAAGCTGAAGATTCGCGTCGACTCGCTCCTGTTCCGCGGCGTCCACTACGAGATCGTCGGCAGCGACGAAGACGGCAACCGCTGGCTCGTCCACTCCACGCGGAAGGCGAAGGTAGGCGACGAGATCGGCCTCGACTTCGAGCCGGAGGCAATCCACATTATGCGCTTCGGCGAGTCCGAGGAGGACTTCGACAAGCGGATCGAGGAATTCACCGAGGTGGGCGATGAAGACTAATTCCCGCAACCTCTATCTGATTCCGTACGCCGCCTGGATCGCGCTGTTCGTCGTCGCTCCGATCGTCCTGATCGTCTATTATTCGTTCCGGGACATCGAGGGGAACTGGTCGCTGTCGAACTACGCGCATTTCTTCACGCCGGTATACATGCGCATGACGCTCAGCTCGTTCTGGTACGCGCTGCTCATCACGCTGTTCTCGCTGCTCGTCGCGTATCCGACGGCGTATCTGCTGACGAAGGCGAAGCATAAGCAGCTGTGGCTGCTCCTTATCATTCTGCCGAGCTGGGTCAACCTGCTGCTCAAGGCGTACGCGTTCATCGGCCTGTTCGGCACGTACGGCTTCGCGAACGCGTTCCTCGAATCGGTCGGCCTCGGCCGGCAGCAAATTCTGTTCACCGACTTCAGCTTCGTGTTCGTGTCGGTGTATATTTTCATACCGTTTATGCTGCTGCCGATCTTCAACTCGCTCGAGGAGCTGAACCCGACGCTCATCCAGGCGGCCCGCGACCTCGGCGCGTCCCCGTGGACGACGTTCCGCCGCGTCGTGTTCCCGCTGACGATCGACGGGGTGAAGTCCGGCTGCCAGGCCGTCTTCATCCCGGCGCTGTCGCTCTTTATGATTACGCGGCTGATCGCCGGCAACCGGGTCATCACGCTCGGCACCGCGATCGAGCAGCACTTCCTGGTGACGCAGGATTGGGGCATGGGCGCGACGATCGCCGTGTTCCTCGTCATCGTGATGGCGGTCATCATGGCCGTCACCGGACGCCGCAGAAGGGGGGCGAGAGGATGAACGCACGGGCCAAGGGCCGGGGCGGATGGTCGTGGGCGAACCTGTATCTGATCGCGGTGTTCGTCATTCTGTACGCCCCCATTCTGTATCTCGTGTATTACTCGTTCAACGCCGGGGGAACGATGCACGGTTATGACGGGTTCACGCTCGAATGGTACGGGGAAGTGTTCTCCGACACGCGGCTGCTCATTATCGTGCTGAACACGTTCGTCATCGCGCTGTTCTCTTCGGCGATCTCGACGGCGCTCGGCGTCGTCGGCGCGCTGGCCATTCACAAGGTTCGCAGGCTGCAGGCGAAGAACGCGCTGCTGTCCCTCAACAACGTGCTTATCGTCAACCCGGACGTCGTCATCGGCGCTTCGTTCCTCATCCTGTTCACGATGATCGGGCTGAAGCTCGGCTTCGGCTCCGTGCTCGTGTCGCATATCGCGTTCAGCGTGCCGATCGTCGTCCTCATGGTGCTGCCGAAGCTGCAGGAGATGAACGCGACCTTGATCGACGCCGCGCGGGACCTGGGGGCGAGCGGCTGGCAGGTGCTGTCCAAGGTCGTGCTGCCGTTCATCAAGCCGGGCATCTTCGCGGGCTTCTTCATGGCGCTGACCTATTCGCTGGACGACTTCGCCGTCACGTTCTTCGTGACCGGCAACGGCTTCTCCACGCTGTCCGTCGAGATCTACTCGCGGGCGCGCCAAGGGGTGTCGCTGTCCATTAACGCGCTGTCGACGCTGCTGTTTCTGTTCACCATCCTGCTCGTCATCGGCTATTACCTGATCAATCGCCGAAGCGGCAAGATCACGGAAGCGGGGGCCCGGCCATGAAGCAGATCGTTCGCCTGTTCGCGTCGGTGCTGATCGCGGGCTTCGCGCTTATGTACTTGACCTCGTACCTGAACTCGGAGCAGGGGTATTCCGGCGGCAACACGCTGACCGTGTACAACTGGGGCGACTACATCGACCCCGACCTGATCGGGAAGTTCGAGAAGGAGACGGGCGTCAAGGTCATCTACCAGACGTTCGATTCCAACGAAGCGATGCTGACGAAGGTCGCCCAAGGCGGCACGACGTTCGACGTCGCCGTTCCGTCCGATTATGCCATTAGCAAAATGAGAGAAGAAAACCTGCTCCTCCCCATCGACAAGGAGCAGATTCCGAACCTGAAGAACATCGATCCCCACTTCATGGACCTGTCGTTCGATCCGGGCAACGTCTACTCCGTTCCTTACTTCTGGGGAACGGTCGGCGTCGTGTTCAACCCCGAGCTCGTGAACGGCAAGACGTTCGAGAGCTGGGAGGACCTGTGGTCGCCCGATCTGCGCAACCAGATCCTGCTCGTGGACGGCGCCCGCGAAGTCGTCGGCATGGGGCTGAACAGCCTCGGCTATTCGCTGAACGATACGAACGAGGAGCATCTGCAGGAGGCTTTGAAAAAGCTGAACAAGCTGACGCCGAACGTCAAGGCGCTCGTCGGGGACGAGATCAAGATGCTGCTCGCGAACGAAGAAGCGGCGGTCGGCCTCGTCTGGTCGGGCGACGCTTCGGAGATTCTGAGCGAGAACGAGAAGCTGGACTACGTCGTGCCGAAGGAAGGGTCGAACCTGTGGTTCGACAACATGGTCGTCCCGAAGACGGCCAAGAACCTGAAGGCGGCGCATCAGTTCATCAACTTCATGCTCGATCCGGAGAACGCGGCCAAGAACGCGGAGTACGTCGGCTACTCGACGCCGAACCGCGAAGCGTTGAAGCTGCTGCCGGAGGATATCTCGGGGGACGAGAGGTTTTACCCGCCGGCGGAGCTGACCGAGAAGCTGGAGGTGTACGACAACCTGGGGAAAAAGATGCTCGCGCATTACAACGAGCTGTTCCTCGAGTTCAAGATGCACAGCAAATAAACAAGGAGGAACCGCGCACTCTACGAGAGAGGGCGCGGTTCTGTCATTCGCGACCAAGGGAGGAGCTTCGCGCGATGGAATTCATTACGTTGGACCGGTTGGACGACCGGTATTGGCCCGCGGCGCTGGTCCTGTACCGGGAGGCGTTCCCGAACGGGAAGCCGCTGCGAGTCCTGGAGAATACGTTCGCCAAGGGAGTCGGCTATCTTCATGTAGAGCTGGAGGACGGGGAAGTCGTCGCGATGGCGCTGACCGGGAAGCTCCCCAAGGCGAACGCGCTATTGATCGACTACATAGCGGTTCGCGCGGAGGAGCGGGGACGCGGCCGGGGAACGAGGCTCGTTCGGGAGATCGAGGGGGAGGCCCGCACGATGGGGCTGGACGGGCTCATTCTCGAAGCCGAAGCCGGGCCGGAGCCGGAGAACGAGAAGCGGATCCGGTTCTGGGAGGGCTGCGGCTTCACCGCGACGCCTTACGTGCACCAATACATCTGGGTGCCGGAGCCGTACCGCGCCCTGTACTTGACGTTCGATCCGAAGAAGCCGCTCCCCGCGGACGGCCGGGAGCTGTTCCGGCATATCACCTCGTTCCATTCGCTCGTCTTCCGCACTGCGAGAGGCCGCTCCGATCCGGAATAAGCTTCTTGCCGCGAACGTTAGGCGGAAGTCCGCTCCGATCGTTCCGCGGGCGGGGCGGCGGGCAGCTCCAGCTCGAACGCCGAGCCTTCCGGCGAGCTCTCCAGCAGCCTCAGCTCTCCGCCTTGCGCCCTCGCAAGCAGCTGGCTGTACGTCAAGCCGAGGCCGAGGCCGCGCGTTCGCAGCTTCTTGCTCTCTCCCCGGTAGAACCGCTCGAAGATGTGAGGCCGATCCTCCGCGGCGATGCCGGTTCCGTTATCCGCGATCTCGATCGAGGCGCGGTTCTCCTTCGCGCGCAGCCGAATCGCGATAACCGTCGGGCGGCCCGGATCGGCCGCCTGAAGCGCGTTGTTCAGCAGATTGACGACGATCTGCTGGATGCGGAGCGCGTCTCCGGCCGCCTGGACGGGGGCTTCGGGGAAGTCCGTCGACACGGAGAGAACGGCTCCCTCGTTCTTCGACGTCAGCTCCCACTGGTAGGCGATCTCGGACACGAGCGCTCCCAGGTCGAGCCGGTCCCGGCGCACCTCGACGCTGCCGGCGGACAAGGCGTTGTAGTCCAGCAGATCGGCAACCATGCGTTCGAGCCGTCCCGATTCCCGCAGGGCAATGTCGAGGAACTCCTTCGCCTCCTCCGGCCCCACGACGTCGTCGCGCACCGCCATGACGAGTCCCTTGATCGAGGTGACGGGCGTCTTCAGCTCGTGCGTCACGCCGGCCAGAGACAGCGCCCGCCATTCCTCGAGCTGCTTCAGCCGGCTGGCCATGTCCTTGAACGACACGACGAGCTCGTCGATCTCCCTCTCCTTCGTGTCCACTTCCAGATTCACGTCGTAATGGCCTTCGCGGATGCGGCGCGCGCTCTCGGCGACGCGGCGAATCGGCAGCGACAGCTTCCGCGACAGCAGGTAGATCGTGAGCCAGCCGCACAGGATCAGGGCGACCAGCAGGACGCAGGCGAGAGCCAACTCGTTGGGGCTGGCGGCCAGCGACCTCTTGGACAGGAGCAGCGATACCTGGCCGTACGTCCGCCCGCCTTCGTCCCCGATCGGGATGCCGATAACCTTCTTCGCCGGGTCCCTGGACTTCAGATCCTTGGTCAGCCATTGATGCAGTTGCTCTTCCTTGATAGGGGGTCTAGAAAAGACCAAGTCTCCGTCTTTATCGGTGATGATCAGACAGAATTCCCCTTTGAAGTTGAAGTAGCCCATTCGGCTGTCCAGCAGCTTGTTCATCGTGTAGGGGACGCTCAGCTTCCCGTCCTGCCCCACTTCCACCCGGTCGGCGATCTCCTGTCCGAGCAGCCCGGCCGTCTTCTGCCGGTTGTCGGAGGCCGTCTCGCGAATCCAGTACACGGCGAACAGGGTGATGAGCGTCATCCCGACAACGAGAATCAGAATATATCGGCGCGTCCAGTAAGACAGGATGGACGTCATCTTCTTCCGCTTCATTCTCCGATCCACAGCTGATACCCCGTTCCCCTTAGAGTGCGGATCTCGCCAGCTTCGGCGGACCAATGCGACAGCGATTGGCGCAGCCTTTTGACCGCCAGGTCCACCGCCCGGTCGCTTCCCTCGTAGTCCATGCCCCATACCTGCTCGATCAGTTGCTCCCGCGTGAAGATCCGGTTCGGGTATTCGGATAGGAAAAGCAGAAGGGACAACTCCCGAGGATTCAGGTCGACCTCGGCGGCGTTCAGGTACACGCTTCGCGAGGCCAGGTCGACGACCAGGTTGCCGAAGATGCGCTTGCTCTCCCCGTCCGTCCAATGCGGCCGCCTGCGCAGAACGGCGTTCACGCGCGCGACGACCTCCTCCGGGACGAACGGCTTCGTCATGTAATCGTCGGCGCCTCCGTTCAACCCGCCGAGCCGATCCAGCAGCCCGTCGCGGGCGGTCAGCATGATGACGGGGCAGGCGCTTTTCTCCCGGATTCGCCGGAGCAGCTCCCACCCGTCCATGCCCGGGAGCATGACGTCGAGCAGCACGAGCGAGAAGTCGCGCGAATCGAACATCCGCATCGCCTCGTTGCCGTCGGCCGCCCTCTCCGGGGCGAAGCCGCTCTTGCGAAGGTAAGCGGCCAGCACCCGGGCGATCGCCTCTTCGTCTTCCACGATAAGGATCGGCTTCACGACGCACCCTCCCATTCTCTCGATCCGGTCTCCTTTTATAGCTACTTTTGCACAAGAGCCGCCGGTCCGCAACCCTTCCGGAACATTTCCCAAGTCTTTTTGCGCCCGACATTCGCCCGACACATTCCTTTGATATCTTGGACCCGTGTCTATCTATCCGATAGAGAGAATGGGAGGAATCGATTGTGAAGAGGAAAACGAAGATTTGGCTCATTGCCGGAGCGGCCGTCGTCGCCGTCGCGGTCACCGGGGCGTTCGCGTTCTCGGACAGCTACCTCGGCAACAACATCGACATCGAGGAAGTGCTTCCGGCCGCGGCGGCGACCGCTTCTCCGGCGGCATCGGGGGGATCGCCGTCCGCATCCCCGGAAGCGGCCGGAGAGTCGGTCGCCGGAGAGCAGCTCAACGGGAATTGGAGCATCGCGGATTCCTCGAAGGTGTATTTCTCGGTGACGACGTCGCGGGAGACGGTCAACTTCGTGGACGAGGCGGTCAGCGGCAGCTGGACCGTGGACGTGGACGATCCTTCGAAGATGCAGGCGGAAGGGCGGATCGAGATGGCGTCCGTCGATTCGGGCAACGGCCAGCGCGACGGGCACGTCAAGGGAGAGGAGTTCTTCAACGTCGCGGAGTTTCCGCAGGCGGCCTTCAAGGCCTCGTCGATCGAAGGATTGCCGCAGGAGTGGACGGAAGGTCAAACGTACGATTTCAAGATCGCGGGCGCTCTGACCGTGCGCGGCATCGAGAAGGAAGTCGAGTTCGCCAGCCGATCGGCGTATCAGGACGGCCAGCTTCTCCTGTCGGGGACGACGACGGTTACGTTCGCCGACTTCGGGATGAAGAACCCGCACAACGTCGTGCTGGACACCGAGAACGACATCGGCGTTCGGCTGGAGCTGGTATTGACGAAGTAAGAGCGGAACTTGGCGTGAAAATAGAGAAGACCCGGCGCGCGATGGCGCTCGGGTCTCTCGTTGTTTTTCTGGGGCGGGGGGAAGGGTCATTCGGGATGGTTCCCGGTGGAGCGGCCCGCCTCGTACGGCGTCGTCACTCCTTCGTACATGAGATGCATCGTCATGCCGACCACGGCGTGCGTCAGATTATGGCAGTGGTCCATCCAGACGCCCGGATTGTCGGCCCGGAACGCGATCTCGTAGGTGTCGCCCGGCAGGACGTCGAGCGTATCCGACCACCAGGGGGAACCGTCGGCCGGCTCCCCGTTGCGCGAGAGCACGAGGACGTGATGGCCGTGCAGATGCATCGGATGGTCGACCATGCCCCGGTTCACGATCGTCGTCTTGACGAGGTCGCCTTCGCGGACCATGAAGGCGGGCGTATTCGGGAACACTTCGCCGTTGAGCGTATACAGCATCTCGAACTTGCCGTCGTAGAAGCCGAGCTTGTTGTCCAGCACCATCGTGAACTCGCGGTCGAAGGCGCTGTCCGGACCGAACGGGGTCTTAGCCGGCTTGCCGTAATGCAGCGGGTCGAATTCGGAGCCGCCGCTCGGGGCGTCCGGGATGTCGCCGCTGCCGTCCGGGCTCATCAGGATGCCGAGCCGGCTGCCGGCCGCGAAGCCGATGCCGAGGAACACCGGCCGGTCCGGCATGACGAATGTGACGTCGTACCGTCCGCCCGTCGTCAGGACAAGCTTCGTTCCGCCGGCCAGATCGCCCGGCTCGTTCAAGTCGGTCCCGTCGATGGCGGCCACCTGGAAGTCCGATCCGACGAGCCGGTACGTCTGCCGGATCCAGTTGTCGGTGTTGATCAGGCGCAGCCGGACCGGCGTTCCGGGAGCGATTCGCACGCGGTCCACGCCGTCGGAAGCCCCGATCGCGATGCCCGCGTCGTCCCACAGGTGAGTCATCACCGTGATGTCCTTCTCGCGGGCGCGGTCGGGATCGGGATGGGCCGGTTCGACGACGAGGGAGCCGAACAGGCCCTTGGACACCCCCTCCAAGGAGTCCTGGTGGGTGTGGTACCAGAACGTGCCGACCTGCTCCGCCTTGAATCGGTACGTGTGCCGCTCTCCGGGCATCACCGCGTTCTGGGTGACGCCGGCGACCCCGTCTTCCGCGTTAGGGACGTCGAGCCCGTGCCAGTGGATGGTGGAGCCCGCATCGATGTCCTTGTTGACGAGCGTCACCTCTACGACTTCGCCTTCCTTGACGCGCAGCTCGGGCCCGGGAATTTGGCCGTCGTACGTCCACGCTTCGATCGTCTGGCCCGAGGCGAGCCGGACGGTCTTCTTCTGCGCGGTCAGCGTGAACCGGCGGTCCGGCTCGGAGTCGGGGCCGGTCAAGTCGGCCACGGACACTGGAGCCGGCGCGGCGTCGGCCGTCGCGGCGAGGTGGGCCGCATGGCCGGAGCCATGGTCATGGGCGGCGGCGACGTTGCCCTTCCCGTCGTCCATCGGGCCGGCCGTCATGTCGATTCGATCCGGAAGCGGGCTTGTGCTCGCTCCGATCGTCAAAGGAACCGCCGCGGCTGCGACTACGGCCGCCGCAATGGCGAGGCCGCGCAGCCCGCGCTTCCACAGCGGCGGCCTCGGGAACGCGCCGGGGGCGTGGGCGGCCCGGCCGGCGCGTTCGCCGCGGAGGTAGTGGCCGAACCAGATGGCGGCCATCGCCGCGGCGTAGACGAGAAGCGGAATCGTCGCCTCCGCGAGGTCGAACGGAACGGGGGCGTTCAGCACGTAGTAGAAGGCGGTCAGCGCTCCCAGGGCGGAGGCGCGATACGCCGTGGCGAGCCCGGGTTCGGCGGCCGCGCGGCGAAAGGCCGGAGCGATCGGGGCCGCGGCGTCCTGGAGGCCGGGATCCCGGAGCATCCGCCGCAGCTTCGGTACCGAGACGAGCCAGACGAACAGGAGCGGGACGGCGGCCAGAGGCGCCTGCAGGAGCACGCGGCCGAGCCAGAACAGCCGGTCGAAGGCGACGGCCATGGCGACGACGCTTCCCGTCGCGGCCGCGGCGGCGAGCGTCGTCGCGACGGTCCAGACGATCAGCCGGCGCCCTTGCCGGCGAAGCCGGTCGCCGGAGGGGGCGTGCGCCAGCTTGTAGGCCAGATTGCCCGCCATCCAGCCGAGCAGGGCGAGGATGAGCAGGCTGGCCATTTCTATGCTTACGAGTAATCCGTACATGGAGGAGATCTCTCCTTATCGAGTGTCGAGCTTATTGTAATGGTTTTGACGATCGGAGAGATCGGGCAACGGACGCAACCGGTGCCAGCCTGTTGTCGGGGGGGCGAACTGGCCTTAGGTCGAGGATGGCGGGGGCGGGGCTCGGGAGGGGAGGGGCTTGCAACGAAGAGAGCCGCCGCGCCCGATCGCAAGGGCGCGGCGGCTCTAATCATAAGCGAGGCTTATGCTTGAGACGTGCGGATCCAGACGCTCATCTCGCCGGCCTCGCGGTTGCCCCACAGGTAGTAGGGCACCGCCTTAAGCGGCTTCGGCTTGGCGAGAGGGCGGTACGGCGCGTACGGCTGGTCCTCGTCGGACCAGGCCGCGCCGTCCGTCGCGACGCCGTCCAGCTCGACGACGACGCAGCCGCCGAGCAGATCGGCGTCGAAGCGCTCGGCCGGCTTCGCGTCCGCGGACACCGCGAGCGAGGCGAGAGGCGCGCCGTTGTCCGCTTCTTCCAGGCAATACACGAGCGGCCCGCGCTGGATGGCGACCCGGCCGGCGTCGGCGCGAATCTGCGGATGCGCCGCGATCAGCTTCGTCTCCAGCGGCAGCAGCCAATCGGCTTCGTCGCCGTCCGCCCACGTCCGCTCCGCCAGCGCGTAGCCGTTCTCGACGCGGTACTCGACCGCCTGCCCGTTCACGCGCAGCTCCGGCCGCCCGCTCTGGAACCAGGCCGGCACGCGCAGCGCCAGCGCGAACTTCGCGCCGCCCGCGCCTCCGCCCGGCAGCGACACCTTAAAGCGGACGCGGCCGTCCCATGGCAGGGCGGACTGCTGCTCCAGCGATACCTTGCCGCTCCCCAGCTCGAACGTCGCTTCGCTGCCGATGAACAGATGCGCGTAGATCCGGTTCTCGTCCGGAGAGACGCCATAAATATATTCGTTCAGCGAGCTGAGCAGACGGGCGACGTTGGGCGGGCAGCAGGAGCAGCCGAACCACTTCTGGCGCACGGCCTTGACGTGATGCTTGCCCGGGTTCTTCGCGCTCGCTTCCGGCCACACTTCAAGCGGATTGACGTAGAAAAAGTGCTTGCCGTCCTTGGACATGCTGCCGAGCACGTTGTTGTACAGCGCCCTCTCCAGGACGTCCGCGTACTCGCTCTTCGCTTCGAGCTGAAGCATCCGCCGCGCGAAGAAGATAAGTCCGATCGAAGCGCAAGTCTCCGCGTAGACCGTATCGTTCGGCAGGTCGTAGTCGAACGAGAACGCTTCCCCGTGATGCGTCGAACCGATGCCTCCGGTGATGTACATCTGCTTGCGGGTCACGTTGTTCCACAGCCGCTCGCACGCCGCGCGAAGCTCCGCGTCCCCGGTCAGGCGCGCCAGGTCCGCCATCGCCGTGTACATATACACCGCGCGTACGGAATGGCCGACCGCCACGGATTGCTCCCGCACGGGAAGATGGCTCTGGTTATACTCGAGATTCGGCGAAGGAACCGTGCCTTGCACCCAATGGCTCGTCCTTCCGCGCCGTTCCCACTCCTCCACGAAGTAGCTCGGCTTGCGTCCGCGCTCGTCGATGAAGTATTGGCTGAGCTTCAGGTACTTTTCGTTCCCCGTCGCCTCGTACAGCTTCACCAGAGCCAGCTCGATCTCCTGGTGGCCGCAGTAGCCCCGCAGCTTGCCCGGCTCCGTGCCGAACGTCTCGTCGATATGGTCCGCGAACCGGCACATGATGTCGAGCAGCTTCCGCTTGCCCGTTCCGTTGTAATAAGCGACGGCGGCTTCCATCATATGGCCGGCGCAATAGAGCTCGTGGGCGTCGTGAAGGTTCGTCCATTCCTTGCCCGGCTCCTTGATCGTGAAGTACGTGTTCAGGTATCCGTTCTCGCGTTGGGCTTGGCCGATCAGGTCGATGGCGTCGTCCGCGATCTTCTCGAGCTCCGGGTCGGGATGGTTCGCCAGCGAGTAGCCGACCGCCTCCAGCCACTTGGCCAGGTCGCTGTCCTGGAACACCATGCCGCCGAATTCGCCTTCCTGCAAGCCGGCCGCGATCCGGAAGTTCCGGATGGCGAAGCTCGGCTCCGCCCCTTCCACGCGGTCGTTAAGCGCTTCCCATTGATACGGAATGACCGTCTGTCTCACCAGCTCCGAATAATCGTTCCAGAAGTCGTCGCGAATGCGAACCTCGGGAACGCGGAGGCCGTTCGTTGGCGTGATCATGGGCATTCTCCTCCCAAAACATCAGAAATTGACTCCTCACAGCAACGAGTATATCCTTTTGATGACGGACTGAATATGTCGAAAATGAACTCCTTTTTTATAAAATATCACACAGCGGGGAGGGACGGAGATGAGCGCGGAACCGATCGTGATGCTGAAGGCGCCGCCGCTGCCGTACTATCTGGGCTCCGGCTTCACGGAGTACGAGCCGGGCGAGCAGCACCCGAACCGCAAGAGCCTCGGCTTCTTCGATCTGCTGATCGTCGTCAAGGGGGAGCTGTACATCGGGGAGAACGGCCGGGAATGGGCGCTCGGCGAAGGAGAGACGCTGCTGCTCCTGCCGGAGGGAGAGCATTATGCGACGAAGCCGTGCGACCGGAAGACTTCGTTCTATTGGGTTCACTTCGACCATGCCGGACTTTACGGGGAGGAGCCCGAATCGGGGCATATTCCGCAGCCCGCCGCGGAGCAGCCGTTCGCGAATCCGTACTCCGTCGGCATTCCGAAGCGATCCGCGCTGGCCGATCCGGCCGCCGCGGCCGACCTGCTCCGCCGGCTCGTCGGCCTGTCCTCGCGAAGCCGCTCCGACGCTTATTGGAAGGAGCAGGGCCTGCTCCTCGAGCTGCTGGAGCTGCTGGAGCACGGGGAGAAGGGCGAGCTGGCGCCGCCTCCGGTGCGGCTGGCGGAACGGACGGAAGCGTACATCAAGCAGCATTACCGGTCGGACTTGACGAACGAGACGTTGGCGGAAGCCCTCCATTTTCACCCCAATTACGTCGTTCGCTGCATGAAGGCGCGGTATCGGAAGTCGCCGATGGAATACTTGCACGAATACCGGCTGGAACAGGCGAAGCGGCTGCTCGTCACGACGGCCTGGTCGGTCGCGCAGATCGCCGAGCACGTCGGGTTCCGGCACGCGCCTTACTTCTCGGGCTGCTTCAAGCGAAGCTTCGGCATCTCGCCGCTGCGCTTCCGCAAAATGTATCTAAACTAACGAGCCCATCGTATAGGAAGCGACTGCCGGAATCGCACGCACAAGGAGCGGCATCCGCTCCCCGGCCGAGCCCGGAGAAGCAGGCAGATGCGGCTCGGACAGGACATCGGCCTCCGATGGACAAAGTTGCGCTTGGTATTAAAGGCCCATTGGTTTACAATCGAGGGTAGCGAGCGTTTTTTTATCGACAAGGAGGCATGGCGTCATTGGTCTTCTATTTGATATCCTTATTCGTTATCGCCATCGACCAGCTGTCCAAGGGATGGATTCGCGCGAACCTGGCGATGGGGGAAGAGACTTCGGTCTGGTCGGGGCTCATTCACGTGATTCGGCTGGAGAACACGGGCGCCGCGGGCAGCTCGTTCCAGGGGTACGGCCGCTGGTTTGTGCCGGTGGCGGTGCTGATCGTCGCGTTCGTCCTCTATTCTCGCAGCAAGGGAAGGCTGAAGGGGCTGTGGATGGAGATCGGCACGGGCTTCTTCGTCGGCGGGGCGATCGGCAACGCGATCGACCGGGTGCTGTTCGAGGGCGTGACGGATTTCATCCAGTTGAAGGGCCGCGGGGGAGTCATGAACATCGCCGATATCGCCTTGAATATCGGGGTCATCGTTCTGCTGCTGACGACGCTCTTCACGCGCCGCAAGCAGGCCAAGGTGACAACCGCGGAGTGACCGTCGGCGGGAAAAGGAAGGGGCTGCTCCGCAAGGGCGTTCGTCCTTGCGGACAGCTCCTATGTTTATGCGGCAACTTATTTTTCGCAACCGCCGGATTTTCATTCAACTGCAAATCGATTAAAAATGGAAAAACAAACCTGTTGCAGCAGTCTAGGTCCGCATGATATATTCTAATTCCGGCCGCGACAAACGGTCGGCGACAGAAGCAAAAACTTGTTCCTTGAAAACTGAACATCGAGTGTAATCGTGCAATACCAGCAATGAATTGAGCCTTCAAGGCTCTCGCGTAAAGGTTGGACATTTTGACTCTCGGGATTTCCTTGCGGAAACCCTGCCGTCAAAAGTCCTTTTATGGAGAGTTTGATCCTGGCTCAGGACGAACGCTGGCGGCGTGCCTAATACATGCAAGTCGAGCGGATCTTCAAGGGAGCTTGCTCCTAAGAAGGTTAGCGGCGGACGGGTGAGTAACACGTAGGCAACCTGCCCTCAAGACCGGGATAACATTCGGAAACGAATGCTAAGACCGGATACGCAAGAAGGAGGCATCTTCTTCTTGGGAAACACGGCGCAAGCTGTGGCTTGAGGATGGGCCTGCGGCGCATTAGCTAGTTGGCGGGGTA
>NZ_JACJVR010000019.1 GCF_014212175.1 Cohnella xylanilytica | reverse complement strand
TCAGCCCTTTACTCTAGAATGACCCTGCCCATGCAGGATCCGTATCTCTGCTTGGTTTCCTATGTTGGCATAGATCGTATCGGGAGGAAGCTCCGCGGGCAGCGACCGACGCTCGGCAGGCCCCATTGCGCCGATACTGAAGGTTCCGCCGCAGGCAGGCAGCAGGCGGATAAACTTGCGTGATTTTTCGAATAGCATTATCGAACTCATCCATGCCGATGAGCTTTTGTATGATTTATCATACAACCTTCGAGCAAGGTGCCTATCGAGGCAGAATTTGTGCGATTGTTCATATAACATTCGGGTAAGATGCCTGATCGAGGCAGAATTTGTATGATTTTTCATGCAACATTCGGGTAAGGTCCCATTTCAGAGAAGAATTTGTATGGTCTTTCGTACACATCTAGGGAGAGGGTCATTCGCAGTTTTATTGCAGGCGGGCGGGAAGGAAAATCGAAGTCCCACACTTTGGATAACGATGGTAAAATAGAAAGAAGTCTCCACCGTTCTGGCGGAGTATCGGGAGGGTGAGGAATGCGGCATCTGGCGAGAGCCCTAACCGTTCTGAGAAGAGCGCTGATCGTCGTCCTTCTCGCGGTTCTATCGGTGCATTACGTAAGACAATGGAACGACGACAGCGGAGCGCGGGGCATCAACGACCCGATGTCGGAGCTTCAAGGCGAAGGCTCCGTCACGGCTATTCCGGTCGGCAAGAGCTTCCGAATCGACGAAGATCTCTTCACGGCCGACGATGTCTACGTGACGTCGAAGTCAATCCTGGTGACGTATACGTATCGCGCCAAGCAGACGAGGAATTCATGGTCATTTCCCGGGACGAGATTGTGGTTGGTTACTTCCGACGGCGAGCAGCTCATCGGCCGAACCTCCGGGTCGAACGGCACCTCTTGGGGATCCCGGGGTTACGTGACCTACGATATGCCGGATCGGCCGGCGGATCGGGCCAAGCTCGTCTACGACATCTACGATAGGTACGGCGAGATCGAGATTCCTCTTGCGAAGGCAGGCGACGGGACATGAGGCGCAGGACGCTTCTCTCCGTGGTCGAATGGCTCTTCGTATTGCTTCTGCTCTGGCTCGTTTACGAGACTCGCGTTCCCGCCGGAAGCCCCACGCCCGAGCAGGCGCATCGCCTGTCGGAGAGCAGCTACCACTACGGCCCTTCGGACATCGCGCGCAAGGTCGTCGTTCCTTTCGACAAGAACCACGTGGTTTTTCTGGGAACTTACAAGGATTGGTTCTCCGCCGACTCCGTTCATAAAAGAAGGGGAGGATGGGGGCCGGGCACGGGAGTCGCAGGGGTCCCTATCGATCGAAGCCAGCCAATCTCGTACAGTTGGGAGGGGAACTCGAACGGCGATTCCGTTATGACGTATAAATTCTACGGCTACGTCTCCGGCGACCGAATCGCCGCCGTCACGCTGTCGATGAAGGAGAAGGATTCGGGCCGGACGACGACGATGCGGGAAGAGATCGGCTCCGACCGGATGTTCCTCTTCTTATGGGAGGCGAAGGACGGAAGCCGGGAGTGGAAGTCGCTTCGAGGTCTCGGCCCTGACGGAGAAGTCGTCTACGAGCATAAATTCAACGATTAGAATCGTCTTCGTCGAGCTTATGGATGTCCGCTGCCGACGGGCTCTCCAGCCGCCGCGAGCATCCGTTCGCCGTAGTCCGGATCGTCGATCAGAGGGCGGGCGATGGCGACCGCGTCGGCCAGCCGATCCTCGAGAATCCGGTTGGCGAGGCTGCGGGTGCGGATCAGGCCGACCGCGATAACGGGTATCCGGAAATGCGGCTTGATCGCAGCGGCATGAGGGACCTGGTAGGCGTCGTATACGTCCGCCGGTTGAACCGGGAGCAGTCCGCCGGTCGAGACGTCGATCGCGTCCAGATCGGATTCCAGCGGCTTCAGCATCCGCGCCCAGTCCTCGGGAGTCAGCCCGCCTTCATGGTAATCGGTTGCCGAGACGCGGACGATGACGGGATATTCTTTTCCGACCTCGCTTCGAATCGCCGCGAGCGATTCCCGGAGCAGCCGCGCCCGGTTCTCGGGAGTGCCGCCGTAGCCGTCCGTCCGCTTGTTGGACAGCGGCGACATGAATTGGTTCATCAAGAAGCCGTGCGCCGCGTGAATCTCGATGCCGTCGAATCCGGCTTGAACGCTTCGCTTGGCCGCGAGCCGGTATTGCTCCACGATGGCCGCGATGTCGGCGACGGACAGCTCCTCGGGGGTTCCGTACGTCTCGTCGTAAGCGATCGCGCTTGGGGCGACGAGGCGCTTCGTGACTTCGGGCGACGATTTCCTTCCCCCGTGAGACAGTTGGATGAACGCCGGCGTGCCTTCCGCGTGGACGGCGTCCGTTATTCTCCGCAAGGGCTCCACGTGAGCGTCGGAGAAGATGCCGATGTCGTTCGGGAACAGCCTGCCGTCGGGGGAGACGGCTGTCGATTCGACGATGACGAGGGACACGTGCTTCGCCCTTCGCGAGTAGAACTCGACATGGTGGTCCGTGGCGTAGCCTTCCGGCGTTCCCTTATACTGCTGCATCGGCGCCATGATCAGCCGGTTCCTCAAGGTCAGTCCGCCAATCCGGATGGAATCGTTCAAGGTTGTCATCGTTGATCTACCCCTTTGCTGGATTCGTTAGTGACATTTTAATCCGGTTGGCGTATTCTTTACATAGAATGATTAAGGAGTTTGGGTGGAAAAGGATTGATTATTAAGTTATTGAAACCTTCTAACTTCATAAAATAAGGCGGTGCTCTGTAGTGGATCAAATCGATTACCGCATTCTGTCCGCGCTGCAAGAGAATGCCCGAATGCCCTTCTCCGAGCTGAGCCGGACGATCTCGATGTCGCAGCCGGCCGTCGCGGAACGGGTCCGGAAGCTGGAGGAGCAAGGAGTCATCTCGGGCTATCGCGCGGAGCTGTCGCCAAGCAAGCTGGGCAAGCTGACGAGCGCGTTCGTTCTGATGAAGACGAACAACTGCAAGGATTTTCTCGCGTTCGGGGAGAAGTCTCCGGAGGTCGTCGATCTGTACCGGATCAGCGGCGAGTACAACTATCTGATGAAGGTGGTCACGGAATCGAACGAATCGTTCGCGTCGTTCCTCGACGCCTGCAACGCGTTCGGATTCTCGCTGCCGCTCATCGTTCTGACGACGGCCTTCGAGGACAAGAGCCTCGTCGCCGACCGAATGCCGGAGGCGGATATTCCCCAATTGGCTGCGCACCGCCTGTCATAAAGGCGAGTCAGCGGGGCTGGCCGGCGACGCCGACGGAACCGGCAACCAAATTGCATATTTCTCCTGCGCATGACAAAACCTGTTTGCAACAGAGTCATTGCAGACCAGTTCGCAGGAGGGATCCCCATCAAGAAGCTCATCGCATTGGCCGTTCTGCTGCTCGCCGCCGGCTGCGGGAACCATCACGTGACGACCAAGCAAGCCGTTCCCCGGCCGGTTCCCCAGACGTCTCCCCAGACAGCTCCCCAGCGGGCGGGAATAAAGGTCCAATCCCAGCATGGCGTTCATCCGTCAACCAAGACGCAAGCCTCGTCCATCACGACGCCGAATGCGCTCCCGTCCAAGATGAAGATGAAGCAGGAAGCGGGCGGCGCGGCCAATTGGCTGGACTTGCTGAACGGCATCGCCCAGCCTGGGGGAACGGCAGGATCCAACCGAAACGCCGGCAACGCAGGGAATACGGGAAATGCAGGGAATACAGGAAATGCAGGGAAAGCCGGCAACGCAGGGAATGCCGGAAATGCCGGGAATGCCGGGAATGCCGGCAATGCAGCGAACGCAGGCAACGGCGGATACGCGGGGAATGTCGGAAGCAATGCGGGTTATGCGGGCGCTCCAACCGATTCGACGCAATTCGCCCGGCAAGTGCTGCAGCTGGTGAACCAAGCAAGATCGAGCGCCGGCTTGCAGGCCTTGACTCTGGACGACAGTCTCTCCAAGGCGGCTATGGCCAAAGCGCAGGATATGTACAACAACAACTATTTCGACCACCAGTCGCCGACTTACGGTTCCCCGTTCGATATGATGAAGTCGTTCGGAATCACGTTCAATTACGCGGGGGAGAACATCGCCAAAGGCCAGTCGAGTCCGACGGAAGTGATGAATCAATGGATGAACAGCCCCGGGCATCGGGCCAACATCCTGAACAGCAACTTCACCCGGATCGGAATCGCCTATTACAACACCGAGTGGGTGCAAGAATTCACCGGCTAAGCCGGGGAGCTGGCCGCCGCGAGCTTATGAAACACGCCGATTCAAGGCGTGTTTTTTATATTTGCGCCCAGAGAATCGAGATGCTCCGCGCGGCAATGGGCGGCCGTCGACACAAGAAGGTCAAGATCGAATACGCCCCTGTAAATCCTCGAGCGGTGCATAGGGCCGCCACAAGCGGAAAAAACCGTCTTGTTGAGCCCATGCATGGCGGATTGGGCCGCAATAAGCGGAAAAAACCGTCTTGCTGAGCCCATGCGCGGCAGAAAGGGTCGCCATAAGCGGAAAAAACCGTCTTGTTGAATCCGCACGCCGCACAAAGGGCCGCACCCGTTCCGCGGCGTGTTTGTGCTGTCCGCGAACCCCGCCGCGAGCGAACGGCCTTCCAACGATAAAGTTTATCCTTTTTTTAGAATTGGTTTAGAGCGGGTTTAGAAATGGCGGTTACGATGGAGATCAAATGGGAACGAAAGGCGGTCTCCCTCATGGAGCGCAGGACGAATATTCGCTGGTGGCTGCTCGTCGCGGTCTCGCTCGGGGTTATGCTCGCGTTCTCGGCCCCGTATCTCGCGTTCGATCCGGATGCGAGCCGCGTCGACGTCTCGTCTTCCGCCTGGCATTACCCCTTGCTGGTCGCCCATATCCTCACGGCGCTCGTCGCTCTCGCGACGGGATTCGCCCAGTTCTCCGAGCGCCTTCGAAGCCGGAAGCCGGCGGCGCATCGCTACGCGGGCAGAGCGTACGTCGCGAGCGTTTTCGTCAGCGGCATTCTGGCGTTCGCCCTCGCGGCGTTCATCGCCGACTTCGCCAAAGCCGTCTCCTTCCTGACCTTGTCGGCGCTCTGGCTCTTCACGAGCTGGCAAGGGTACCGCTATGCCCGGCGCCGCCGGTTCGCCGATCATCGCCGCTGGATGATCCGCAGCTTCGGCCTTACGCTGGTCGCGGTAAGCGGCCGCGTTCTGATGCCGGTTCTGCTGCTCCTCTATTACGCGTTGAACGGCTTCTCCCTTCCCGGGGGGAGAGAGGGGATGGTCGAGGAGGCGCTGAACGTCAACATCTGGGCGGGGCTCGTCGCGAACTTCATCCTCGTCGAATGGAGCGTTCTCCGTCCGGCCGGACGATCCAAGGAACTTTCATAACCTGGACGGACCCGGTCCGTCCGCATTCAGGCCGATCCGGCACGGATCGGTCTTTTCCAATTCCTAGACAGGAAAATGAAGGAATATGTCGAATTCCCATAGAGCATGGAATTTATCCATCGACATGGCAGTCGTCTGCGACGCGTTGCATCCTCGGACTTCGTTCCTCGTATGATGATTGCAGGGAATCCGTTAAGGGGGTCTACCGATTGACCGGCGCAAAGTACATAAAGCTTCTCGGACTCGTCCTCGGCGTGGCGGCATTGAACGTGGTCGTGCTCTCTCCCGGATTGCTCGGAGTCCAGATCGGAGGGAGCGCCCTCGAGACGGCGTCCGGCGTCGCCTTGCTGGTCGCGAGCGCTCTGGCCGCGCTGTACGGCAGCTACGTCATTCTGCTTAAGCAGCCCGTCGCCGTACCCGTGAAGCAGCTCCAGACGCACGAGGATTACGCGGAAGCCTTGGCCTACTACCGGCGAGTGAAGGCGCTGGAAGAGGATATCTCCCTCGCCCTGGAGCAGATGGAGAGGATTCGGAAGAAGAAGGAGACGCTGCTCGGCGTTCTCGGACAGAGATTCGATCCGAACGAATTAAGCTACAAGAAGTTCTCTTCCGTCGTCCACGAGGTCGAGAAGCTGTTCTACCTGAACGTCAGGAGCGTCCTGAACCGGCTGAACGCGTTCGACGAGTCGGAGTTCAAGCGCCTCGCGAGCCGGAAGTCCGCGCCGTTCTCCCAGAAGCTGCTCGAAGAGAAGGCGAACGTGTATAACGACTACCTGGCATTCGTGAAGAGTTCCGTCGGCACGAACGAGGAGATTCTGCTCAAGCTCGACAAGCTGCTGCTGGAGATCTCCCGGCTGGACAGCCTGGAGCCCGGCGATATCGACGATATGCCGTGCATGCAGGAGATCGATACGCTCATCAAGCAAACCAAATTATACAGACAGTGAGAGGTGCAGAGAGTGGCGAAGAAGGGCAAATTTATTCTGATATCCGCCGTTATCGTCGTAATCGTGTTCGGCCTGGTATACGCGGGAGTGAATCTCACTTCCAATCTGGGCAAATCGGAAGACCAGGTGACTTCGGAGAACGCGGCGAAGCGTCTGAACAAGCTGTTCTCGGACTTGTCGGTCACGACCGTAGAGCCGGTGAAGGGCCAGATCGACCTCGATCCGGTCGACATCGCGGATTCGCTGCCGGACATCTCGAAGTTCCCGATAACGGTGAACAATTCGACGGACCAGTACGCGGAGATCTTCTCCTCGACGGAGAAGTCGGGAACCGGCGTCGACGGATGGCTGACGGAGGTAGCGGAAGAATTCAACAAGGCGAAGATCGAAGTGAACGGGAAGCCGGCATCGGTCCGAATCCGCAATATCGCATCCGGAACGGCGACCGACTACATCAAGTCCGGCAAGTACGTTCCGGACGCGTTCACGCCTTCGAACGAGCTCTGGGGCGAGATGGTCAAGGCCGCCGGCGTCAAGACACAGCTCGTCTCCAAGCGGCTCGCCGGCAACGTGCCCGGAATCGTCATCTCCAAGGCGAAGCACGACGCCCTCGTGCAGTCGTACGGGGCGGTGAACATCAAGACCGTCACCGAAGCGATCGCCAATAACGAGTTCTCGATGGGGTACACGGATCCGTTCGCCAGCTCGACGGGTCTCAACTTCCTCGTGACGGCCCTGCATACGTTCGACAACGCCAACCTGCTGAGCGACAAGGCGGTCCAAGGGTTCGAGAAGTTCCAGGCGAACGTCCCGTTCATCGCGTCCACGACGATCCAGATGCGCGAGGCCGCCAAGTCGGGCGCGCTGGACGGCTTCGTTCTCGAGTACCAGACGTACGTCAACGCGGCGGACTTGAAGAGCGGCTACGTGTTCACGCCGTTCGGCGCGAGGCACGACAGCCCGCTGTACGCCCTGGGCGATCTTCCTCCGGCCAAGCTCGAGATCGTGAAGAAGTTCGCCGAATTCGTCTCGCAGGAGAAGTATCAGAAGGCGGCCGCGGACAAGGGATTCAACGGGCTCGACGACTACAAGTCGGAGCTTCCGGCGGTGGACGGAGGCCTCCTCTCCTCGGCGCAGAAGCTGTGGAAGGAGAAGAAGAACGGCAACCGGGCGATCGCGGCCGTCTTCGTGGCCGACGTATCGGGCAGCATGGCCGGGGAACCGCTGAACCGCCTGAAGGAGTCGCTGATCAAGGGGCAGAAGTATCTGGGCAAAGACAACAGCATCGGTCTCGTCTCTTACTCGGACAACGTCTCGATCAACTTGCCTCTCGGCAAATTCGATACGAACCAGCAGTCCATGTTCGTGGGCGCGGTGAACAGCCTGCAAGCGAGCGGGGGCACCGCCACCTTCGACGGCATCGTCGTGGCGCTCAAGATGCTGGAAGACCAGCTGGCCGCCGATCCGACGATGAGGCCCGTCATCTTCGTCCTCAGCGACGGCGAGACGAACCAGGGCTATTCGCTGAAGGACATCAAGGGTCTCATCGAGACCTACAAGGTTCCCATCTACACGATCGGCTACAACGCCAACATCCAGGCGCTGCAGAGCATCTCGAGCATCAACGAGGCGGCCAGCATCAACGCGGATACGGACGACGTCGTCTACAAGATCGGCAACCTGTTTAACGTGCAGGCATAAAGAGAATCCCCGAGGAGGATGGCCATGTCATTTACGATGGAAGTCGCGAGTCCGCAAGAGATCCAGGCGGCGATCGAACAAGAAGTGAAGCCCGTGCCGGAAGAGGTCGCGAAGCTCAAGGAGACGGCGGATTCGAACGTCGCCGCGATCATGGAGCTCGACCTGGAGTCGCTAGAGAAGCGCAAGGAGATTCTGCAATCGATCGATTCGTTCGGATTGCAGACGATGAAGCTGTCGTCGGACAAAAACCAGCTGCTCCAAGTGACGGTAGGGAACCTGTCCCGCACGGGAGACGAAGGCGGCCAAGTCGCGAAGGGGCTGGCCGAGCTGCACACCCAGCTCAAGGACCTGGACCCGAGCCTCGTCGACTTCGCGAAGACGGGGTTCCTCGGCAAGCTGTTCAATCCGCTCCGCGCCTACTTCCTCAAGTTCCAGAAGGCGGACGCCGTCATCGCGGACATCGTGGAATCCTTGGATAAGGGGAAGGCGACGCTCAAGAACGACAACACGACGCTCGAGATCGAGCAGCAGACGCTGCGGGAGCTGACGAAGCGGCTGCGCAAGGAGATTCAGCTCGGCACGCTGATGGACGAATCGATCGAAGCGCAGCTCGAAGCGGCCAAGGTCCGGAACGAAGATCCGGACAAGATTCGCTTCATCACCGACGAGGTGCTGTTCCCGCTGCGCCAGCGGGTCATGGATCTGCAGCAGATGCTGGTCGTCAACCAGCAGGGCATCATGGCGATCGAAGTCGTCATCCGGAACAACAAGGAATTGATCCGCGGCGTGGACAGGGCCAAGAACGTGACGGTGTCCGCTCTGAAAATATCCGTGACGGTAGCCAGCGCTCTCTACAACCAGAAGATCGTTCTGAAGAAGATCGAGCTGCTGAACCAGACGACGAACGAGCTGATCGCCGGCACGTCCCGCATGCTCAAGGACCAGGGGGCGGCGATCCACAAGCAATCGCTCGAGACGAGCATCTCGGTGGATACGCTGAAGCAGGCGTTCGCCGACGTATTGTCGGCGCTCGATTCGATCAGCGCCTACAAGCAGGAAGCCCTTCCGAAGATGCGCGACACGATCCACCAGTTCCGGGAATTGGCCGAGACGGGGGAGAAGCAGATCCAGCGGCTAGAGAAGGGGCACCAGTTGGGGTTGTAAAACGGCAAATCGTCATGGCTCGGGAGCTCGCGGCATCGGCCGCGGGCTCCTGCGGTTTACGGACGCAAAAGGATGGAAGGTTAATCCATGAAGCCGAAAGTCACGGTGATCACGCTGGGCGTGGACGATTTGGAGAGGTCGCTTCGGTTCTATCGGGACGGGCTGGGGCTCCCGACGGAAGGGATCGTCGGCACGGAGTTCGAGCACGGGGCCGTCGCTTTCTTCGACTTGCAGCCGGGGCTTCGGCTCGCCGTCTGGAAGCGGGACGATATCGCCTACGACGCGAAGCTGGCCAAGACGGCGCCGAGCCCGACGGAATTTACGCTCGGGCACAACGTGGGAAGCAGGGAAGAAGTGGATCGGGTGATGGAGCAGGCCGAGAGGGCAGGCGCCAACATCGCGGTTCCGCCGCACGACACGTTCTGGGGAGGTTATTCGGGTTACTTCCAGGACCCCGACGGCCATCTGTGGGAAGTCGTCTGGAATCCGCAGTGGGAGAACGAGGAAACGGTTCCTATTCGATTTTGATGTGGACCCGTCTGCCTCGAGCATGCGCATTGGCTTGATGTGTACGAAAAAACATACAAATCGTTCCCGTAATGGCGCTTAGTTGAAAATTGTACGAAAAAACATACAAATTCTTCTCTGAAATGGCACCTTACTTGAATGTTGTATGAAAAATCGTACAAATTCTTCCTCGATAAGGAGCCCTGCTCGATGGGTGTATGAAATATCATACAAAAGTTCATCTTCATGGATGATTTCGATGATTTTATTCGAAAAATCACACAAGTTTATCCGCCAACTGCCTGCGGCGGAACCCGCAGCGTCGGCGAAGTGGGACCCGTCGGGCCCGGCCCCGGGATCGACCCGATCCTGCGTGCGGCACGTCTGTATACGAATGGGATAAGCGCAAAGAAGAAGCTCCGGGCATCCGGAGCTTCTTCGGCTTCAGTGCATCGTCATGCCGCCGGTCACGTTGATCGCCTGTCCCGTCATGTACGAGGACAGAGGACTTGCCAGGAACAGCACGACGTTCGCCACGTCCTCCGGCTCGGCGGTGCGCCCGAGAGGCACCTGCGACCGGTCCTCCGCCAGAATCTCCTCCGCCGTCATCCCCCGCAGCAAGCCGCCCTCGATCCGCTCCCGGCGCTTCATGTCGGTCTCGACGATGCCGGGGCACACCGCGTTCACGAGAATCTGCTCCTTCGCGAGCTCGATCGCCATCGTCTTCGTGAAGCCGAGCACCGCGTGCTTCGAGGCGCAATAATTCCCCATGCAGCGGTAGCCGTTCTTCCCCGCCTGCGAAGCGATGTTGATGATCCGCCCGCCCCCGCCTTGGCGCAGCAGCTGCTTCGCCGCCGCCTGGGAGACGAGGTAGACGCCCTTGGCGTTGACGTCCATGACCTTGTCCCAATCTTCCTCGCGAATATCGATCGCGTAATCCATCGTCGACGTTCCGCTGTTGTTCACGACGAAGTCGATTCGCCCGAAGGCGGCGACGGCTTCGGCGATCAGCCTCTCCGCGTCGGCCCGCTTCGTGACGTCCGTGCGGACGTGCAGTTCGCGATCGTCGACCCGCTCGGAGTCCGCGGCGCAGGCGATGTCGCCGATGACGACGTTCGCGCCGGCCTTCCGGAACAGATCGGCGATGCCTCGCCCGATTCCGGCCAATCCTCCCGTGACGACCAGCGTCCGGCCCTCGAGATCAATGGTCACCATCGGTTCTCTCGTCCCTTCGCTTAAGCCCGGAACGGGTCGTCGCTAATTCCCGCGCTCAGCACGATCTTGGCGTACTCCTGCGCGCTGAACAGCGAGTGATCCTTGTAGTTGCCGCATTCCAGCGCGGACACGGCCGGCACGTAATCCGTCTCGACCACTTTATTCAGCACCTTCGTCAAGGCGGCCGCCACGTCCCGAGGCTCGTGCTCGTCCCAGATAATCATATAGAAGCCGGTACGGCAGCCCATCGGCGAGACGTCGATAATACCCGGCAATTCGTCCCGGAGGTAAGTCGCCAGCAAGTGCTCGAGCGTATGAACGGTCGCCGTCGGCAGCGCGTCCTTGTTCGGCTGAAGGAAGCGCAGGTCGTACTTCTGAATGACGCTCCCCTTGTCGTTCCTCTCGGTTCCCGCCAAGCGCACGTAAGGCGCCTTGACGATCGTATGGTCCAATTCGAAGCTCTCCACTTTCGCCATGCGTTGTCATCCTCTCCCATGTCGTTCAAATTCAAAGTATCATAATCGGAATTATAAGTAAACCCTCAAACCGGCTTCTTCGTTCGCGTTGGCTGAAGTCGACGAAAAAAGGAGGAGAGCGTTTGTCAATATTCCTCCTAATCCCATCTTTTTTGTCGAAATCGATTGACAGATCGTCCCGCCTCGCTGTAAAGTGATGAATATTCCGTTAAATACCACTTGATTACTTGGAATTATCGCACATGCAGAAGAGGGAGAGAAACAGACATGAACAAAAAATGGTTGATCCCGGTACTCGCGCTTATCTCCGCGTCGCTGATCGCGACGGGCTGCGGCAAGTCCGATAACGGCGCCCCCGCCGGCGGCGACAAGAAGACGATCCGCATCAGCTTCAATCCGGGCCCGTACAGCGACCAGTTCAAGAACGGCGTCGCTCCGTATCTCGAGAAGAAGGGCTACAAGCTCGAATACACCGAGTTCACCGACGGCATCCAGCCGAACGTCGCGGTATCGAAGGGCGAGATCGACGCCAACGTGTTCCAGCATTCGCTGTACCTCGAATCGATCAACAAGCGGGAGAAAATCGATCTGGTCGGCGTCGTGCAGGTGCCTACGCCTCCGATGGGTCTCTACTCCAAGAAGCATCAGAGCCTGGACGACATTCCGAAGGGCGCCAAGGTCAACCTGCCGAACGAGCCGGTCAACATGCTCCGCGCGCTGAAGCTGCTCCAGGACGTCGGCTGGATCACGCTGAAGGACGACATCGATCCGCTTCAGACGTCGCTTAACGACGTCACGAGCAATCCGCACGAGATCGACTTCTACGCGACCGAGCCGGCTCAAGGGCCTCGCGCGCTGCCGGACGTCGACTTCGCGGCGATCCAAGGCAACTTCGCCGTCTCGAACAACATTCCGCTCACGTCCGCGCTGCAGCTCGAGAACATGACCGACCCGTTCACGAACGTCGTGGCGGTCGACAGCAAGAACAAGGACGCGCAGTTCGTCAAGGACATCATCGAAGGCTATCATTCCGAGGAGTTCCAGAATTACATCAAGTCGAACGACGCTTACAAGGGTTACAGGCTTCCCAGCTACTTCAAGCCGTAAGAGGCTACGCCGTCCTAAAGCGAACTGAGGATGATCTGTCATTCCCCCGGATGGCAGATCATTTCTTTGCCGCGACCACTCATGAACAAAAGGGGAGTGCCGACCGTGCCAGTCTTCCAACCTTCCGATATCGTCAAGCGGCTTCCCGGCAATTACTTCAGCGGGATCGACGACACCGTCTCCGCGTACGCGAGGCAGGGCATCGACGTGATTAATCTCGCGAACGGCAATCCGGACCGGCCGACTCCGGAGCCGATCGTCGAAGCTCTGATCGAAGCCGTCCGCAAGAAGGAGAACCAGGGCTATTCGCCCTTCTACGGGAAGAGCTCCGCGCGCGAAGCCGTCGCTCGGTTCTACGCCCGCGAATACGGCGTCGAGCTGGACCCGGACGCCGAGGTCGCCGTCTTCCACGGCTCGGCGATCGGCGTCGTCGGCATTCCGCAGGCGCTGCTCAATCCCGGCGACGTCCTGCTGACGACCGATCCGTGCTATCCGCAGTACCGCAGCGCGGCCGAGCTCGCCGGAGCGCGCTTCCATGCGATTCCGGTACGCGAGGAGGACGGCTTCCTGCCCGACTACCGGACGGTGCCGGAGGAGCTCGCGAGCCGCGTGAAGCTGCTGATGCTGAACTACCCGAACAATCCGACCGGCGCGACCGCCACCCTCGAATTCTTCGCGGACAGTCTGGCGTTCGCCGCCCGGCACGGGTTCCCGGTGCTGAACGACTTCGCCTACGGGGCCTTCGGCTTCGACGGCCGCCGGCCGGTCAGCCTGCTGCAGCTTCCGGACGCCAAGGAGTACGCCGTCGAGACCTATACTTTGTCCAAGACCTACAATATGGCGGGGTGGCGCTTCGGCTTCGCGGTCGGCAACGCGTCGGTCATCGGCGCCTTGAAGCACTACCACACCCACGCCTACAGCACCGTCTTCGGCGCGGTGCAGGACGCCGCCGCCGCCGCGCTGCTCGGCTCGCAAGAGCCGGTGCGGGAGCTGGCCCGGTTGTACGAGGCGAGACGGGACCTGCTCGTCCGCGAGCTGAAGGCGATCGGCTGGGACGTCGCCGCGCCGCAGGGAACTTTTTTCGCGTGGCTGCGAATTCCGGACTCCTTCGAGGATTCGGAGACGTTCGCGCGGCTGCTGCTCGAGAGAGCGCACGTGGCTGTGGCGCCGGGGCGGGGCTTCGGCGAACAAGGCGCGCGTTACGTGCGCGTCAATCTGCTGAACGAAGAGGACCGGATCCGGGAGGCCGCCGAGCGGCTGGCCCGGTCGGGCTTGTTCGCGAAGACGGGAGGGCATGGGGCATGATCGAGATTCGGGACGCGCGCAAGACGTTCACGCGGGGAGGGTTGTCCCATGAAGCGCTCAAGGGCGTAAGCCTGCGCGTCGAGAAGGGAGACATCTTCGGCATCATCGGCACGAGCGGCGCCGGCAAGAGCACCTTGATCCGGCTGGTCAACGCGCTGGAGAAGCCGACCTCCGGCCAGGTGCTCATAGACGGACAGCCGCTGGACGGGTACAGCGAGCGGGAGCTGCGCGCCGTGAAGAAGAAGATCGGCATGGTGTTCCAGCACTTCAACCTGCTCGAATCGAAGACCGTCTTCGACAACGTGGCGATTCCGCTCGTGCTGGACGGCAGGAGCAAGAAGGAGATTCGGGAGCGGGTGACGGAGCTTCTGGCCTACGTCGGCTTGTCCGACAAGGCGAAGAGCTACCCGAAGGAGCTGTCCGGCGGCCAGAAGCAGCGGGTCGGCATCGCGCGGGCGCTCGCCAACCATCCGTCGATCCTCCTCTGCGACGAGGCGACGTCGGCGCTCGACCCGCAGACGACGCAGTCGATTCTCGCGCTGCTCAAGCGGATCAACGAGGAGTTCGACATCACGATCCTGATCGTCACGCACGAGATGGCCGTCATCCAGCAGATCTGCAACAAGGTCGCCGTCATGCAGAACGGGGAGATCATCGAGCAGGGCTACGTGCTGAACGTATTCGGCAAGCCCGAGCATCCGACGACCGAGAACTTCGTGCGGACGGTCATCCGGAATACGATTCCGGGCAGCGTCCTGCAGGACTTGAACCGGGATCGCCCGGGAAGGGTGTTCAAGCTGGAATTCGTCGGCGATTCCGCGTCCCAGCCGATCATCAGCCGGCTCGTCCGCAGCTTCGACGTCGAGATCAACATCCTGTTCGCCAATATGACGGAAGTGCAGCAGACGACGCTCGGGAACATGATTCTGCAGATCGTCGGCGCCGATCGCGAGATCGAAGGGGCGATCGCCTTCCTGAAGGAGCAAGTCGACCGCATCGAGGAGGTGGAAGCGATATGAACATCGATACGATCATTACCTCGGAGCAGTTGATCCGGGCGGTGAACGAGACGCTGCGGATGGTCGGGTTCTCCTTGCTGTTCGGCGCCCTGCTCGGCATCCCGATCGGCATTCTGCTCGTCGTTACGAGGCCCGGCGGGCTGCTCGAGAACCGGCTCGTCTACCGCGTCTTGAACCCGGTCATCAACGTCGTTCGTTCCTTGCCGTTCATCATTCTGCTCGTGGCCATCCTTCCGTTCACGCGGTGGCTCGTGAATACGTCCATCGGCACGACCGCGGCGATCGTCCCGCTCGTGCTCTACGTCGCCCCCTATATCGGGAGGCTCGTGGAGAATTCCCTGCTCGAGGTCAATCCCGGCATTCTGGAAGCGGCGCAGGCGATGGGAGCCAAGCCCTGGCAGGTCATCTGGCACTTCATGCTGCCGGAGGCGTTCAGCTCGCTCATCCTGACGATGACGACCGCCACGATCGGGCTGATCGGCGCGACCGCCATGGCCGGCACGGTCGGCGGCGGGGGGCTCGGCGACCTCGCCATCTCGTACGGCTACCAGAGGTTCGACACGTTCACGGTCGTCATCACGGTCGTGCTGCTCGTCATCTTCGTGCAGGGCATCCAGTCGGCCGGCAACGCTCTGGCCCGCCGGGCGAGGAGAGAGCGGTAATGGCCTTCGAGTTGACGGTGCGCGGGGCTCCCCAAGCCTACGTCTCCCGTCCGGGATGCTGGGAAGAGCTCGGTCCGAGGCTGGCCGAGCTCGGCATCGGGCGCGCCTTGGTCGTGCACGGCGGCGACTCTTGGCGGGCGGCGGCCCCGCGATTTCCGGCGGCGGGGACGGCGAAGTTCCGGTTCGAGCGCTACGGCGGCGAGTGCACGTACGAGGAGCGGGACCGGCTGGCCCGCATCGCCGCGGACGAGCGCTCGGAGGCGATTATCGGAGTCGGGGGCGGCAAGATCTCCGACCTGGCGAAGGCCGTCGCGGGCCGCTTGAGGCTGCCGGTCGTCCTCCTTCCGACGCTGGCGGCCACCTGTTCGGCCTGGACGCCGCTTAGCATCATGTACGACAGGAACGGTGCGATGACCGCCTACGACATCCATCCGAGGGCGAACGCCCTCGTCCTGCTGGACCCGCTCGTGCTGCTGGATTCCCCGCCCGAGCTTCTCGCGGCCGGAATCGGCGACACGCTGGCCAAGTGGTACGAGGCCGACGTCATTCTCTCGCGCATTCCGAATCCGTCGGTGGAACTGACGGTCGCCGCCTTCGCCGCCCGGATATGCAGGGACAACCTGCTGCGCGACGGGGAAGCGGCGATGGCGGCGCTGGCCGCCGGCGAATTCGACGACGCGTTCGCGCGGACCGTCGAGACCGTCGTGCTCGCGGCGGGCATGGTCGGCGGCTTCGGCGACCGGTACGCCCGCACGGCCGGCGCCCATTCCGTGCACGACGGCTTGACGATTCTGCCGGAGGCCCACGCGGTACGGCACGGCTCGAAGGTGGCCTACGGCATTCTCGTCCAGCTCGCGCTCGAGGAGCGATGGTCCGAGATCGAGTCGCTTCTGCCGTTCTACGCGCGGGTCGGCTTGCCCGCCGGCCTGCGGGACATGGGGCTCGGCGCCGTGCCGGAGGAGCGGCTGCGGGCCGTCGCCGAGCGCGCCGTCGAGGGAGACGCCTCGATCCATCTGCTGCCCGGGGTCATCACGGCGGAGCTTGTGCTGAACGCGATGCGCCGGCTGGAGTCGTTCACGGCCTCCCTGGCGTCTTCGCCCCCGGCCGACATCGGATCATAGACGCTGACACTGACATTGACACTGACATTGACACTGACATTGACGTTGAGATAGACACTGACATCGACATGCCGGAGAATTCCTCCGGACGAAGGAGATTCGATATGAAGCTGGCGATTATCGCCCCTATGGAAGAAGAAGCGGCCGCGTTCAAGACGCGCCTGGCGAATCTGCGCCGGACGGGCGACGGCGAAGTCCCGATCTACGTCGGCGAGCTGAACGGAAGCGAAGCCGTCCTGCTTCAATGCGGCATCGGCAAGGCGAACGCGGCCTGGACGACGGCGCTGCTCATCGAGCGCTATCGCCCGGACGGGATTCTGCATTACGGCGTGGCCGGCGGGCTGAATCCGGCGCTTCGCGTCGGCGACACCGTCGTCGCGACCGAGCTCGTCTACAGCGACGTCGACGCGACCGCGTTCGGCTACGCCTACGGGCAGGTGCCGCAGATGCCGGCGAGCTATCCGGCCGACGAGAGGCTGCTCGGCATCGCCCGCCGGGCGATCGCCGAGGCTCCGCTCGAGGGCGCCGTCTCCACCGGCCTCGTGACGACGGCCGACTCGTTCATGAGCCGCCCGGGCCTGGCGGCCGCGATCCGCTCGCGCTTCCCGAGCGCGCAGGCGACCGATATGGAAGGCGCGGCCGTCGCCCAGACCGCCTACCGGCTCGGCGTCCCGTGCCTCGTCGTCCGATCGCTCTCCGATCTCGCCGGCGAAGACGCCAAGGCGACGTATCAATCGAACGTCGATCTGGCGTCCGAACGGGCGGCGGCCGCGGCGGAGGCGATCGCCCTCGCTTGGCGGCGCGCGGAAGCCGGCTGACCGCCCCCCGGCCGATCGTCCGCATCCGCGGCTGACGGCAGGCAGCCTTTCTCCGATGAGGAGCAGGCTGCTATTTTTATGGCTGACCCGCTCTCATACAGACCCGTTATCCGGGCTCGGATCGCTTATCCGAACGGAGTCTATGATGACGGAGCCAGGGATTCGGGAACTCCGCCTCCTATCCTCCGGGAACCCCTCGTTCCGGCTTCCTCTTCCTTGGAATCGGGGCTTCTATTCGGTTGCCGAATCGGTTGCCGAAATTTTTTCTCGACTTTTTATCCGAACGTGTCACAAACCGGCCCCCTTCCCCGTCATACCGGTACCATAACCGAAAGGGGAAGTTAACCATGACGAAATACGACGTTGCGATCGTGGGCGGGGGCATTGCGGGATTGACCGCGGCGGCTTATGCGGCGAAGGCCGGGAAGCGGACGGTCGTCATCGAGAAGCAGGAGAGGTTCGGCGGGCGGGCGATCACGAACAAGAAGAAGGGCGCCTACTTCAATCTGGGCGGGCATGCCCTGTATAAAGGCGACGCCTACGCCGCGTTCAAGGAATTGGGGATCGTCCTGGAGGGCAACCAGCCTTCGATCGACGCCTATGGCATCTGGAAGGATCGGCTGCTGACGCTGCCGACGGGAGTCAGGTCCCTGGTCGGTTCGCCGCTTCTGACGTGGAAGGGCAAGATGGAATTCGCCGGATGGCTCGCGAAGCTCGGCAAGCTGGATACCCGCGCGTACGACGGCATCTCCCTGCGCGATTGGATCGAGGGCAACGTTCGCGATCCGATGCTGCGCAACGTCTTCTACTCGCTGTTCCGGACGGCCAGCTACGCGGTCGCGCCCGATCTGCAAGCCGCGGGTCCGGTTCTGCGGCAGCTGGTAAGCGCCCTTCAAGGCGTGCTGTATCTGGACCGGGGCTGGGAGCAGCTCGTCGAGAAGCTTCGCCAGACCGCAACCGCGCACGGCACGGAGTGGATCGCGAATAACAAAGCCGTCTCCGTCGAACACGCCGACGGAGTTGTTCGACATGTCGTCTGCGAGGACGGAACGGCCGTCGAGGCGAGCCATGTCATCGTCGCCGCCTCGCCGTCCGTCGCGCATCGGCTCGTGCCGGGCGCGGATGCGACCGCGCTGCGGACGTGGAAGGAGCAGGCGATCGAGATTACGGCCGCCTGCCTGGACGTCGCCCTGAAGAAGCTGCCGATGCCGAAGCAGCAGTTCGTGTACGGCATCGACCGGACCGTCTTCCTCACCAACCAGTCGCGCGCGTCCGTCTTAAGCGACGACGGGGATCAAGTCGTCTGCGTGCTGAAGTACCAGGGGGAGGAGACGAACGCGGATGCGGATCTGCGGGAGCTGGAGGAGACGCTGGATCTGGTTCAGCCGGGGTGGCGGGACCAGCTGGTCGCGAAGCAATATCTTCCGAAAATAACGGTTTGCCACGACTTCATGCACCTGAAGCGCGCGGAGAATCCCGGCCCCGCCGTTCCGGAGATCGCCGGCCTGTACGTGGCAGGGGATTGGGCGTCGCACGGAGAATTATTAGTCGACGCCGCGACGGCCAGCGCCAGACGGGCGGTGTCGCACATCCTCTCGCTGGAGGGATCGGAGAGAGCGCCCCATGTCGAACATAGAGTCCTTGTATGAAGCGTACCGAACTCCTCTTTTCTCCTTCGCCTACCGGATGCTGGGGAGCGTCATGGACGCGGAGGATATCGTGCAAGAAGCCTTTATCGCCTACGAGCAAGTGCCCGACGTCTCCGAGATTCGCAACGAGAGAGCGTTCCTGTACAAAATCGTAACGAACCGGTGCCTGGACCTGCTGCGCTCGTCGGCGAAGAAGCGGGAGCTGTACGTCGGGCCGTGGCTTCCGGAGCCGCTCATCGGATTGGAGGACGCCGAAGACGACCCTTCGACCGCGTATTTGCGCCGCGAATCGATCTCCATGGCGTATCTTCTGCTGTTGCAGCAGCTTAACGCGGTGGAGAGGGCGATCTTCCTTCTGCGCGAGATCTTCGGCTATTCGTACGAGGAGATCGCGGAGACGATCGGCAGGTCGGCCGCGAATTGCCGCCAGATCTACCACCGGGCCAAGAAAGGCATCCATTACGATCCCGATCGGACCCCGTCGGTCTCGGTCGCGGAGAACTATGTCCGGGAATTCGCGAACGCGCTCGTGCAGGGGAACATGAACCGGATGCTCGAGCTCGTCAGCGACGACGTGGCCTTCATCTCGGACGGCGGAGGCAAAGTCCGGGCGGCGGGAATTCCGGTCTATGGAGCGGATCGGGTCATCGCCCTGCTGCAGGGTCTGCTTCGCATGTACGAGGGGCAGTTTTCGTTCTCCTTCCTTCCCGTGAACGGACAGCCGGGCATGCGCTTCGTGTTGAACGACGAAATCCAGTACGTGTACACCTTCCACATCGAAGAAGACCGGATTCGGGCCATGTATGTCGTGTGCAATCCGGATAAGCTCCGGCACGTGTAAGAGCGGCAGCCGTCAAAACTGCTGCAATCCGAACGGCGCGGTCTCGGCAACGCCTTCCGAACGGCTCCGATCAGACGCATTCCTCTTGAAGGATAGGCGTCTGATCGGTCCTTATTCGGGGCGCTGGCCGAGTCTTTTTTTATTGATAAACGACCTCTCTGCGCGTCCGTTCGACATGCATGTCCCAATAGATTCGGGCAATCCGTTCCGGGTCGAAGCGGCCGTTCTTCTCTATGCTTCCGTCAATGGTCACGGTGCCGACATAGACGCCGTGGCTTGCCAATTCTTCTCCCAAGCTGTAGGCTAGACTGCGTAAAGCCGACTTGCCGATCGACAGGGAGGCCAATTGAGAGGACGGATTCAAGGCCAGTCCGCCTCCGGTGAACAAGATCGTTCCGCTTCGCCGTTCCATAAGCTCGGGGACAATCTCCAGCGCGCTGCGCAGAGCGCCGACCACGTTCACGTTGAGATCGTCCATCAGCTCCGTCGCCGTTAACGCGGACGCGGTGCCAAGCTTGATGACGGCCGCGTTGTATACGAGCACCTCCGGCTGTCCGCATTCGGCTTTGATCTTCCGGAATGCGGACTGGACGGATGCGGAATCGGAAGCGTCCGCGGGAATCGGATAGGCTTCGATGCCTTTGGCTGCAAGCGTGGCCGCCAGTTCTTCCAGAGCCCGTTGATTGCGGGACACGAGCGCGATCCGATAGCCCTCCGTTCCGAATTTATCGGCGATGGCTAAGCTTAATCCGGGTCCGGCTCCAACGATGACAGCTGTTTTTCTACTCATATCGTTCTCCTTCATTTGCCTCATGTACTTGAAGAGGCTGGCGCCAGCTCTCGACGGATTTAAGTATAACGGATCCCATCCGATTGCTGCATAAGGGGATCAAAGCGTTTAGGCTTGCGCGTTAAGCATTTCGAAGCTTTACCCGCAATCCGTTTATAATTTCAAGGAGATGGTTCGCTTGGATTCGGTAGACAGGAAGATTCTCATGTACCTTCAAGACGAAGGCCGAATGTCGCATACGGAATTAGGCAAGGCCATCGGCATGACGCAACCGGCGATTACGGAACGGGTCAGGAGGATGGAGGACAAGGGAATTATCAAGGAATACCGCGCGATGGTCTCGCGCGAGACCATCGGCAAGCAGACGATGGCTTATATTTGGTTCCGGGCGGCGAACTGCAAGCCGTTCTATGAATTTTGCCAATCCTGCCGGGAAGTTATCGAGTGCCACAGAGTCAGCGGAGAATACAATCATCTGTTGAAAGTGGTAACGGAATCGCTTCCCGAGCTGGAGGCTCTCGAGAACAAAATCGTGAGATTCGGCAAATTCGCCACCTCCATCGTCCTCTCTTCTCCGATCGAATTCCGGTCGATGATACCCGCCCTCGCGGGGGACGACTCCTAGCGTTCGCGGGTCGGTCGGAATCGGGAATGAAGATAGAGATAGGAATGTCTGTTCGATTGTGATAGATTAAAAGCTAGCAATGATCTGAATCGATCGAAGGAGCGCGAGCAGATGAATAGTCAAAGTTCGAACGGCAGCCGACTGTCCTACGAGACGCTTATTGACGCCGCGGCGGAACGGGTATGGGCCGCCATCGCCACTTCGGAAGGGACGAGGGCGACGCTGTTCGGGTGCCGCATCGAATCGACGTTCGAGCCTGGCGCCCGGGTCGAGTTCCGCGGACCGGGTCCCGACGGCGACGACACCTTGCACGTGTACGGCTACGTCAAGCATTACGAGCCTGATGCCAGGTTCGCGTACGAGCAGCATCCGGCCCCGGCCTACAGCGCGAATCACGAGTCCGTCTATTGCGACATGGACTACAGGCTGACGCCGGAAGGAGACTTCACCCGATTGACGTTGACCTGTTCCTGGTCGGAGGGCAACCCGGGCTACGAACACGCCAAGAAGGAATACCCCGCTTCGACTTACGTCGACGCGATCAAGCAGTTCGCGGAGGGCAATTGACGCAGAGCTCCGACGCACGCCGATTCATGGCGTGTTTTTTTTGTATAGATCAGAGCTGCAGGCCGGCGAACGGCCTCTCGGTCCGCTTTGTTCGATTAGCAAAATATGTCGAAAGGGGGATGGCGGCGCGAAGATCGTTCTTTTATACTAGAAAATGGTTATTCACCATTCGCTGGTTAGGAGGGGGAGCTATGAAAAAGACAGCGTTCGTCATCCTTATTCTGACGCTGATGATATCGGCGTTGCCGAACGCCGGCGCGGACCGGCGGGCCGAAGCGGCCGCGGTCGGCGGGCCGGACTGGTATACGGTAGGCTCGACGGCCGTCTCCGAGCAAGGAGGCTGGTCCAGCTCGCTGCAGGTCGAGGGCGGAATTCCGTACGTAGCCTATACGGATCTCGCGCACGGCAAGAGATTGACCGTCAGGACGTTCGACCGGGGCGATTGGAAGGATGTCGGTTCTCCCGGCTTCTCGGCGGGGGAAGCGGGCGACGTCTCGATGAAGTCCGACGGCGGAACGCTGTATGCGGCCTATCAGGACGGAGGCAACGGGAATCGCGCTTCCGTCATGAAGTACGACGGAACGGCTTGGGAATACGTAGGGGCGCCCGGGTTCAGCGCGGGGAATGCGCAGCAATTATCCTTGTACATAGACAACGGGACGTTATACGTGGCTTATCAGGACGGCGCGGCGGGGGCCAAGGCGACGGTGATGAGGTTCGACGGAACGGCTTGGATAAACGTAGGGAATCCGGGTTTTACCCCTAGAAGCGCCTATAACCTCTCGCTGGCCGTCGACAACGGCCAGCCCTATTTGGCCTTCCAGGATTATGACCAGAGCTTGAAGGCGTCCGTCATGACCTTCGACGGGAGCGATTGGGTATACGTGGGCGGCGCGGGATTGTCCGGCGGCAAGGTGGGGGACATCTCCTTCCTCTTCTATAAGGGAGCTCCCCATATCGCCTATATGGATTCTTCCGCAGGCTTGAATTGGAAGGCGACCGTCATGGCATTCGACGGTACGTCGTGGGCGCCCGTCGGAAGCCCGGGGTTCTCGGCCGGAGGCGCGCAATACATCAAATTGGCCGTATCGAACGGGGAATTGTACGCGGGGTATCAGGACGATGACGGCTCCGATCTCCGGGCGACGGTCATGAAGTACGACGGCGCTGGTTGGACGAACGTCGGCCGCTCCAAGTTCACTGCGGGAGATACGTTCTTTAATTCATTGTACGCGGACGATGGAACTCCCTTCATGGCTTATATGGACAAGGATAACGAATTTAAAGTTACGGTGATGTATTACGGGATGAACGAGCTTCCCGAAGCGAACTCCGTCGCGGTCGGAGGAGTGGCGCGGGTCGGACAGACGCTGACGGGTTCGTACGTCTATTCGGACGCGGAGTACGATCGGGAAGGCGCGAGCGCGTATCGTTGGTACGCGGCGGACGATGCGTCCGGGACGGGCAAGACCGCGATTGCGGGAGCGACGGGCCGGACGTTGACGCTTACGGCGGCGGAGGTCGGCAAATATATTACGTTCGCGGTGACTCCGGTCGCGTTGTCGGGCGAGAAGCTGGGCGCCGAGACGGAGAGCGCGCCGACCGTCTCGGTCGACGGCGGAACGCCTCCGCCGAACGCGGCGCCGACGGCCGGCGGAGTGAGCGTCGGCGGCACGGCGAAGGCCGGGGAGACGCTCACGGGCAACTACACTTACGCGGATGCGGAGGGCGACGCGGAAGGCGCGAGCGCGTACCGATGGTACGCGGCGGACGATGCGTCCGGAACGGGCAAGACCGCGATCGCGGGAGCGACGGGCCGGACGTTGACGCTTACGGCGGCGGAGGTCGGCAAGTATGTCTCGTTCGCGGTGACTCCGGTCGCCGCGACGGGAACGTCGCCGGGCGCGGCGGTCGAGAGCGCGCCGGTCGGACCGGTGGCGGCCGCGGGCGATCCCGTGGCCGTGCCGGCGGCTCCGGCCAACCTGAAGGCGAAGGCCGGCTCGCGGTTCGTGACGCTTCAGTGGGATGCCGCAACGGGCGCCGAGTCCTACAACTTGTATCAAGGCACGGCAACGGGAATCTACGACCCGGTTCCGGTCGCGACGGTGACGGCGACCGAGAGACGGGTAACCGGTCTCACGAACGGGACGACCTATTATTATATCGTCAAGGCGGCGAACGAAGCCGGAGAGAGCGCGGCTTCGAACGAAGCTTCGGCCCGGCCGACGGCTCCCGTCTCCTCCGCGCCCTCCGATCCGCCGGCCGAGAGTCCCGCCGTCGATACGGGCGTAGACATCTGGGTGAACGACGAATCGGTGCGCGCCGGTATCGGGACGAAGGACATCGTCGGCGGACAGTCCGTCGCGAAGATCGCGATCGACGAAGAGAAGCTTAAGAAGAAGCTGGCTGAGGTCGCCGATCGGGCGGTCGTTACGATACCGTTCAAGGAGAAGACGGATGTCGCCGTCGGCGAGCTAAGCGGCGCGCTGCTTCGGACCGTTCGGGAGCGGGGAACTACTCTCGTAATCAAGACGGGCCCGGCCTCCTATACGCTGCCTTCGGAGCGGCTCGCTCTCGATTCGCTGGCCGAGCGGTTAGGCGCGGCGGAGGATCTGTCCGGGTTGAAGGTGCAGTTCGTGATTGCCGTTCCGACGGAGGAACGGAGGCGGGAGATCGAGAGCGCGTTGAGCGCGGAGAGCCTCTCTTCCTTGGTGCCGCCCGTTACGTTCACGGTGCAGGGAATCTACGGGGAACGGAAGGAAGAGGTGTCCTCGTTCGACCGGTACGTCAAGCGAGCGATCGCCATTCCGCAGGGGACCGGAACCGTGACGACGGCCGTCGCCGTCGATCCGGACGGCCGCGTTCGATCCGTCCCCACCCAGCTGGAGACGGCCGACGGCCAGCCTTACGCGAGAATCCTTAGCATGACGAACGGAACGTACGCCCTCGTGAACCGCTCGCTGACGTTCTCCGACGTCGCCGAGGGTCATTGGGCGCGCGGCTCGGTGAACGATATGGCCTCGCGTCTCGTCGTCGAAGGGACGGGAGGCGGCTTGTTCGAGCCGAACCGGGAGATTACGCGCGCCGAATTCGCCGCCATGCTCGCGAGAGGGCTCGGGCTTCGGGCCGGCGGCGAAGCTTCGCCGTTCCCGGACGTGCCGGCTTCCTCCTGGTACGGCGACGCGATTCGAACGGCCGCGGCCTATAAGCTGGTCGATGGCTTCGAGGACGGCACGTTCGGGCCGCTCGCGAAGATCACTCGCGAGCAGGCGATGGCGATGGTCCGGAACGCCATGGACGTGACGGGACTGTCGTCCGGCATTCCGTCCGGCGCTTCCGAAGACGCGCTGTCGGCCTTCGCGGATGCCGGCGACGTATCCGCCTGGGCGCGGAACGCCGTGGCCGACAACCTGCGGACCGGCATCGCGAAGGGGCGGTACGGGAAGAAGCTGGCTCCGAAGGAGAACATCACGAGAGCGGAAGCGGCCGAGCTGATCGAGAACCTGCTTCGGCGATCGGAGCTCATCTGAGCAAGCGCGGCGATACGAGAACCGTCGGGAGCAACCCTGCTTCCCGACGGTTTTTCGGTTTTTCCTCTGATGGTGCTCACCTGTTGCATGGTACCTAACTGGAAATGCGGTTCGGCGGGCGGAAGTCCTTCGACGCCCTTCCCGGCGGCGGAGGATTTCGAGGCCGTTACCAGAATATAGTTAATAAGATCGGAAGGAGGAGATGAAGCCGATGAACGCCTCTGCGCGGGAGCGGATGACGGTTCTGGTCGTAGACGACGAATACTTGGTCCGGTACGGACTCCGAACGACGATCGATTGGGAGCGCCACGGGCTCGAGCTCGTCGGCGAAGCCGAAGACGGGGAGGCCGGGCTGGAGCTGGCCGTCAAGCACCGCCCCGATATTATCGTCACCGACATGAGCATGCCGTTCCTGGACGGGATCGGCCTCATGGAGCAGGTCCGCGCGCGCGGCATCGGCTCCAAGATCATCGTGCTCAGCGGATACGACGACTTCCAATACGCCAAAGGAGCGATTACGCACGGCGCTTCGGATTACATGCTGAAGCCGGTCGAGAACGACCACTTCATCTCGGTCGTGAACCGGCTCGCGGATTCGATCCGCCGGGAGCGCCTGTCCGAGAAGATCGTCCGCCAGAAGCTGATCGGCGATCTGGCCGCTCTTCTGCGGACGCTGCGCAACCGCAAGACGGCGGGCAACGTCAAGGTCGTCGACCAAGCGATCCGCTATATCCAGGCGCACTACGCGGAGGACCTCTCGGTCAAGCGGATCGCCGACCGATTGTACGTCAGCCCGTCCTACTTGATGCACGCGTTCAAGGAGAGCACGTCCGAGACCGTCAACGATTACATCACCTCGTGCCGCATCTTGAAGGCGAAGGAGCTGCTGCGGACCGGACGCTACCGAACGTACGAGGTATGCGAACTCGTGGGGATCCGGGACCCGCGCTTTTCAGCCAGCTGTTCAAGAAGCACACGGGCCTCACGCCCCGCGACTTCGTCAAGAGCTCGTTCTACGACTGAATGGGGGAGCGGCCTTGTTCAAGCTGGACGCGATGAAAGTCCGAACCCGGATCTTCTGGCTGCTTCTGATCTGCTTCTTCCTCTCCTCGATGTCGATCCTGCAAGCTTCGCGCATGGCGGTACAGAGAATTACCGAGAACTTCATGTACAACTACGTCACCATCAATCAGGAGAAAACGGAGTCGAGCCTCGAATTCCTGTTCAACCAGGCTCACATGCTGTCCGTCCGCTTGCTCAACTCGGGGGACATCTATCGGTTCTTCGAGGAATTCCAAGAGGACGAGGATGAGGCCGAGCTCGGAGAGCGGCTGTCCGGCGTTCTGGATACGATGCAGATCGACCGGCGAATCGTCGGCGAGATCGTCATCGCCGCCCGGGACGGACGCGCCTATACGTTCGACGGCCGGTCGGGCCTCGACGCTCCGGAGCGCTCCTACCTGCTCGAGATCGAACGCTCCCAGCTGCCCGTATGGGGCAAGATCAAGAAGGACTCCGCCGGGGAAGCTTATCTTCCGATCGGGAGGAAGTATCAGAACTTCAACACCGGGCAGAATCTCGGCTACCTGGTCGTCTACATCCGGGAGAGCGCGATCCAGGACGTGCTCAAGAACATGGTCATGCAGAACCGGGGCTTCTCGATGCTCGTCGCCGACGACGATTACGTGCTCTCCTACCCGGACGCGGAGAAGGTCGGCACGACGCTGTTCGACAAGCGCTGGCTCACGATGAAGCCGGGCGCCGGCTTCAAGAAGACGGACTTCGAAGGCAGCCCGTCCATCGTGGCGAGCTACAAGCTCGGCGGCAGCTTCCGCAACCTGGGGCTCGATTGGAAGGTCGTCAGCGTCGTCTCCGAGAAGAAGCTGCTCGAGAATACGAACCGGATCCAGCGGTATTCGCTGCTGCTGCAGCTCGTCGCGCTCGGGCTGGCCGTGCTGATCTCGCTGTACGCGTCCAGAGGCATCCTGGGACCGATCCGGCGGCTGAATAGGCGCATCGTGCAATTCGCCGGAACGACCGATTACGTCGCCCCCTATCGCAATCCGAGAGACGAGCTCCATCTGCTGGAGAGCAGCTTCAACGACATGGTCGTCCGCATCCGGGAGCTGATCGAGCGCAACAACGAGGAGAAGGACCGGCAGCGGGAGATGGAGCTGATCGCCCTTCAGGCGCAGATCAACCCGCACTTCCTGTACAACACGCTCGACGCGATCGGCTGGCTGGCCAAGATCCACAGCCAACGGGAGATCGAGCGGATGGTCGTCGCGCTCGCCCATTTCTATCGGCTCAGCCTTCACAAGGGAGACCAATACATCACGGTCGAGGAAGAGATCGGCATCGTCCGCAGCTACGTGGCCATCGAAGCGATGCGGTTCCCGGGGAAGTTCGAGGTCCGATACGAGATCGCGCCGGATATCCTCTCCCTGAAGCTGCTGAAGATTATCATTCAACCGCTCGTCGAGAACGCGATCAAGCACGGGGTGAGCCGCAAGCGGGGGAGCGGCACGATCGTCGTCCGGGGAGAACGGGAAGGGGACGCGCTGCTGTTCGAGGTCCGCGACGACGGAGCCGGCTTCGACGTAAGCGAGCTGGACGACGACGGCAAGCCGAAGCGCTACGGAGGCGGCGGGTACGGCGTACGGAACGTGGACGAGCGGATCCGGCTGGAATACGGCGCCGGATACGGCGTCGACATCCGAAGCGAGGTCGGCGTCGGCACGTCGTCCTTCGTCAAGGTCCGGGCGCTGGAGCCGTGACCATCCTGAGGCCCAGTCTATGCGATTTCTCGAATTCGCGAGTCCGAATATATAACTCCCCATACTCGGCAACGGAACGGCCGAACGGCCTGCCTTCCCGGCGGTTATCGGAACGACTTCATCCGTTCGTACAGCTGGCTCAGCGGCCGGACGATGCCCGCCCTCAGCCAGAACGCCAGCGCGAGAGCGAGGGCGCCGGACAGCAGCCCCAGCAGCAGCACCGTCCGGCCCAGAGGGGACAGATGGGCGTACGAGCTCTGAAGCGGAATGGCCGCGACGATCTTCGCGTTGGATTCGAGAATCGTCTCGTACAGGATGAGACGGGAGCCGTCCTCGGACGTGAAGCGCCCGCCGGCTCCGCCGTTCACCCGGCGGAGATCTTCCTCCGCGAACGGGCTCGCGTCGCTTCCGGCTGCGCTCGGAACGATATCGGCCCCGTCGCGGACGAGATACAGCCGGTTATCCGCGAAGAAGGGGTGGTCGGACGCGAAGAACCGGAACAGCTGGACCGCGTCGAGATCGACGACCATCGTGCCGGGAATCCCGGACTCCCCGCCTTGTCCCGTCTTGAGCAAGTAGCTGAACGTGCCGTTCTCGACGTACCGGTAATCGTAGTAGGAGCTGAGATCCCGGTAGCGGGATATCCAGGCCGACTGCCGCTTCCCGTCCTCCAGGAACCGGCGCACGGGCTTTTCCGCCATCATCTGCGCAAGAGACGGCAGGTTCGACATCCGGGACAGCGAATAGACCGTTCCGTCGGCCGCATACAAGGCGATGCCGCGAATGTCCGGATTCATGCCGGAGGCCAGAACGTCGAGAAGGCGCGGCACTTCCCCGTAAGCGTTCGGCCCCCGGGCGGCGACGGCCAGATTCGGGTTGTTCGCGATGACCTTGGCCGTCTCGCCGGTCGAATTCAAATATTGCTCCAGCAGCTCCCGGGAGCTCTGGAAGTAGTTCGAAGAGACGGAGACGAACTCGGAGAGGACCGTCCGCTTCGCCCAATGATACGAGAAGAGGCCCGCGGCCGTCGCGAACGCCGAGACGGAGACGAGCGTTATGAGCAAGATTCTTCGCGAGAACCGCTTGAACATCGGGAGATCCCGCCCTTCATGAGCCGCACCTATTGCCGATTCGATTATAGCAGGATGGGCAGCATTTTTTTAAACCATTTTGCAGAAATGCCGCATGTTCAACCCCTCATGTAAACGCTAACATGGAATTAGCAACGTTGCTGAATCAAGTTCCGTACAAGGGGAGGAAATGCCGTTCATGAGAAATGGGAAACTGCTTGCGCTCATTGCGGCGCTCGCGCTCGCCGTCACGGCGTGCTCGAGCGGGGGGAACAATGGCGAAGCCGGCGGTTCGCAGGAGCCGTCCGCAACTGCATCCGGATCTGCACCGCCCGCATCCGAGAGCTCGGCTCCGCCGAGTTCGTCGGAGACGAAGGAGTTCGTCTTCAATAACGGGGATTGGCCGAAGCCTCAAGACAAGCGGCTCGCGCAGTTCGAGCAATGGAAGGCCAAGTTCGAATCGGAGAACCCCGGCGTCACGATGAAGACGGAGAACTTCTCCTACGACACGAATACGTTCTTGCCGAAGGCGGAGAGCGGCCAGCTTCCGAACCTGTTCGGAACCTGGTTCACAGAACCGCAGAAGATCATCAACGCCGGCTACGCGGCAGACATCACCGAATATATGGCGAAGTACGGCTTCGAGCAGGCGCTGAACCCGGCGATGCTGGACCTCGTCAAGAAGGACGGCAAAATTTACGGCATTCCTTCGAACGGTTATTACATGGGGATCTGGTACAACGTCAACCTGTTCAAGCAGGCCGGCCTGCTCGACGAGAAGGGAATCCCCAAGTACCCCAGAACCTATGAGGAATTGGCGGAGACGGCGAAGATCATCAAAGACAAGACCGGCAAGGCCGGATTCTTCTTCCCGACCAAGAACAATCAGGGCGGCTGGGAGTTCATGAGCATCGCCTGGTCGTACGGGGCGGAATTCGAGAAGCTCGAGAACGGCAAGTGGAAGGCGGTGTTCAACAGCCCCGAGGCGGTCGAGGCGCTGCAGTATCTCAAGGATCTGAAGTGGAAGTACGACGTGCTCACCGACAACGTGCTCGTCGAAGTGAACGACATGTTCCGCATGTTCGGCACGGACCAGGTCGCGATGGCGTTCGGCGGCACGGACTGGATGAACACCCCGATCAACGATTACAAAATGAGCAAGGATAACCTGTCGGTGTCCGCCGTACCCGCAGGACCGAAGGGCCGGGTAGCCTTGTCCGGCGGCAACCTGTTCATGTTCTCGGCCAACAGCACGCCCGAGCAGATCGACGCCGGCTTCAAGTGGCTGAAGATCAAGGGAGTGTCGCCCGACGTGAACCCGGAATCGCTCAAGGGGCTCGAGGAGACGCTGGCCTCCGACCAGAAGCTGAACCGGATCGTCGGCCCGCACGGCATGCAGGCTTGGGTCAACAAGGAGCGCGTCGACGCCGAGAACGCGATCCGCGAGAAGTACAAGAACGTCGATCTCGCCCTGTGGGACGACTACATGAAGAACGAAGGCGTCACGATCCGTCCGGAAGAACCGGTCAACGCCCAAGAGCTGTATAAGACGCTCGACGCCGTCGTGCAGGCGGTTCTGACCGACAAGAACGCCGATCCGAAGGCTCTGCTCGACAAGGCGGCGGCCGACTTCCAGAGGGACTATCTGGACAAAGCAAAGGGTTGATCCGGCATGAAGAAGTGGCTCTATCGGGATTTGCCTTCCTGGCTTCTCATCGTTCCCAGTCTCTTGTTCTTCGTCGTGTTCCATTGGCAGCCGATCGTGTCCGGGTTCGTCCTGTCGTTCTTCGAGACCAAGGGGTATAACGCCGTCCGGTTCAACGGCCTCCAGAACTACATCGACGTCATCAGCAATTCCGTGTTCCAGCAGACGCTCGTCAATACGTTCATGTACGTGATCTGGTCGCTTATTATCGGGTTCCTCGTGCCGATCGTCGTCGCGATCATGATCAACGAGATGGCGAACCTGCAAGCCTTCTTCAAGTTCTCGGTCTACTTCCCGGGCATGGTCCCGGGAGTGGCCGCGGCGCTTCTGTGGACGTTCATGTTCGATCCGGGTCCCGGCGGGCTGCTGAACATGCTGCTCGCCAAGCTCGGACTTCCGATGTCGCAGTGGCTGCAGAACTCGCATCTGACGATTCCGCTGATCATCGTGACGATGACGTGGAGGTCGTTCGGAGGCACGGTCATTCTGTACCTGGCCAGCCTTCAGGGCGTCAACCACGAGCTGTACGAGGCCGCCGCCATCGACGGGGCGGGCATCCGCAAGCGCGTCCGCCACATCACGATTCCGCAGATCTCGCCTATTATCGGAATTCTTCTCATTTTGCAGATCATCGGGGTGTTCCAAGTGCTGTACGAGCCGCTGACGATGACGGAGGGCGGACCGAACAATTCCTCGATGTCGCTTATGCTGACCAGCTACCACTACGCGTTCCGCTACTTCGAAGCCGGAAGGTCGCTCGCGGTCGGGGTCATTACCTTCCTCATCCTGGCCGTGCTGACGGCGGTCTACTTCCGGATCGACAAGCGCGCGAACGCCGATTAGAAGGTGACCAACATGCGCTCCAGAGATTCGGCCGGCATTATCGGCAAGCTGGACTACAAGCGGCCGGGCGTCAAGGCGTTGTACGCGGTTCTGTTCGCCGTTCTCGTTCTCATCTCGCTCGTCTGCCTGCTTCCTCCGCTGTGGCTGCTGTCTTCGAGCGTCAAGGACATCAAGGAGTTTTTCGCTATCCCCCCGACCTTGATTCCGCATACGTTCGAATTCGGCAAGCTGGCGGATACGTGGAGGGAGCTGGACTTCACCCGGCTCTACCTCAACACGCTGCTTCTCACCGCCGGCACGGTCGTCTTCTCCATCCTGTTCAACGGCTTGCTCGGCTACTTCCTGGCCGTGCTGAAGCCTTCGGGCAGCCGGATCGTGTTCGTGCTGGTGCTGTGGACGATGCTGCTTCCGAACACGCTGGGCATGGTTCCGATTTTCAAGAACATTATCGACTTCCCGGTTCTCGGCATCAACCTGACCAACTCGTTCCTGCCGATGTGGATGATGGCCGGATCGAACGCGTTCTACGTGCTCATCTTCAAGGGGTTCTTCGAGGGAATCCCGCCGGCGCTCATCGACGCGGCGAAGATCGACGGCTGCACGAGGCTCGCGATCTTCTTCCGGATCGTCGTGCCGCTAAGCGTGCCGGTCATCATGGCCATCACGATCTTCACCGTGAACGCGGCTTGGGCCGACTTCTTCTGGCCTTATATGGTTCTGAAGGATAACAATATGTGGACGGTAATCGTGGCGATCTTCAACATGAAAACGACGGCGTCTCTCGACGTTCAGTTCATCGCTCTTGCGTACGCGATCATTCCGCCCGCCATTCTTTTTCTCTTCTTCCAGAAATACATCATGCAGGGGTTTACCTTTAGCGGCATCCGAGGTTGAACGGGCGTTCGGTGATCGAGTCTCCCATTCGAAAGGAGAGTCATCGATATGCTAACGTTTCCTAGACGGTTCAAGATGCTGCTTGCCTTCGCGTTATCGCTGGTCTTCGTCCTGCCTCCCGTCCCGGCGACCGGCCGGGCCCACGCGGAGACGGGACTGCGGCCGACGGCCATCGGAAGCTTCGAGGCGCCGGAGGGATGGAAGCTGTCCCTCGGCCCGGAGTTTCCCGGGGCGCAAGGCGAGTTCGTGCTCGACACGGAGGCCGCCCTCTCGGGCGAACAATCCGGCAAGCTGACCGGAGATTTCTCCGGCGGAGGCACCTATGTGGAGCTGCTTCGGCTGCTGCCCAAGTATGACGCGGCGGATTTATCCTTCTCGGTTCAGACGGCGGACGTCACCAGGGTGGGCTTGCGGCTCACGGACTCGACCGGCCAGGTTCACCAACAGAGAATCGCTCTTCAATCGACGACGGATTGGCAGTCCTTCACCATCACGAAGTTTAACGGAGGCGCGCAATACGCCCATTGGGGCGGCGCGAACGACGGCGTCTGGCATCCGCCCGCCAAGCAGATCAGCTTCGTGCTGGAACGCACCGCTATCGGAGGAGGGAAGAAGATCGGCACGGCGCGGTTCGACGACGTGACGATGTCCATTCCGACGCCGGAGCTGGAGCTCCAGCAGACGAAGCTCGGCAACGTGTTCATCGGCGACGAGCCGGCCTCGCTGAGGGTGTTGACGGCGGGGACTTCGGTGTCGGCCGTCGTGTTCGATTATTGGGGAATTCCGGCTGCGGAGCAGACCGCCGAGGCGGATGGCGACGGCTATGCGGAGCTGTCGTTCTCCGGGCTGGAATCGGGGTACTACACCGCGAACCTGACGGCCTTGGACGCGGACGGGGGCGCGATCGCGGAAGCGACGACCTCGCTCGCCGTGCTTCCTCCGTTCGATTCGGGCGCGGCGGCCGATTCCCCGTTCGGCATGGCGACCCACTTCGGGCAGACGTGGGGGCTGGAGCTCATGCCGTTGATTAAGGAAGCGGGCGTAGGCAGCATTCGGGACGAGTCGAATTGGAGCGCGGTCGAGAAGCCGAAGGGCGTCTATACGTTCCCCAGCAAAGTCGAAGCCTATATGGGCGAAGCGCAAGCGAACGATATCAAGCCCTTTATTATATTCGCCTACGGCAATTCGTATTACGATAACGGCAGCACCCCGCACAGCGACGACGGCCGGCAAGGGTTCGCGAATTACAGCCGCGAAGTCGTCCGGCATTTCGATCAGGTCGAATGGGCGGAGGTGTACAACGAATTCAACATCCAATTCGGCGACCAGGGCAACGGCCCCGCCGATTCGAGACCGGACTATTACTACAAGCTGTTGAAAAAAACGTACGAAACGGTCAAGGCGGAGAAGCCCGGCCTGACGGTCGTCGGAGGGGCTACGTCCGGCATACCGACGGGCTGGCTGGAGGAGCTGTTCCGGCTCGGCGGCTTGAACTATATGGATGCGGTGTCCGTCCATCCGTACCGGTATCCGGGCAATCCGGAGACGCTGGCGAAGGATCTGGCGGATCTGGAGGAGCTGATCAAGCGGTACAACAACGGGCAGCCCAAGCCGATCTGGATCACCGAGCTCGGCTGGCCGACGCAGCAGGACGGAAGAGGCGTGAGCGAGAGCGTCCAGGCGGAATATATCGTCCGCAGCCACGTCGTCTCTCTGGCGTCCGGCGTCGAGAAGGTGTACTGGTACGACTTCATGAACGACGGCACGTCGACGACGAACGGCGAGCATAACTTCGGCATCGTCCGCAACGCGGGAGACGATCTGGGCAAGAACGTTCCGAAGCCGGCTTACGTCTCCTACGCGACGATGACCCGCCAGCTCGCCGGCAAGTCGTTCGTCAAGGCGGAATCCATCTGCGAGGACGTCTACGGCTATTTGTTCGACGGCGAGGGTGACCCCGTTCGCGTGCTGTGGGCGACGGAGCCCAAGGAAGTCAGAGTCAAGACGAATTCTCCGATCGTCATCACCGACATGATGGGGCGGACCGACACGTACAGCCCGCTGAACGGGTACGTCTACCTCTCCTTGTCCGGATCTCCGGTCTATGTTCAAGGCAACGTCTCCCAGATCTCGGAGGGCGGCAAGTTCATCCTGACGGGCAAGACGTCCGCGCCGGGAACGCCGGTCCGGCTCGAGCTGACCGTCGATAACACGGAGCCGCCGCGCGGCCGGATCCAGGCGGAGCTGCAGGTGGAAGGCAGCGTCTATCCGATCGACGTCATGCCGCACGGCACGAAGAAGATCCCCTTCGAAGTCGAAGGCCGGGATACGCCGCAGACGAGAACCGTAACCGCTTACGTCGTTCGGGACGGCCAGAAGGTCGCGCGCCTGACGGCGGACGTAGCGGTCGCCGATCCGGTTCAAGCCAAGGTCAAGCACGTCCGGAACGGAGACCAGGACGCCCTGAGGGTAAGCGTGTCGAACGCGCTGGACGACGCGATCACGCTGACGGACATCCAGTGGCAGATCGGAGGTCAGTCGGATACCTTCGCGGCGAACGTCCAGATTCCGGGCGGCTCGGCGGACAGCGCGGACCTGCCCGTGCCGGAGCTGACGGCCGGCCAGACGTATCCGGTCTCCTTGACCTTGAACTTCGAAGGGTACTCGCAGATCGCTTACGAAGGGAAGCTCGCAGTCGTCGCGGAAGAGGACTTGAAGCCGTTCTCGCAGCATACGATTGAGGTGGACGGCAGCCTCGACGACTTGACCGGAGTTCCGTCCGTCGACCTGGCCGCGGAAGGCGAAGTGAAGATGAACGGCTACGGCGGCGCGGAAGATTTGAGCGGTCAGATCTGGGGCACTTGGGACAGCGAGAACCTGTACCTGTCCGTCAAGGTCCATGACGACGTTTTCTCGCAGACGTCGCGGGGCGAATCGATCTGGCAAGGCGACGGCATCCAATTCGGGGTCTCGCCCGGACTGCCCGGCGAGAGCGGAGAGTGGTACGAATACGGACTCGCGTTGACTCCGGAAGGGCCCGAGGTCTATCGCTGGATCGCGGCGCCGGGAATGACGATCGGGACCGTCGACAACGCTACTCTCGCGGTGACTCGCGACGAGGACGCCAAAGAGACGGTCTACGAACTGGCTCTTCCGTGGGAGGAGCTGGAGCCCGCTCTCGCGGAAGACGGCGTAATCGGCTTCTCGATCCTCGTGAACGACAACGACGGGCAGGGACGGAAGGGCTGGATCGAATGGGGAGCCGGCATCGGCACCGGCAAGAACAGCAGCCTGTTCAAGGCGATCAAGCTGGTCGGGCCGGAATGAGCGGCAGTCGCGGAACGAGCGGAACGAGCGTAACAACCGGGTTAGCGGAAGATTTGGAATAGCGGAAGATTCGGGATGAGCGAACAAATCGGGATAGGGAAACAGCCGGGATAGCGGAAGATCCCGATATCACTAACGAAGGGATATTTCGATTCGTACTTGTGTATGAAAAATCGTATAAAATCCATGCCTTAAGAAGGTGCACGGTTTGGTTTATATGAAAAACCATACAAATTCCACCTTATGGCGGCGCGTTGCTTAAATTTTGTGTGAAAAATCATACAGATTTCATCTGTTCGCGATTATTTCGACGATTTTATACGAAAAATCACACTCGTTAAACAGCCTGCACGGGTTGGAAGCGAGCGGACGGCTGCCTGATGGAGTGAACTCGACGGTCTACGGGACGCGCGCCTTGCGGGGCGCGCGTCATCGTTGGAAGGGAGCGGGCACGGATGAACGATGCGGCGAGCCCTGCGGGCGCGGGGCCGACGGCGGGGAGAACGGCGCTGGTGACGGGAGGAGCGGTCGGCATCGGCCGAGGCATCGCGCTCGCTCTCGCCGCGAGCGGTTACGACTTGGCGATCAGCTATTACGGGGAGGAAGAGCAGGCGGAAGAGGTTGCGAATATGGTTCGGAGCCGCTTCGGGCGGTCCTGCCATGCCATCCCGTGCGACCTGACGGAGGCGGCGTCCCCGGCCGCTCTCGTCGGCTTGGCCGTCCGGGAGCTCGGCCGGTTGGACGTCCTCGTCAACAACGCCGGGGTATCCCGGTTCGCGAGCGTCCGGAAGCTCGGCGTCTCGGATATCGATCCGCTCCTTCACCTGAATCTGCGGGCGCCGCTGCTGACGATGCAGGCGGCGTCCGCCCACATGATCGAGCGGGGGATACGGGGCAGCATCGTCAACATTACGTCGACGCGCGCCGAGAGGGCGTACCCCGGAGACGCGGTGTACGGGGCGACGAAGGCGGCCTTGGCCCGGGCGACGCAGTCGGCCGCGCTCGATCTGGCGCGGTACGGGATTCGGGTCAACTGCGTCGCTCCGGGCGCGACCGCTTCGCGGGAAGGCGAAGCCGCCCGGCGCTGGTACGACGCGCTGGGGCGGAAGATACCGCTGGGGCGGGCCGGAACCCCGGCCGATGTCGGAGACGCGGTCGTCTGGCTGGCGTCCGGGCAGGCGGGGTACGTGACGGGAACGACGATCCGCGTCGACGGCGGATTGATCGTCCCCGGCATGCCGGAGGACGTGCGGCCGGAAGCGGGATACGGCTGGGGGCTGCCGCCGGCGGATTGAGGGCTTGAGGACAACCGAGGGGGTGCGAAGATGGCGGAAGCGACGATTCGGGACGTGAAGACGATTCTGACGGCGCCCGAAGGGATCAATCTGGTCGTCGTCAAAGTCGAGACGACGGAGCCGGGGCTGTACGGTCTGGGCTGCGCGACGTTCACGCAGCGGTACTTGGCGGTGGCGAGCGCGATCGAGCATTACTTGAAGCCGTTCCTGATCGGCAAGGATCCTCGGCGAATCGAGGACATCTGGCAGACGGCGATGGTCAGCTCGTATTGGCGCAACGGTCCCGTTCTGAACAACGCGCTGTCGGGAATCGACATGGCGCTGTGGGATATCAAGGGGAAGCTGGCCGGCATGCCGGTCTACGAGCTGTTCGGGGGCAAGTGCCGGGAAGCGGCGGCCGTATACCGGCACGCGGACGGGCGGGACGAGCGGGAGGTCGAAGAGAACGTTCGCAAGTACATGGAGGAGGGCGTCCGCTACATCCGCTGCCAGTTGGGCGGGTACGGAGGACGCGGACAGACGATCCGCTCCCCGGAGGGCGCCCTCCCCGGCGCTTATTACGACCCGGACGCTTACGCGCGGAGCGTCCCCCGCCTGTTCGAGCATCTGCGAGCCTCTCTCGGCTTCGAGCCGGAGCTGCTGCACGACGTTCACGAGCGGGTGCAGACGATCGAAGCCGTCAGGCTGGCGAAGCGGCTTGAGCCTTACCGGCTCTACTTCCTCGAAGACCCGCTGGCGCCCGAACAGTTGGACGGGTTCGCGGCGATTCGAAGCCAGAGCGCGACCCCGATCGCGATGGGCGAGCTGTTCGTCCATCCGCGGGAGTGGACGCCGCTCGTCTCGCGCGGGCTGATCGACTTCATCCGCGCGCACGTCAGCGCGATCGGAGGGCTCACTCCCGCGCGCAAGCTGGCCGCGCTCGGCGAAGCGTTCGGGGTCCGGACGGCCTGGCACGGCCCCGGAGACGTCTCGCCGGTCGGGCATGCGGCCAACCTGCACTTGGACCTCAGCGCGCCGAACTTCGGCGTGCAGGAATGGTACGGCTTCTCCGACCGGATAAGGGAAGTGTTCCCCGGCTGTCCGGAGCTGAGGGACGGGTACGCCTACGCGAACGACAAGCCCGGCCTCGGCATCGACATCGACGAGTCGCTCGCGGCCAAGTATCCGTGCGTCAACCGGCTGCCCGACTGGACGCTCGCCCGGCTCCCCGACGGAACCGCCGCGCGGCCTTGACCGCGCTCGGCTCCGCCGAAGATCCTGTAAGTCGAATGCTCGACTTACAGCCGCTGCTCGGCCCGGCCGGAGACTTCGTAAGCCGAGGTTATCGGCTTGCGCTCGCGGCTGGGCTGCGAAGGAGCGGTCGTACGGCGCTTCGCCCGGTTCGTCCCGACGACGCCGGCTATGATCAGCGCGGAGCCGACCAGGTGGTACCACTCGACGGCTTCGTGCAGGAACAAGGCTCCCGAGGCGATGGAGACGACGGTGGACAGATGGGCGAACACGCTCATCCGCGAAGCTTCCATCTTGGAGAGGATATAGTTCGCCATGAGCGAGGTCGCGATCTGGATCGCCCCGAGCCCGGCGATAAGGGCGACGAATTCGCCGTTCGCGAGCGGAGCGGCGAGTTCGCCCAGCGAGCCGTCGAGCGCATGCCCCGCGACGGCTATCGCCGCGAAGGAGACGCCGGCGGCGCCGATCATGAAGAAGCTGATCTCCGCCGCGCCGAACCGCTTCGTCACTACCCGGGCGAGCACGTTGTAGCCGGCCAGCGCGAAGCAAGCGAGCAGCAGCAAGGCCATCCCGGCCGCATGCGCCCCGTCGAGGCCGCCGCTCATCGCGAAGATGAACGCGAGACCGCCGACGGAGACGAGAAGCGAAGCCCGCTGCAGAAGGGTCGTCTTCTCCTTCAGGAAGAGGGTGGCGAGCAGCAGCGTGGCGATCGGCGACAGGGCGCTGATCATGCCGCTCTCCGCCGAGGTGACGTTCCGCATACCGAACGCCTGCAGCGTGAAGTATCCGAGCGGGTAGAAGGAGGACAGCAGCAGCAGAGGCCAGAGCGGCTTGCCCTTGTAGCTCACGCGAATCCAGCGGAAGGCCGCCGGGACGATCAGAATCGCGAACGCGGCGGCGAATCGGTAAGCGAGCGTGTCGAGCGGGTCGGCGAAATCCAGCGTTTGCTTGATCAGCATGAAGGAGAGACCGATCACGGTCGCGTTAAGCACGGCCCAAATATAAGCCCATCTCATCGGGAATACCTCCAAGCGAGGGGCTCTTCGCCCCTCGTTTTTATATGTTACTTTTCGGTCACCTTTAATATAAGTGACTAAATGGTAACCTGTCAAGGGCTATCGACGGAAAACGGAGGGGATCCGATTGGACGAGCCGCAGGCTGTTATAATGAGAACAAGGGCATGACATACGAATCGAGGAATCCATGGAGGAGGGAATCCAGCGTGATAACAGGCGACAAAGTCGAGCTGCGGCCCGTATCGCTCGAGGATTGGAAAAGGGGATACGAATGGAGGAACGACGAGGAGACGGCCAAGCTGGAGGCGGGCGCTTACTTGTATCTAGCAAGCCATGTCTCGATGGAACAGCTCGAGGAGAGCTACCAGACGAAGGTTCTCAAGCAGGATAGAAGGGAACGAGGGCAATTCTCCATTTATACGCGCGGCGAACAGCCCGAGCATATCGGCTTTATCGAATACCGCGAGACGGAGCTCGTCTCGCGCCGCTGCACGCTCGGAATCGGGATCGGGAACAAAGCGTATTGGGGTCAAGGCTGGGGTTCGGACGCCCTGAAGGCGTTGATTCGCTACCTGTTCCGCACGATGAACCTCAGGCGGGTCCAACTCGAGACGTGGAGCGGGAACGCGCGAGCCGTTCGGGCTTACGAGAAGTGCGGGTTCGTCGTCGAAGGAAGGCTGCGGAACCATTCGTACGTGGACGGGCAGTATTATGACATGATCGTCTTGGGGCTGTTAAAAGAAGAGTTCAAGTTCTAGGCCGCCGATCCGAAGAGCCTCCGAGGTTTGACATCCTTTTCGAGTTGGAATATGATATGTGCATACTAATTGGTATTTGAATATAACATATTAAGACGGATTCGGGGAGTGACGGATGAGCGTTCGAGAGCGAGTGTTCGAAGCCGCGGAACGATTGGCCGGGTCGAAGCCCTTCGACCGGATCTCGTTCGCCGAGGTCGCCGAAGCGGCGGGCGTGCATTGGACCGCCGTTCGCCGGCATTTCGGAGGCAAGGAGGAGATGAGAGAGTGGTTCAGGGAGAGGCAGTCGCAGTCGGCCTTAACCGAAGAGCTGGCCGATACGAAGTCGCGCGTGCTGGAGGCGGCCGCCCGTCTTTTCGCGACCCAGGGTTACGCGAACAGCTCTCTCGACAAGGTCGCCGAGCACGCCGGACTGAGCAAGGGCGCGGTCTATTGGCACTTCTCCGGCAAGCAGGATCTGTTCCTGGAGATTCTCGAACGCAACTATCGGCTGCAGCTTCAGACGCTGCCCGGAGAGGCCGAGCGCATTCTGTCCGCGGAAGATCCGGCGGCCGCGCTGGCGGGATGGCTCGAAGCTCAGCTTCTCTGCCTGGAATCGGGGGAGGAAGGCTCGATGCTGTTCCTGGAATTCGTGACCTCCGCCCGCGAACCGGAAGTTCAAGACAGGCTGCGGCGGCTCCACGAGCTCCTGATGGGCCGGGTGTCGGAGTTGATCCGGGAGATGCAGCGGCAGGGGAGGCTGACGGATCAGGTCGACCCCGAAGGGGCGGCCATGATGTTCGACGCCTTGCTCAAGGGAGCGCTCGTTGAGTGGGTTCTGATCCCGGATTCCGATCGCTTGCGGGCATTCGTCCGCGCCGTGTCGAGAACGCTGTGGCACGGGCTGGCGGCAGCGGATCGCAAGTGAGGTCCCGCGGGAGGGCGGGATTCTCTTATGCCATTAACATACCGAGTAGTACGCTATAAGAATATTGAACAGTACATGGTTATAACGAAAAGGAGGACGCACGAATGATCGCGCTTGCGGCAATCGCTCTTGGAATGGTCGCTTTGTATGCGTATGGACGGTATCGAGTGAGCCGGGCGGAGAGAAGGTACCCTCCGACGGGAGAGTTCGTCGTCGCGGAAGGGCTTCGGCTGCATTACCGAAGCCGGGGGGAGGGAAGGCCGATCGTCTATCTTCACGGGGGAGTGCTGACGGGGGACGACTTCAAGGAGGCGATCGAGCTGGCGGCGGCCGAGGGATACCGCGGAATCGCGTTCGACCGTCCCGGCTACGGCTACAGCGAGAGACCCCGGAACGGGAAGGTAACGCCGAACGCCCAAGCCAGGCTGCTGCGCAAGGCATTGATCGAGCTGGGAGTCGACAAGCCGATTCTGGTCTGCCACTCCTGGAGCGGCGTGCTGGCGCTCGCTTACGCGCTGGAATACCCGGACGAGCTGTCGGGGATCGTCGGCTTGGGCGGCGGCTTCTATCCGGAAGGGTATCCGGCGGAGAAGGGGGATCCGGTCTCCTCCCTAATCACGACCCCCGTGATCGGGGCTCTCGCGCTGCATACGCTGCTGCCCGTGCTCGGACCTCCCTTGGCGGACTCGATTCTGAAGCAGACCTTCAAGCCGGAGAGCGTTCCCGAATCGTACCGCCTTGCGACCCGAGCCTTGTGGCTTCGGCCTTCCGCGTTCAAGGCGAACCGGGAGGACGTGCTGGCCTTCGTTCCCGCCGCGAGGGAGATGGCGGACAGATACCGGGAGATCCGGACGCCGCTCGTTCTGGCCGTCGGCGAGGACGATCCGTTCGAGACGAGGGAGCACAGCTTCCGGCTGCATCGGGAGGTCCCGGGCTCGGATCTGCTCGTGCTGCCCGGCGTCGGCCACATGATTCCCCAGCTTCACCCGGAAGCGGTCATGCTGGCGATCAAGCGGCTGGACGGACAGGCGGCGAACGCGAGCCGCGAGCTGCCGCCCGCCGTCATCAGGAGTATCGGGGCATCGGAGCCGAGCCGATGAAGTCTTCCCGCCCTTCGGAGTATTGAACGGAAGGAAGTCCTAATAGACTGGGATAGGACTTCATTCCGAAGGAGAGAAGAGAGCATGGCGGGACGCATTCAGTGGAAGATCGTAACGATGAAGATCGATCGCCGGTCCGAAGACGTGTACGAATACGTAATGAACCCGGAAAATTTCGCCGAGTGGGCGACTTCCTTCTGCCGTTCGGTTCGCAGGAGCGAGGATGGCGAATGGAGATTGGAGACGACGGAAGGGGAGATGACGCTCCGGTTCGCCGAGCGCAATCCTTACGGAATCATGGACCATTACGTGAGGAAGGGAACGGGCCCGGAGAGGCTTAATCCCGCGCGGGTCGTTCCCGACGGGACCGGGAGCAAGGTGATCTTCACCGTGTTCCTGGCGGAGGACGCGGCGGACCGGGAGTTCGCGATGGTCTTCCGGAACGTGGAGAGCGACTTGCGCACGTTGAAGAGCGTCCTGGAGACATGAGGGAAGCCGCGCCGGCCCGACCGGACGCGGCTTCCGCGCGCGATAGGCCTTCGCCGGGCAGGATCGCAATCCGGAAGAAACGGACGGGCCCGAATCCGGTTACAATGGCGGAAGCGGATGGGAGACGACCCACCCGATCGATACGGGAGGTGCCCGCATTGACGACGAAGGAGCTATGGATCAATCTGCCGGTAAGGAACGTCCGCCGTTCCATGGAGTTCTACGACAGCCTCGGATTCGCCTGCCACCCGTGCCCGAACGGAACCGAGGAGGCGGCGAGCCTTGTCGTCGGCGACTCGAAGGTTCTGGTGATGCTGTTCCCGGAGACGACGTTCCTGGCGTTCACGGGGCATGCCGTCGCCGACGCCCGCAGGGCGGCCGAAGTACTGCTCTCCATCGACGCCGGCAGCCGGGAAGAGGTGGACGAGCTCGTCCGGAAGGCGGCGGAAGCCGGCGGCTTCGTCTTCGGCGAGCCGCGCGAGCGGCAGGGCTGGATGTACGGTGCCGGATTCGCCGATCCGGACGGACACCGATGGACCGTGCTTCACATGGACGAGGCGCGGATACCGCTGACGGAATAGGAAGGATTTTCCCTCTATCTGTCGAATGAATAGGCTGAAGGAACTATATATCATGCAGAGAGAGGTCGTCCTTGTGAGAAAGGCGTTATCGTATCTATTGGCCGTCGGTCTGTTGACCGGCGCCGCGACGGTTCACGGAGGGACAGGCCATGCGGCCGCCGCAGAAGGCAAGCTTCAGATTCGGGATTTCGCGGGCGACAACGAGTACGTGATGAGCGACGGATCGATGTGGACGATGGTCGACGGTTATCGGCTCGTCCATACCCCGGGCCATGTCGCTCAGGTCTCGCTCGAGAGCGAAGTCGAATTCGACGGAACGGGGGTTACCCAGGACGGCAAGCGGATCGAATGGAACATCGCCCAAGCTCCCCATACGGTGAACGCCGCCGATTCGGGATTCAAGCAGGCGGCCGGCCCATATTGGCTGAAGACGGACGGGTCCGTCTGGACAAGGGAGGGGCGAGTCGACAGCCTTGACGATGTCGCGTTCATCGGCTACGGCAAGCGTAAGCTGGGCGCGTTGACCCGGGGCGGGGACATTCTGATCGAGAATCCCAACGAGTACGGGGCGTTCAAGAAAATGGGCACGGCTCCGAACGCCGAAGCGGTGCGGGCGATCGCGGTCTTCGACGAGAAGGTCGCCTTGCGGTACGACGGAGGCGAAGTCGTCGTCTACGAGCTTAGCAACTTCGACGACGACGGCCGAATCCTTCCGGTGACCGTGGCCCGGGACGCGGTCCATATCGCCTATGCCCCCGGCGATCCGACGGATATTCTGCTCGTCGCGCGGCAAGACGGCACGGTGTGGAGAACGGGGGATTACCAGGATCGCTGGCGGCTGACCGAACAAGCCGCGGGTCTTAGCGGAATCGTCAAGACGGTGCCGATGCCGGATTCGGAGCGATTCTACGCCATGCGGTCTGACGGAAGCTGGGTGAGGTACGACAAGGGGACCGTCAGCGATATCGAGGCTCCGAGCGTGAGCCGCCTGGACGTAACGGTCTCGAACGCGAAGCCGTACGTAGGAGACGTGCTGACCGTCGATATTCTGAAGACGTATACGAACGGCGCGAAGCTCAAAGCGCCGGCCGCCGAAGCGAGCATCCGGATCGAGAAGCCGCATCTGCTTCGGCTTCAGAAGGACGGAACGCTGAAGGCGGCCGGCGTCGGCGAGACGGACGTCACGGTCGTCTCGGGCGGAGCCTCGAAGACGGTTCGAATCTCCGCGAGCCTGCGCAACAACCTGAAGGACGCGAAGCAGACGAACGGAGTCGTCTACGTTCCGGCTCAATCCGTTCTGCGAGCTCTGGGAGGAACCGTCTCCGTCTCGGGCTCGAGCCTCGAAGCGAAGGTGGGCGACACGGCTCTGTCGCTGAAGGCGGGAGACGCGAACGCCAAGCTGAACGGCCGATCGATCCGGGTCAAGAACGCTCCGCTGGCGGATAAGGCCGGCATGCTGATTCCCGCTTCGCTGCTGACCGAAGCGTTCGGGGCCAAGGTGCAGTGGGACGGCAAGTGGAAGCAGGCGGTCGTCCAGTTCGGCGCCGCCAAGATGACGATCGTCTCGGCCGAGACCGCCGGACTCGTCAAGAAGGCGGCTCAGGGCAGCCTGGCCAAGTTCATCGGCAGGTCCTACTGGGTTAACTCCTTCCAAGAGTGGGAACGCTTCTCGAAGGTGACGATAACGGACGTCGTGCCGGACGATACGGGCAGCTTCGTGTTCGTATTCAAGACGGGGGCGGGGCGTACGCTCAAGAGCTATCCGATGAATTCGTCCTTCGCTTCGGCATTGTTGACGGACGGCGAATACTTCTTGAACTACGATCCGTACAAGAAATACAAGTGGCCGGAATCCGTCTGGAAGCAGATCAAGGCCGGGCAGGTCTCCCGCGGCATGACGAAGGAGCAGGTTCAATTCGCCTGGGGCTCGCCGTCGGGGAAGAGCGTCACGTCCGCGAACGGCAAGACGATCGAGACGTGGGTCTACGGCAACTTAGATACGGTCGCCTTCGTGAACGGCAAGGCGACGTTCGTCATGACGTAACGCGACGCGGGACCTATAACGCCGCAAGCCCGTCTCCAATTCCGGAGACGGGCTTGTTTTGGGTTGGTCAGCCGTTCTATTCCCAAGGCTGGCGGAAGACGGGGTTCTCCTTCTTCCTCAGGAAGAGGAAGCCGAACCCGGCGACCACGAGGCCGAGGACGAGAAGCGGCTTCAGGCTGGACAGATGCCCCAGAAGGGCGCCGATCCCGAAGACGAGGAAGAACAGCATCGACAGCGTCGTCAGAATGCCGATCGGGATCATCAGCCAGCGGTTGCGGCTGCCGAACAAGTACAGCTCGAACAACCCGACCGCGACCGCGAGAATGAAGCCGGGCCACATGACGTCCCAGCTGTCGAACAGGGTGGCGATCTGGCAGACGATGCCGACCGTCAGCACGATGCCTCCCGGCACGAGCAGGCCGACTCCCCGTTGGCCGAGGAAGAAGTACAGCCAATGGAAAAAGACGCCTACCGGGATTACGAACAGGGTCGCCCAGAAGAGCTCGAAGATCGATCCCGACGACCAATTGCCGTCGACCTTGAACGCGATCAGAACTCCAAGCGCCAGCAGAAGAAGGCCGGCGAGGGCATTGCGGTTCATGCTCATAACGTCACCTCGTCATTATTAAGCTTCATGTTACTAAGATACCACGATGGGGGAAGGGCCAGCCTCCTGCGCAGGGGAAGTTCGGGGTCCGACTTAAGTCGAGGTAACCGCCTGCCTCGATTTGGCCTTGAGACTCTTTTGTGCTATACTGTTTATATGATATACAATTGATTCGACAAAGTTCGAAGAAGATGGGGGCAACGGTGTTATGGAGAACGGCGAAGATCGAGATCATCCATCCTTGCAGAATCTTCCCAACGGCGTCTTGCTGAGCTGGGGGAAGATCAAGCAATCGAAGAGGGGGCCGAAGGGCGAGCTCAGCATCCCCCAGATCGTCGAAGCCGCCATGGCGATCGCGGACAAGGACGGGCTCGGCGCGGTGTCGATGAGCCGGGTCGCGCAGTCGCTCGGGTTCACGACGATGTCTCTGTACCGATACGTGAACAGCAAGGAAGATCTGCTCATCCTCATGCAGGACGCCGCCTGCGACATCCCGATTCCCCCGGAGCGCCCCGATTCGGAATGGCGCGAAGAGATGCGGGATTTCGTCCACGCCTCCGTCAAGGTGATGAGGGACCGGCCGTGGTTCGCCGACATCCCGATCATGAGCGTTCCCTTGACGCCGAAAAATCTTCGGATCGTGGATTGGGGACTTCGGACGATGCGGAACTTGCCGCTCGGCGAATACGAGAAGATGTCGTTCGTGCTCCTGCTGAGCGGGTACGCCCGCCACTTCGGCATTCTCATGCGCGACATGGACAGGGCCGTGCAGGCCGGGGCCTCCCCGGAGTCGTTCAGCGGCCAAGGTTATACGGAAGCGTTGAAGCAGCTTGTCGGGCCGGACCGCTATCCGTACTTGAGTCCGATCGTCCATTCCGGCGCTTATACGGAAGAGAACCGCGACGACAACCCGATCGGCGACGACTTCGAATTCGGTCTGGACCGGCTTCTGGACGGAATCGAGCTCTATATCGAGGGCAAGCGGCGGATGGGACAAGAATAAGAATAGAAGAGGGGCTCGCTTCCGGCGGGCCCCTCTTGCTTATGCGCCGTCACGCGTCGGCGCAGCGCCGTTGCGAGCCGTCTTCCCGCCCGGCGCCTCAGCGGCGGCCGGCTTTGCGGCGGAACGCCCACGAGCTCCAGACGAACGCGATAAGCAGAATGATCGCGCACCAGCCGACCGCGAGCCAGCCGTTGCTGCCGACCGGTCCGTCCGTGAGCAGTCCTCGAATCGCCTCGATTACCGGCGTGATCGGCTGGTGATCCGCCACCCCCTGAAGCCAACCCGGCATCGTATTCGTCGGAACGAAGGCGCTGGACAGGTAGGGGAGGAACAAGAGGATGAAGCCGTAGCCGGAAGCCGCGGCCGGTGTGCCCGCTACGAGACCGATGGCGGCGTACAGCCAGGTGAGGACGAGAATGAACAAGGCGATGAGGCCGAGCGCTCCCAGCCATTCGAGGAAGCTCGCCGAAGGGCGGAAGCCGAGGAGCAGGGCGACGCCGATGACGACGCCGGTGGCGACGAGATTGCGGAACAGGCTGGCGGCGACATGGCCGATGACGACGCCGAGGCTGCGGATCGGCATCGTGCGGAACCGGTCGATGATGCCGTTCGTCATGTCCGTAGCCACGTCGACGGCGGTGCTGGCCGAGCCGTAGCCCGCGCAGAGCAGGATGATGCCGGGTACGACGTAGTTGACGTAATCGCCGCCCGGATCGAGGGCGCCGCCGAAGACGTAAGTGAACAGCAGCATAAGCATGACGGGAAGAACGATCGCCATGATAAGGGCTTCGACATTGCGCAGGCTGAGCCGGATGCTTCGTCCGATGAAGACGGCGTTGGTCGCCGCGAGAGAAGCGGGCTGCAGCGCGGAATAATCGGTCGTTCTCATCGGGCGGATACCTCCTTGGACCCGGCGGTCGTCGTCAAGGCGACGAAGACGTCGTCCAGGCTCGGCTTGCGAATGGAGACGCGCGTATCCTGCGGATACAGAAGGGCGAGCTCGCTTAGCGTTCGCCGGACGTCCTGGATGCTTCCGTCGGTCGGAACGGTCCGCAGAACGCCGTCGTCTCCTCCGATCAGCTCCAGCACCTCGCCTCCGACGCGAGCCTTCAGCTCGCCGGCGGTTCCGTTCGCGACGACCCGTCCGCCCGCGATGACCGCGATCCGGTCGGCCAATTGATCGGCTTCCTCCAAATATTGCGTCGTGAGGAAGATGGTTATGCCCTGCTTCTTCAGATCGAGGATGATCTCCCACAGGGCCCTGCGGCTGAGGGTGTCGAGGCCGGTCGTCGGCTCGTCGAGGAACAGCACCGGGCGTTCGGCGACGAGGCTGATGGCCAGGTCGATGCGCCGGCGCATCCCGCCCGAATACGTCTTGACCCGCTTCTTCGCGGAAGCGGTCAGATCGAAGCGCTTCAGCAGGCCGGCGGTCCGGGCGCGGGCTTCCCGGGAGTTGAATCCCGAGAGCCGGGCGATCATGTTCAGATTCTCCTCGGCGGTCAGCGCTTCGTCGACGGCGGCGAACTGACCGGTTAAGCTGATGGCCCGCTTCACCTCGTCCCTCTCCTTGACGACGTCGCGGCCCGCGACCGTGGCCGTTCCTTCGTCCGGGGCGACCAGCGTGGAGAGGATGTTGATGAGCGTCGTCTTGCCGGCCCCGTTCGGCCCGAGGAGCGCGAAGATCGTTCCCGTCTCCACCGCGAGGTCGATTCCGTCCAGAACGATCTGGCTTCCGAACCTTTTGCGAAGCCCCTTCACTTCGATGGCATGCTTGTTCATGGCCACTCTCCCTTTTCGCGACTTAATTGTAGATCATGTAAACAGTATATTTAGTACACGATAAAATCGCAACTGTTTTTTTTCGGCGGACGATTCTAAAGATTCGTAAGCAAATCTTATGATTTTCCTAAACTCGTCTGCAAAAGATCGTAAGGTCGGCCCGGTATTCTTAAGTTCATCCATATGAACAAGGAGACGGGGACATGATGAAGAAGCTTACGGTAGGAGTTTGGTTCGGAGGCTGCTCGGCGGAGCATGACGTCTCGTTGTCGTCCGCGGCGGCGGTAATCAGGAATTTGGACCGGGACAAGTACGAGGTCGTCGCGATCGGCATTACCCGGGACGGAAGGTGGTTCCGGTACCCAGGGGACGCGGACGGAATCGAAGAGGATCGCTGGAGCTCGCATCCGGGTTGCGTTCCGGCCGTTCTGTCGCCGAGCCGGGACCGGAAGGGCTTGATCGAGCTGACGGGAACGGAATACCGGTTCGCGGCGCTCGACGTCGCGTTCCCGGTTCTGCACGGGAAGAACGGGGAAGACGGCACGCTGCAAGGGCTGTTGGAGCTGTCGGGCCTGCCGTTCGTCGGCTGCGATGCGCAGTCGTCCGCGATCTGCATGGACAAGTCCGTGGCCAAAACGATCGTTCAAGCGGAGGGCATCGCCATCCCGCCGTTCCTGACGGTATCGGCGGGGGAGCCGGCCGCCAAGTCGCTCGAAGCCGCGGAGCGTTGGGGCTTCCCGCTCTACGTGAAGCCGGCCCGGTCGGGATCCTCGATCGGCATCACGAAGGCGCATAACCGCGAGGAGCTGCTCGCCGGGATCGAAGCGGCCTTGCTGCATGACGGCAAGGCGGTTGTCGAGCGCCACGTCGACGGCTTCGAGCTGGGGTGCGCGGTGCTCGGCGGCAGCCGGCCCGTCACGGGCGAGATCGACGAGATCGAGCTTAGCGGCGAGTTTTTCGACTTGGTCGAGAAGTACTCTCTGAACACGGCCGCCATCCATCTGCCGGCCCGCATCCCGCCCGAGACGGCCGAGCGGGTTCGCCGGACCGCGCTGGACATCTACCAGGTCCTCGGCTGCCGCGGCATGGCCCGGGTCGACCTGTTCCTGGCCAACGACGGGACGCTGCTGTTCAACGAGGTGAACACGATTCCCGGCTTCACGCCGAAGAGCCGGTACCCGAGCATGATGCGGGCGGCCGGGATCGGCTTCCCGGAGCTGCTGGACCGGTTGATCGAGTCTGCCGTGCGGGAGGCGAGAGCATGAGGGAGCTCATCGTAATGGAAGGAAGGCCGGCGGCGGGGAAGAGAATGACCGTTCGACTCGGACGGGAAAATCAATATGCCGGGCATCTGGCGCTCGTGAATAGCCGACACCCCGTGCGATCGGCGGAGCCGAAGCTCGCCGACGTGACGCCGTTCGGCGTCCGGCAGGCTTCGAGCCCGGAGGAGCCGCGGATTCGGCTCGAACGGACCTGCCTGCAGCGGCTCTCGGCGCTGCTGAACGCGTGCGGGGGCCGCGAGACGATCGCCGTCGTCAGCGGCTATCGGTCGAAGGAAGCGCAGGCGAAGCTGTACGCGGACTCCGTGCGGGAGAACGGCGAAGCCTTCACGGCCCGGTACGTGGCGCTGCCCGGGGCGAGCGAGCACCAGACCGGGCTCGCGGTCGACGTCGGGCTGTACCGGCCCGGCATCGACTACGTGACGCCGTCCTTCCCGGACGAAGGCGTCTGCGCCGAATTCCGCCGGCTGGCGGCGAAGTTCGGGTTCATACGGCGCTATTCCGCGGACAAGACGGACAAGACCGGCATCGCCGACGAGCCGTGGCATTATCGCTATGTCGGTTATCCTCATTCGGAGCTGATGGATAGAGAAGGTCTCTGTCTCGAGGAATATACCGAGATCGTGCGGCGGCATGCCTTCGGAACCCGTCATCTCTACGCGGAGGACGGCACCGGGACGTACGAGATCTATGGCGTTCCCGCGGAGGAAGACATCGCGGAGGTGCCGGTGCCCGGCGCGGGAGAAGCCGGCTGGCGGCTGTCCGGCAACAACGCCGGCGGCTTCGTCGTTACCGCGTTCTACCCGGCGGCGGCCGGGAGGGCCGCGCATGGCTAAGCCGGCCTTCGGCGCCGTGGACCGGTTCAAGTGGTTCGCCGCGCTGCTCGTTATCGCCATCCATACGGGGCCGCTCGATTCGTACAGTCCGAAGGCCGACTTCCTGATCATCGGCGTCCTCGCGCGTTTGGCGGTCCCGTTCTTTTTCGCCGCGTCGGGGTACTTCTTCTTCGGGAAGCTGACGGGGGAGTGGGAGCGGGACCGGACGGCCCTGAGGAAGTTCCTCGTTCGGATCGGCCTGCTGTACGGAGCGGGCATCGCGGCGTACTTGCCGCTGAACGTCTACTCCGGTTACTTCGAAGAACCGCGGAGCGCGTGGGGGTACGCTTCGGATCTCCTGTTCAACGGCACGTTCTACCACCTGTGGTACTTGCCCGCGTTGATGCTCGGGACGTGCATCGTCTACGCGCTGCGGCTTCGGCTGACGGACCGCATGATGCTGGCCGCGGCATCCGTGCTGTATGCGTTCGCCCTGCTGGGGGACAGCTACTACGGGCTTGCCGAGCAAAGCTCGTTCCTTGCCGGGCTCTATGACCATCTTTTCCGGGTGTTCGACTACACGCGCAACGGCATCGGCTTCGCGCCTTTGTACATCGGGCTTGGAGCGGCGCTTGCCCGCGGAGGCGTCAAGGAGCGCTCCCTCTCTTGGCTGTCGACGGCGTTCCTCGCTTCCTTGTCGCTGCTCGTCGTCGAGGGGATCGCCCTGCGCGATGCGGGCTGGCCTCGCCACGACAGCATGTACGTAGTGTTGGTGCCCGCCGTTTATTATCTGTTCCGCCTGTTGCTCGCGCTCGGAGGGGCACAGCGCCGCCAGGCGAGACAAGCCAGCACGTGGATCTACCTGCTCCATCCGCTGGCGATCGTCGGAGTGCGCGGCATCGCCAAGGCGACCGGACTGACGTCCGTTCTCGTCCGGGACAGTCTCGTTCATTACGCGGCCGTCGCCCTGCTGTCGATCGGGCTTGCCGCCGCCGTCGGCCGCATCGTCCGAATATCCGAACGCTGGAAGAGATGCGGGGACAATCTGCCGCACCGCGCCTGGACCGAGATCGATCTCGACTATTTCGCGCACAACGCGAACGTCCTGCGAAGCCGGCTTCCCGCCGGAACGGAGCTGATGGCCGTCGTCAAAGCCGACGCCTACGGGCACGGAAGCGTACGGGTCGCGAAGCGGCTGTATGCGGAGGGCGTGCGATCGTTCGCGGTCGCCGAGATCGACGAGGCGATCGCCCTGCGGAAGGGCGGAGTGCGCGGCGACATTCTCGTTCTGGGCTACACGCCGACGCATCGGCTTCGGGAGCTCTCGCGGTATCGGCTGACGCAGACGGTTGTCAACGCGGAGGATGCGGAGCGGCTGCAGGCGGCGGGGAAGAAGCTGCGGGTGCACGTGAAAATCGACACGGGCATGAACCGGCTCGGCGAGCCGTGGGAACGGATCGAGCGGATTTTGTCCATTTATCGGCAGAGCCGGCTGCAGGTTAGCGGGACGTTCAGCCATCTGGCAGCTGCCGACGGCATGAAGCCGGGGGATATCGCCTTCACCCGGGTTCAGGTCGTCCGGTTCGAGGAGGTCGTTCGGCAGCTGCGAGCGGCGGGCATCGATCCCGGGAAGCTGCACTTGCAGAGCAGCTACGGAATCGTAAACTATCCGGAATTGCGCTACGATCTGGCGCGTCCGGGCATCGCTCTGTACGGCTTGCTCTCGAACGAGAGGGACAAGTTGCGCTCGGGACTCGACTTGCGCCCGGTTCTGTCGCTGAAGGCGACGGTCACCCGGGTGAACGACGTCCGCGCCGGCGAATTCGTCGGTTACGGGCGGAGCTTCGCGGCCCTTCGCGACAGCCGGATCGCGACGCTGTCGATCGGCTACGCCGACGGCATTCCGCGGGGGCTGCCGGAGCGAGGCGGCTGCGTGCTCGTTCGCGGCCGGAGAGCGCCGATGGTCGGCAAGATCTGCATGGACCAGATGACGGTGGACGTGACGGATATCGACGACGACGTGCGCCAAGGAGACACGGTTACGCTGATCGGACAAGACGGCGAAGAACGCATTACGGTCGAAGAGGTCGCCGGCTGGGCCGGCACGATCTCCAACGAGATCGTCAGCTCTCTCGGCGCGAGATTGGACAGGCAGTATCTGGAGAGGACGTCATGAGCGAGCGGGGGCGTTCCGAATTTTCAACGAACATACCTATAGCGATACCGACAAGCCGCATCCCGGGAAGACGCCTTCTCCGCGAATCCGGCTTGTTGCCGTTGGACGGCTTGATCGGAGTCACATCGAGTCGATTAGGGATGGACAACGATGGAATATTTTGGTTTATAATTCAATAAGAAAGAACTCTTGGAATTTGCCTGGCAGCTCGCTATCTGTAAGACCCAAATGGGTAGAGGGGGATTGTATGAAGAAAAAAATCATAATGGGTTGCCTGGTCCTGACACTAAGTACGATGGCAACGTCTGTTTCCGCTGACGCTCTTAAGTATAAAAACTTACCTGCAAGAGATTTAGTTTGGGACGGACAACAAGCTAAAGTAACTGATGTGCCTGTTGTTATTATGGATGGACGCACATTAATTCCCGTATACCTTCTAAGAGCGTTTGGATATTCGGTATCTTCGGATGGTAATAAAGTGGTTGTGACGAGCGAAGACTCTAAATATGAAGTGGCAATAGGAATCGTTCATTCTTTTGAGAACTTTTTAGAAGAGGTAACTGTGTATGACCAATTATTACTTACGACATCCATGGAAATGGAGGAAGAGGAGGAGACACCAGAGGAGAAAATGAAGTTCGTGTCATCCGAATGGGAAGCTATTCTTCGAAACTATGACGAAAAAGTTAAATTACTGAATCAACTGCATGTTAACTTTGAAACGAATCGATCTGTATTTAAAGAATCGGATAAAATGATCGATGCGTTCCGGCAAACCACTGCCGCATGGTTTACATATGCTAAAGAAAGAACCAAAGAATCTAAACGAATATTTCTTAAAGAAATTCAGGAAGCTCATTCTTGTACGCGACAGACGCAACAAGCAGTCGATGAGATTTTTAATAAAAGCATGGTAAGGATGGATCATTAGCGAAGCAAATCTGGGCTCCTGTCATCTGACGGGAGCCCTGTATAGTTGAATTGTTTTGTGCGTAATACTCGTCATTGGAATTAGACATTGAAAAGTGGGATTACCTAAATTATCCAAGATGATGTATACTGGTTACGAGATGTGGCGATAACACCTTGCCGCCGACTCGCATTAATTGTCGCATTCCACCAAATTCAGAATCCCTCTTCTTAGAATCTCGCTGCGAAGCATGTCAAGAAAGTTAGGATCCAGATTCAAGCTTTGAGCCTCGGCGTAGCTCTCGATGAGGTGTTCGTCTTGCAAGAGAGTCAAGATCGAATTCATCTTGAGGCCGTTGCGATCCGAGTTCATCCGAATGGAATCCGAAGCTTCTTTGAACAGCCGTGCCTCTTGTCGGATTCGATTGGACAAGTCCAGAATCTCGCTGGCGTCGAGCGATAACGAATGCCGGTAATTCATGAGCACGCTTTGCGCGGCCAGCATCAGACACTGGCCTTCATCATCGTAGATTTTCTCCAGGTTCACTTGCCGCACCTCTATTACATTTTTGTTAGTTGGGAAATTTGTAAAATTATTTATAAATTATGTTAGAGTTCGCCGCGGCGAATGTCAGCACAATCTTCGTGCATTCATGTGCAGACCCGTTTGCGTCCGAGTGCAAGCGACTTGCTCTACTCAAGTGACAAGTATTATTGGTTAAGATAAGCGCACAAAAAAAAGCGGCTCGATCCGTGGGTGATACGACCGCGATAAAAGGCTAACGGACACAGCTGCCGTGGTGACCGTTATATTTCGCAAAAGGTTGTTTTTCGAGAATTAACGTCCGTGGTGACCGTTAGAATGATCGTGCGGGGGAAATATGCAGTTGAGGAGAAAGTATCTTTAAAGAGCCGGGGAACATTTGCTGGATCCTTGTGTCATTAAAAAAGAGGAAAAAAAACCGCGCGATTTATCGCGCGAACTTTAAAAGAGAATTTTATAGCCAGTAAGGGTGAGAAAGAGGCTTCGTTTCGCTCTGTTTGAATTTGAACTGGCGCATGACGGCCTTACTTTCTTGGGGAGTCAAAGCAAAGTCATTGTTTAAAGCAATCATGGAGGATTCAGATGGTTTCGTTCCCTTAAGACATTTGATAGCATCTTTTAATGCGGGAGAATGTTGAATCATTACCATACCTATGAAACCTCCTTAAATAGTGATTAATTTTCTACATAATACCACAAAAAATGCGAGAGAGGGAGATATCTTGTCGAATAGAACGTTATTTCGACTGGTTTTTCTTTTTTTTATTTGTATCCAGATTTGGTTTATATATATTATGTTCAACTATCCGTTTAGCGGAATCGCAGTTGAGAATCGAGACAGTCAATGGGTTATAGGGGAGTTGGATAAAAGAGGGAATGCTTGGAAGCTTGGATTAGAAACAGGAGATGTGATTCTTAATATTGACGGAGAAAAGGTTGAGGATTTTCCATCTGTGATCAGATGGGGGACGGTTGATAAAGCTAATTATGTCCAAGTATATAAAAATAATGAATCGTTCAAGGTCTACTTGAGGAGTTCGTATACGATTTCACCCCACGACGTTATTTATTTAGTAGGCGAAGCGATTTGCTTCGTTGTCGCCTTCATTCTCTATAAATGGATGAATCGTTCGCAATCCGCGAGATTTTTGGCAATGGTGTTTTTTAATATGGCCATTACTTTTCTGAGCCTTGGAGCGTCCGTTAGAGGTGAACCCTTTGGTAAATTAATCATTGCAATGAGCGTTATATTGATTCCGGCAATTCTTCTTCATTTTCTGATCGCGTTTATGGAGGAAAAAGGGAAGATCCAATTACCCCGAAAAGCGCTAAAATATTTATATATTTTTATTTTGATCTGTTTGGTTTCTCATCTTCTCATGCTCTTTGAATTTAAGTATTCTTCCATTATCCATGGGTATCTCTCCAGTATTGTTCTGTTATTATTTTCGATTGGTGTTTGTCTCGATCTTTCCTATTTGTTTTATGCCTACGCGAAGTATAAAAAAATGAATCCGTATATTTCGACAATGATTAGGTACTTAGGAGTCTCATTCGCAATCTCTGCTACTCCAATCGTCATATTTTCATTTATCCCGAAAGTTCTGTACGGCCACGAATGGATCGACTCATTATATACAAGCATTATTATCCTCTTTTTTCCTTTGTCGCTAACTTATTTATTGGCGGCTAAGAAAATCTACGACATCGATCTTGTCGTTCGCAGATTTATATTGACGACGTTTTTGTCGATTGTTCCCGCTCTGATTGTCGTCGCCATGATATCTTCGTTGTTTACTACGCGAGCAAGAACGGAACATTTAATTCTTGCATTTATTTTCACGATTATTTTGTTTTCCATCACTCTATATTCCCTGGAATATCTAACGACTAAGCTTGAACGCGTCATCTATCCCAGAAGACACTTCCTGCAGGCATCCCTAAAAAAAATCGCGAAGAAGCTTGGGCAAATCTCCAGCATCCGGGATTTGAAAGAGATTATTCTCGCGGATATCGTAGACATTATGCAAGTATCGGGCGGGGCTTTGGTTCTGAAGTATAACGACTATTTGGAGATTTTGAGCGAGGGAGAGGTCGACGGCGACGAGATCGAGAAAACGTTTGCTATAGAAGATAAAGACGATCCGTCCTACACCTGCTTCGAAATCGCGCGCAACGAGGACTACGTCAGCTACCTCGTGCTGGGGCCGAAGAAGTCGAACACGCTGTTCGGCTCGGAGGAGACGCAGTGGCTGAACCTGATCACGACGTACTTGTCGGTCAGCATGGAGAACCTGTACCTGATCCGCAAGATGAACCGGAAGCTGGAGCAGCTGGCTGCCCAGATCCCGAACGAGAGCGCGGCCAGCGAATTCGCCTGGTTCCGCAAGCTGATGTTCGAGCTGCAGGAGAGGGAGCGTTCCCGGATCGCGACGGATCTTCACGACACGACGATGCAGGACCTCTTTTTCCTCAAAAGAAAGCTGGCCGCCCTGAACGAACGCTACCCGTACGACCCGGACCATCTGAAGGGAATCTACGACTATATCGACGTCATCAACACGAACTTGCGGCAGAGCTGCTTCGAGCTTCATCCTTATCTGCTGCAGGAGGTCGGTCTGGTCCGAACTGTCGAGAAGATCGTCGAGATGGAGAAAGGGATCGCGCCGTTCGACATCGAATTCCAGGCATCCGGGCGGGAGGAGATCGAAGCTTGCGATCCGGATACGAAGCGCCACCTGTTCCGCGTGTTCCAGGAGCTGCTCAACAACGCGAAGAAGCACTCGAATGCGTCCCGCGTCCGCTTCCGACTTCGCGCGGCTCGCTCGGAATTGATCTTGTCGTATGAAGACGACGGCGTCGGCTTCGATGCCGACCGGCCGGTGGAGAGAGAGATCGGAGGGTCCCATATGGGAATGGAACAGATGAGGAGCCGGATCCTGTCGATGGACGGCGAGATCGAGCTCGCTTCCGGCAAGGGCAAGGGAATGCGGTTCAAGGCGATACTTCCGCTGAAGGAGGGACGGACGGCATGAAGCGAACGACGAAGGCGATCGTCGTGGACGACCACCCGATGATGGCGCACGCGACGCGGCAACTGCTGGATCGCATCGACAACATCGAGGTCGCGGGCGTCGCCCACTCCGGCAGGGGGGCTATCGAGCTCGCCGAATCGGTCCAGCCCGAACTGGTGTTCCTCGATTATCAGCTTCCGGACCAGACGGGCACGCAGGTGGCCGAGCAGCTGAAGCGGCAGCATCCGAACGCGCGCATCGTCATTTTCACGGGGGTCGACCTGTCGGACTTGATGCCCTACCTGCTGTCGAACCTGATTAACGGCGTCGTGTCCAAGGAAGTGAGCGAAGAGACGATCCGCCATATCGTCGCCTGCATCCTGGACAACCACATCGTCCTTCCGCAATCCGTCCTGCACCGGATGAAGCTGCCATCGAAGACGGAGACGGAAGTGGAGCTGACGGACGAGGAATGCTCCTTGATGGCGATGATCGTCAAAGGCGAGACCTACGAGCGGATCGCGGAGAAGCTGTTCGTCAGCAAGCGTTCCGTGGACAACTACCTGCGCCGGATCTACGACAAGATGGGCGTCCAGTCCAGAATCCAGGCGATCGAGCGATTCGTGCAGAGCAAGCAGTACGCCGAGATGAACGAGAAGGGGGGATGAGGGGATGGAGACGGGCGTAAGGCTGGAGCTGCATCGAATGCTGGACCGATATGCGCTGGACGAGGGCTTGAACCGGCTGCTGAAGGAGTTCGTCCGGGAGAAGGAGAACGAGAACCTCGTCTGGTCCGACTTGACGCGGTACGTCCACTTCATGCTTGGCGGGAATTCCCCGTTGATCGATCGCGCGGCGGCGGTCACGGAGCTCGTTATTCTGCTGCTCGATATCGTCGATGACTTGCAGGACCAAGACAACAAGGAGAAGCCGTGGATGACCGGCGATCCCGCCGTTACCTTGAACGCCCTGCTAGCTCTGTTCGCGGCTGCGATCGGAGAGCTCGGAGGAGGCGACCCGTCGGCATCCTCCCGAATCGGGGAGCTGCTGGCGAATTCGATTCACGGCCAGCAAGCCGACATCACCCGCGCGGTCCGCACCGAAGAGGACTACTTCGCCATGGTGGAGCGCAAGTCGGGATCGCTTCTTCAATTCGCCTGCTTCATGGGGTATTCGCTTGTCCCCTTAACGGACGCCGGCGTTCGGGCCGCGATCGACGAGTTGGCCGCGTGCGTCGGCATCGTCGCCCAGATCGACAACGACGTCAGGGACGTGCAGCGTTACGATCGGAAGAACGACCTGCTGCAGAAGAAGCGGACTCTCCCGATCCTGTTCCTGCTGGAAGACAGCCGCGAGGAATGCCCGGAGCTCGACCTTTTCTACGAGGGGGCGATCTCGGAAGAGGAGTTCCTGCGGAGCAAAGTCGAGGTTCTCGAATACGTCCGGGATTCCGGCTGCATCGAATACTGCCAGGTGATCCAATCCTTGTACATCGATCGGGCGGAAGAGCTGTACCGGTCGATCCCGGCCGTCTCCCCGTGGGCCGAGCGGTTTATGGAGTTGATTCATCCGCATTCAATGACTTCGCCCATAGTCTGAGGTTCTCTTCTTGGTCCTAGAGCCGTTAGAGGGCTTAAGCTTTTTTGTAGATCCGGACGGAATTCGTCGAATGCTTGTGGTTTTCGATACTCTTGGCAATCATGAATTGCGCGGCGTAATAAGTGACCATGACGGCATATTCGGCCCCATCGATCGGGGATACGAACATGTTCCAGGCTAGCAGGGAATCGGATACGAAAAACACGACGGCGCCAGCCATCGCGACCCGGCTGCCGCTGATCACAGCGCCGAGGATCATGGCGGAAATGACGATGACGTAAGCCAGTACCGGGAGCCATAGTCCGGTGCTTCCTCCGGTGTAGATACCTTTGCGTAATTCGCTAAGCAACCATGCGGAATACGTGGCGATCGGGATTAACGCTATCAGATGATAGAGAGATAAGCCCCGCCATCGGGTCGCGAATGCCGCAATATACGTCAGGTGCGCGAGCAAGAAGGAGCTTAGCCCGAGAACGAACCATTTGCTGCCGTCCAACAGCAAGAAGCAATCGCCGGCGGCGGAGAGAAGCAAACCCGCGATAACCAGGTTGCGATACGCTTTGGCGGTATTGCGCAGAGTTAAGGCGAGTCCAATGATGAACACGATCGTTCCCGGTTTCAAGATCCAGCGCATGGTCATGTTTTGTTCCGCCATGGCCAGCAAATACCCTGCCCCGGATAAAATGATGGCAGCTGTGAGCAACATTCTTTTCCGATCCATACAATGCCCTCCAATTCGAATTGAATCATAGGAAAGAATAGCGACTCGTTCTCACAGAATTCTCCCAAGCCGTTATCTGCAGGTCGGCCTCTTCGCCGACCTGACCGAAGAGATCTGGTTGACGAGCTTAAAATAATCAATCTCCCCATCTTGACGAACGGATTGCCTATCCCCTAAGATGAACGTAATGTAAGCCCTTACGGGCCAAGTCGAAGCGGAGAGGAGAGATCCGACCCCCGAATGGATATCGCCGACATAACCGGAAGCCCCACGTCTTTAAGCGAGCATGTGTACGTCACCTTGAAGCGGAAAATCTTAAAGGGCGATCTGTCCCCGGGCACCCGGCTGCTCGTGCTCGACATCGCCAAGGCGTTCGACGTCAGCCAGGCGCCCGTGCGGGAAGCCCTGGAGCGGCTGAAGCAGGAGGGCCTGATCGTCGGGAGGATGAACCGCGGCTCGGCCGTCTCCGAGATTACGCTCAAGGAGATCCGGGACATCTACGAGCTGAGGCAGCTGATCGAAGGCCACGCGCTGCGGGAGACGATGAAGGTTCTGAACGAGGGCGACATCGCCCATCTGGAGCGAATTCTGGCGAACATGAAGCGGGCCGTCGACGAGAACGATTCGTACCGACTCGTCGAGCTCGATATGCAGTTCCACGGCCACTTCTACCTGCGCTCCGGGAACGCTCTGCTGCTCGAGATCTGGAACAGCATCAAGACGAAGATCATGCGGTTCATCACGGTGACGAACCAGGATCACGTCGGCTACAGCATCCCGAATTCCCACGCGGAGCTGCTGGACGTCATCAAGACCGGAGATGCCGACATGGCGGCCGAGAAGGTCGTGAGAGGACTGGACTTCTACAGAAATTATACGGGATAGGCGCAGCCGAGACGGTCAGACGTCCGGCAGAACCATATCCGATGAGCAGAATTATCGATAATCGATAAAACTCAGACAATCCAGACGACAACGACATTCAGCTTAGACATCATGCGATTCGGTCTCGAACCTTACTTTTCACAATAGGGGTAATGAGCATGAGCATGTTGGTTAGCGAATGGGCGTATGAAGACGACGCCGTCTTGAACTTGGTGCGGAACCGCTTGCTGACGGATTTGGTGACCGGGGGGAACGGGGACGGAGCGATCTCGAAGGAGAAGCTGTCCCGATGGAACGTGCACTTCTCCTACGCTTTCCCGACGTTGGCCGTCTTCGAGCCGTCCGGCTTCGGAAGAGGGGAACGGGGCCGAAGGAGGTACGCCGAACAGATCGGGGACTTCCTCCGGAGGGAGGGACCGGACGCTTCCGACGTCTTCGTGGACGAAGAAGGGCGCGTCGGCCTGCTGTTCTCCTGGGAGTCGAAGGAGGCGGTGGAGGACATCCACGCCAGGCTGCGGGACCGCTTCGAGCTTCCGATCAACGCCGGAGTGGGGCTGCCCTGCGGGAAGCTGGCGGACGCGCCTCTGTCCTACCGCCAAGCGCTGCACGCGCTGGATGCGCGGTTCTACAAGGGAGTCGGGCGAGTCGTTTATTACAACGAGACGGGGAACTATCGGCGCCTTGGCGATTATCCGGCGGCGAAGGAGAAGGAGCTGTTCGAGAGACTCGGGAGCGAGGAAGAACCTATCGGTTTGGAGGAGGCCGTTGACGACTTTTACGAAGAGCTGCTCGAAGAGGGGCCGCTCGACCGCCGCTTCATCGACGAATCGACGATTCGTCTGCTTATCGGGCTGGAGAAAAGAGCCTGCGGCGAAGCCTATGATGGCAGCGCTTACCGGAGCTATTCCGGCTACGACGTTCTGTCCGTCGTCCAGATGGAGACGCTCCAGGAGATCAAGGAGCACGTTCGCGCCCAACTGCGGAAGCTGCGCGAATGGATGAAGCCCGTCCCCGCGGAGAGCCGGCATACGATCATCAAGAAGACGCTCGAATACTTGAAGCAGGACTTCGAGTTCGCCACGCTGGACAATACAGCCCGGAAGGTTCACATGACGCCGACGTATCTGAGCGCGTTGTTCAAGAACAGCACGGGCAAGACGTTCATCGAGCAGCTGACCGACATTCGCATCGAGAAGGCGAAGGATATGCTCAGGGGCACCCATCTGAAAAACTACGAAGTGGCGGAGAAGGTAGGCTACAAGGATTCGCGCTATTTCAGCCAGATTTTCAAGAAGAAGGTCGGCCTCTCCCCAAGCGAATATCGGGATCTAACCGCCAAATGAGATTCGCCGTTGAAAAACGAGAGTGCTCTCGCCGCAAGCGGATGTCGCAGTACGAACGATGAGATAGAGAGAGCCGTCTCCGGAAGGGGGCGCTTCTCTTCATGAATGCGAGAGGAGGAAGGCTGAAGCCGCCTGTTGACAGGGGGCGGGATGAACGCTACTCTTAGGTTAAACGTTTACTCTCTCGAAAGCAGGAGACTTCATTGGCCAACCGAGAACCGACTATCAAGGATGTCGCCCGGAAGTGCGGCGTCTCCGTGGCGACCGTCTCCCGGGTTATCCACGGTCTGGGGGCCGGTTATTCCGACCGAACCCGCGACCTTGTCCTGAAGACGGCGGACGAGCTGGGGTACCGGCCGAACGCGATCGCCCGCGGACTCGTGAACAAGCGTACGCATACGATCGGCGTTCTGTTCCCGGACGTGTCGGGCAGCTTCTCGTCCGAGCTGCTGCGCGGAATCGAGGAGGAAGCCCACGAACGCGGCTTCAGTGTCATCGTGTGCAATACGGCCCGAGACGGCGAGCGCACGGCGAAGTACCTGAGAATGCTGCGGGAGAAGCAGGTCGACGGCATCGTTTTCGCCAGTTATTTCGATCCCGCGGCGTATGACGCCGAGCTGGCGGCGATGAGAATGCCGGTCGTTCTCGTCAACACGATGCCGGGCGCGGCCGCGTTGCCCTATATCAAGGTCGACGACCGGCTGGCGGCTCGCGAGGCGACCGATTATCTGCTGCGGCAGGGTCACCGGGACATCGCCATGATCGCCGGCACGCGGAACGATCCGGTGGCCGGTCAGCCCCGGCTCGCCGGGTACCGCGAAGCGCTCGAGGCGGCGGACGTCCCCTACCGAGAGGAGCTCGTCGCCTACGGCGACTTCCGCCTGGACGGCGGGCGCCGCGCGATGGAGCGGCTGCTGGAGACGGCTCCGCCGTTCACGGCGCTGTTCGCGGCGAGCGACGAGATGGCCGTCGGCGGGATCAACGCGGCCCGAGAGCGAGGCCTGGCGATTCCGGCGGACCTGTCCGTCGTCGGGTACGACGACCTGATCTACGCGCGAATGGTTCATCCGCCGCTGACGACGATCCGCCAGCCTCTCGCCGAGATGGGGAGCCGCGCTTCGGATGTGCTGATCGCGCGGATTCAGGAGGAGGATCGGGCCCTTGAAGCCGGCGAGACGATCATGCCGCACCGCTTGATCGAACGGGGCACCGTCCGCCCGCTCCGGGCATAGGGCAAGCAGCCAGGCGAGCCAGGCGATAAGCCGGGGACACCAGCCTCACTTATCGCCGGTTTTTCGCGTAGGGAACGTAAACGTTTAACCTGCTTGAGCTGGTTGAGAGGGCTTTATATTATCGCGATTCCAAGGAGAGAGACTCATGAGCGACAAATGGTGGAAAACGACGGTCGTCTATCAGATTTACCCGCGCAGCTTCCAGGACACGAACGGGGACGGCATCGGCGATCTCCGCGGCATCATCCGGCGGCTCGACTATCTGCAAGAGCTCGGCATCGGCGCGATCTGGCTCAGCCCGGTCTACAAGTCGCCGAACGACGACAACGGCTACGACATCAGCGACTATCGCGACATCATGGACGAATTCGGCACAATGGCCGACATGGACGAGCTCATTCGGGAAGCGGACGCGCGCGGCATCAAGATCGTCATGGACCTGGTCGTCAATCATACGTCCGACGAGCATCCGTGGTTTATCGAATCGCGCAAGAGCAAAGACAATCCTTACCGAGACTATTATATTTGGAGAGATCCGGTGAACGGCGACGCGCCGAACGGGCTGCGATCGACCTTCAGCGGATCGGCCTGGGAATTTGACGAGGAGACCGGCCAATATTATTTGCATCTGTTCAGCAAACGTCAGCCCGATCTCAACTGGGAGAACCCGAACGTTCGCCAAGAGGTGTGGGATCTGATGAACTTCTGGCTGGAGAAGGGCGTCGGCGGCTTCCGGATGGACGTCATCGACCTGGTCGGCAAGATTCCCGATCAAGAGATTACCGGCAACGGGCCGAAGCTGCACGAATACCTGCAAGACATGCACCGCGAGACATTCGGCCGCTACGACGTCATGACGGTCGGGGAGACGTGGGGAGCAACGCCGGAGATCGCCAAGCTGTATTCGAATCCGGAGCGGAAGGAATTGTCGATGGTGTTCCAGTTCGAGCACATCCTGCTCGACCAACAGGAGGGCAAGGACAAGTGGGACCTGAAGCCGCTGCCGGTCGGCGAGTTGAAGCGGGTGCTGAGCAAATGGCAGACCGAGCTCGGCGATCAGGGCTGGAACAGCCTGTTCTGGAACAACCACGACCTGCCGCGCATCGTATCGCGGTGGGGCGACGACGGCGGCTTGCGCGTGGAGAGCGCCAAGATGTTCGCCATTCTGCTGCATCTGATGAAGGGGACGCCGTACATCTATCAGGGCGAAGAGATCGGCATGACCAACTGCCCGATCTCCGACATCTCCGAAGCGCAGGACATCGAGACGATTAACATGTACCGCGAACGTCTCGGCTGGGGATACTCCCGCGAGGACATTCTCGCGTCCATCAACGCGAAGGGGCGGGACAACGCCCGTACGCCGATGCAGTGGGACGACACGCCGAATGCCGGCTTCACGACGGGAACGCCTTGGCTGCGCGTCAATCCGAATTACAAGTCCATCAACGTAGCCGCGAATCTCGCCGATCCGGACTCGATCTTCCATTGCTACCGGAAGCTGATCGCACTGCGCCAAGCCAACCCTATCGTCGTATGGGGAAGCTACGAGCTGGTGGAGGACGTGCCGGAGCAGCTGTTCCTGTATGTGCGCCGCCACGAAGGCCGCACCTGGGCCGTCGCCGCCAACATCGGCGCAACGCCCGTCTCCGCGAGCGTGCCGCGTCTCGGCCGGAGCGACAACGTCATCATCGCGAACTACGGCGATCGCGACGGGGCGGACTTCGCGGCTCTCGAGCTGAAGCCGTACGAAGCGTTCGCGGTCGAATTGGGCTGACGGGCAAAGGCTCCTGACGGCGAAATAGTCGCAAGAGAGGAACGTGGTTGCTCACCTGGGCGCACAGATGGCGAATTTGCCGCAAGTGAGTAACTGGATTCCTCACAAAAGCGGGAAATCGGCGGAGTGGGCGAAAGAGAGTAACGGATTACTCACATGAGCGGGAAATCGGCGGAGTGGACGAAAGAGAGTAACTGGATTACTCAATAGGCGTACAAATGGTGAATCGGCGGCAAGTTGAGGAACGTCGTTATGCTTTTCCGAGCCATGGGCCGTATAAACGCACGCGCGAAGGGGCTGTCCCCAAGGTCGAACGACCTTGCGGGACAGCCCCTCTTCGCGCGGCGGCTACAGCCGGACGCTGGCGTCCGGGCCGTCGTGAGCCGAGCGGCGAGCTTCCTCGAGCTCGCGGTCCCACTCGAGGTGGCGGTACTCGGCCGCCTCTTCGGCGGAGCCGAACCAGCGTAGGAAGTCCTCCCACAGCGGAACGGTCCAGGCGGCGTCGATCTGAGCGGTCGAGTAGACGCCTTCCTTCAGCCGGATGAAGCCGAAGACGTCGCGCACTTGGGACTTCTCCGCCTGCACGACGGTGAGCTCGGCCAGGTGGGGCGGGATGAAGATGACGCCGGAAGGAGTGCCGAGCACGACGTCTCCCGGCAGGCAGACCGTCCGGCCGATGCGAGCCGGCACGTTCATCCCGACCATCGTGCAGTCCGCGATCGCCGTCGGGTCGCTGCCGCGGTAATAGACGTTGATGCCGTCGATATGGACGATCTGCTGGATGTCGCGGATGCCGCCCCAGATGACCGCGCCGCCCCGCTTCGTCCGGGTGGCGATCGCGGTGGAGAGATTGCCTCCGACGTAGGTGCCCTGATAGATTTTGTCGTACATATCCACGACGACGACGTCGTCCTCGCCGAGCGAATCGATCACCCATTGATTGAAGAAGCCCCGGCGGCCTTCCTGTTCGTGGCCGTGCTTCAGCAGCGTCTCGTGCAGATCCGGCCGCATCGGGACCATGACGGCGGTGACCGCCCGGCCGACCATGACCCGATCCGGATGAACGATCCTCAGATCGCCCTCGAACTGGTTCTTGTACCCCCGGTTCCAGAGCGGGCCCCAGGCTTCCTCCAGCGTAATCTTGCGCATCCGGCGCAATATGTCCTCGGACACCCGCGGACGTCCGTTCTCGAATCTATCGCCTTCCCACAGCGGCGTCAACTGCACGATATCTTCCGGATTGTCGAATCTCATGTCGCTCGCTCCTCTCTGTCATAGGGAAATCGCGTAGGGAAATCGGCAAAAAAACGTAAGAGCGGCGGCAGGTCTTGGCAGAAGCGGGGCAGGGGCGCGCCATAGCGCCCGGCTCCCGCTTGCTCCCAACCGCTCTAGCTCCACAGCCGATCGTGGCCCCAATGGTCGTTCCAGCTGTCGGTCGCCTCCCACAGCCCGGGAATCTTCGGATGCAGATGCTGCGCGATCGTCTCGTCGTTCAGCTCCTCGATGCCGAGCCCCGGCGCGTCCGGCACGGCGATGAAGCCGTTGTCGACGAGCGGCTTCGGCAGCTTCGAGACGATGAGGTCGTCCCACCAATCGACGTCCACCGAATGGAACTCGAGCGCGAGGAAGTTCTCCGTCGCCGCGGCGGCATGAACGGCGGCGAGGCACGCGATCGGGCTCTCCGCCATGTGGATCGCCATCGAGACGCCGTATTCCTGCGCCATGTCGCCGATCTTCTTCGTCTCCAGAATGCCGCCGGTCGTGAGCACGTCGGGATGAATGACCGAGACGCCGCCGGAGGCGAGCAGGGGACGGAAGTTTTCCTTCAGGTAAATGTCTTCGCCGGTGCAGATCGGCGTCGTCACCGAGCGGGCCAGCCGGACGTACTGCTCCGTGTACTGCCAAGGAATCATGTCTTCCATCCAGGCGAGGTTGAACTTGTCGATCCGCTTCCCGAGCTTGATGCAGTCCTCGACCCCGATGTGGCCGAAGTGGTCGATGGCGAGCGGCACCTCGTAGCCGATGACGGCGCGCACCTCCGCGACGTACTGCTCCAGCATGTCGAGCCCCTTCTCGGTGACGTGGATGCCGGTGAACGGGTGGGCGATGTTGTAGATGTCGTAAAGCCGGTTGCGCGCCCGCCGCAGCTCCTCCTCGCTCAGGCTCCCGTCGCGCTGGGCGTCATACCAGGCCTTCGAGAGCGACCTCATCTCCTCGAGGAAGCCGAGAGGGGCGCTCAGCGTGCCGGGCTCGTGGATGATCTGGTTGATGCCGAGGTCCATCTTCAGGAACGTGAACCCTTTGTCCATCCGCTCCTTCAGCGCGAGGCCCATATGCGTCCCGGTATCCTTGCCGTGCACGTCGGTGTCGCAGTACATGCGGATCTTGTCCCGGAACTTGCCGCCGAGCATCTGGTAGATCGGGATTCCGTACGCCTTGCCCGCGAGATCCCAGAGCGCGATCTCGAGGCCGCTGACGCCGCCGCCTTGGCGGGCATGGCCCCCGAACTGCTTGATGCGGCGGAACAGCTTGTCGATCTGGCACGGATTCTCTCCGAGCAGCCGGCTCTTGAGCATGAGGGCGTACTGTTTGTCCGCTCCGTCGCGCACTTCCCCGAAGCCGACGAGACCTTGGTTCGTGTACACCTTGATGAGGCTGCAGTGCATCGGAGCCCCGGCGATGTCGGCGAAGCGAATGTCGGTAATTCTCAATTCGGACGGACTCGAGAAGGTATTGACATGAGCGAGAGTGCTCTCGTAGGTTTCCGGCGTGGACATGGTTCTCGGACTCCTTTATCGGGGTGGTAGAGTTACAGCAGCATGCTTCCTCCGTCGAGCCGGATGGCGGCTCCCGTCAGGAACTCCGTCTCGTCGGAAGCGATGTAGCAGACGAGGCTCGCGACGTCCGAAGGCAGGCCGACGCGGCCCAGGGGGAACTTCCAGCGGAGGTCGCGCCTCTCTTCCCGCGCGCGTTCGGCGAGCTCCGGCGGCACGAACGGCTTCGTCTCCTTCGTGCCCTGCCTTCCGACCCGGATCGCTCCGGGCTCGATCGCGTTCACGGTGATGCCGTACTTGGCGAGCTCGATCGCGCTCTCCCGGGTGAGCATCTTGATGGCGCCCTTCGTCATCGCGTAGACCGTATCGAAGTCGGTCGGGCGCTTGCCGTGGACGGAAGAGATGTTGACGATCCGGCCGAAGCCCTTCTCCTTCATATAGGGGACGACGGCCTGGATGCACTGCCAGTATCCCTTCAGGTTCACGTTGATCTGCCGGTCGTAGGTGTCGTCGTCATGGTCGAAGTTGTAGTTGAGCTGCAGAGCCGCGTTGTTCACGAGGATGCCGAGGCCGCCGAAGCGCTCCGCGGCCGCCTGCGCCATCGCCTCGATCTCCGTTCGGATCGCGACATTCGCCCGCACGAGCATCGCTTCGCCGCCGAGCTCTTCGATCCGGCGCAGAGTGTCCTTCGCCCCTTCGTCGCTGGAATGATAGCCCAAGGCGACCTTCGCTCCGCGTTCGGCCAGCATAAGGGCGACGCCTTGGCCGATGCCGGTCCCGGCTCCGGTGACGAGCGCGACTCTTCCCGCGAGGCTCATGGGGCGCCTCCCGCGGCATGGGGCTTCTTCATTTTGAAATCCAGGTAATGCATCAGGAACCCGCCGTCCATTCGGATGTCCGCTCCGTTGAGGTAACGGGCCTCGTCGGAAGCGAGGTAGAGAACCAGCTCGGCCAGATCCTCGTGCGTGCCGAGAACGCCGTCCGGCACCTTGTATCGGTAGGAGTCGTACAGCAGCGAGATATCGCTGCGGAACACGGAGTCGACCCCTTCGACGGGCCCGAACTCGATCGAGTTCACGCGCACGCCGTGGCGTCCGAGCACGACGGCCGCTTCCCGCGCGAGCATCTTGACGGCCCCCTTGGACGCGCTGTAAGCGAAGGACATGCCGGTCGGCTTCTCCGCGTGAATCGAGCTGACGAAGACGATGCTGCCCTTCTGTCCCGCCTCCATCCGCTTGCCGACGGCCTTCGCGCAGACGAAGGCCGTCTTCGCGTTCCAATCCATCACGTCCGCGAACACGGATTCCTCTCCGGTCTCGACGGAGATCGGGACGACGCGGTCGTGGTTGTGGACCAGAACGTCGACGGCGCCGAGCCGCTCGTCCGCCATGTCGAGAATACGCGCCGCTTCGGAGCTTCGCCGCAGGTCGGCGGAGACGACGAGCGCGTCCGCTCCCAGCTCGCGAACCTTCTCCAGTTCCGCCGCGACGTCCGCTCCTCCCGAGGCGCTGTTCAATAGAAGGGAAGCTCCTTCCGCGGCCAACCTAAGCATAATCGCCCGGCCGGACGGGCCGTCGGCGTCGGTGACGAAGACGACTTTTCCTTGCAGCCTCACGAATCCATCCTCCTCCTCTCCCGGGAACAGGCTGCATGCGTTTGCAAGTTCATGATAACGAGAGGCTATCGGACGGCGCGATGCCATAAAATTATGATTTTGTTTGATTTTTTCGCAAAAAAAACAAACAAAATCGTAAATTCGTCTCCTTAAAGATGTAAGCGCTTAATGTTATTTTATTGCCAGGCTCCAAAATCGAGAGAAGAAAGGGGGAACCGCTCATGGGGTTACCCGGGCAAACGCCGGAGCGCCGGCGCCAATGATCGCCGATGCGGCGCGGAAGCGGGCGAAGAAGCGGATCGATTGGTCGGGCTACGTGTTCATCTCGCCGTGGCTCGTCGGGTTCCTGCTTCTGACGCTGTGGCCGATCGGCCAATCGTTCTACTTGTCCTTCACCGACTATTCGCTGCTCAGCGAGCCGGTCTGGGTCGGGCTCGACAATTACGCGAGAATGTTCGGCAGCGATCCTACCTTTCGGAAGTCGCTTAGCGTCACGTTCGCGTTCGTCCTGTTCTCCGTTCCGCTCAAGCTGCTGTTCTCGCTGCTCGTCGCCATGCTGCTGAGCCGCAACATTCGCGGAATGAACGCGTACCGCACCGCGATCTACTTCCCGTCGCTGATCGGGGGCAGTATCGCCGTCGCCGCGCTGTGGCGCAACATGTTCGGCAAGGACGGCTACGTCAATCACGTGCTGGCCTGGTTCGGCATCGAAGGCACGGGCTGGATCTCCAATCCGGACACCGCGCTCGGGACGCTTATTCTGCTGAACACGTGGCAATTCGGTTCGACGATGGTCATCTTCCTCGCCGGGCTGAAGCAGATTCCCCAGGAGCTGTACGAGTCCGCTTCGGTCGACGGCGCGAATCCGGTCCGCAAATTTTTCCACATCACGCTGCCCATGCTCTCGCCCGTCATGTTCTTCAACCTCGTCCTGGGCATCATCGGCTCGTTCCAGATGTTCACCGCTTCCTTCGTCATTACGCCCCGCGGCGGTCCGATGCAGTCGACGTACGTGTACGCCGTCTTCCTCTACGAGAAAGCGTTCAAGCATTACCAGATGGGCTACGCCTCCGCCTTGGCGTGGATTCTGCTCGTCATCGTCGCCGTTCTGACGGCGCTGAACTTCCTCGCCTCGCGATATTGGGTGTTCTACGAGACGGACGGGGGGAGATCCAAATGACGCTTCGTCCCTCGAAGCTTCTCCATCATCTGTTCATGATCGCGTTCTCGCTGCTCATGCTCTACCCGGTCATCTGGTGGCTCGGCGCCTCGCTCAAGGAGACGGCCGAGATGAGCTTGCCGACGCTGTGGCCGAGTTCGCCGAGATGGGACAATTACTCGGAAGGCTGGCGATTCTCGAGCGACTTCACGTTCGGGCACTTCTTCGTCAACACGCTGCTCATGGAAGTAGCGAACGTCGCCGGCGGGGTGCTGACGGCCGCTCTCGTCGCCTTCGGCTTCGCCCGGCTTCATTTTCCCCTGAGGGGCTTCTGGTTCTCCATCATGCTGCTGACGCTCATGCTCCCGGGACAGGTGACGATCGTGCCGCAATACATTCTGTATAACAAGCTCGGCTGGGTCGACAGCTACGTGCCGCTGATCCTTCCCCACTTCTTCGGCGGGGGCGCGTTCTTCATCTTCCTGCTCGTTCAGTTCATCCGCGGCCTGCCGCGCGACCTCGACGACGCGGCCAAGATCGACGGCGCTTCCGTATACGGGATCTTCCTGCGGATCATCCTTCCGCTCGTCAAGCCGGCACTCGTCACCGTCGCGATCTTCACCTTCATCTGGAGCTGGGACGACTTCTTCGCCCAGGTGCTGTACCTGAGCTCCGTCGAGAAGTTCACCGTCGGGCTCGCTCTTCGCATGTTCATCGACCAGTTCGAGATCAAGTGGGGGCAACTGCTGGCCATGTCGCTGCTGTCGGTCATCCCGTCCGCCGTCATCTTCTTCTTCGCGCAGAAGCACTTCGTCGAGGGGATCGCCACTACCGGCATGAAAGGCTGAACCAAATAGAATGAATCGAGAGGGGATTGGATGTCATGAGGAAAAGAAGAGGAATTCAAGAGACGGGCGCGCTCTTGATGGCTCTGTCGCTGGTCTTGACGGCTTGCGGCAGCGGAGGCGGCGACAAGGAGAACGCGCCGAGCGGCAGCGCTTCTCCGAGCGAGAGCGGCGCGTCGGCCTCGCCGGGCGGTCAGGCGGTCGAGCTCGGCATTACGTGGTGGGGGCCCGACGCGCGGCACGAAGCGACGAAGGCGGCTCTCGGCATCTACACGAAGCAGAACCCGAACGTGACGTTCAAGCCGGAGTTCATGGCGTGGGACGCCTACTGGCAGAAGCTGCCGACGCTCGTCGCCTCGAAGGCGGTGCCGGACGTGCTGCAGATGGACGCCGCCTATATCCAGGACTACGTGTCCCGCGGCGTCATGGAGGATCTGTCCGACATCGACCTGTCCGGCGTCGTGCCCGACAACATCCTCGAGAACGTGAAGATCGGCGGCAAGCTGTACGGCATCCCGCTCAGCCATAACGCGCAAGGGATCGCCTACAACAAGCCCGACCTGGAGGCGGCCGGCATCGAGCTGCCGAAGCAGGGCTGGACGTGGGAGGAGTACTTCCAGTGGGCGCGCGACGCGAAGAAGAAGCTGCCGGAAGACAAGTACCCGATCGGCGACCCGACGAACGCCTGGGACTGGTTCCAGTGGTATCAAGCTTCGCAGGGCAAGGGAGCGATTATGGCCGACGGCGGCAAAACGTTCAACCTCGACAAGGACCTGTTCGTCAAGTTCCACAACGAGCTGGCGGCTCTGCGCAAGGAGAACGTGCTTCCTCCGGCCGACACCTCGCTCGCGTTCCTGGAGAACGACCCGCAGGCGGACCCGATGGCGTCCGGCAAGGTGATGACGCGGGGCGCGACGGTCGGCTCCGTCGCGGCGCTCGAGCAGCTGATGCCGGGCAAGGTGGCCGTCGTCAACGTGCCGAACGGGCCATCCGGGGGCGGTTGGGCGCAATCAACGATTTTCCTCGGCGTCAGCGCGACGTCGAAGCATAAGGAAGAGGCGAAGAAGTTCGTCAAGTGGTTCATCACCGATTCCGAAGGGGGCAAGGCTCTCGGGCTGACGCGCGGCATTCCGATCAACGAATCGATCTACAAGGAGCTCGAGCCGAATCTGGAAGCGAAGGACAAGATCAGCAAGGCGCTGGCCGACGTCGCTTCGGAGAAGGCGATGCCGTTCTATTCGGCGGGCCCGGGGTACACGGAGTGGGTCGACTTCTACAAGACGACGATGGAAGCGGTCATGTTCGGCCAGAAGACGGTCGAGAAGGCGTACGAGGAGATCAACAAGCTCGGCCAGGATATCGCGGCCAAGCAGAAGTAAGGCGGGGATCGGGCGGCGGTTGCTTCGCGCGGATTCGGAGGTCGGCCGCCGCTTTTATTTTCATCATCGATCGATTGGGGGAGTTGCCGCCGTGTTGCTGGCCGAATTTCTGCCGTCGCGTCCGAACCGCCTCTGGAGCCTGTCCAGGCAGATGGGGCTCGGACATGCCGTCGGTCCTCTGCCTTGGGAAGAGAAGGAGCCTTGGGAGTACGTGCCGCTCCTGCACATGAAGCGCCGGTTCGAGGATGCCGGTCTCAAGCTCGAGGTCATCGAGTCGATGCCGCCTTCGAACCGGATCAAGCTGGGCGCGCCCGGCCGGGACGAGGAGATCGAGACCTTCAAGCGGTTCGTCGAGAACATGGGAGCCGTCGGCATTCCGGTGCTCTGCTACAACTTCATGGCGCAGTTCAACTGGTTCCGCACGTCGACGACGACGGTGACCCGGGGAGGGGCGCTCGTCTCGAGCTACGATCATTCGCTTCTGAAGGACGCGCCGCTCACGGAAGCGGGAATCGTCACGGAGGAGCGGCTGTGGGACAACTTGAAGTATTTCCTGGAGAGAATCGTTCCGGTAGCCGAGAAGGCGAAGGTGAAGCTGGCGCTTCATCCGGACGATCCGCCGATCTCGCCGATCCGCGGCGTCTCGCGAATTCTTCGAAGCGCGGATGCCCTGCAGCGGGCCATCGACCTCGTGCCGAGCGAGTACAGCGGCGTCACGCTCTGCCAAGGGACGCTGACGACGGCCGGCGAGCACATTCCGAGCGTCATTCGCCGGTTCGCCGCGCAGAACAAGCTGTTCTTCGTTCACTTCCGCGACGTGCGCGGCAGCGCCGAGAAATTCGAGGAGACCTTCCACGACGACGGCCAGACGGATATGCTGGAAGCGATGAGAACGTATTACGAGGTCGGATTCTCCGGTCCGGCGCGGCCCGACCATGTCCCGACGATGGAAGGGGAGGACAACGCCAACCCGGGCTACGAGCTGCTCGGGCGGCTGTACGGCGTCGGCTACATCAAGGGGCTCATGGAAGCGGCCGCCGGGCGGACGCGATCGATCTCATGACGACACGGAAAAGGAGGCCATCGATCTCATGACGATTCAACTGCAAGGCTTGACGGACGTCGCCGTTCTTCACAACGGGGTGCGCATGCCCCGGCTCGGACTCGGCGTGTTCAAAGTGAAGGAAGGCGAGGAAGTCGAGCAGGCCGTAAGGACGGCGATCGAGGTCGGCTACCGGAGCATCGACACGGCGAAGGCGTACAACAACGAAGAGGGCGTCGGCCGGGCGATCCAGGACAGCGGCGTTCCGCGCGACGAGCTGTTCATCACGACGAAGGTGTGGAATTCCGACCAGGGCTACGACAGCACGCTGCGGGCGTTCGAAGCGAGCCGGGAGCGGCTCGGGCTGGACGTGATCGACCTGTATCTGGTGCACTGGCCGGTGAAGGGGAAGTATCTGGAGACGTACCGCGCCCTGGAGAGGCTGTACCGGGACGGGGCGGTTCGGGCGATCGGGGTGAGCAACTTCCAGATCCATCACTTGAAGGACATTCTCGAAGCGTTCGAGATCAAGCCGATGGTCAACCAGGTGGAGTATCATCCGCTCCTGTCGCAGGTCGAATTGCGGCAGTTCTGCGAACGCCAAGGCATTCAGCTGGAAGCCTGGAGCCCGCTCATGCAGGGCAATCTGGACGTTCCGGAGATCGGACAGCTGGCGGCCAAGCATGGGAAAACGGCGGCGCAGGTCGTGCTCCGCTGGGATCTGCAGCACGGCGTCGTCACCATTCCGAAGTCGACGAACGAGAAGCGGATCCGCGAGAACGCCGACGTCTTCGACTTCGAGCTGTCGGCCGAGGACATGGCGCTGCTGGACGGCCTGAACCGCAACCGCCGCTTCGGCTCCGATCCCGACAACTTCAACTTCTGACCGGCGGCATCGCATCCCTTCGAGGGCTCATGCTTCGTCGGCAAGCGGCAAGGCTCCCGATTCGGGGCTTTGCCGCTTCTTTGCGTTCGCGCGCTTCAATCGATGAGCCCGACCGATACCCCCGACGCTCCCGCCTCAGCCCTCCGGTATAAAGTCCCGCCTCCCAGGAGAAAAAGTTAACCTTCGACGGACAGACGCTCCAATCTCGCCATGCTACAATATGGAGAGAGATAGATTAGATCGTTCCGGATGGAGAAGGAGACGTGACCCGCGTTGATCTACCTGATCAAATTCATCTACAGCTTCGTGCTGCCCCCCGGCCTGTTCGTCGTGCTGCTCCTGCTGCTCGTCCTGTGGCTGTGGAAGCGCCAGCGCAAGCCGGCCGTCGCCCTGCTGGCGATAACGCTTCTATTCTATTTGTCCGCGACTCAACTGGTCAGCCACGCGTTGATCGGCAGCTTGGAGAAGCGGTATCCGCAGCCGAGCGAGGTTCAAGGGGACGTTATCGTCGTCCTGGGCGGAGGCGCGACCAGCTCGACTCCCGACATCGACGGCGAAGGCAACCTGTCGGGAGCGGCGGCGAACCGGCTGCTGGTCGCCGTCCGGCTGCACCGGTCGACAGGATTGCCGATTCTGTTCTCCGGCGGCCAAGTGTTCTCCGACACCGGCAACGAAGCGAATATCGCGAAGCGGCAGCTGCTCGGCCTCGGCGTCCCGGAAGAGGCCATCCTCGTCGAGAACCGCTCCTTGAACACGGAGCAGAACGCTGTCAACACCGCTGAGCTGCTGAAGGAGAAAGGCTACGATTCCCCGGTGCTGGTCACGTCCGCCTTCCACATGCCCCGCTCGGTGCTGGAGTTCAAGCAGGCGGGAGTGAAGGTGCAGCCGTACCCGGCGGATTACTGGACGAACGGCCGGTTCGCCTTCTATCCGGGCCGCCTCGCTCCGAACGCCGAATCGGTGCAGATCACGGGGCTGGCGCTCAAGGAATACCTCGGCCTCTTGGCCGCGCGAATCCTATAAAATTAGAAGGATTGACGGAGTATCGTCCGGAGAGTAGAATCGGGGACGACAAGAAGAAGAGGAGCTGAGCGATCTTGACCTTAACTTCACCCGTAATGAGGCATCCGACGACGCGGAAGGTCGTCGCGTTTACGTTCGACGACGGGCCTAATCCCATTTATACGCCTCAACTGCTCGATATCTTCCGCGAGGCGAACGGCAAAGCGACGTTCTACATGATCGGGGAGCAGATCGAGCGATCTCCCGATACGGCCCGGGCCGTACTCGAACAGGGACACGAGATCGGCAATCATACGTATACGCATCCGGATGTGACCAAGCTCGACGAAGAAGCGCGCCGGTCCGAGCTGCTTCGCTCCGAGCGGATCATCCTGGAGACGACCGGGGTGAAGCCCGCGACGTTCCGGCCGCCTTACTTCGCGTTTGACGAGCAAGCCGCGGCGACCGTCGCGGAATTCGGCTATCCGGTCATCGGGGCCGTGAACGGCGCCGCGAGGGATTGGGAGATGCCGGGAGTCGATCATATCGTGGAGACGACGAGGGAGACGGTGGAGCCCGGCACCATCTTGATCTTCCACGACGGCTTCGGCGACCGCTCCCAGACGGTCGAGGCCGTGCGGCAGCTCGTGCGGGAGCTGACGAGCGAGGGATACGAGCTGGTCACGATCAGCGAGCTGTTGCAATCGGACCAAGTGTAGAACTGCCTCCTACTTATCGCCCTTGTCGAGTCTTGATATTGGTGAATCCCCCTCCGCATCTCTTTCGAGAGGTGCGGAAGATTGTTGCTAATGTCCGCTTACCCCAAAAACATGTTGCCTCACAGTTGGCAAAACGCCTCCTATAGTGATAGATCGTTATTTCCTTATATTCTTCCTTAAGTGAACTGTGGTCCATAGAATTATTTGTCGGTAACACAATCATTGATTCTTTGAGATAGTTTTTGAAATGCACGATGCTTAGCTCGAGCGACATATTGTCGAATATGATTATGTGGTATATTTATAAGTCCAGCTATTTCCCGGTCACTCAATTCCATAGTGTACTTGTAAAATAACAAATATCGATCTCTTTCAGATAGTTGCAACAAAGCTTGTTTCAAGACTTCGAGTTCTTCAAGTAGAAGAAGGTTCTCGTCTATCGTAGCCTGAAGATCAGGAATATTATCTGTAATATCATTAGTTAAGCCAGAAAGAGTACGTTTTGAATACTGCACTTTCCTTTTATTATAATCCAAGCAGACATGTTTCAATGTGTAAAAGATATAGGATGTCATTTTATAACTACTAAGAGACCGTAAGAGAGAGATTCGTGGCAGTAATTTCAAAAAGGTGTCTTGAATAAGGTCATCAACTACACTGTATTCATTTGTAATGTTGTAAGCTTGCTTCTTTAGCAATGAATAATACTGATTATACAGATTTGTTGTATATTCTTTGTCATCTTCATTCTCCACCTTTGTGAAAAAAAATTCAGTCACTTTTTCATCCCTCCGACCTGTCGGATTAATTTGTAAAAAAACAAATCTAAAAAATAAAATATTCCATATATGATAAATCGAACTAAGTTATTTTTCAACATTAGTAGATCGGATCTTGGGCAATGGAACAGCAGCGACATTGGTAAACGTTGTGAATAAGTTGTTGAATAATGCCAATCATCCATCGGAATCTGGGGCTTGAGCACCCTTATACATTACCGGAAGAGTCTAAGCCCAAGTTTCAATGCCCTACAAACAAATTAATTGATGGAAAAAAAATGAAATACCCCGGGTGAGCGCCTCTCACTTTCCGGTCTACCCCTCGAATGACTCATTTCAGCGTATGTTTGGCTGTATGACTGCTCTTCTAGCATTAGCACTCCTTGAAATTTCAAATATCAGCCAATTCGTTATAAAAATCCTCTGGAATTTTCATTGACAGTAATGCTGATTGATGTTTGGCGACAGCCTTCGTCTCAGGTTATTTAAATAATTCCAAAAAAAGGTGTTACATACGGTCTCTTTGATATGTCATATATAGTAGGCAGCATGTCAGGCAAACGAACGATTTTGCTGTGAAAGGAGGTTGCTTAATTTACCTTAAACAGTGCTTGTAAGTAGATAAGGAGTCTAGTTTAAGGATGAAGATGTGTAAACGAGAAAATTAAGACGGGAGAGATGATTTATGAAAACTCTGAAGTCAATGAAGCCAGTTATTCTTGCAATATGTATAACTGTAGTTAGCGGAACTACTGCTTTAGCAAGTAGCGATCATTACCATAAAATTGGCTTTGGCAATGAACCACTGCATTTATATTTTTGGAAAGATTCATCGGTAGCTTCGTATGGCTATACAAGTTATGCAAATACAGGATTTAATGCATGGGATGGAATATCTGATGCCTTGACTTTCCACGAGGAGTCATCGGAACCCACATATGGGAGTGTTGTAACTTATGTCGGTAATACGATTCCGGGCAAGGACGTATATGGCACTGTAGACCATTGGGTCTATGGTTTGTTTGGATGGACTCAGGTGAATCCAGACGACAGAAGACATCGATCAAGGGTACGATTTGATCATACGAATCTTTCTTCATTAGGGAGCAATGCGTTAAGACAATATGCATTTACCCATGAGTTTGGTCATGCAGTAGGTCTTAAACATAATAATGATTCTGGTGTTGCTTCGGTTATGAGGGATGATTCGATGGTAGCATCAAACAATATGCCACAACCAATTGATAAAGCACATATCATCGAAAAATATGGAGATTAAGGAGGAGAATATATGAAATTAAAAAAGACAATGGCACTTGTATTGGGGGCTTTGGTTTTTTCGGCAACTGGATATTTAATTTTGGATAGCAAAACAACAGTGGCTGAAATAGAAACAATGCCGGTTACTCACAATAATTTAAGTGAACTTGAAAGTCGCTCACAACTGATTGTTACCGGCATACCAATTTCAAGCAAAAACCATGTTATAAGAGACGAAAAGGGATTTACAGAGGAAGCCTTTACGATAACGAGCTTTAAAGTAGACAATGTTTATGCTAACAAATCAGGAGTTAAAATTAATGAAGGTGATATCATTAAAGTCGCTGAACCTGTGTATACCGTTGATAACGGATTGAAGCCAGGGCGAACACAGTTTGTTATTGAAGACTATGAGGCTATGCAGAAATCGGAAAGATACCTATTGGTACTAAGACCTGATTTGAAATACCCAGATTTGAATGTGATTGTAGGTGTTAATGAAGGGAAGTATAATTTGGATACTTCCGAAAAAAGAGTAGTCAACGAAAAGACAGGCAAGTTCAAAGATGAGCTAATTGGTAAATATAATATAAAATAACGGGAAAGTATGAACCATTATTCAAGCTCAATGTGATGATTTGTTATGGTAAAAGATATTCTCATTGATTCTTTGAGTGATCATTAGACTTTATTAAGGTATGGTCTCCTTTGAAGGAGGCTGTACCTTTTCCTATTTAGGGCCTCGAAAACAGGTCACTTATTTCGACAATTTCGGAAAGTAAAATGCAGTCCAAATTGGCATGATGTCCAGCGAGAAAGTGGTGATGGAATATCTTGTGCTTTACCCTTGGCCTCATGAAGTCGTTTCTGGGGAGCCTTCAAATGTGACGGAACGGTCGAGGCCGTGCGGCAGCTCGTGCGGGAGCTGACAAGCGAGGGGTACGAGCTGGTCACGGTCAGCGAGCTGCTCGCCATGAACGAGAGCTAAACGGAGGGGGGGAGCCCCTCCGTTTGCGCTTATTCCGGCTTCGAAGGCGGTCCGGAGGCAGTGGTCGACCTCATATTCGCTTAATCCTTTTTATTCCAGACCATAACATACTCTTTTGAAGACGTGTTTTCATCGACAGCCTCCGAAGCTATGACGAAACCATTCTTTTGATAGAACCGAACCGCATGGTCGTTCTCCTGATAGACTTTCAACGTGATCGTTTCCTTCTGGTTCTTAACGTAATTCAGCAGAATCTTTCCATATCCTTTCCCTTGCTCGGCAGGACTGACAAACAAAGCCGCCAAGTAGTCGTCGACCATAGAGATAAATCCCGCTATCGCGCCTTCCGCTTCAAGTACATAAGACTGAGACATCGGAAGATACGTCTCTTTCATGACGGACCGATTGCTCTCCCAATATTCCGCCGGTATGAAGCGATGGGCCTCTTTGGATCCGGCAAGCCAGATCTCTACCATAGAATCGATATCGTTTTCCGCGAATAATCTAACAACCAATCAGCTATCCCGCCTCTCTTTTAAAAGTAAAGGATCGCCCGATTCATAAGCTCGGCCCCGGTCCATGAGCCTCGTTCTGTAACGAACTCAGGAGACGCTATTTCGCGTCAAAAGCCCCTTTTGAAAATCTAACGAACTCCAGCGATCTTATTTGGGGCCAACCGGGGGAAAAACGGGCTTCCGGCACGAAATAGCGTCTCTACGATTCGTTAGAATCGCAAATCTTTCATTTTCGGCCAAATAGCGTCTCCTGGATTCGTTAGCCGCCTTCCCCAATCGAAAACGGGAACCAGGCGCATATTAATAGAAGCTTTGAGCAACGCGATATTCACAAGGATAAGCGATTCCGAGCCCGGATAACAAGTCTGCATGCGAGTGGGTCAATCATAGAAAAAAGCGCGATCCGGATGGAGCCGTTCGGGAAGTCCGAACGACTCTGCCGGAATCGCGCTATTGTGCTAGGATGCGCCTCTAGCACAAGGATTTTAGACGCCCGAATAGGCCATGAACCCGCCGTCGACGGGGACGACCGTTCCCGTCACGAAGCCCGAGGTCTCGTCGTCGACGAGCCAGAGCAGCGTGCCGAGCAGATCCTCCGGCTCGCCGAATCGGCGCATCGGCGTGTGCGAGATGATTTTCCCGGACCGTTCGGTTAAGCTTCCGTCTTCCTTGAGCAGCAGATTGCGGTTCTGCTCGGTCAGGAAGAAGCCCGGCGCGATCGCGTTCACGCGGATGTTCGACTCCGCCAGGTGGACGGCCAGCCACTGCGTCCAGTTGTTGATCGCGGCCTTGGCGGCGCTGTACGCGGGCACCTTCGTCATCGGGGAAGGCGCGCTCATGGACGAGACGTTGAGCACGACGCCGCTGCGGCGCTCCGCCATGGAACGGGCGAAGATCTGGGTCGGGATGAAGGTCCCCATGAAGTTCAGGTCGAGCACGTTGCGGAAGCCGGAGACGCTGAGGCCGAAGAAGGTCGTTACGCCTTCGCGCTCCAGATCCTCGGGCCGGAAAATCTCGTTCGTCGTATTGGCGCTAGGATGATTGCCGCCCGCCCCGTTGATCAGAATATCGCAAGGCCCCAGCTTCTCCGATACGAGCTTCTCCGCCTCCTGAACGCTGTCCGGATTCGTGACGTCGCAGGCGACGGCGATGGCCGTGCCGCCCGCTTCCTCGATCTCCCGGGCGACCCGTTCGCCCTTGTCGGCCGTCCGGTTCAGCACGGCGATCTTCGCGCCCTGCCGGCCGAGCTCGAGCGCCATGACCCGGCACAGAACGCCGGAGCCTCCGGTGATGACGACAACCTTGCCTTGCAGAGACGGGTGAATGGGCAGTCCGCGTTCGCTCATTGCGCAGCAACCTTCCTCTCGCCGGATTCCGAAGCCGCTCTCTCCGCGGCATCCCACAATCCCCACAGATACATGATGCCGAGGGCTCGGTCGTACAAGCCATATCCCGGGCGGCATACCTCTCCCCACAGATGCCGGCCGTGATCGGGCCGCGCGTAGCCGGAGAAGCCGACGTCATGGTAAGCCTTCACGATGCCGGCGATGTCGACGGTGCCGTCCTGCGTCCGGTGGGACGTCTCGATGAAGTCCCCGTTCTCGTACACCCGAACGTTGCGGATGTGGGCGAACGGAATGCGGTCGGCGAACTCATGGATCATCGAGACGATATCGTTCTCCGGGTTGGCGCCGAGCGACCCGCTGCACAGCGTAATCCCGTTGGAAGGGCTGTCGTGCAGCTTCAGGAAGCGGCGGAAGTTCGCCTGGCTCGTCATGATGCGCGGCAGGCCGAACACCGGCCACGGCGGATCGTCCGGGTGAATGGCCATCTGGATGCCGTGCTTCGCGGCCACCGGCACGACCTCGTTCAGGAAGTAGCCGAGGTTCTCCCACAGGTTCTCTTCGGTCACGCCTTTATACGCCTCGAAAAGAGAGGTTAAATGGGCGAGGCGCTCCGGCTCCCAGCCCGGCATCGTCAGCTCCGAATTCTCGTTGATCTTCCGGACGAGCTCGAAGGGATCGAGGTCCGCGATTTTGCTCTTCTCATAGAAGAGGGCGGTCGAGCCGTCGGCCATCTCCTTGTGGAGATCGGTCCGCAGCCAGTCGAACACGGGCATGAAGTTGTAGCAGATGACCTTCACGCCGACTTGCCCCAGCTTCTCGATCGTCTTCTTGTAATTCTCGATGTACTTGTCCCGGCTCGGGAGCCCGAGCTTGATGTCTTCGTGAACGTTGACGCTCTCGACGACGTCGATGTGCAGGCCCGCCGCATGCGCTTGATCGCGAACCTCGATAATCTTCTCCATCGGCCATTCGTCCCCGGCCGGAACGTCGTGCAAGGACCAGACGATGCCTTCGACGCCCGGAATCTGCTTGATCTGGGCCAGCGAGACCGTATCGTTGCCTTCGCCGAACCAACGGAAGGTCATTCTCATGCCTCTCGTTCACTCTCCCTGTTTAAAATAATGGGGGAACTTCTCCTGCAGCAGCGGCTGATCTTCGACGCTCAGGTGCAGATGTTCCTTCATGAGCCGTTCCGCCGCGTCGGCGTCGCGCCCGCGGATCGCGGCGGTCATTCGCTCGTGATGCTCGTACAGATGGTCCCACCGATGGTCGGTGACGAGCCTCAGCAGCCGGCTCCGATTCAGGTGGACGTTCATCTGCTGGATGACGGACCACGTGTTCAGCTTGCCGCAGCCTTCGAACAAGGTGCGGTGGAAGCCCTCGTCCAGCTCGAACAAGCGCCTGTGATCCTCGCGCTCGATGCATGCCCGCTGCTCGCGGAGGTTGGCCTCCAGCTCGGCGAGCTTCTCTTCCGGGAACTTCTCGCAGGCGAGGCGGATGACCGCCTTCTCGAGATGCTCCCGCATGAACCTCGCTTCCTCGACCAGCTCCGGATCGATGAGCGAGACGAACGTTCCTCTCTGCGGCAGCACCTGCACGAGCCCTTCCTGGGCGAGCCGCAGGAAGGATTCCCGCACGGGCGTGCGGCTGACGTTGAATCGAAGGGAGGATTCCTTCTCCGACAAGGCGGTGCCGGGAGGAAGCTCCAGGCTTAGAATCTTTTCCCTTAACTTCGCGTAGACCAGGTCCCGAGCGGATGGCGTCGGCGTCTGGCCGATAAATGGCATCTGATCTGGCCACCTCCCGAATCTGTTTGTTCCATACTACCACACTTGTATGGTAGTATGGAACTGCAAATTCCAAACGAGTGGAGGAGACGCCGGCCATGATTCCTTTTCATACGGAGAACTTGCTGCTGACCACCGAGAGCGCGCGGATACTGTACCGCGACTATGCCTCGGACATGCCGATTTACGACTATCACAACCACCTCGATCCGGGCAAGATCGCGTCCGGATATCGGTTCCGGAACGTGACGGAGCTGTGGCTGAACGGAGACCATTACAAGTGGCGCGCCTTGCGCTGGCTAGGGGTGGACGAGAGCCTGATTACGGGGGAGGCGCCGGACAAGGACAAATTCCTCGCGTGGGCGAAGGCCGTTCCGGCGATGGCGGGCAATCCTCTCTATCATTGGACGCATCTCGAGCTGGAGCGGCACTTCGGCATTAAGGAGCGGCTGTCGGAAGCGAACGCGGAGGAGATCTGGAACCGGTGCAACGAACGGCTCGCGGAGGATTCGTCCTTGACCGCGTCCGGCATCCTGGCGAAGTTCGACGTCCGGGTCGCCTGCACGACGGACGACCCGATCGATTCGCTGGACGAGCACCGGAGCATTCGGGAGAACCCGGCGATCCGCGCCAAGGTGACGCCGACGTTCCGTCCCGACCGCATTCTCGACATTCGCCGAGGGGACTTCGCCGATTACTTGTCTCGCCTCGGCGAGGCGGCGAACGTGGAGATCGCCGGTCTGCCCGAGCTGCTCGCGGCCGTCTCTAACCGGATCGACTACTTCCACGAGCACGGCTGCCGGCTGTCCGATCACGGCTTCGGCGAGCTGCCGTACGCGCCGGCCTCGGAGAAGGAGGCGGCCGCGATCTTGCGAAGCGCGCTGGAAGGGCGGGCGGTCACGGAAGAGGAGGCGGCCCGGTACCAGACGTTCCTGATGGTTCGCCTCGGCGAATTTTACCACGCGCGCGGCTGGGCGATGCAGCTGCATATCGGCGCGATCCGGAACAACAACACGCGCATGTCCGCGCGGCTCGGAAGAGACAGCGGCTACGATTCGATTCTCGACTACCATCTGGCCCGTCCGCTCAACGGGCTGCTCGACGAGCTCGACAGGAACGATCGCCTGCCGAAGACGATCGTCTATTCGCTGTATCCGGGACAGTACGAGACGATCGCGACGACGATCGGCAACTTCCAGGGCGGCGGCATTCGCGGCAAGCTGCAGCTCGGCTCCGCCTGGTGGTTCCACGACCAGAAGGAGGGGATGCTGCAGCAGCTGAAGGCTCTGTCCAACATCGGGCTGATCTCGGCCTTCGTCGGCATGCTGACCGATTCGCGCAGCTTCCTGTCGTTCCCTCGGCACGAGTATTTCCGGCGGACGCTGTGCGGGCTGCTCGGAACGTGGATGGAGGAAGGCGAGCTTCCGACGGATTACGAATACGTCGGAGAGCTCGTCAGGGACATCTGCTTCCGCAACGCCGAAGCGTACTTCGGGATTTGACGTCTGGACGGCAGGCTTAATGCTCGAGCCACACGCTCAGGCCATGCGCGCTTCGCGAGAGGGCGAATGACGAAGGAGCTGTTCCGCAAGGTCGAACGACCTTTGCGGAACAGCCCCTTATCGTTTGCGTACGCGATCTTACTTTTCCCCGTTCGCGTTGCGGCTCATTTGATTGACGGCGCTGACCAGAGCTTTGACGGACGAGTTCATAATGTCGACGTCGATGCCGCAGCCCCAATAGACGCCCCCGTCGGCAGCCGTGATTCCGATATAGGAGACGGCCTGCGATTTGGAGCCCGTCTCGAGCGCATGCTCTTTATATACCAAATCCGTGTAATCCACGCCGAGATGGGCTTGCAGGGCGTTGCTGATCGAATCGAGCCGCCCGTTGCCGGAGCCCGTTATTTCCTTGACTTCGCCGCCCGTCCGGATCGAGACGACGGTCTGGAATTCCTCGTCGTCTGTAAAGCGGTATTTGACCAGTTCGACGGGCGCGTTCAAATTCACGTATTCCTTCAGGAAGATGTCGTAGATTTCATCCGGCATCAGCTCTTTCTGCTGGTGATCGGATACGTTTTTGACGCAATATCCGAAGTGTTCGCGCATTTTCGGCGGGAGATCGAGACCGTACTTTTGCTGCAGCACGTAACCGATTCCGCCTTTGCCGGATTGGCTGTTGATGCGGATAATGTCCCCCTCGTATTGCCGGCCGATATCCTTCGGATCGATGAGCAGGTAAGGGACCGACCAATGCGCAGGCTCCTTCTCTTCGCGCCACTTCATTCCCTTGGCGATCGCATCCTGATGCGAACCGGAGAACGCGGTGAAGACGAGTTCGCCGCCGTAAGGGTGTCTTTCGCCGACCCTCATCTTGGTCAGCCGTTCGTAGACGGACAGGATCCCGGGGATGTTCTCGAAGTTCAGCTTCGGGTCGACCCCGTGCGAGTACAGGTTCAGCGCCAGCGTGACGATGTCGACGTTCCCCGTCCGTTCTCCGTTGCCGAACAAGGTGCCTTCGACCCGCTGGGCTCCGGCCAGCATCCCCAGCTCGGCGTCCGCCACGCCCGTTCCTCTGTCGTTATGCGGATGAACCGATAAAATCACATGCTCCCGGAAGTTCAAGTGCTCGCTCATGTATTCGATCTGGCTGGCGTAGACGTGAGGCATCGACATGGACACCGTCGCCGGAAGATTGATGATGACCGGGTTCTCCGCCGTCGGCTGCCAGACATCGAGCACGCGGTTGCAGATGTCCAGCGCAAACTCGATCTCCGTGCCGGTGAAGCTCTCCGGCGAATACTGGAACTGGAAGTTCCCCTCCGTCTCCGCCGCGCACTCCTTCAACAGCTTGGCGCCGCTGACGGCGATATCGATGATCTCTTCCTTGGACTTGCGGAATACTTGTTCCCGCTGCGCCACGGAGGTCGAGTTGTACAGATGGACGACGGCTTTGTTCGCGCCTTTCAGCGATTCGAACGTTTTGCGGATAATGTGCTCTCTCGATTGGGTCAGCACTTGGATCGTGACGTCGTCCGGGATCAAATTTTGTTCGATCAATGCGCGCAAGAAGGCGAACTCCGTCTCCGACGCCGCGGGAAATCCGACCTCGATCTCCTTGAAGCCGATATCCACGAGCATCTTGAAGTATTCCAGCTTCTCCTCCAAGTTCATCGGGACGATCAAGGCCTGGTTGCCGTCGCGAAGGTCGACGCTGCACCAGATCGGCGCTTCCTCGATATATTCCTTCCGGGTCCAATTCAAGCTTGTCTTCGGAGGCATGAAGTAGCCTCTGGCGTATTTTTCGACATTTCTCATGAACGATCTTCCTTTCGTCGATTTCTATCGGGATCGGCAAAGCTTGAACGGACGCAAAAAAAGCCTCGCGTCTCCATTATCAGAGACGCAAGACTTTGACATCTTACGCGGTACCACTCCGAATTCACGCCGCTCGCGGCATGCACTCTGCGGATGCGGGGTCGCCACAAGCGGACGAATCCCTTATCCTCCCGATGGTAACGGCCAGGCTGCCGGCTCCGCTTACTTGGCTTGTTCAGCGAGCGACTCCAAGGCGAGTTCGGATTCCCTTCGCGGCTGCTTCGCACCGTCCAACAGCTCTCTGGTCGCTTGAGAAATCGTACTATTCCTTTTCAACGTCTTTGATTATTTGAAAGAATCTTATAGCTCCTTGGCCGCAATGTCAAGTGTTTTTCGGAATTGCGGGATGCGGAATGGGTACCAAAAATCTGTGTTGACCATAAACTGTTTAGATTATATACTGCGTACATGAACTACAGTGTATATGATAAACAGTAATCGAAAAGAGGAGAGGATTGCTTTGATTAAAGAAAATCGAACAGGGGCCCGGCTGGCGGGCCGCAAGGAATGGATCGCGCTTGCCGTTCTTTGTCTCCCGCTCATGGTCGTGTCGATGGACGTCTCCGTCCTGTTCTTCGCCGCGCCCGACATTGCCGCGGATCTGCAGCCGACCGCGAACCAGCAATTGTGGATCTTCGACGTCTACGGCTTCATTCTCGCCGGACTGCTGCTGACGATGGGCGCCGTCGGCGACCGAATCGGACGCCGGCGGCTGCTCATGATCGGCTCCGTGGGGTTCGCTCTCAGCTCGTTGTTCGCCGCGTACGCCCAGACGGCCGAAGCTCTGATTGCGGCCCGTGGGATTCTCGGGATCGCGGGATCGACTCTTATGCCGTCCACGCTCGCTCTCGTTCGCACGATGTTCCAGGACGACAACCAGCGCACCAAAGCGATGTCGATCTGGAGCGCGGTCATGGCCAGCGGCGTCACGGTCGGGCCGATTATCGGCGGCTTGCTCATTCAATCCTTCTCCTGGGGATCGGTGTTCCTGATCAACATCCCGGCGATGGCGCTGCTGCTGCTTATCGCGCCGTTCCTGCTGCCGGAGAACCGCAGCTCCTCGCCCGGCCGGATCGATATCGCAAGCTCGCTTCTGGCTCTCGCCGCCATCCTGCCCGTTACCTACGGCGTCAAGACGCTCGCGGAAGACGGATGGGCTCCGATTCCCGTCGCCCTTCTCGCGGCAGGATTGGTCGTCGGATACGCGTTCGTCCGGCGCCAACTGTCCATCGCGAACCCCTTGCTCGATATCCGGGCGTTGATGGATCGGCGGACCGGAGGCTCGATCCTCATTAACCTGATCGCCACCTTCACGCTTATGGCGAGCGCCTTGGTCAACACCCAATTCCTTCAATCGGTACTCGGATACTCTCCGTTCGTCGCTTCGCTGTGGAGCGTGCTGCCTTCGGTCGCCGTCGGGGCGGCGGCTCCGCTCGCCGCCAAGCTGTCGCTAACGCTCGGGAGGCCGCGCGTCATGGCCGGAGGCTTCGCGGTGTCGGCGATCGGATTCGGCATCCTGACCCAGGTGCGGCTCGACGGCTTCCTGCCGCTGGCCGTCATGCTCGTCGGAGCCGGATTGGTCGCGGCGGGAATCGTCTCCGTCATGACTCTCGTCGCCGATTACGTCGTGGGGGTCGCGCCGGCCGACCGCGCGGGAGCCGTCGGCGGCCTCATCGAGACCTCCAGCGAGCTCGGAGGGGCGTTCGGCATCGCGCTTCTCGGCTGCGTCCTGGCGGCCGTCTATCGGCATGCCGTAGCGCCTCTGCTGCCCGCCGGTCTCTCGCCGGAAGCGTCCGTCGCGGCCGGTCAGACGATCGCCGGAGCGTCGGCCGTATCCCATGCCTTGCCCGCCGAAGCGGCGACTCAAGTTCTGAACGCCTCCAAGGAAGCGTTCATGACCGCCATGCACGTCACCAGTCTCGTCGCCGGCGTCATTCTCTTGCTGGCCACCGCGGCTACGTTAACGCTGCTGCGCGACAAGAAGGCCGCCGTCAGCGCCGCCGCGTAACCTTCGAACGACCATGAAAAAAAAGCTATTTCCAGGATGGCGATCCATCTTGGAAATAGCTTTTTGCCGTTGGCCTCGTTGCGGAATTCTCGCAGCCGCTGCCATGTCCGCCCTCGATGCCCGGCCCCTGCCCGGTCAAGCAGCAGCCGTCTCGTACTATAGCGAAGCGAGCGCGAGTTTGATGATCGTCTTGACGAACGCGTCGTCGATCGGTTCGCGCGAGAACCAGCGGCGGTAGAAGAGCGGCCCCAGCAGGGCTGCGACGATCGTCGACGCGTCGGCGCGCGCCGGCAGCTCGCCCCTGTCTACCGCGCGCTGCAGAACCTCTCGCAGGGGGGCGGCGTGTCCGCGCTGAATCCGGCTGTGGATCTCCGCGAACTCGGGATTGCGCTCGGCGGTGTCGACGATGGACGGCAGGACGAAGGACCAGTTCGCCGTCGGCAGCAGGTGCGCGATCTCCATCAGGATGGCCGTGACGTCACCTTCGAGCGAGCCGGTGTCGGGCGTCTCCTGCTCGGCGATCATCCGTGAGCAGGCGTCGATCACGAGCGCTTCCCGCGTAGGCCAGTGGCGGTAGATGGTCGTCTTCGCGACGCCGGAACGGCGAGCCACCTCGTCGACGGAGAAGCTGGCCACGCCGCCTTCGCTGAGCAGTTCGAACGCGGCGGACAGGACGGTATGTCGGGAGCGTTCGACGCGACGATTCACCTTGGCCGACGTCTCGCGCTCGGAATTCTTAGACGGAGTCACGCTCTTCCCTCCAACATAAAAGGACTTAAACGGGGATTCGTTGCCTCGAAATAAAAGGTTCCTCCCATTATATCATAGGCGTATCCTCGGCGCCGGGTCCAGGACCGCTCCAGGTCCAGGACCGCTCCAGGTCCCGGGGACGATCTTGCAGGAGGGCGATTTGGCGCCGCTAAGATGGACGTTCGGGCAACGGCCTCTCCTTTTTGAATTGACTCCGGCGATCGGAAATGATACGATACGGTATCGTAGCGTAATAAACCATTTTGAAAGGACGATGTCTCGTGAATTTCGCTTCCGTACGCATCATTACCGACGACCTGGATCGACTCGTCGAGTTCTACGAGAGAGTCACGGAGGTATCGGCGAAGCGCCCCGCGCCTGTCTTCGCCGAGTTCGTTCTGCCATCGTGCACCCTGGCGATCGGCCACTCCCAGACGGTGCGAATGTTCGGCGCCGATTCCGTGCGCGCGGCCGACAACCGCACCGTCATCCTCGAGTTTCGCGTTCGCGACGTCGATGCCGAGTATGCGCGCTTGAAGCCGTTTGTCGACGAGTGGGTGCAGGAGCCGACCACGATGCCGTGGGGGAACCGCTCCGCGCTGCTGCGCGACCCCGACGGCAACCTCGTCAACCTCTTCGCGCCGGTTACCGAGGAGGCGCTCGAGCGGTTCAGCGGCAGGCCTTGAGGGGCGGCGTTCCTAAGCGAAGCGGACGAATGGGGGGAGCGGCGGCGAATGCGGAACGGTTCACCGCGATGAATCCTGCGCGCCGGGAGAGCCGGTCCCAACCAGAGCGCCGCGGCGATAATCGCTGGGAGCCATGCCGGTCCAGCGCTTGAATTGGCGGCTGAAATGCGCGATGTCGCGGTAGCCGAGAAGGGCGGCGATCGACTGCACCGTGAACCGCGGGTCGGCGAGCAGCTGCTTCGATTCGTACAGCACGAGCTCGGACCAGTAGGCGCGGGGGGACTTGTCGTAAATCTCGCGGAACACCCGGTTGCAGTAAGAGACGCTGATCCCGAGCTCCGCGGCGATGTCGCCGACGCCGTAATGGTCGTCGCCGGGCGTCCCTTGGCGGATGTGCTGGCTGGCGACATGCTGCAGGCGGCTCGCGATCTTGTGCGCCAGCTCGACCTTGCCGTAGGCATGCGGCGACAGCTGCAGCGTCTCGGCGGAGATCGCCTCCCACAGCTGGCCGAACAGCTCGAACACGGCCGACTGCAGCTTCATCCGGCCGGCGACGGACCGCGAATCCGCTTCGGCGTCCGCCGACAGCATCTTCGCCAGGACGGGCTCGACCTGGCGAGCGACCGCGCCGCCCGCGGGGAACAGAACCTGCTCCAGCCGGCCGAGCAGGGAGAGGAACAGCCGGTCGTCCAAGTCGAAGTGAAGGCAGAAGTATTCGAAGGGCTCCCCGTCGCCGCTGCGGCTCGAATGGACGTCGCCGGGACGCAGAAGCAGGAGGTCGCCGGGCTTCTGCTCGTACGCGGTGCCGTTGACGGTCATCGTCTGGCGTCCGGCCAGCAAGTAGTTGATCTCGTATTGCGGGTGCTCGTGGGTCGGATACGTCCAGTCCCCGGGAACCTTTCTCCGGTGGATGCCGAACAGGTTCAACGTCGTCTTCACGTCGGGATACATCGTTTCGTTCCCGAGGAATTCGGCCTCGGCCGGAGGGCCGGGTCGGATCGGAGAGGAGGAGGACATTCGGATTCGCCCCTTATCGGTCGTTCTTCTCCCAGACGGACCGCGCGGCTAACAAGCCGTGCCGGTCCGTTTTTGTCGTACCCCCAGTATAACCGATCCAGGCGCGATTTGGGTAAATATTCGTCCGTTTTGGCAATGGCTCCGATCGGACCGGGCATGGTAGGATGAACGTACCGGATGGAAGAAAGGGGTTACAACGAATGTCGAATTCGATCTTTTATAATGCGCATCATTCGCCGATCGGCGCGTTCGCCAGCTTCACGCTCGGGTTCCGCGGAGCGAAGGGGGGCCTCGGGCTCGAGCTCGGCAAGCCCGCCGACCAGAACGTCTACATCGGGCTTCAGTCGCGGGAAGGCGACGTCTTCGAGGCTCTGCCGTTCTTCGGGGCGGCCGAGGACGAAGCTTCGAGATACGACGTGGAGAAAAAGGGTAAGCAAGCGGCTTCGGTCCTCGTTCCGTTCGCCGCCTCGGCTATCTCGCGCGAGTTCCGGGCCGGGGTCGATACGTGGAAGGCCGGCGACCTGACGTTCACGGTCTATTCTCCCGTGCGCCCGGTGCCGGATCCGGCGACCGCCGGCGAAGAGGAGCTGAAGGCGGCGCTCGTTCCGGCGGTGCTCGCGGAGCTCACCGTGGACAATACGGCGGGCACGCGCCCGCGCGTCGCCTTCTTCGGCTACGAAGGCAACGATCCGTACAGCGCCATGCGCAGGCTCGGCGAATCGGAGGACGAGCCTTGCGTCGGCGTCGGCCAAGGCCGGAATACGGCGATCGCGGCTACACGGGAGAGCGGCATGACGGCAGGTCTCGGCTTCTCGTTGGAGCGGATCCTGAACCCGAAGCATCCGCAGAACCTGACGTTCGGCCTCGGCCGGACGGGCGCGCTGCTGGCGGAGACGCCGGCGGGCGAGAAGAGAACGTACCGGTTCGCGATCGCGTTCCACCGGTCCGGCATCGTCACTTCCGGACTCGAAGCTTCCTATTATTACAACCGCTTCTTCCCCCGCATCGAGGACGCGGCCGAATACGCGCTGGCGAACTTCGAGGCGCTGTCCGCGTCGAGCAAGGCGGCCGACTCGTGGACCGGAACCGAGAAGCTGTCCGAAGACCAGGCGTTCATGCTGAGCCACGCGATCCAGAGCTATTACGGCAGCACCCAGCTGCTGGAAGCGGACGGAGAGCCGATCTGGATCGTGAACGAAGGCGAGTACCGCATGATGAACACCCTCGATCTGACGGCGGACCAGCTGTTCTACGAGCTGAAGATGAATCCGTGGACCGTGCGCAACGAGCTGGAGCTGTTCGCGAAGCGGTACAGCTACGTCGACCGGGTGCGCTTCCCCGGAGACGCCAAGCTCTACCCGGGAGGCCTCGCGTTCACGCACGACATGGGCGTCGCGAACGTATTCTCCCGCCCGGGCCACTCGTCCTACGAGCTGGCGGGCATCGACGACTGCTTCTCCTACATGAGCCACGAAGAGCTGGTGAACTGGCTCGCCTGCGCCGCCGTCTACATCGAACAGACGAAGGACCGCGAGTTCCTGGACCGGATGCTGCCGACGCTCGAGGAGGGCTTCCGAAGCATGCAGAACCGGGATCATCCGGACCCGGCCCAGCGCAACGGGCTGATGGGACTGGACAGCGACCGCACGGACGGCGGAGCGGAGATCTCGACGTACGACAGCCTCGACGTGTCGCTCGGCCAGTCGCGCAACAACATCTACATGGCCGGCAAGTGCTGGGCGGTCTACGTCGCGCTCGAGAAGCTGTTCGCGGCCGAAGGGCGGTCCGAGCTGGCCGCCGAAGCCGGCGAGCAGGCCGATCGGTGCGCGGCTTCGATCGCGTCCCGCTTGAACGACCAAGGCTACATTCCGGCCGTCATCGGCGAGAACAACGATTCGCGGATCATCCCCGCGATCGAAGGGCTTATTTTCCCGTACTTCACGGGCAATCAAGAAGCTCTCGATCCGAACGGACGGTTCTCCGGTTACCTGAAGGCGCTCAAGACGCATCTGGATACCGTTCTCGTGCCGGGAACCTGCCTGTTCGAGGACGGAGGCTGGAAGCTGTCGTCCACGAGCGACAATTCCTGGCTTAGCAAGATCTATCTGTGCCAATTTATCGCCCGGGAAATAATGGGCCTGCCCTGGGACGAGCGGGGACGCGCGGCGGACGCCGCCCACGTCGCTTGGCTGAAGCATCCGGAGCTGTCCTACTGGTGCTGGAGCGACCAGATTCTGAAGGGCGAGATTATCGGAAGCAAGTATTATCCGCGAGGCGTAACGGCTGTTCTGTGGCTGTCCGAGACGCGGACGGGGAGCCGCTAAACGGCGCTGTCCGCCGTCATGGCTGCCCTGTGACGATCTGCCTACATCCTGGAAGCGGGCTAACCTGCATGCGGCCGCCGAATCCATCTACGGATTCGGCGTTTTGCCGCTTGGCCGGAAGTCGGACTGGCCTCGGAAGCGAGAAGCGTGGAGAAGAGAGCTATAGTTTTCGAAGGAAACCCTGTATTTTCTTCGGTAGGAGCAGGGCTTGCGTTGCGCTAGAATGAGGGGGCACGCCGGAATTTCCCTTTTTCGGATTAGTGAAAACGGTTGCAGAAGAACCCGGGAAGGGCGGACGGCCCCGATAAGGAGAGAGACGATGGGACAACGGCAAGGCGCATACGAGACGGGGACGTACAGGAACGTCTTCCTCGAGCTGGGCTATTCGGAAGAGGAGATCGCGGCCAGAGTCGAAGAGACGTGGAAGAGGCTGTTCGAAGGGCCGGAGGATACCCGCATCTATTACGAAGCGGGAGACCGGATGGGCTATCTGCTCGACACGGGCAATCTCGACGTCCGAACGGAAGGCATGTCGTACGGCATGATGATGGCCGTCCAATTGGACCGCAAGGACGTATTCGACCGAATCTGGCTGTGGTCGCATACGCACATGCTCATGAGCGAAGGGGAGAACGCCGGCTACTTCGCTTGGTCGTGCAACCCGGACGGCTCGAAGCGCGCGACCGGCCCCGCGCCGGACGGGGAAGAGTTTTTCGCGATGGCGCTGCTGTTCGCTTCGCACCGCTGGGGAGACGGCCCCGCGCCGTTCGATTACGGGAAGCAGGCGAGGGATTTGCTCCGGACATGCGTCCACAAGGGAGAGGACGGGGTCGGCTATCCGATGTGGAATCGGGACAACAAGCTGATCAAATTCGTTCCCAATTGCGAATTTTCGGACCCTTCCTATCATTTGCCCCACTTCTACGAGCTGTTCGCCTTGTGGGCGTATCCCGAGGACCGGCCGTTCTGGAAGGAAGCGGCGGAAGCCAGCCGGGCCTACCTGAGGCTCGCCTGCCACCCGCGGACGGGACTCGCCCCGGAATACGCCCATTACGACGGGACGCCGAACGACGACCGAGGCTACGGCAAGTTTTTCAGTGATTCGTACCGGGTCGCGGCGAACGTCGGGCTGGACTACGAATGGTTCGCGGCCGACGAATGGCAGCGCGGCCAAGCGGACCGGATTCAGGCGTTCTTCGCGGACATCCCCCCGGACGATTACCGCCGCTATACGATCGAGGGCGAACCGCTGGAGGAGAAGGCGCTGCATCCGGTCGGGCTGCTGGCGACGAACGCGATGGCTTCTCTCGCCGCCTCCGGCCCTCATGCCGAGGCCAGCGTCCGCCTTCTCTGGGAGACGCCCGTGCGGACCGGGGAGCGCCGCTATTACGACAATTGCCTCTATCTGTTCGCCGTTCTGGCGCTAAGCGGGCGGTATCGGATCTGGAAGCCGGCGGACGAACGGTAACGAGACGGCATTGTACCCTGCGGATGAAGGAGGCGGTCGGCGGTGGCGAGCGAATCGCTCCGGATCGAACCTTATAACGAGATGTGGCTCGATTGCGTCCATAACAACGTGATGTCCCTGTTGATCGGCGCGAACGAAGGGTTCCGGCGGATCCCTCTCTATCTGGACGTTCAGTACGCCAAGAAGATGACCGATCAGACCTTCGACGCCGAAGCGACCCGGACGCGGCTGCTGGCCGAAGGGTTCATGATCCCGAAGGTGCTGTACTCCATGGACGTCTTCAAGGACTTCCTGCTCAGCGAAGAGATCGAACTGGAATCGAACGAGCTGGAGAAGACTCTGGAGCTCGTGCGGACGGCGATCGGGGAAGGATTCTACGTCTTCCTGAAGGTGGACCGCTTCTTCTATCCGGCGGGCCGGGAAGCGGGGAAGACCCATCTGATCCACCCCGTGTTCATCTACGGTTACGACGACGAGAACCGGCAGCTCCGCGTCATCGAGGATTGCATGATGCCCGGAACGATGGACGACTACCTGCTGCCTTACGAGTCGGTGGCGAGATCGCTCGAGCATCTGATCGGCGAGCACCGGGTGACGCTCGTGAGATGCAGAAGCGCCGAGCGCCGGGTTCCCTCCTTCGAAGACCCGCTGGCGCCGGTCCGGGCGGCGTATGCCATGGCCCGGCGGCTGCTCGAAGGCAAGCCCTTCTACCTCGAACAGTACGATCTGCATTATCATGGAGGGCTTGCGAGTCTGGACAGCTACGCGGAGGAGCTCGAGCTTCTGTTCGGCCGCTTGGAAGACAGGCGGATGTTCGGGATGAGAACGCTGGCGTTCCAGCAAGTCCACGGGCGCAACGCGAACGTCGTGCGCTTCATGCTCGAGCGGGGCATGGCCGATCCCGGCGGCGCGGAGAAGCTCGCCCAATCGTACGGTCAGCTGCGGAAGCAATGGGAGATTTACAAAATCAAAAGCTACTATCTTCTGGATGCCAAGGCGGACGATCCTTCGAGGGTCGACGCCGATCGCTGCCGTCCGCTGCAGGCGCGGCTCGCGAATCTTCGGGCGTTGGAGGAGGAAGCCGCGGAGAAGCTCGCCCGCCTCTGCGAGCCGCTGCTCTAGAGAGTCGGCGCCTTCGCCTTCGAACAAGATAACGCATTCATTGATAGAAAAGGAGAAATATGTTCATCGTCAATAAACAGCGGTACAGCCGCGGCGACTTCGAACGGCGGAAGCGGGAATTGGCCGAGTCCATCCCCCGGGCCGGCCGGGAAGGCAAGCTCGTCGCGCTCTGCTTGACGGAACCGCTCGATATTCTGGCCGCCCTGGAGACGACGATAGACGGCGGCGGCTCCGTACTGCTGCTGAACGGCGAGACTCCCGCGGAGGAGGCTCGGAGGAAGGCCGAAGAAGCGGGCTGCGCCGGGATCTTCCATGCCGGCGGCGGACCGACGGCTTACACCGCGCTCCGTCCGTCCGCCCCGCGAACGTCCGCGGAGCCGTCGCTGCTTCAATACAGCTCCGGAACGACCGGAGAGCCGAAGCTGATCGAGCGTCCCTGGCGCGATGTCGTCGCGGAGATCGAGGCCTACAATCGGGCGTATCCCGGCGATTCGAACGATTCAAGCGGTTCGAGCGGCGGTTCGAGCGGCGGTTCGAGCGAATCGGGTGGTTCGGGCGGTCCGGGCGGATCTGGCGGCGGCTCCGAGACGCCGATCATTCTCGTTCCCGTCTCCCATTCGTTCGGGCTGATCGCGGGAGCGCTGGCGGCGCTTCGCCGCGGCGCCGAACCGATCCTCGTGACGGATAGAAATCCGAGATTCGCCGTCGGCCTCATCGAACGGACGCCCCGGCACGTCGTGTACGCCGTTCCGTTCCTGCTCCACGTCGTCGCCTCCTTGATGCGGGATCGGATCTCCTTGCGCAAGGTCGTCAGCTCGGGCTCCCCGCTGCCTCTGGAGCTGATGCGGCGCTTGGCCGATTCGGGCGTCCGGATCGTCCAGCAGTACGGCTGCACGGAAGCCGGCTGCATCGCGATCGGGGACAACCCCTCCTCTCCTTCCGACGTCGGACGGCCCCTCGATTCCGTCCGCGTCGAAGCGGCCGGGACGCCCGACACGCCGGCGGAAGTGACGGTCTCGGCTTCGGGAAGGCTCGTCCGGACGGGGGATCTCGGGTATGTGTCGGAAGGCCGGCTTCACGTGCTGGGCCGAATCGACGATCTGATCAACGTCTCCGGCCAGAAGGTGATTCCTTCCGAAGTAGAAGACGTCATCCTTCGGCTGGAGGGCGTGCGCGAGGCCGTCGTGCATCGGACGAGCCATCCGGTGTGGGGAGAAGCCGTCAAGGCCCGGATCGTTCCCGGCCGCCCCGACCTGACCGCGGCGGAAGTGAAGGAATGGTGCATGAAGCGGTTGCCGGCGTACAAGGTGCCGAGCGCGATCGAGTTCGCGGGCGAGATCCCGAGAACCGCGAACGGCAAGCTGATTCGACAACGACTGGACTAAGGAGATGAGCTTGATGAGCGACGCGACGATTCTGGATCGGCTGAAAGGGCTGATCGAGAACAACCTGGAGGTGGCGCTGCCGGAAGACGCGGCGGCGGGCCATCGGCTGTACGAGGATCTGAACATCGATTCGATCATGGTTCTGCAATTGGTCGTGTACATCGAAGAAGAATTCGGCGTGGCCGTTCCGGAAGAGGACGTCGACCCCGCCGTGTTCCAGACGCTCGGCTCGCTGGTCGACTTCGTCGAACGGCTCCGGGCGAATAGCGTCGCCTGAAGGGCCGTCCGATGAAGCAAGCGAAGCTGGGCATCGTCGGGTTCGGACGGATCGTCGAACTGGTGCACCTTCCGTTGATCCGGAGAGTGCCCGTCCTTCAGGCCGCCGGCGTGTTCGACATTACCGCGCAGCGGCTGGCGTTGGCGGAGAAGCGGGGCTTCCGCGCGTACGACAGGCTGGAGGACCTCCTCGACAGCGACGTGGACGCCGTCCTCGTCGCCACGCCCCCGAGCTCTCACAGCGAGCTGGCGATCGAGGCGCTTCGGCGCGGCAAGCACGTCATGGTCGAGAAGCCGGTCGCCGTCCGCCACGACCAGGCGGCGGAGGTCATGAACGCCGCGCGCGAGGCGGGGCGGATCGCGACCGTCTTCCATAACCGCCGCCTCGATCCGGACTTCCTGTTGGCGAAGGAAGCGATCGCGAGCGGAATGCTGGGCCAAGTGCAATTCGTGGAACGCAGGTGCCATCGGTTCGGCTCGGGAGCGTCCTTCGCCGTCAAGTCCTTCGACCCGGAATGGCGGAACAAGCCGGAGTACGGGGGCGGCGCGCTTCTGGATTGGGGCGTGCACCTGGTCGATCAGCTGCTTCAATTGAACCTGGGCCGGGTCGTTCAAGTTCAAGGCCTCGTCCGCCGTCTTCCGTGGAACCGGGGCGAAGCCGACGATTACGCGGTCGCCCGTCTTACGCTGGACAACGGCATCGTGCTGACGGCCGAGACGAACTTCGCTTCCCTGGCGCCGGAGCCGATGTGGGTTATCGGAGGGGACCGGGCGACGCTGTGCGTGGTGTCGGAGACGGAAGCCTATCTGCGGGAGCCGGGAAGACCGGCGCGGGCCTTGGAGACGGGACCGGTCTCGCGGTTCGCGGCGGCCGCGCTGTACGAAGCGTTCGCGAACGCGATTCTCGAAGGCGGGGAGCCGTTCGTCCCGATGGAGGAAGCGGTCGGCGCGATGAAGGTGCTGGATCTGGTCGAACGTTCCTCCCGGGAAGGCCGAACCGAATGGATGTAAGATTGCCGAATCGATAAGACGCGAGGTGCGCCATGGGAGTATTGTTTTCGGCCGCGTCCCGGGAGTTCGAGATCATCCGGGACGATTGGCTTCGGTCGCTGGAGGAGATCGCCGCTAGGGGAGCGTTCGTCGGCGGGCCCCCGGTGGCCCGGTTCGAGCAGGCCTTCGCCGGCTATATCGGCACGAGCGAAGCGATCGGGGTCGGGAACGGCACCGATTCCCTGTATCTCATTCTCAAGGCTCTCGGCGTGGGGCCGGGAGACGAAGTGATCACCGCGGCGAACACGTTCATCGCGACCGTCGAAGCGATCCACCATACCGGGGCGACCCCCGTCTTGGCCGATTGCCGCTCCGACGACTTCCTGATCGACGCGGAGCAGGTTCGCCGGCGGATCACTTCGCGGACGAAGGCGATTCTTCCCGTCCATCTGTACGGCCAAATCGCCGACATGGACGAGATTCTGGACATCGCCAGGGAGAGAGGAATCCACGTCGTCGAGGACAGCGCCCAAGCGGCGGGAGCGAGGCGGAAGGGCAAGGCGGCGGGAAGCTTCGGGATCGCGGGCTCGTTCAGCTTCTACCCGGACAAGAACCTGGGCGCCATCGGAGACGGCGGAGGCATCGTCACCTCGGACGCGAAGCTGGCCGCCTCCGTCCGCAAGCTGAGGAATCACGGCGGGGAGGTCCGCTACCAGCACGACGTTCCGGGCTTCAACAGCCGCCTGGATCCGATTCAGGCCGCGGCGCTGGAGCTTAAGCTGAAGCATCTGGACGAATGGAACCGCGCGCGCCGCCAGGTTGCCGGATGGTACGAGCACTATCTGGGGCCGATCGGCGGCATCGAGCTTCCCCGCCACCGCGGGGACGAGAGCCACGCGTTCCACGTCTACGTCGTCCGGGTCGACGAGAAGGCGCGAGATCGCGTTCGGAAGCAGCTTCAGAAAAAAGGGGTGTTGACGGCGGTGCATTATCCGCTGCCGGTTCACCTGACCCCGGCGTTCCGCCATCTGGGCCATCAAGCCGGCGATTATCCGGTGTCCGAGGCGTTCGCCGGACAAATTCTCTCCCTGCCGATGAACATCGCCGTCCGGGAAGAGGACGTCGCCCTGATCGCGCGGGAGCTCGCGTCGGCGCTCGGCGCCATTCACGTATAGAACGGATATAGAACGGAGGAACGACCGCAATGAGCCTAACTTACGAGCAACAGGAAGTCGAACGGTTCGTGAAGGAACGAATGGCCGACTTGATCTCGCGGCCGGAGCTCGCGGCGGAATTCAAGGAAGACACGGCCCTGGAGGAAGTCGGCATCGATTCCGTCCTGATGGTCAGCCTGATGGTTCAGCTCGAGCAGAAGTTCGATATTTTCTACGAGGACGACGAGCTGACCTCCGATAACTTCGCCACCGTCGGAATTATCGTGGAACGGCTGATGAAGAAGCTGTCCGTCGCGGAGGCCCGGCCGTGAGCGAGCCGGCGCCGAGCCATGCGCACTGCCTGCTCAGCGGCTTGGCCTACGGACTCGGGCTGGCCGGCCTGGACGACAGGCCGCTCTACATCGGCTCGTGGGACGCCCCGTTCGGCGTGACGGAGGACGGGATTCTCTCCTATTATTCCGCGGAGATCACTCCCCGAAGCCAGCTGGATTCGTTCGTCCGGCTCTACGGGGACGGGCTGTCCGAATGGTACGATCACGCCGCGGACAAGCAGGCCAATTACGGAAGCTGGCTGGAGACGCTCGGCGCCTACCCCTCGGAGGTCCATCTTCTCCAGCTGGATTTGTACTACCTGCCTTACGATAGACGCAGCTACCGGTCGGTTCACCGGCCGCATTACGTGATCGTTCGCGGCTTGCCCGGCGGCTCGTACGGGATTCGGGATCCGTACTTGGGATGGGAGGGCGAATTGGCCGAGGACACGGTCCGGGAGGCGTTCTTCGGGAACCCCCTTGGCGGCGGCATCCTCCTTCGTCCCGCCAAGCTGCATCGGCCGGAGGCCGGGCAGATCCGGAGCCTGTTCGAGGAGGCGACGGAAGACGAGGGGAACCCGCTGGCCGAAGCGGCCAGACGCCGGGTGCTCGATTCGCTGCCGCCCGAGAAGTTCGATCCGTCGACGCTGAAGGAGGCCTTCGCCCAATTGGGCATCCTCGCCCGGCGCAAGCTCGGGTATTCCCGGTTGTACGGCTACTTCGCGGAAGCGGTCTCCGAAGAGGCCGCGCCTTATGAAGCCGAGCTGGAGCGGCTCGTCAAGCTGTGGCAGTCGTTCGCTTATTCGGCGATCCGAGCCTCGATATCGGGGCGGGCCGAGCAGGTGAGCGGCCTGTTGGAGAAGCTGGATCGTCTGGAGCAGTTGGAGAACGAGCGGAGAGCGGAGTTGATCCATGTATACGAACGTTGGAAGATACGTGAGAATCGGCTGCATTAAGGGCCGGTCGCCCAAGGTGAACGAGAGGGCCATCGACGATTCATGGACGGGTTATCTCGGCCAATACGCAGACCTGGTCCGCATTCCTCCGATCCGGTTCGCGAAGTGCTTCGGCGGATCGCTCCGGAGCTGGGCCCGGAACGTGACGGAGTCGCTGCCGGCGGCGGCCGGGGAGCTGGCCCGGCTGACCCGCGAATACGGCGTCTCCCTGCTCTACGTGAACGCCCCCGCCTTCATTCCTTACCTGCTGATGGCGCGGAATTATGCGAAGCTGGACGTCGGCTTGCTGTTCATCGCCCATTCGGTCGGCTCCGCCTATTGGCTGAAGCAATGGCTGTCGATCGCTCCTTGGATCGGCGCCAAGGACGTCCTGCTGGCGAGCACGGAATCGAGCCGGCAAGCGCTTCTTCGGCTGTCGGGACGGTACGAGCTGGCGAACCGGATTCCGCTCTGCATCGATACGGCCGCCCGTTCGGAGGCCGACTTCCGGGAACGCGAGGGCAATCGGCTGCTGGCCATCGGAAGAATCGAAGACGTGAAGAACGTTCACGTGCTTCTTAGGTGCTTCGCGGAAGCGAAGCGGCGGGTTCCGGAGGCGGTCCTTACGGTCGCGGGAGCGTATACCGGCTCCTCGGCGGACCGGATCGACGAGTACCGGCGGCGGCTGGAGGGAATCGCGGCGGAACGCGGCCTGGGCGATTCCGTCGTCTTCGCGGGTCCGGTCGAAGGGGAAGCGAAGGAGCGGCTCTTCCGGGAGTCCGACGTCCTCGTCAACCTCTCCACCGATCCCGGCGAGACGTTCGGCTACAATCTGCTGGAGGCCAAGGCTTGGGGGCTTCCGGCGCTGTGCACGTATTGGGACGGATTCGCCGAGCTGGTCGAGCACGGGCGGGACGGGCTGTTCGCGAGCGTGGATTGGTCGGGGGATCGGCCCGTCATCCGCGAGGAAGAGGCCGTGGAGCATTGCGTTCGCTTGCTCCGGGACCGGGCGCTGCGGGAACGGATGTCCCGCGAAGCGCGGGCAAGCGCGGGCGAATTCGACTATCGCGCCGCGATGCCGCGAATCGTCTCGCTTCTGGAGAAGGCGCAGGCGAACCCGATCGGCGCCGATGAAGATACGCTAAGCGTCCTGTCGACGCCGCTCGCCCGGCTCGGCCATCTGTACGAACTCGACCGCCTCTCTCCGTTCGGCTGCTTGGATCGAACCCCGCTCTCCATTCTGGAGTGGGAGACGACCGATCGGCTGGAGGAGTGGATGCCGAAGGCCAAGCCGGTCATTCATCATTTTGCCGGGAGGGTGGAGCATGCACGGGTTTAAGCTGTTCATGAGATTGTCTCCGCACGTGAACGTCCGGTGGCCGCTGACGTCGACCGCCTACGCGTGCACGTTGATCCAGCTCGCATTGACGATGGCGCAGCCGATGATCTTCGCTTATCTGATCGACGACGTCCTGATCGAAGGCGACAAGGCTCTCGTGCTCCCGCTCCTGGGCTTGTCGCTTGGACTTGCGGTCTTGTCCATCCTGTTCTCCTTCGTCCGCTCCGGCCTGTTCCGCTACTTGGGCATTCGCCATACGCTGGACATTCGGGACGTCCTGCTCCGGCACACGCGCGCCATCCCCCTTCCCGACATCGAGAAGCCGGGGGCGGGCAAGTTCACGGCGCTGCTCGGCATGGACGCGGCCACCTTGGGCAACTTCCTGAATCACGTGATCGTGGAGATGCTGTCCCAGCTGTTCATGATGGTCGCGGCGTTCGGAATTCTGTTCTACATGGATTGGAGGCTCGGCGTCGTCGCCGTGGCCTGCAGCCCGTTCCTGCTGCTCTCGCCCAGACTGTTCCGACGGCCGCTGGCCGGCTATGCGGGGCAGGTGAGGACCCATAACGAAGAGATCGGGACGCACCTGTACGAATCGATCGAAGGCTCCAGGGAGATCCGCGTGTTCGGCCTGGAGGGCTGGGAGCAAGGCCGGAACGAGAGCATGTACCGCGGCCTGGTGCGGGCCAGCACCCGGGAGACGCTGTTCCGCGTCATGTCGTACCAGACGGGCGGGCTTCTGATCAGCGCCATTATCGCCGTCGTCTACTGGATCGGCAGCAGCCAGGTGTTGGACGGAGCCCTGTCGGTCGGCATGATGGTCGCCTCGGTCTCGTACCTGCATAACGCGCTTAACCCGATCCAGCAGTTGAACAACTTCTACGGCGAGCTGCAGAGCTCGGAGGTCGCCATGGCGCGAATCGAGCAATTCCTGGCGACGCCCGTCGACGCGTATGCCCGCAACGAACGGGCGGCCGAGGAGGCGGAAGCGGAGCCGGCGGGAGCGGAGCCGGCAGGAGCGGGAGTGGGAGTGGAGATCCGGGATTTGCAGGTGGAATACGACGGGGTTCGCATTTTGAAGGACGTGACGCTCTCGCTCCCGGCGGGCAAGATCTACGCGTTCGTCGGAAGGAGCGGGTCGGGCAAGACGACGCTGTTCCGAACGCTTCTCGGCCTTATGCCGATCAGCGGCGGAACCGTCGTCGTCGGAGGCCGGCCGCTGGAGGAGATGACCCGGAAGGAGATCGTCCGCCGGTTCGGGGCCGTGTTCCAGGAGTCTTACCTGTTCCGGGGAACGCTCTACGAGAATATCGCGATCGGGAGGCTGGACGCGACGGAGGAAGAAGTGGCGGAAGCGGCCCGGCTGGCCGATCTGGGCGCGCTGGTCGAGAGCTTGCCGGACGGCCTGCGGACGCGAATCGATCATAAGGGCTTCCAGCTGTCCGGCGGGCAGCGGCAGCGGATCGCGATCGCCCGGGCGCTGCTCCGCCGGCCCGGGATTCTCGTCCTCGACGAGCCGACCTCCGCGTTGGACCAGCTGACCGAGAACGAAGTGATGGACGCCATCCGTTCGTCAATGGCCGGCAGGACGGTCTTCGTCTCGACGCACCGGCTGCGAACGATCGAGAACGCGGACCGAATCATCGTCATGGAGCACGGCCGGGTCGTCGCGGAAGGCACGCACGCCGAGCTGATGCGAAGCTCCCGGCTGTACTTCGAGATGGCTTCTACGTTCGAGACCGAGCGGGAACCGCGCAGCGGCTCGAATGAAGCGGCAGAAGCGGGAGTCGGGGCATGATCGCGGTCCGGGAGCTGCTGCTGTCGCGGCGGAGAAGGGACCGGGGCGTGACGTTCGCCGGGCCGGAAGGGACGTCGAGCCTGTCGTACGACGAGATCGTCGGCCGCGGAATCGACTTCGCCCGGGAGATCGGCCGGAGAGCGGGACGCGACCGCTTCATCGGGCTGATCTGGATGAACCCGTCGATCGAATGCCTGATCGCCATGACGGCGGTCGTGCTGGCGGGCGGCATTCCGGTTCCCCTGCACGGTTACGCGGCCGCCGGCGACCTTCGGCGGACGGTCGGACGGCTGGAGCCGGACGTCGCGATCCTCTCGCCCGATAAGCTGGACCTATGGCGGCGGCTGCAGGCGGGCGGTCACCGGTTGGCCGGAAGGCTGTTCGACGGGGCTTCGGGCAGGGAGATCGACGCGGGGGACGGCGGGGCGGTCCGGGAGCGCCGCTACGTTCCGCCGGACGAGACCTGCATGGTCTTCCTGTCGTCCGGCTCGACCGGAGAACCGAAAGGAATCATGCTGAGCGACAGGAACATCGCGTCCAACCTGGACGCGATTCTGGACTATACGTCGCTATCCGACGAAGACAGGGTGCTGATCACGAAGTCGCCGGGCTATTGCTCCACCGTCACCGGAGAATGGCTCGCGGCCCAGGCGGCCGGAGCGGACGCGACGTTGACGGGGGGCCTCGTCCACCCGTTGGAGCTGGCGCGGCTCGTGCGGGATCACGCCCCTACCTTCCTGAGCACGGTTCCGCCTATCCTTCAGGCTCTCGCGGATTCCGCCAAGTGGAGCCCCGAGGAATGGGCGTCGCTCCGGATGCTGCAGGTCGCGGGCGGTCCGGTGCCGCACGGGACGCTCGTCCGGATGGCGGACCGGCTGCCGCGCGCGGAGCTGATCTTCGGCTACGGGTTGACCGAGGCGTCCCCCAGGGTCGCTTACCTGCCCTACGGGCAGCTGCGGAACAAGCCGGGCTCCGTCGGGATTCCGCTTCGGGGAGTGAGCGTCTCGATCGTTCGCGACGGCGCCGAAGCCGCCCGCGGACAGCCGGGCGAAGTCGTCGTCCAAGGGCCGAACGTCATGCTCGGGTATTACGGCGATCCCGAGCGCACGGCCGAAGTTCTCGATTCCCGGGGCTTGCGCACCCGGGATATCGGCCGCATGGACGCCGACGGGTATTTGTACATCACGGGCCGGGCCGACAACGCGGTCCATGTCGGGGGCCATACGATCTATCCGGAAGCGGTCGAGCTCGCCTTGTCCGAATGCCCCGGCATCGGCGAAGCCGCGGTCGTCGCCGTCGAGGACGACCGATGGGGCAGCCGCCTCGTCGCGGTGATCGCGGGAGAAGGGAGCGCGTCCGAGAGGGAGCTGCACGCCTGGTGCGGCCGGCAGCTGCAGCCGGCCATGCGGCCGCGGGAGTTCCGGTTCGTGGCGCGACTGCCCCGGACGCCGACAGGCAAGCTCGACCGAGTCGCCTTGAAATCCCTAGCGAAGGAGAATCGTCATGTCCATGGCCGCTGAGGCCCTAACGGGAAAAGTCGTCGACATTATCGCCGGCATCGCCAACCGGCCGGCCGCCGAGACGAGCGCCGGCCATTCGCTCGCCGAAGATCTGGGGATCGATTCCATCCTGATGCTGGAGCTGCTGGCCCGTCTGGAGGAGGAATTCGGGTTCGAGCTCGAGATCGACGATCTCCGGCCGGAGAAGCTTCGTTCCGTCGAAGCGGTCGTTCGGTTCGTCCGGGAGAAGGCGGGATCATGACGGATCGCCTCAGGGAGTGTCCGGCGGATCCGATGGAAGGCCGCCTCCGGAGTCTGGCGGACGAGATCTGCGCGCTCTATCCGTATTACAAGCCGTATGCGGGCCTCGGGTTCGACCGGCTCCCCGTTACGGACAAGCGCACGATGGCGGCCAGACGGGCGGAGTTCGAGCATCCGAACCCGGGGAAGCTGTTCGAATCGTTCACGTCCGGCTCGACGGGCGTCCCCTTCCGCTGCGTGAAGTCCGCGGAGGAGAGGTGGAAGCTGTCGCTGGCGCTGTACAAGCGGCGCAAGCGCTGGGGGCTTCCCGCGAAGCACGGCATGCTGCTGCTGAGCAACAGGCTGCTGGCGGAGCCGAAGTCGCTCGCGCGCTGCGCCGAGCGGCTGGCGAGGGAGCGCCCGCACTTCGTCCAGGGCAGAGCTTCGGCGCTTCACGCCTTGGCGGAGTTCCTGCTCGAGAGAGGGATTCCGGCTCCGGACTCGCTGCTCTTCGCGCAGAATTGGGGCGAATATCTGCATCCGCGGCAGAAGCGGGCCGTGGAAGAAGCCCTCGGCGTTCCGTTCGTCGATTATTACGGCTTGGAGGAAGTCTGGGGCGTCGCCTACTCGAACGGCCAAGGGAGTCTCGAAGTCGACGAGGATTCGGTCTACGCGGAAGCCGTCGATCCCGGGACGGGGCAGCCCGTTCCCGACGGGGAATACGGCGAGATCGCGGTCACCTCGTTCGCGATGCGGAGCCTTCCCTTCGTTCGATACCGGACGGGGGATATCGGTCGTCTCCGGACGGACCCCGAGACCGGCAAGCGATTGCTCCAGCTGCTCCCGGTGCGGGCTTCCCAGATCCGGCTGCCGGACGGCGCGATCCATGCGGCGACTCTCCGCTACTTGGACAAATTCTTCTGGGAATTGTCCGTGGAGCGCGGCGTCCGCCAATACCAGATCGTGCAGCTCGCTTATTCGGAATTCAAGCTTCTTCTGGCCACCGAGACGGATCCGCGCGAATTCGACGCGCTTCGGGACAAGCTGGTTCAGTTCCTCGGGCAGTCGATCGGCGCGCCGGCGGCGCTTCTCGTCGAGACTGTGCCGTTCATCGAGCCGGATCCGGACAGCGGGAAGGCGCACTCGTTCGTCTGCCGAATGGAGCCAAGGGAGGGAACGGGATGAGCATTCGCGCGGAGCCGGCCCTTGCGGCGGTGCCGATGTTCAAATTGGGAGCCATGGAGTGCGCGGCCTCTTGCATCATGACCTATCTGCGGATCGCGGGGCGAGAACCGGGCCGCTTCCTGCTCGATTATTGGAATCTGAACTGCGTCTCCGGGCTGCTCGTATCCAGCCGGAACGTCCGGTTGAATCAAGCGTTGTCGGACCTGTACGGCATTCGGCTCGAGCTCGCGAAGGGCTGCCCGGACTCGCTTCGGACGGCGCTCCGTCAGGGGCATTGCGCCTTGGTCCAAGCCAGGGCTTCGCGGCTGCGCTTCTTCCCCCCGCAGATGCTGGGGCACGAGGAGAGCGGCTTCGAGCACTTCGTATTGGCCGTCGGAGCCGGCGAGCGGGACGGCTTGGTCCGAGTCGTCGATCCGATCGCCGGCTTCGCCGGGACGATGACCGCGGACCAGCTTCTGGAAGCTTCGCCCGTATCGCCGGAGCTCGCCTACTACGTGCTGGCGGAGAAGCCCGGCCGGATGTCCGGCCCGACGAGAGAAGAGATGTTCGCCTACGCGGCCGGCCGCAACTACGATCGGTACGTGCGGGCGAGGCACAGCTCCGGCATCTATGCATACGAACGGTTCGAGGAAGCGTTGGAGCGGTCCGCGGAGGCGGACCGGGCGAGCCGGGACGGTTGGGTGTACCGCAACAACGTGACCCTCTCGTCCATCGTCAAAGCGCGGCCCGCCGTGTGGAACAGCTTCGCGGAGCTGGGCCTGCTGGACGGCGACGCCGTCCGGACGGGATCGGAGCGCGTCCGCGAGATCGCGAACGGCTGGACTTCCTTGAGCCTGCTGCTGATCAAATACAAGAACGACGCGGGCGAACGTTCCCGCCTGGAAGCCGTTCGGAGGAAGCTTCGGGAACTCCGCGAAGCCGAGACGGAATTCCTGGCGTGGATGAACCGGTTAGGATGTGCGTACGGTGCGGGTTAATCTGTGTTCCATCTCGTTCCGCCACGAGCTCGTCTCGTTCCGGGAGCTGGCCCGCTATGCGCTGTCGGCCGGCTTCGACGGCATCGAGCTGTGGGGCGTTCACGCGAGATCGCTTAACCTTCAGTGGCGGGACCGGCTGCGCGAGCTCGTCCGGGACGTGCGCGAGTCCGGCATGAGCATCGCGATGATGAGCGATTACGTCGAATTCATGGGCGACGAGCCGTTCGAGGAAGAATGGCGGGAGAAGGTCCGGACCGCCCGGGCGTTCGGAACGGACAAGCTCCGCATCTTCGCGGGCCGGAGAGGCAGCCGGTCCTTCGGCGAGGAAGATTGGAGCGTCTGCGCCTCCAGGCTGCGCGAACTCTGCAGGATCGCGGCGGAAGACGAAGTGTATACCGTCGTCGAGACGCATCCGGACACCGCGGCGGATAGCCTGGCTTCGACCCTTCGGCTGCTGAAGGAGGTCGACCACCCCGCTCTCCGGTTGAACCTGGACTTCCTTCACCTGTGGGAGGCGGGGGACGACCCGCTTCGCGCTTACGAGCAGCTCGAGCCTTACGTCTTGAACTATCACTTCAAGAACGTCTCGTCCCGAGAACGGCTGCCCGTGTTCTCGCCCGCGAACATCTACTCTCCGAACGGCAGCCGGGAGGGGATCGTGCCGCTCGCGGAAGGCGAGCTGTCCTATTCGCCGATCGTCCGGAAGCTCGCGGAGAATCCGACGGATCGTCCGGTCTCGATCGAATGGTTCGGGCCGGACCCGTTCGAGGCCGTCCGGAAGGAGCTGGAATGGTTGAAGAGAACGGAACGGGAAGTCAATCAACCGAAGGAAGGGGCGAACGTCCGATGAACCGCCATGCTTCGCTGTCGTTGAACCGTCTGACCGGACTTCCGGGTCCGAAGATCTGGTACTCCAATATCAACTGGGAGCAGACCAAATCGATGGAAGGAATCCGCTTGCCCCGAATCTCCAACGCGGAAGGCGATCGGCTGGTCGGCCAGATGGACCTCTATCAGATCTACTTGGCGGACGAGCCGGATACCGTTCTTCTAAGCAGCCGGCCGGACCCCGGGTTCCTCGATTACGTTCGCGGCGAAGGAGCGGCGCTTCCCCGAATCGCCATCGCCGCCGGCGACCGCTCCGGCCGGGACGAGCGCTTCGTCCGCTCCACGGCCGTGCCGTATCTGGTCGACGAGAAGGAGGAGCGCTTCCTGCGCTCCCACGAATGCGGGTGGATCGGCCCTCCCGCCGATCTCGCCCTGCGGCTGAACAGCAAGATCGAGACCCGCCGGCTGTGCGAGCGGGTCGGGCTCGACGTCAGCGACGGCCGCGTCTGTACCGGCACCCGCGATATCCGTTCCGCGATCGAAGAGCTGGACGCGCGCTTTCCCGGCAGCCGGCTCGTCGCGAAGACCGCTTACGGTTCGGCCGGGAAGAGCCTGTTCCATATCCGCCGGAAGCAAGACGCGGACGCGCTGCTCGCCTACTTCGAGCGGCAGGTCGCGAGGGGGAGCGGGGATCCCGTCGTCACGGTGGAGAGGTGGCATCCGGTCCGCCACCATCTGTCGGCGCAGCTGTTCCTATGGAACGGCGCCTGCGACGTTCTGGCCGTAACGGAACAGAAGCTGACCGACGCGGGCGTCTACCGGGGGAGCGATCTGTCGCCCTCCTTGCCGCCCGGCTTGGCGGAGCGCTACGAGGACCGGCTGCGCGAGCTCGGGCGCGTCCTGCTGTCGCAAGGGTATGCGGGGTTCCTCGGCGTGGATTCCATCGTGGACGATGGCGGCCGTCTCATCCCGGCCGTCGAGATCAACGCCCGCTTGACCATGGTCTCCTACCTGCTCAAGATCCGGGCGAGCTTGCTGGAACGCCGATATTCGCGCATCGAGACGCGCTCTTACGATTATAAGCTGGACCGCCGGATGGACTTCTCCGAGTTCGCCGAGAGAGTCCGGGAGAATCGCGACCCGGCCGACGACCGGAGCGGTTGGTTCGTCTACGGCTATCACCACGGGCGAAGCGAAGAGACGGACCGGCACGCATACCGGGTCTCCGTCCTGCATTGGGGAATCGACGGCGAAGCGGCCGGTCGTTCCCGCGAGTCCTTCGAACGCGTGCTCGGGCAATGGGGAGGCTTATCCGCATGATGATCAACGCCGCTTCTTCGGCGCCGCTTCCGGCGGAGCCGTGGGAGGAGCTCTTGCCCGCCGTCGCGGAGAGATACGGTTCTCCGCTCTTCCTCTACGACGAGCGACGGCTGGAGCGGGACTACTTCTCGCTTCGCGACGCTCTTCCGCGGGAGGTCGTTCTCTATTATTCGATGAAGGCGAACCCGAATCCGGCGATCTGCCGCCGCATTCACGACTGGGGATCGCCCGTCGAGGTCGCTTCGATCGGCGAATACGATGCCGCGAGAGCGGCCGGCGTCCGCCCCGAGACGATCGTCTTCACGGGACCTGGCAAGAGCGGGGAGGAGATCCTCCGCGTCTTGCGGCACGGAATCTACGCGATTAACGCCGAGTCCGCGTTCGAGCTGCTCGTCATCCAAGAGCAGGCGCTCCGATTGGGGAAGGAAGCCCCCGTTACGCTGCGCGTCAACCTGGACGTCGGCCGGCCGGGCTCGCGCATGGCGTCCGTCGGCGTCTCTTCCCAGTTCGGCATCGACGAGGCCGAGCTGGACGATGCCGTCCGGCTCGCGCTCTCGCTGGACGGCGTCAAGCTCCTCGGCTTGCACACGTACCAGGGCACGCAAAACTTCCATCTCGACTTCTACCGGGAGAGCATCCCGAGAACGTTCGCCTTGGTCCGGCGGCTGCAGGCCGAGTACGCCCTGAAGCTCGAATGCGTCGGGCTGGGCGGCGGCTTCGGCGTCCCCAGCTTCGAGGGGGACGAAGAGTTCCCCGTTCGGGCGTTCGGCGCTCTGCTGGCGGAGCAAGCGAAGGCGAACGAGGATCTGGGACTGAACCGCCTGTTCGTGGAGTCGGGCCGCCGGATCGCCGCGTCGATGGGACTCTACGTGACGAAGGTGCTGTACGCGAAGAGGTCGAGGGGCAAGGACTATCTGATCGTCGACGGAGGAACGCACCACCGCGCGTTCGATTCCGTCATGGGCCGCAGCTTCAAGCGGCCGCTGCCGATTCTGGCGTGGAAGAGAGCGGAAGGAAGAGGGTACGAGTCGGGCGCGGGCGACGGACGCGTCGCCTATCAGATATGCGGCAAGCTCTGCACCCCGACGGACGTCATCCGGAGCGGGACGGAGCTGCCGAAGCTCGAGCCGGGGGACCTTATCGGGTTCCCGGACGCGGGCGCGTACGGGCTGACTTGCGGCAACGTTCATTTCCTGTCGCATGAATTGCCCAGAGAGATTATGAGGACGAAGGAAGGCGGGTTCGCCGATATCAGCTGGCTGTAGAGCGCAAGCCCGGCCGGCATCTAGCAGGCGCTTCACTAATCGTTCGGAGCCGGAAGAGGAGGAATGGGAGCATGGAACGATTACGGGCTATTCTGGTGGACGACGAGAATTTTACCCGAATGGGTCTTCTGAAGCTGATCGACTGGGAAGGCTGCGGCTTCCGGGTCGTCGGGGAGGCGGACAACGGGGAGGACGCGCTGGAGGAGATTCGGAGGACGTCGCCCGATCTGGTCGTCACCGACATTCGGATGCCGGTCATGGACGGGCTGGAGCTGATCCGCCGCACGGCCGAGAAGGACGGGCCGCAGCCCGCCTTCATCATCGTGAGCGGATACGACGACTTCAAATATGCGCAGCAAGCGGTGCGCTACGGCGTGCACGACTTCATTCTGAAGCCGATCGACGAAGTCGAATTCGCCGCGACTCTCCGCAAGCTGAGCGACCGGCTCGCGCGCGAGAAGGAGGAGCGGCGGCGCGCGGAGAGCGGGCTGACCGGAGCGGCCATCGAGGCGCTAATCCTCGGAGAGTCCGACGATATCTCCGAAGCGGAATGGAGGCGGAAGCTCTCGCTCGCTCCGGGAGAAGGGGTGCGCTACGCCCTGGCCGAGCTGAACGACCGGCATTCCTGGCGCGAACCGGACGTAAGGACGCCGACGCTCGCCAAGTTCAAGGAGCGGATCCGCGAGGCGCTCCGCGCGCTTCCGGGCTCCGAAGAGGAGGAACGGCCGTTCTGGCTTCACGAGCATCGCAACCGCATCGGCATTCTGATCACGGACCGGATGCTTCGCCCGTTCGGAGGGGACGAAGGGAGATTCGGGGCGGAGCTGCGGAGGGCGATGGGCGAGCTCGGGGACGACACTTGGCTATACGTGGGTTCTCCCGTGGCGCAGCCGACCGAGCTGCGCCTCTCGTACGAGACGGCCAGACAAGCGCTGCAGTACAAATTCGCGATAGAAGGCGGGCCGGTGCTCGTCTTCGGTCATTTGCGGGGGATCGAGCTGCTCCATACGGCCGTCGACGCGGAGTTGATCGGCCGGATCGTCGAGCAGATCGAGGAGCAGGGCCCCGACCGGATCGAAGACGCGGTGGACCGGCTGTTCCGTTATATCCGGGAGCATCGGTTCGCGCCCGAAGCGGTCAAGATGTGCGTCCAGCAATGCGCGATCGCGCTCATCCGGACGATCCGCAACATGGAAGGAGACGAGAACGGGCTCGAATCCCTGAAGCCGATCGTCGGCTGGTACGACCTTCACTTGACGCCCGGAGAGCTCCGGCGGCTGCTGACGAACTTCGCGCGCGAGAGCGCGGCGTTGATCGAGAAGCTGCGCGGGGAACAGGCGATGGGCGGCATTCAGAAGATCAAGGCGTACATCGACGCCCATTATCGGGAGAACATCAACCTGAAGAGCATCGCGACCCGGTTCTACCTCAATCCGGCGTACTTGGGCCAATTGTTCAAGAAGACGTTCGGCGTCTACTTCAACGACTATCTGCTTCTTCTGCGGATTCAGGAAGCGAAGAAGCTGCTTCGCCAGACGGATCTGCGCATCTACGAGGTGGCCGAGCGGGTCGGCTTCGGCAGCGCCGATTACTTCGTGACGCAATTCGAGAAGCAGGAAGGCATGACGCCGACGGAATACCGGGGCCGGCTGACGCGCCAGGGAAGGGGAGCCGAAGCTTGAGACCGAGCCTGGACAACGTGCGCCTGCGGGACAAGATGCTGCTTCTCTACTTCATGTGCGTGTTCTTGCCGATCGTCGTGACGAACGTCGTGTTCTACAACGTCACGACGACCAACGTCAAGTCCCAGCGCCTGCAGGATATCACCCGGGCGCTCGAACAGGTGAAGAACGAGTTCCGCGCGGAGGTGGAGGCGGTGGTCGCCCTGTCCACCGTCTTCTATACGGACAATAACGTCAACGAGATCATGGACGACGATTACGCGCGTCCGCAGGATTACATAGAGAAATACGACTACTATCTGCGAAGAATCCTTAATCCCGGCTACAATTCCGTGCAGAACATCAAGATTTACGCCGACAACCCGACCATCATCCATTCCGGCGGCATCGGGCTGCTGACGGACGAAGTGAAGCGCAGCAACTGGTACCGGGCGGTACGGGAGAGCGATTCGTCTCTTCCGCTGCTCATCCGCACGCGCCAGGAGGAAGAGAGGTCGATCATCCAGAAGGACGGGGAGGACCGGCGGGACACGTTCAGCATCGTGCGGAAGATCGATTATTACCCGCCTTATAACAAGTGGGAGAAGATCATCAAGATCGACATGAAGACTTCGACCATCGCGCAAATTTTCTCCAATCTGAACTTGACCGGCCCGACCTACCTGTTGAACGACCGGGGAGAGATCGAATATTCGACGGACCCGAACCTCGATTGGGGAAGCGGGGAGATCCCGTTCGACCGGGTCGTCCTGCCCGAGCGATCGTACCTCTTCGACGAGACGTACGAGGGGGTCGCCTACCTGAACGGCTGGCGCATCGTCAGCGCGATCTCCGAAGACGAAGTCTATCAGGCGGTCCGATCGTCCCGCGAGTCCGTCTTCCTGCTGGCGATCTTCAACATCGTGTTCGCGACCGCGATCATCGTCTGGATCAGCCGCTCGATGAACCGCCGGCTCGTCAACATTCTTCGGCATATGAAAAAAGTGAAAAACCAAAACTTCGCCACGATCAAAACGGGCGAGTCGAGAGACGAGATCGGCCAGCTGACCGTGGAATTCAACCGGATGACGAACCAGATCAAGAGCCTGATCGACGACGTCTACGTCGCGGATATCCAGACGAAGGCGCTGGAGCTCGAACGCCGGCAGGCCCAGCTGAACGCGCTGCAGAGCCAGATCAACCCGCACTTCCTGTTCAACGCGCTCGAGACGATTCGCATGCGCAGCGTCATCAAGGACGAGACCGAGACGGCCAAGATCATCGCCAATATGGCGAAGCTGTTCCGGACGTCTCTGACGTGGAACAAGGACCGCATTACGGTGGCCGAAGAGCTGGAGCTTATCCTCTGCTTCCTCGAGATTCAGAAGTACCGGTTCGAGGATCGGCTCAGGTACGAGATCGACGTCGATCCGGACGTTCGCGGCCGGGTCATTCCGAAGATGATGTTCCTCCCGTTCGTGGAGAACGCGTGCATCCACGGCGTCGAGCCGAGGCGGAACGGGAGCCGGATCGACATACGCATCTCCCGGGAAGGAGAAGAACTCGTCTTCTCCGTCCAAGACAACGGGAACGGCATGTCCGAGGAGAACGTCGCCAAGTTCTACCGCTATATGGACAGCGAAGAGACGATCGGGGAGAGGATCGGCGTGCAGAACGTCATCTATCGCCTGAAGCTCATCTACCGGGACCGGTTCCGGATGCGGGTCGAGAGCCGGCTCGGGGAAGGCCTGTTCGTCGAATTGCGCGTTCCGGGCATCGAATAAGCCGATTCTCCTATGTTTTTCAAAGCAGGACCTATAGTTTACCCCGTCAACAGAGACGAACGGCCTCTTTTATAATGAAAGAGCTTACAAAACAAACGCGAGGAAGGGGCAAGATTTCGTTGGTCAAGAAATCATTGATCTTCTGCATGGCGGCCGTTATGGCGTTCACCTTGGCAGGGTGCGCGGGGGGCAAAAACGGCAATAACGGCAGCGGCGGACAGGCTTCGCCGTCGGGCGGCGCTTCGGCTTCGGGGGCAAGCTCGCCCTCGGCCTCGGAGAAGCCGCTGGACAAAGTCACCTTCACGTACTTCAACGGAGTGGCCGGGGCCAAGGATATCAACACGAACGAGACGACGATCGGCAAGATCCTCGAGGATCAGACCGGCGTCAACTTCAAGATCGAACACCTGGTCGGCGACCTGAACACGAAGATCGGAACGATGATCGCCTCCAACGAATATCCGGACGTACTGATTCCGGACGCGGCGATCGAGGAAGTGCTGAACGCGGGCGGGTTCATCGCGCTCGACGACCTGATCGAGAAGTACGGCCCGAACATCAAGCGCGTGTACGGCCAATACTTCAACCAGATGAGGGCGGCCGACGGCAAGATCTACTTCATTCCGTTCTCCAGCGTCGTCAACCAATTCTATCCGGACCCGGACATCAACCAGGGCGCCTTCTGGGTCCAGCGCCGCGTCCTGAAGGAAGCGGGCTACCCGAAGATCAAGACGCTGGACGAATACTTCAAGCTGATCGAGGACTTCGTCGCCAAGCATAAGGACGAGGACCTGACCGGATTTATCGCGCTGACGCACGACTGGCGGTTCTTCACGACGGCGAACCCGCCGATGCATCTCGAAGGGTATCCGAACGACGGCAACGTCATCGTCGACATGAACACGCTCGAAGCGAAGACGTACGCCGCCGCCGACTCCACGAAGCGCTGGCTGCAGAAGCTGAACGAGCTGAACGCCAAGGGGTTGTTCGACAAGGCTTCCTTCGTCGACAACTACGATCAGTACATCGCGAAGCTGTCCTCGAAGAAGGTCGTCGGCTACTTCGACTACGGCTGGCAGGTCGCTCTGGCGAACAACGTGCTGAAGGACGCGGCGAGAGCCGACCCGACCCAGGATGACTACGTGTACTTCCCGCTTCCCGTCACGTTCGACGGCGGCAAGGACCAGTACCTCGACCCGCCGGGCTTCGTCAAGAACCGCGGCATCGGCATTACGGTGAGCGCCAAGAATCCGGAACGCATCATTCAATACTTCGACAACCTGCTGAAGGAAGAGAACCAAGTCCTGAGAAGCTGGGGCATCAAGGGCGAGACGTACGAAGTGAACGAGCAAGGCCGCTTCTACCGGACGGCCGAGCAGATCGCCAAGATCGACGAGAAGTTCAACGACAAGTTCGGGTTCACGTACTACGACTGGGATTGGCCGCAATACGGCACGAACTCCACGTTCGCCGACGGCAACGCGGTGGCGCCGAATTTCCAGCCGGAAGTGTTCCAGATGAGATTGACCGACGGGGACAAGGAGATTCTCGGCAAGTACGGCGTGAAGACGTATTCGGAGATGTTCTCCCCTCCGGACGATCGTCCGTGGTTCCCGGCATGGGGCATCCCGAAGGAGCAAGGCTCGCCGCAGCAGATCTGGGAGACGAAGAAGGAAGAGCTCACGAAGAAGTACTTCCCCAAGCTCGTGCTGGCGAAGCCGGACGAATTCGAGAAGGTCTGGCAGGAATATCTCGGCCAGTTCGGCAAGCTCGACACGGCCGGCTACGAGAAGTGGTATACGGAACAGATCAAAGCCGTCGTCGAATCGTTGAAGAAGTAAACCGACATAGTTAGATGCGAAAGGCCGGTCATCGTGCTGCTGACGCGCATAGGTCCGGCCTTTCCCCCTTCCATCAGCCCGACCGATCCGAAGGAGATGAATGATGATGGAGAATCCGAACGCGCCCGCAATGTCTCCGAGGATGTTGCCGAAGAAGAAGGCGGGTCCGCACCTTTTTATCAAGAAGCTCGTTCAGCAGCGAACGCTCGTGTTCATGTCCGTCCCGTTCCTCGTCTGGCTGTTCGTATTCAAATATTGGCCGATCTGGGGCTGGACGATCGCCTTCCAGGATTACAAGCCCGCCAAGAAATTCGCGGAGCAGACTTGGGTCGGTTGGAAGCACTTCGAGTTCCTGTTCCAGGATGAGCGGTTCTTCCGCGTCCTGCGGAACACGCTCGCCATGAGCGGCATCAACCTCGTGCTCGGCTTCGTCACGGCGATCACGCTCGCTCTGCTGCTCAACGAGATCCGAAGGCTCGCGTTCAAGCGCCTCGTGCAGACGGTGAGCTATCTGCCGCACTTCATCTCGTGGGTCGTCGCGGCGAGCATTATCCAGTCGACGCTGTCTCCGGACGGCATCATTAACGAACTGCTTATTCGGCTCGGCTTTATCGCCAAGGGAGAAGAAATCTTGTTCCTCGGCAAAGGAGAATGGTTCTGGGGCATCTTCGGGGCCAGCTCCGTCTGGAAGGAAGTCGGCTGGAACACGATCGTCTACCTGGCGGCGATCACGATGATCGATCCCGCGCAGTACGAAGCGGCGGAGATGGACGGGGCCGGGCGGCTCAAGCGGATGTGGTACATCACGCTGCCGGGAATGAAGCCGGTCATCGTCGTCCTGCTGATCATGAACATCGGCAATCTGCTCGAATCGGGGTTCGAGCCGCAATATCTGCTCGGCAACGGCATGAACGTCGACTTCTCCGAGAATCTGGACATCTTCGTCCTCAAATACGGCATCAACCAGAACAACTTCTCCTTGGCTACGGCGGGGGGCATCTTCAAGACGGTCGTCAGCTTCGTTCTCCTGTTCTTCGCGAACAATGTCGCGAAGCGAATGGGAGAAGCCCGGCTGTTCTGATCGCGAAGTCGTTACACTTGGAAGGAGAGCATGAACATGGCGGACACGGCAACGATGACGGACGGCCAGCGGGCCTCTACCGGCGCGAAGCGCCGCAAGCGCTCGTACCGGGACAGCTCGCTCGGCGACCGTATTTTCGATATTTGCAACCATACTTTTCTCGTATGCCTGATGATCGTGACGCTATACCCGTTCGTGAACACGCTGGCCGTCTCGTTCAACGACGCCGCGGATTCGCTGAAGGGCGGCGTCTACGTATGGCCCCGGGATTGGACGCTGGAAAATTACACGTACGTCTTTAACGAAGCGACGATACTGGGAGCGACGGTCATCTCGGTGCTTCGGACGGTGATCGGAACGGTCGCGACGGTGTTCTTCTCGGCGATGGTCGCCTATACGATCAGCCGGCAGGAGTACGTGCTGCGCAAATTCGTCTCCATCGCGTTTATCTTGACGATGTACTTCAGCGGCGGCTTGATCCCGACCTTCCTGCTCGTGCGGGATCTGGGCCTGATCAACAGCTTCTGGGTATACATCTGGCCGGGCTTGATCGGCGTCTTCAACCTGATCGTCATCCGCTCCTTCATCGAAGGGCTGCCGGAGAGCGTCATCGAGTCGGCCCGGATCGACGGCGCGGGGGAATTCCGGACGTTCATCAGCATCGTGCTGCCGCTCTGCGTGCCCGTGCTCGCGACGGTGGCGCTGTTCACGGCCGTCTATCAATGGAACTCGTGGTTCGACGTGTTCCTGTACAATTCGTCCAAGGTCGAACTGAGCACGCTTCAATACGAGCTGCAGAAGATTCTGCAGAACTCGAACGCGACCGCTTCCCGGACCGCGGCGGACGCCTTCGCCAGCTCCGGGAACGGTTCCTCGAACAAGGTGACGCCGTTGTCCATCCGCGCGACGATGACGATCGTGGCGGCCGTTCCGATCATCCTGGTCTATCCGTTCCTGCAGAAGTATGTGGTGAAGGGCATGATGGTCGGAGGCGTCAAAGGCTGATCGTGAAGTCGATGAGGGCTGATCGCAGAGGCGTCACAGGCTGATCGCGCTTCTCGTTCGGCGCTCGAGTTCGGCGTCGGCAATAAGCCATCCGCGGCGTTCCCGCCGGGATGGCTCTTCGTCGTCGCCGCGGATATCGGCTTAATCGAGGTCGGCCGGATTCACCTCGTACGTCTCTTGAATGTCCCGTACGATCTCGCGCACCGCGTCGTCTTCCCGGTTCACGCCCGCCGCCGCTTCGTTCGATCGGAGCGTCGATGCCTCGTCGGCCGAGTCCCCGTTGTCTGCCGGATGCCGTGCAAACCGCGCTTCCGATTGCTCCGCCGCCTGCCCGGTATAGGGGTCAGCCGTTCGGACTGCCCGGTCGCGCTCCGCTTCTTGGCGTTGCGTCTCTTCGCGTCCCCCGCTCAAGCCGATTCCTCCTTCCTCAACGTCTCCCGTTAAGATGCGGCAACCCCGGAGATCCCATTCAAGGCCGCGGCGCTCCAGAAGGAGATTCAAATTCCTCTATCCGGTGTAAGAACTTGTAGCTTGTCGCAAAATGGTCTTTACAATTCAGCAATTTGGAATTATTCTAAAGAAGAAACGGCAACGCCGAACTTAAATACCGATACCGACGGGGGTAATCCCCGACCGACATGCTGTCCCTTCGCGGGGGCAGCATGTGCCATTTTCAGGGACTTAATAATGGGAGTCATTCTCACTGGGGGGAATCGCAGTATGAATATCGCAACCCGCGACGCGGATAACCGCATGACGACGTCCGAGACCTTAACCGTCTCCTCCGCCAAGGCGAGAAGAAGCGGGAAGGAGTGGCTGGAACGCTACGGGGAAGGGATGGCGGCCTTGGCGAGCGGCGTTCTGATCGCCGTCGCCTGGACCTTGGAGAAGCATACGCATGGCGTGGCGGTCGCCTTCTACCTGCTGGCCTTCGCGGTCGGAGGGTTCGTCAAGGCGAAGGAAGGCCTGATGACGCTGATCGAAGAGCGGGACCTCGACGTCAACCTGCTTATGATCGTCGCCGCGATCGGAGCGGCCTGCATCGGCTATTGGACCGAAGGCGCCGTGCTCATCTTTATTTTCTCGCTGAGCGGGGCTCTCGAGACGTACACGATGGACCGCAGCAGCCGGGACATCTCCTCGCTCATGGACCTGAAGCCGGAGACGGCCGTCCGTTACGCGGACGGGGCCGAGACCGTCGTGCCGATCGAGCGGCTGGCGGTCGGGGATCTCGTCGTCGTGAAGCCCGGCGAACGCATCCCGGCGGACGGGGTCGTCAAGGAGGGAGCCTCCTCCGTCAACCAGGCTTCCATCACGGGCGAATCGATTCCGGTCGATAAGGGAGCGGGAGACGAGGTGTTCGCCGGAACGCTGAACGGCCAGGGAGCGCTGTTCGTCGAAGTGGCCAAGACGAGCGAATCGACCCTGTTCGCGAAGATGATCCGTCTCGTTCAGGAGGCGCAGAGCGAGAAGCCGGCGTCGCAGCTGTTCATGGAACGGTTCGAGCGCATCTACGCCCGCCTCGTGCTGCTCGTCTCCGCGATCCTGATCGCGGTTCCTCCGTTCCTGCTCGGCTGGTCGTGGGAGGCGACCTTCTATAAAGCGATGGTGTTCCTCGTCGTCGCGTCGCCTTGCGCGCTGGTCGCCTCGATCATGCCGGCGATGCTGTCGGCGATCTCTTCCGGCGCCCGGATCGGCGTCCTGTTCAAGGGCGGAGCCCATCTCGACCACGTCGCCGGGGTGAAGGCGATCGCCTTCGACAAGACCGGGACGCTGACGGCGGGCAAGCCCGTCGTGACGGACGTCGTCGCCTTCGGAGGCTACGAGGCGGACGAGGTGCTGCGGATCGCGGCGTCGCTGGAGAGCCTGTCGGAGCACCCGCTGGCCAAGGCGATCGTCGGGGAAGCCCGGTCCCGCGGACTGGCCTACGGCCGGCCGACCGACTTCCGCGCGCTGACCGGCTCGGGCATTCAAGCCAGGTGGGACGGGGACCTGTGGAAAATCGGCAAACCCGCCTTCGTGGACGAAGCTCTTCGCTCGGAAGAGCTGGCCTCCGCCGTCGACCGGCTCGAAGAGGAAGGGAAGACCGTCGCCGTTCTGCACCGCGAAGGCGAGCTCGTCGGCGTCGTGGCCTTGCGGGACGAGATTCGTCCCGAAGCGAAGCGGGCCGTCGCCAAGCTGCGCAAGCTCGGCATCGAGGTCGCGATGCTCACCGGCGACCGGAGCCGCACGGCGTCCGCGATCGCCCGGGAGCTCGGCATCGGCCGCGTCTACGCCGAGCTGCTGCCGGAAGAGAAGGTGGCGAAGGTCAAGGAGCTTCGCCGGGAATACGGCTCCGTCGCGATGGTCGGCGACGGCGTCAACGACGCGCCGGCGCTCGCGTCCGCGACCGTCGGCATCGCGATGGGCGGAGCCGGCAGCGACGCCGCCCTGGAGACGGCGGACCTGGTGCTCATGAACGACGACATCGGCCGCATCGCCGACGCCGTCGCGCTCGGGAGACGGACTCGGAGGATCGTGAAGCAGAACGTCGTTTTCGCCCTCGCCGTCATCCTGGCGCTGATCGCCAGCAACTTCTCGCAAGGCATCGCGCTGCCGCTCGGCGTCGTCGGGCACGAGGGGAGCACCATCCTCGTCATCCTGAACGGCCTGCGGATGCTGCGGCTCGGGAAGAGAGCCGAGGCGTCGGGCGGTTGAGGCCGGGCGTTAGACGTCTCGCCCGCGGGAACGTCCGGCCCGGCCGCGGAGCGCCGTAACCGCCGCGATCAGAAGCAGCGGCGCGACATAGACGAGATTGTCGAGGAGAGGCCAGACGATGCTCACGATCTCCTCCATCTTCGCCTCTTCGGTATAGGTCGTTAGCGACAGGAGCAGACAGAGGAGAGCGACGGGGAAGACGAGGATTCGCTCGTTCGGCAGCCGGAACGCAAGCCCTAGAGCCCGGACCAGGATGTGCAGCAGAATCGAGGTTTTGAAGTAGAACCCGACGATGAGCGAGAATCCGATCACCGACTCGATCCGCTCGATGATCTCCCGGATGAAGATAAGCCGGGCCAACTGGTAGAGGGAATATTTGAGGTCGCCGGACAGCGGGCCGAGCACCATGATGCTGCACGCGACGGAGACGAGAAGCGTCAATCCGTTGACGGCGAGCGCGAGATACAGGCGCTTGCCGATCTTGGCGGAATCGCGTTCCTTCACGTCCGCGAGGATAAACGCGAATACGGCGAGTTCGGCGTAAGGGAACCCGTAGGCGATGTAGGCCGCGTTCAGGATAGGGCCGATTCCGTCCGGCATGACGGGCATCAAGTATTCCGGATGGTACAACGGGCCGACCAGGGCCAGAACCAGAACGATAGCCCCGAACATGAGCCCGAGGAAGACGGAGGCCATCCTGGCCATGACTTCGAGGCCGGCGCGCACCGTCAAGGCAATGGTGACGAGGAGAACGGAGTTCACGGCATAAGTAGGCGTCTCTTTCAGCATCGTGCTTTTGAAAAAAAGACCGATCTCGATCACGATGCCGGCTACGTGCCAGAACATGACGCAGAGGAACGGGGCGAGCAGCAGGGCGGTCCCCGCGTTCCCGAGCGCTTCGCGTCCGTATTCGAACAGCGATCGGCCGGGATATCGCCGGTTCAGATAGAGGACGCAGGCGAGCAGAAGCGCTCCCGCCGCCCACGCGATCAGCAGGGAGAGCCAGGCTCCGTTCCCGGCGACGTTCGTCAGGGGCGCGGGAATGATGACGATTGAAGAGCCGGTCATGAAGAACAGGAAGAGGACCGCCATCTGGACGGAGCCGATGCGATCCTGCTTGGCCGCGGCGCTTCCCGCTCCCCGGTTCATGACGAGGCGGCGGGATTGAGCCCGCCGACGATCCGCTTCGCCGGTGCCGCGAGCAGATCGAAGAGCGCGTCCAGATTGGGCCAAGGCCATTGCGTCACGAACAAGAGGCCCAGATAGAGAAGGGGCGCGGCCAGCGCTCCGTAGACGATCCGTTCGCGGCGGCCGGCTTCGCGCAGAGCCTGTCCGTCCGCTAGCAGCATCGCGGCTCCCAGAACGAGCAGACATACCATTTTTCCATACATCGCTACTTCCTCTCCTTCGTACCGAACGGCGTTCCGACGTTTAACCCCGTGCTGAGCATGCGAACCTCCACCCGGACCTGGAACCGGATGCGGGCGAACCGATCGTCCCAATCGGGCTCGAGCCGTCTCCAGAGCTTCGGATTCCTTCTGTAAATCTGGGTGCCGATTCCGAGGGCGTCCAGCTTCTCCCGCTTCAGAACGGCGATCCCTTCCTGGAGCCTCCGTTCGACTTCCCGTCCGATCTTCGGCGTCCTTCTCTTCCAGGACGTGCGCCAGCTTGCCTTGTTTGAAGAAGGCCACCTTGGAGATAACGACGTCGCCTCCGGGGCCGCTTCTGTGAATATAAGCGACGGCGGCCGTCCTCGAAGGATTCTTCAGATGGATGGCCAGCTCGTACAGCGGGACTCTGGACGTCTTGGCGGAATACTGGGAGCCGTCGGTCTCCATCTTCTTGAACTGCTGCCCGATGGTCTGTTCGATGAACGGCTTGATCTCGAGGTACTCGCCCGCATCGCCGTCCGCGATCAAAGGCAGCACGGTTCCGCGAGGCTCATGGTCTCTCGAGAAGTAATCGAGCACTTCGCCGATGTTCTGGGTGCGGACGAGACGCTCGCCCAGCAGAATGATTCGCATATGGTCCCACTTGGCCTTGCGGCCTAACTTCATCGGAATATCGCGGATCGCTTCGAAGATCGTGTCTCCGCTCGTCCGGATATTAATCCCCTTCTGAGCGGATTTCGAGTTCTGGGCGGACTTCGCGCCTTCGCCCCCTTCCGACTTGCTCGACGGATTGTAGAAGTGAGTCGTCAACTTGATCCGCCCGTCGTCCTGCCGGTCGATGGCCACCGCCTGGACGAACCCGTATTCGTCCAATTCGCGATTGTCCCAGCAGCCGGCGGCAACCATCGACATCAGCCAGATTACGGTCAGGCGAGCGAATGTTCTCAAGGCATGCTCTTCTCCCTCATAGGCTCCTTGTTCGGGCGCCGGTTCCGGGACGAACGAAGCAACGCGCGGCGGGGCAGAACGATGAACGCGTCCCTCAGCCGGCGAACTTCCTGCGGGGTCGGCGCGGCCAGATACGGCTGTCCCAGCGAGCGAAGCGTCGCCAGGTGAAGGTAGACGAGGATGACGCCGGCCATGATGCCGAGTCCCCCGAAGGTGGCGGCCAGCAGCATCAGCGGGAACCGCAGGATGCGAAGGGCGATCGCCATGTTGTACTGCGGGAGGGCGAAGGATGCGATGCCCGTCAAGGCGACGACGATGACCATGACCGGGGAAGCGATCTGCGATTGGATGGCCGCCTGGCCGATGACCAGCGCCCCGACGATGCTCACCGCCGAGCCGATCGGCCGGGGCAAGCGGATGCCGGCTTCCCGCAGCAGCTCGAAGAAGAATTCCATGATGAGCGCTTCGACGAGCGCCGGGAACGGGATGCCCTCTCTCGTGTTCAAGATCGCGAGCAGCAAGACGGTAGGGATGAGCTCGGAATGGAAAGTCGACAGGGCGATGTACGTGCTCGGCAGCATAAGCGCGATTAGAAAGGCGGCCACCCGAAGCCACCGAATCAAGGTAGAGTAGATCGGACGGTAATAATAGTCTTCGCTCGCCATGAAGAACTCCAGGAACCTTCCGGGACAGATCAGGATGGACGGGCTGCCTTCCACCAAGGCGATAATCTTCCCGCCGAGCAGCGATGCGACGGCCGTGTCGGGTCGTTCCGTATACCGGACCTGCGGGAAGGGAGAGTAGAGAGAATCCCCGATCCACTCTTCCAGATAGGAGGTCTCGAGAATCTCCTCGCCTCCGATCCGTTCGACCCGCTTCTCGAACTCGGCCAGCGTCTCCGGCTGGACGATTCCGTCCATGTAGCCGTAGGCGATCCGTCTGCGCGTATCTTCCCCGGCCGTGCGGAAGACGAATTTGAGCTTGGACGATTTGAGCAGGTTGCGAATGACGCCGATGTTGCTGTCGATGCTCTCGATCGTGCTCACGTGCGGCCCGTGCACGCTCGGCTCCGTGATCGGTTCGGACGCCTGCCGCTGTTCGACTTCGAGCGCCGAGAAACCCAGGGCGCAGCTCCAGCCTTCGAAAAAGACGACGATCTGCCCGTCCAGAACCTCCTGCACGGCGAGGTCGAACCGGTCGATGGGCTTCGCCGGAGTCGAGGAGGCCCCGCGGTCGTTCAGCCGGCGAATCGCTTCCTCGGCCGTGTTCGCCGCGTCGGCATCCTGGAAGACGAAGCTTCGCAGCGTCTCCGCCAGCTCCTTCTTCGCATTCGTCCGGACCAGCGTATCGAAGCAGACGGAGAAGGCCGGCAGCTCGGAATTCGGTCCGAATCGCCAAGGACGGATCTCCAGGTCTCCGCAGCCCGCGAAGCGGCTCTCCATCCGCTGCCGGTTGTCTTCCAGACGGGAGGAGACGGCTTCGGACGACGGGGCTTCCGACCGGGGATCGGCTTCCGGCGCCGCCTGGGACGGCGAATCCGGCGGACGATCGTTCGGGTTCGGGCTCCGGCTCTGGTTTTGGTTCGGGACCGTGTTCGAGCTAGAGTTCGAATTCAAGTTCGAGTTCGAATTTGGGTTCGTATCCGGGCTCGGATTCGGGTTCGGATGCTTCCTCATGCTGTGCTCCTCGGGGGTGCGGCTTCCGGAATACCCGCTAGCTTTTCCACCTTTTGGGAAGATCATTCGATCCTTGAACGTACGTCTTGATTGTTGCGGAAGATCGGGTATAATGATGATAATGATTATCATTATTTACGTTCGTTAAGGAGCTGCCCCGATGGATTATTTGCTTCCCGTCACGACGGTCGTTTTGATTTTCCTGGGAGCGTTCTGCCTGTTCGCCGCGATGGCCAACGACCGCAGAAGCCGCGAGATTTAACGGCTCGATCGGACCCGCCATACATTCATGCCCGCATAAGCGACGCCTCTCTTCCGTACGAGCGGAGGAAGAGGCGTTTTTTTGTGCGACTGACCATTCGCCTCTAGAACGATTCGGGGGGAAGCGCTAGCGAATCGTACGGTCGCGTTTTCGTGCCGGACGCCCAATAGCATCTCCGGAGTTCGTTAGAGAACGGGGTCTATGAACCGGAGCGATCGCGGCCTGCCGACCACGTTTAAACGCGGCCTGCGAAGCCCACAATGGAGGCAGATATGGATGCCGAGACTTTGGCAAGACCGGCGGGAAGCGGGTGAGGACGACGGCGAACGCGTGGCGATCGTTGGGGCGGCTGCTCGGAGATCTGGATTTTTATTTGCAAGCCGCGGCGGTGACGGGGGTTCCGATCCTTCTGGCGGCGTTGGCCAAGCGGATTCGGAATCCTTATACCTGACCGGATGGTGGGGATGACGCATGAAGGCGGACTCTTGGAGCGGAGACTTCGACCTCGATATCGGACGGTTCCGCGAGCAGACGGCGATCCACTCGGATCTTCGCCTCCGGGAGCTCGAGCTGGGCGGCGCTCCGTTACGGGCCGCCCTGCTCTTCGTCGAAGGGCTGTCCGACAAGGAGTTCATCGACCGGCATCTGATCCGGATGCTGATGAAGGGTCGCTTCGAGCCGCCCGTAACGGCCGAATACGTGAAGAACCGCATTCTGAGCGTCGGCGCCTTGACGGAACGGCTCTCGGCGTCCGGCTGGCTGGCGAAGACGCTGTCGGGACATACGGCGCTCCTCATCGAAGGGATTCCGGAGATCTTCCTGATCGACACGGTCCATGCGGGCAAGCGCGCGCCGCAGGAGCCGGAGTCGGAGGGATTGGTGCGCGGGCCTCGGATCGGATTTAACGAGTCGCTGTCCGACAATACGGCCATGCTCCGAATGAGCGGAGAGAACGAGTCTCTCGTCATCTCCAAGAGAACCGTCGGCCGAAGGGTCAAGAGAGAGCTCGCCGTCGCCTATATGAGCGACATCGTCGACCCGGAGCTGCTGCGCGAGGTGCATCGCCGGCTGGACCGGATCGATCTCGACGACTTGCCCGAGAGCGGGTACGTGGAGCAGCTTATCGAGGACAACCGTCTCAGTCCCTTCCAGCAAGCGCAGAATACGGAGAGGCCGGACCGGGTCGTCGCCGCTCTTCTGGAGGGAAGGGTGGCCCTGCTTCTCGACGGGACTCCGTTCGCTCTTATCGTCCCCGTCACCCTAAGCATGCTGCTGCAATCTCCCGAAGATTATTACGAGCGTTGGCTGCCCGTCTCCTTCATCCGCATTCTGCGGTTCGTGTCCGTCGCGGTCTCCATGCTCCTGCCTTCCATCTACATCGCCTTCATCTCGTTCAATCCGGGACTTATCCCGACGAAGCTCGCGGTTACCATCATCGAGACGCGGACGGGGGTTCCGTTCCCCGCTTACATCGAGGCGGTCTTCATGGAGATCGCCATCGAGGTGCTGAGGGAAGCCGGGCTGCGGCTGCCGAAGCCGATCGGGCCGGCGATGGGCATCGTCGGGGGGCTTATCATCGGAGAAGCCGCCGTGCAGGCCGGCTTCATCAGCCCGATTCTGGTCATCGTCGTCGCGGCGACGGCGATCACGTCGTTCACCATTCCTTCCTACAGCGCGGGAATTACTTTCCGCTACCTTCGATTTTTCGCCATGCTGGCCGCCGCCCTGTTCGGCCTGTTCGGCGTTGTCATGTTCCTGCTGCTGATCGGCAGCCATCTGGTCAAGCTGAAGAGCTTCGGGGTTCCCTACCTGAGCCCCGCCGTGCCGTACCGGCTCTCCGACTGGAAGGATCTTCTCGTGCGATTGCCGACCGCGGCGATGAAGAAGCGGCCGAGGATCTTGAACCCGAAGGATCCGACCCGCGGGGGATAATCCCGATACGAAGGAGGGAGATAGGATGATCCAACCGGAAGAACGCATCCGCGCCGCGCAAGCCGCCGTCATCGTCTCCAATCTGATTCTAGGGGCGGGGATTCTGACGCTGCCCCGTTCCGCGTTGGAGAACACCCATACCCCCGACGCCTGGATCGCCGTTCTTCTGGCCGGAGCGCTCGCTCTCCTGGGCGGCTGCGGCATCGCCCTGCTCAGCCGGAGATATCCCGGGCAGACGGTATACGAATTCGCGGGCCGCATCGTCGGCAGAGCTCCCGGATTCGTCCTGTCCGTTCTGATCGTCGCTTACTTCTTGGCCACCGCCGCTTTCCAGGTGCGGTCGATGTCCGAGGTGTCCTCGTTCTTCCTTCTGGAGGGGACGCCTACTTGGGTGATCACGGCGATTTTCCTATGGGTCGGCCTCTATTTGACGGTCGGAGGAATCGGTCCCATCGCCCGGCTGTTCGAGATCATCCTCCCGGCGACCGTCGCTTTTCTGGCGCTGTTGTCGGTGCTCAGTCTCCGGATCTTCGAGCCCGATCGTATCCGGCCCGTCCTCGGCGAAGGCATCGCCCCCGTCCTTCGCGGGTTGAAGGCGACGAGCCTGGCCTATTCGGGGTCCGAGATCATGCTGATCCTGACGGCGTACATGCGTTCTCCCAAGCAGGCGGTGAAGGCCGTCGCGGCGGGAATTCTCGTTCCGATCGCGATCTACGTCCCGATCGTCTTCATCGCCGTAGGGGCGTTGTCCGTCGAAGGGACTCTCTCGAGAACGTGGCCGACGATCGACCTGATCCGCAGCTTCGAGATCGGCGGGCTTATCTTCGAACGGTTCGAATCGCTGTTGCTGATCACGTGGATCCTGCAAATTTTCTCGTCGTTCACGATCGCCTATTACGCGGCCTCTCTCGGCGTCTCCCGACTACTAGGAGGGAGGAGCGCGAGGCTCTGCTTATACGCCTTGCTCCCCGTCGTCTATCTCCTGATCCGGGCTCCCCGGAATATCCGGGACGTGTTCGGGTTCGGGGATGTCATCGGCGAATGCTACATCTGGATGTTCGGAGCGTTGCCGTGGGCGCTGCTGATCCTATCCGTCTGCAAGGAGAAGTGGAATGCGAAGGGCCAGCCTTCTTCTTAGAGCCGCGATCGCGCTGCTCGGCGTCTTGTCGTCGGCCGGCTGCTGGAGCAGCGGGGAGATCGAGACGCAGAGCGTCTACATCGGAATGGCGATGGACAAGTCCAAATCCGACGAGACGGAAGCCGCCCTCGACCGGAAGGGAGGCTCATACCCGAAGCGCGACGCGATCGCTTCGACGATCCAGATCGTCGCCGTGCAAACGGCGACGGGAGCCTCTCCGAAGCAGGCCGGCGGCGAGAAGAAGCAATCCTTCCGCAACTTGACGTTGACCGGAGATTCCGTGCTGGAGATTCTTCGAGAGGCGTCCCTGCGGCTGGATCGTCCTCTGATCGGGCATCACTTGAAGGTTATCGTCATCGGCGACCGCCTGGCGCGAGACGCCTCGATGGGCCAACTGCTGGACTTCTTCCTGACCGATAACGACATCCGCATGAGCAGTCTCGTGTTCGTCAGCAACGGCCATGCGTCGGAGGTCATGGAGAGCGGCGTGAAGGAGGAGGTCCCGGCCTTCCACTTATGGGGCCTCGCGAAGAACCGATACCGGAATATCAAGATCCTGCCCTCCCGCTCGCTCGCAACCGTGAACGGGTTCGTTCAAGCCGGGGACAACTTCCTGCTGCAGAACGTCATCGCGGCCAAGGGGGAGATGAAGCTGGCGGGGGCCGGCGTATTCGACGGCCGAAGCGGCAAGCTTCGCGGCTTCCTGAACGAGGAGGAGGTCCAGTCCTGGGTCTGGCTGACCGGAAGGGGCGAGGGCGGCGTCTTGAAAATAGACGACGAACGAACCCGGCAAGTCCTCGCGTACGAGATCGAGACGATGAGCAGCCGGACGAAGGCCAGCGTCTCCAAGGACGGGGATATCTCCTTCGACGTCCGGGTCGAGTCGCGAGGCAGGCTTGCCGAGAATTGGACGTCTTCGATCCGGCAGAGCGATTCTGCGTCGATCAAGAAGGCGGAAAGGATGTTCGAAGAGGCCGTGTCGAACGGCATCGGCTCGCTTCTCCGCAAGCTGCAGCGGGACTACGGGATCGATGCCGCGGAATTCGGCAACCAGCTGCGAATCCAGCATCCGAAGACGTGGAACAAGGTCAAGAACGATTGGAACGACCGGTTCCGCCAGGCTTCGATCCGCTGCCGAGTTCAGATCACGATCGCGGACTCCGGCGCCAAGGCGGATCCGGCTCCGAACGCCCCGTAGAAGATAGCCCGGCTTCCGCCCGGCGCCCGCCTTGCGTCCGAAGGACGCAGGGCTGTTCCTGTTGGGCCCGGTTCCGCCTTGGCAAGGGCGTCTTGCTAGGAAGATAGCCTTTACATTATGGCGGAGCGGTGACAAAATGATCGAGGGCAACTAATGTCAGGACCGAAGGAAAGGAAGAACGGCATGAGGTGGACTTCTCTCGCCAAGTGGAACACGCTGCGCAACCAGATGCTGATCGGATTCCTGCTCGTCATGTTGATTATCCTGACGGTCGTCGGCGGGATCACCTTCAATTCCGTGTCCACCCTGCTGAAGAACAACGCGGAGAGGCATATCCAGCAGACCGCGGTGCAAGCGAACGGCCGGCTCGACGCCCTGCTGGACAAGGTCGATACGCTGACGACCCAGATCGCCACGAACGACTACGTCCAGAAGCTGCTGCTGCGGGAAGCCGCCGGAATCCCGTCGGGGTTCAACGAGCGCCAGTCGCTGCTGCAGATCGCGAACAGCTATATGGCCTACTCGTCCGGCATCCAGTCGCTCGAGCTGTATACGAAGGATTACCGGCGCCTGTTCCCGCTGGACGAGATCGACCTGGGCAGCCGCGTCGACCGGGATTGGATCGCCGCCGCGGACGCGGCCAAGGGACGGCTCGTCTGGGTGGGCATCGATCCCCGGCAGCCGAGCATGGTGCTCGCGATTCGCCGCGTCAGCCTGATCGACCGCTCCTATTCGGCGGGCGGCTATCTGACCGTTCACCTGAACCGCGATTACTTCGTCATGAACGACGACTTGGCGAACGAGGCGCCGCGCGACGGCGAATTCATGCTGCTCGCGGACGGCAAGGGCACCCCGATCACGTCCGACCTGAGCCTGGACGACGCCCGATCGGCGCTGGAGCAAGAGGGTCGGGACGTGCGCCTCGGCGGGGAGGAGCTGATCGCCGTCCGGCAGAGCTCGTCCACTTCCGGGTGGACGCTCGTGCTGCTGACGCCGGTTCACGCCACGACCGAAGGGATCTCCGTGCTGAGAACCGCCATCCTCGTCTCGGTCGGGATCGGGGCCTTCCTGTTCGCGCTGCTCACCTTGCTGCTCTCGACGATGATGACCCGGCCGATCCTGAAGCTGATGAAGACGATGCGGGGAGCGAGATTGGGCGGCCTGAAGCCGAATCCGTCGCCGGCCCCGGCGGTCGCCGCCCTCGAGATCCGGGAGCTGAACAACACGTACAACCAGATGGTGACCGACATGAACGAGCTCATCCGGGTCGTGTACGAGAAGGAGCTGACCCAGAGCCGCACCGAGTTGAAGGCGCTTCAGGCCCAGATCAACCCGCACTTCCTGTTCAACACGTTGGAAGCGTTCTATTGGTCGTTGGAGGACAAGGGAGAAGAGGAGCTGGCCCGCATCGTCGTCGCCATGTCCGGGTTGTTCCGCTACGTGATCGGGGGGGCGAGCGGCGACGAATGGGTGACCGTCCGCGACGAGCTGGAGCATGCGGAGCGCTACCTGCAGATTATGCAGATGCGGCTGGGCGACCGGCTCAGCTGGCGCATCGAAGCGGATTCGGGACTGGAGGAGGTCCCGATTCCGAAGCTGCTCGTGCAGCCGCTCGTCGAGAACGCCATTCTGCACGGAGTGGAGAACAAGCTCGGACCCGGGACGGTCACGATCGAGGTCGCGCGGTCGGAGCGGCCCGGTTACGCGGTCGTCGTCGTCCGGGACGACGGGCCGGGCATGGACGAGGAGAAGGTGGCTTCGCTTCTGAAGGGAGCGGAAGGCCGGCCGGCGGGCTCGTCCCGAGGGACGGGCGTGGCGATGGCCAACGTGCAGCGGCGGCTTAAGCTGTACTTCCCGGAGGCGGAAGCCGAAGGGGAGCGGGAAGGCGACGAAGGGCGAAGCCAAGGACAACCCGGATTGCGGATCGAGAGCGAGCCGGGACGGGGGACGACGGTCAGCTTCGAGATCGCGCTGCCGGGCGAGAAGTCGGACGGCAAAACAAGCGAGAAACCAGGGGAAGAGGGGGACCGGGCATGAAGACATTGTTGATCGTCGACGACGAACCGCGGACGAGGCAGGGCGTTCGCAAGACGCTCGAAGCCTGGTCGGCGGGGCGATACAGAATCGAGACCGTCGAGAGCGGCGTCGCGGCGCTCGAATGGCTGAAGGAGCATTCCGCGCATCTGATCATCACGGACGTCCGGATGCCGGAGATCGGCGGCTTGCAGATGCTGGAGGCGATTCAGGACGGCGCCGGCGGAAGCGGAAGCCACCATAAGCCGGTCGTCATCGTCATCTCCGGGCATGCCGAATTCGATTACGCGCAGAAGGCGATCCAGCTCGGCGTCGTCGAATATTTGCTGAAGCCGCTGGACAAGCTGAGGCTGATTCAGGCGGTCGAGAAGGCGCTCGAAGCCGAGGAGGAGCGGCACCGGATCGAGCGAATGGAGAAGCTCGTCGATCCGAAGCTGCTGGAAGCCGGACAGGAGGCGAAGTACGGCCAGCCCGTCCGGGACGCGATCGCGTTCGTCGAGGAGCATATGCGCGAGGCGATCGGCATGAAGCAGGTGGCCGACCACCTGCACCTGAACGCCAGCTACTTCAGCGTCCTGTTCAAGGAACAGACGGGCTTCACGTTCAGCGAATACTTGACCCGGCGGCGGCTTCAGCGGGCGAAGGAGCTGCTCGCGCAGACGAGATTGCCGATCGGGGAGATCGCCGAGCAGGTCGGCTACCAGACCGCCAAGTACTTCATCAAGGTGTTCAAGGACAGCGAATCGATCAGCCCGAGCCAGTACCGGCGGCAAGTGTCCGACGAGGACGACGCGATCCAATAAAAGTGGAATTTCTCCCAATGGCTATCTCCTTATGCGACTAAAGGCCGGGTGCTAGAATATTGACAGCGGTTACAACCGAGGCCGCGCACATCGTCAAATAGGGGGATGTAAACGTGAACAAGAAAGCGATTGCACCGATCATGCTGGTAACGGGCCTGTCCGTGGCTCTGGCGGGCTGCGGCGGCGGCTCCGACAACGGGAACGCTTCGCCGTCGGCGTCTTCGGCCGGAAGCTCGTCGGCTTCGGCATCGGCATCGGCGCCGGCGTCTTCGCCCGCGTCGTCGGACAAGAAGGTCACGATCAACATGATGCATCTGTGGCCGGAGGGAAGCTCCGCGCAGCAGAACAAAATCGTGAACCAGATTATCAAAGAGTACCAGGACGAACATCCGAACGTGACGATCAAGCAAGAAGTGCTGGAGAACGAGCAATACAAGAGCAAGATGAAGGTGCTCTCGGCCTCGAACAAGCTGCCGGACGTCGGAATGACGTGGGCGGCGGGCTACCTTCAGCCTTTCGTCGAAGGCAATCTGTTCGCGCCGGTCGACGATCTGCTGCAGGGCGAGCTGAAGGACAAGTTCGTCTCCGGCACGACGGAAGCGTACGCCATCAACGGCAAGACGTACGCGCTTCCGCTGGAGTTCAACATCACCCCGGTTTATTACAACAAGAAGATCTTCGAGAAATACAACCTGAAGGCTCCGACGACCTACGCCGAATTCCAGGAAGTCGTGAAGACGCTGACCCAGAACGGCGTCGCTCCGATCGCGCTGGGCAACAAGGACCGCTGGACGGGTTCGCTCTGGTACATGTACCTGGCCGATCGCATCGCCGGCTCCCAGACGCTGGCCGACGCGATTACCGGCAAAGTCTCGTTCAAGGACGCCGGACTCGTCCAGGCGGCGAAGGAAGTGCAGACGCTCGTCGACGAGAACGCCTTCAACAAGGGCTTTAACGGATTGTCCAACGACGAAGGCAAGTCCGAGTTCCTGAACGGCAAAGCGGCCATGTACATGATGGGCACGTGGGAGCTGCCGAACTTCACGACGAACCAGGACATCCCGCAGGAGTTCCGCGACAGCGTCGGCTTCTTCAAGTTCCCGACGGTGGACGGCGGCAAGGGCAACATCGACAGTTGGGTCGGCGGCCCGGGCGTAGGCCTGTTCGTCGCCGAGAATTCGGCCGTCAAGGAAGAAGCGAAGTCGTTCGTCGAGTACTTCGTCAAGCGTTGGGGCGAGCAATCGGTGACGGACGCGGGCGTCATTCCGGCGACGAAGGTCGACACCGCTTCGATCCAGCTGCCGCAGCTGTACATCGACCTGCTGAACGAGATGAACAAGGCGACGAGCATCACGCTGTTCGCCGACGTTCAGATGAAGGCCAGCGCGGCCGAGACTCACTTGAATCAGATTCAAGCGCTGTTCGGCAAGGCCGTCACGCCGGACCAGTTCGCCGACGAGCACGACAAGGCGATCGCGGCGGGCCAATAACCGGCATCATCGCTTGATTCGGCGAGACCTGCCCGCGGCGTTCGCGGGCAGGTTCCGCCTTCCATGATACGAGGAAAGGGGTCGGCCGCATTGGACAAAGTCATGTCGAACAAGTGGGCCATCGCGCTGTACGTTCTGCCCGCCCTGGTGTTGATCCTGGGGCTGATCTATATCCCGATCGCGATGACGGGTTATTACGGCCTGACCGAATGGAACGGCATCGGAGCCCAGAAGTGGATCGGCTTCGACAATTATTCCGCGTTATTGCAGGACAGTGTTTTTTGGAAAAGCGCGCTGCATTCCTTGCTGCTCGCCGCGTTCTCTTGCGTCAGCCTGCTGCTGTACCTGATCGTCGCCCTGATCCTGTCGGGCCGCATCAAGGGAGCGAATCTGCTCCGCAAGATTTACCTGATTCCGATGCTGCTGTCTTCCGTCGCTATCGCGCAGCTATGGCTCAAGATCTTCCACCCGACGAACGGGGTGCTCAACTCCGTCCTCGTCTCTCTCGGCTTCGACAATCCGCCCGCGTGGCTCGCCGACACGTCGCTCGTGCTCTATGCCATCTTCATTCCGATTCTGTGGCAGTACGCGGGCTTCTATATCCTCATCTACTACGCCGCCTTGAAGAACATTCCTTCTTCGCTCGAGGAGGCGGCCCGGATCGACGGGGCGAACGCCTGGCAGATCGCCTTCCGCGTCAAGCTCCCGCTTATCATGGAAGTGATCAAGGTAACCATCGTGCTCGCGTTCGTCGGATCGCTCAAGTACTTCGACCTGATCTACGTCATGACGGACGGCGGGCCGAACAACTCCAGCGAAGTGATCGCCTCCTACATGTACCACAAAGCGTTCAAGGCGTTCGACTTCGGCTACGGAAGCGCCGTCGGCTTCTTCCTGCTCGTCGTCTGCCTCGTCGCCACCTGGCTGATCCGGCGCGCGACCGCTACCAAAGACAGCATCCAATATTCTTGAGACAGGAGGGCTTCGGATGAGCGTCGCCCATACCGCCCCTCGCCCGGCCGCGGCCGAGACGGGGAAGGGCTTCGGCCGGACGATCGGCTTCGCCCTTCTCTACGTCGCGCTTGCCGCCGTAGCGATACTGCAAATTTTGCCGCTCGTATGGCTCTTGTTCTTCTCGTTGAAGAATAACCAGGAAGTGTTCGACACCCCTCCGCTGTCGCTCCCGACGCATTGGCGCTGGGAAAATTACGAGAAGGTGTGGACGCAAGGGAACATCGGCATCTACTTCCTGAACAGCGTCTGGCTGACCGTCGTCTCCACCGCGCTCACCGTGCTGGTCGCGAGTCTCGTCACGTTCGCCGTCACGCGCATGAAGTGGAAGGGAAGCAAGCTGGTGCTCGGGCTGTTCATGACCGGTCTTATGATCCCGGTTCATTCGGCCTTGATTCCGCTGTTCAGCGTGTTCCAGAACCTCGGCTTGATCGACCATCCGGCGTCGCTCGTGCTGACGTACGTGGCGTTCAACATGCCGATCACGATCATGATCATGCTCGGCTTCTATACCTCGCTGCCGAGAGAGGTCGAGGAAGCGGCCGTCATCGACGGCTGCTCCGCGCACGGCATCTTCTTCCGCATCGTCTTCCCGATGACCGCGTCCGTCATCGCGACGACGGCGATCATCAACATGATCTACAACTGGAACGAGTTCATCTTCGTCAACACGTTCATCAGCACCGACACCCTGAAGACGCTGACGGTCGGGGTTCAGAACTTCGTCGGCCAGTATACGACCGACTGGGGAGCCATCGGCGCTACGCTGATGGTCAGCATCCTGCCGATTCTTCTCGTGTTCTTCCTGCTCAGCAACCGAATCGTGGAAGGCATCGCGGCCGGCTCCGTCAAGGGCTGACCCGGATGCATCGTGCGGCGCGAGCCCCCGGAGGGGTTCGCGCCGTTCGTTTTTGGGGCGGCGGGATGGTATAACTATAGACAGCATGATATCCGATTTGAGGGGAAGAGGTGGCCGGATGGCGACGTACGTCGCCCTGCTGCGGGGCATCAACGTAGGGGGCAAGAACAAGATCAAGATGGCCGATCTGAAGCGCGAATTCGAGAATCTGGGGTACGGGAGCGTCCGGACGTACATCCAGAGCGGCAACGTGCTGTTCGAATCGGACGAAGGGGAAGCGGCGCTGCGGGAGAGTATCGAAGGGAAGATCGATTCGGCCTTCGGCATCCCGGCGAAGGTCATCCTCCGGACGTCGGACGAGCTGAGCCGGCTCGCCGCCGGCTGCCCCTTCTCGCCCGAGGAGATCGCGGAGGCCGAAGCGCTCGGCCAGGGAGAGAGCCTGTACGTCTCGATGATGGCGGACGAGCCTTCCGCCGAAGGCGTCGCGAAGCTGGCGGCCGCCTACCCGGCGGACGGCGAGGACAAGTACGTCATTCGAGGCCGGGACGTCTATCTGCTGTTCCGAGGCAGCGTGCGAGACTCGAAGCTGGCGATGCATCTGGGGAAGCTGGACGTCCCCGCCACGACGCGCAATTGGAAGACGCTGGGCAAGCTCGTCGAGCTGGCGGGCGTCGGGAAGGCATGACGAACGCATGGCAACAGGGCGTTAGCCTGGCATGACGAACGAACGGCTGTCGGGCGATGACCAGGCTAGATAAACGAACCGCTGTCGGGTCTCTCCCGGCTCCGTTCGACGACCGCTCCAGTGGGAGCGGTTCTTTTTTTTGCTGGAACCTGTTTACGAAGGCGCCGTTATTTTTCGGTATTAATGGACAAATCGCGGCACATACACTGAATTGCGGGCGCAAGCCCGGAGACGGCGAGGAACGGAGGCCGGCTTCGAGCAAACGCGAGGGAGGTGGGAGCATGTGGGTGAAGCCCGCGTTCGAAGTGATCGAGGTGTGCGCCGAGGTGACCGCATACGCCTACCAGAAGTAAGCCGACATGCCGGAGCCATCCGGCATCTTCTATGTAGAGGGGAGGCCGGCTCTTGCGGATTCTAGTATTGGGAACGGCCGCGGGCGGAGGGTTCCCCCAGTGGAATTGCGGGTGTCCGACCTGCCTTCTCGCGAGGAAAGGGGAGGGCGCGGCACGAGCCCGGACGAACGATTCGCTGGCGGTCAGCGACGACGGCGAAGCCTGGTACCTGATCAACGCGACGCCGGACGTCTGCGCGCAGATCGAATCGGCCCCGCAGCTCCATCCCCGTTCCGTGCGGGGAACTCCGATCGCCGGCGTCCTGCTGACGGACGCGGAGCTGGACCATACCGTCGGCCTGCTCAGCCTGCGCCAGGGGACGCAGCTCGACGTTTACGCCTCGCTTCCGGTGCTGGAAGCGCTGGCCGGCGCCTTCCCGGTGCGGCGGATCGTGGAGCCTTACGCCGATTTCCGTTGGCGGGCCGCGATGCCTCGGGAATCTTTTCCTCTTTTTGGGGGGAATCTAATCGTGGTTCCGTTCTCTCTCGGCCGCAAGCCTCCCCGTTACGCTTCGGGAGGAAGAGAGGAAGAAGAGGCGCCGTGGGTGATCGGCTACCGGATCGAGGACGCGCGAACGGGGGGCGCCGTCGTCTACGCGTCCGGCATCGAAGAGTGGACGGAGGAGCTGGACCGGCAGACGGCGAACGCGGATTGCGTCTTCGCGGACGGAACGTTCTGGCGGGGAGACGAGCTGCGCGGCTTGGGCGTCTCCGAGCGGACGGCGGCCGAGATGGGACATCTCCCGATCGCCGGGCCGGGGGGCAGTCTGGAGCGGCTTGCGAGACTTCCGGCCAAGAGGAAAATCTACATTCACGTCAACAATACGAACCCTATTCTGCACGAGAGTTCCGCCGAACGTCGCAGACTTGAAGAGAAGGGAATCGAGATCGGCTTCGACGGAATGGAACTGGAGGTCTGAACGTGCCCGAACCATGGTCCAACGAACAATTCATGGCGCAGCTCCGGAAGGTCGGGGAATCGCGTTATCACGACAAGCATCCTTACCACGTCCGGATGCACGAAGGGAAGCTGAGCCCGGAGCAGGTGCGAGGCTGGGTGGCGAACCGATTCTATTATCAGAAAAACATCCCGGTGAAAGACGCGCTTATACTCTCGAAGCTTCCGAGCCGGGAAGACCGCAGAGACTGGATTCAGCGGATCATCGATCACGACGGGCGCGGGGACGACGAAGGCGGCATCGAAGCCTGGGTCCGATTGGGCGAAGCCGTCGGCATCCCGCGGGAGGAGATGCTGGACGAACGGCACGTGCTGCCCGCGGTTCGCTTCGCCGTGGACGCTTACGTGAACTTCTGCCGGCTTCGGCCGTGGCCCGAGGCCGTCGCTTCGTCGCTCACGGAGCTGTTCGCCCCGACGCTCGTCTCGAGCCGGATCGGCGTGTTCGAGAAGCTGTATCCCTGGATTCGGCCGGAAGGACTCGAATATTTCCGCGCCCGGCTTCAGCAAGCGCCGCGCGACGCGGATCAAGGGGTGGGACTCGTCATGCGGGAATGCAAGACCCGGAAGGAGCAGGAGGCGGCCGTGGCCGCGCTCTCGTTCAAGTGCGACGTGCTGTGGGCGCTGCTGGACGCGCTGAGTCTCGCGTACCCGGACGAGGAGAACCGGGCGTGACGGCGCCGGTGCCGACCGCGCGGCCCAAGCTGCGCAGCCCGGCCCGGCTCCGGTACGACGAGGCGCGGCAGACGGAGCTGCTGCTGCTCCCGGAGCGGGTCGTGCGGCTGAATCCGACGGCGGGAGCCATTCTTCGGCTCTGCGACGGAACGAGGACGGTCGCCGGGATCGTTGAGCGGTTGGAGACCGAATATAACCAGAAGGGGCTCGAGCCGGACATCGTCGATTTCCTCGCGGAAGCCGCGGATAAAGGATGGGTGGAGTCATGGGAGAGGAGCTGCCCTACGCCTTGACGGCGGAGCTGACGCACCGCTGTCCGCTTCATTGCGTCTACTGTTCGAACCCCGTCGAGCTTCGGAAGCGGGAAGAGGAGCTGGATACCGGCGAATGGCTCCGGGTGCTGGAGGAGGCGAGCGGGCTCGGCGCCGTGCAGGTTCACTTCACGGGAGGGGAGCCGCTGCTGCGGCCGGACCTGGACATTCTCGCCCGCCGGGCGCGCGAGCTGGGGATGTTCGTCAACCTGATCACGAGCGGTATCGGGCTCACGGAAGAGAGGATCGTCCGACTCGCGGAAGCCGGCGTCGACAGCTTCCAGCTCAGCGTGCAGGCCTCCGAGCCCGGGCTGGCGGACCGGCTGGCCGGGTTCCGGGCCCATGACCGGAAGAGGGAAGCGGCCGCGGCGATCGTCGCATGCGGGCTTCCGCTCAACATGAACGTCGTGCTGCACCGCCATAATATCGGCCAGATCGAAGAGATCGTCGACCTGTGCGCCTCATGGGGAGCGAACCGGCTGGAGCTCGCCCATGCGCAATATTACGGGTGGGCGCTTATGAACCGCGATGCCCTTCTCCCGACGCGAGAGCAGCTCGCGGCGGCGGAGGAAGCGTTCGCGCGCGCGAAGGAACGGCACGGGCGGAGCCTCGAGCTGATCTGGGTCGTGCCGGACTACTACGAGGACTATCCGAAGCCGTGCATGGGGGGATGGGGCAAGCTGTCGCTCGCGGTCGCTCCCGACGGGCGGGCGTATCCCTGCGTCGCGGCATCCTCGATTCGAACGATGGAGTTCGAATCCGTGCGCGAGCGGAGCCTGGGTTGGATCTGGCGGGAATCCGCCAGCTTCAACGCGTACCGCGGCTTCGGCTGGATGCCGGAGCCGTGCCGAAGCTGCGATCGCCGCTTCCAGGACTTCGGCGGCTGCCGCTGCCAGGCTTTTCTGCTGACGGGCGACGCCTCGGCGACGGATCCCGTCTGCCACCGCTCGCCGCATCATCGCCTGATCGAGGAGGCGGCGGTATCGGCCGCCCGGCTGAGCCGGAGGGAGCGGGCCGAGCAAGGAGAATGGGCCGAGCAAGGAGAATGGGCAGAGCAAGAAGAAGGGGCAGAGCAAGGAGAACGAGCAGAGCGTGGAGTGCCCGGCCTATCCTATCGCGGGCTCGCGAAATAGCCTGGCTTGGAAAAAGGGACGAACCGGAGCATGCTCTCCGGCTCGTCCCTTTTTGCGATCCGGTCGCACGATACGCCGCAGCCCCCGAAATCTGCGCAACCTAACCTCCAACTAACGAAACATTCGTTGCAGTACCCAATCCCCGTCAACTTGCCATGTAACTAACGAAACATCCGTTGCAGCTCCCAATCCCCGTACAACGTGGCCTTTAACTAACGAAACATCCGTTGCAGCACCCAATCCCCGTCCAACTTGCATACAACTAACAAAAATTTCTGTTGCAGTTTCAAGCTTATATCGAAAGAACCGCCCCCTCTTAAGTGCGCCGCAAGTAGCTGCATCCACAAAATAGATTTTTGGCTTGGCCCAGTAACCGAGTTCTTAGTAACAACCAAAATGGCGGTTACAGAGGGCGACGCGGCCAACTCGACTGCTGCAACCGCCAAAATGGCGGTTACAGAGAGCGTCACAGTCAGTTCGGCTGCTGTAACACCCAAAATGGCGGTTGCAGAGGGCGACGCGGCCAACTCGGCTGCTGCAACCGCCAAAATGGCGGTTACAGCAAGCTCCAAGGTCCCCCACGGCGGCCGTAACCTCCAAAAACGGCCGTGAATGCCGCCGTCGAGCAACCTGCAAGCGAGGCGCCGCTCCATTTTCAGGATTGAAATGTTCATAATGAATATGATAATGTTATAAACGAACATAATCATGTTATTATCGAAAAGGAGCTGCCGCACCCATGTCCGCCAAAGCCCGATTAAACCGCATGTTCAGCGCCCAAGGCAAATGCTTCGACGTCGCCATCGACCATGGCTTCTTCAACGAATTCTCCTTCTTGTCCGGCATCGAGAATATGAAGTCCGCGATCGAGACGGTCGTCCAGGCCGGCCCGGACTGCATCCAGCTCAGCTCGGGGCAGGCTCGCCTCCTGCAGGACATCCCGGGCAAGCAGAAGCCGGGGCTCGTCCTGAGAACGGACGCCGCCAACATCTACGGCGACACGCTGCCGAGGCACCTGTTCAGCGAACTGATCGATCGCGCGATCGAGCAGGCCGTCCGCCTGGACGCGGTCGCGGTCTGCGTCAACCTGCTGCTTCTCCCCGACCAGCCGGAGCTGCACCGGCAGTGCGTGCGCAACGTCATGCTGCTGAGGTCCGAGTGCGACAAATACGGCATGCCGCTCATGGTCGAACCGCTCGTCATGCTGCCGAACGAGGTGAAGGGCGGCTACATGACGGACGGCGACTTGCGCAAAATCATGGCGCTCGTCCGCCAAGGCGTCGAGCTCGGAGCGGACGTCATCAAGGCCGATCCGACCGACGACGTGGACGAGTACGACCGGGTGATCGAAGTCGCCTCCGGCGTCCCCGTGCTCGTACGGGGCGGCGGACGGGCCAGCGACGAGGAGATTATGCATCGGACGGAGAAATTGATGAAGAAGGGCGCATCCGGCATCGTCTACGGACGCAACGTCATCCAGCATGACAATCCGGCCGCGATGACGTCCGCCTTGATGGCCATCGTCCACGATGGGGCGTCCGCCGAGCAGGCGCTCGCGATTCTGAGAGGAGGCCGGTCCTGATGGACAAAAGAATCATTCGCTTCGGCGTCATCGGCTGCGGCCTGATGGGCAAGGAGTTCGCCAGCGCGGCCGCCCGCTGGTGCCACCTGACGGGGGTCGACTTCGAACCCCGCATCGTGGCCGTCTGCGACGCGAACCCCGCGGCGACCCGCTGGTTCGAAGAGAACGTGCCGAGCGTCCGGCGTGCGTACGCGGACTACCGGGAGCTGCTCGCCGATCCCGACGTCGAAGCCGTCTATTGCGCGGTGCCTCATAACCTGCACGAGCGGATTTATATCGATATCATTCAAGCGGGCAAGCATCTGCTGGGCGAGAAGCCATTCGGCATCGACCGGGAAGCGAACGAAGCGATTCTGAAGGCGATCCGCGAGAACCCCGGCGTCGTCGTTCGCAGCTCTTCCGAATTTCCGTTTTTCCCGGGTGCCCAGCAGATCGTGAAGTGGGTCGAAGAAGGCCGGTTCGGCCGGATTATCGAAGTCGAAGCGGGCTTCTGGCACTCCAGCGACCTCGATCCGACGAAGCCGATCAACTGGAAGAGGCGCATCGCGACCAACGGCGAGTACGGCTGCATGGGCGATCTCGGCCTGCACGTGCTTCACTTGCCGCTTCGCTTCGGCTGGAAGCCTAGCACCGTAAGAGCGCTTCTGACCAAGATCATCGAGGAGCGTCCCGACGGCCAAGGAGGAACCGCGCCGTGCGAGACGTGGGACAACGCGATTCTCGCCTGCGACGTGTCGACGGATGGGCAGCAGTTCCCGATGATCCTGTCGACCAAAAGAATCGCCCCCGGACACGCGAACACGTGGTTCATCCGGATTCAGGGCACGAAGTGGTCGGCGGAGTTCACGACCAAGAACCCGAAGCAGGTCGCGTCCCTCCCCTACGAAGCCGGCGGGCCGCAAGCGTGGCACGTCGCCGACGCGCCCTACCGTTCGGCTTACGGAACGATCACGGGACCGATCTTCGAATTCGGCTTCTCCGATTCCATCCTGCAGATGTGGGCTGCGTTCTGCGACGAGATCGCGCACGGAACGGAGGGGATGTCGCAGCCGTTCCGCTGCGCGACGCCGGAGGAAGCGGCCGGCAGCCACCGGCTGTTCACCGCGGCGCTCGAGTCGCACCGGACGGGCGGAACGGCCGCCGTCGATTGGGGGGCTCCGGCGTGAGCGCGAAGCCGACCGAGCACGCTGCGGCCGATATCGTCGTCGCCGGCCACATCTGTCTGGACGTCATTCCTTCGATCGCCGGAGCCAAGCCGGCGTCCGGACTGGGCGACCTGCTCGTTCCGGGCAAGCTGGTCGAGGTCGGACCGGCGGTGCTGTCCACGGGCGGGTCCGTCTCCAACACCGGTCTCTCCCTTCATCGCCTCGGCTTCCCGGTGAAGCTGATGGGCAAGGTGGGGGACGATCCGTTCGGCGATCTCATTCGGAAGAAGCTTCGCGAACACGGCGAACGGCTGGCGGACGGAATGATCGTCGCTTCCGGCGAGACGAGCTCGTATTCCGTCGTGATCAGCCCTCCGGGCGTGGACCGGATCTTCCTGCATGCGACGGGCGCGAACGATACGTTCGCCGCGGCGGACGTACCGGCGGATTCGCTTCGGGGAGCGAAGGCGTTCCACTTCGGCTACCCGCCGCTGATGCGCCGGATGTACGAGGACGGCGGCGCCGAACTCGAATCTCTGCTCGCGAAGGCGAAGGCCGAAGGGCTGACGGTCTCGCTGGACCTGGCGAGGCCGGACCCCGAGTCTCCGGCGGGACGGGCGGATTGGCGGGCGATCCTCGCCCGGGTTCTCCCGCTCGCGGACGTCTTCCTGCCCAGCTTCGAAGAGATTCTGTACATGCTTCGGCCGGACCGGTACCTCGAGCTGGTAGAACTTCACGGAACGTCCGAGCTGCTCGCCTATGCGGACGGTCCGCTGCTTGGTTCTCTGTCCGAGGAGCTGCTCTCCATGGGAGCGGCCATCGTCGGCCTCAAGCTCGGCGAGTTCGGCTTCTACCTGCGGACGACGGCGGATGCCGGACGCCTCGGAGGCATGGGAGCTTGCGCGCCGGCGGGAGAGAAGCTGGCGAAGTGGCTGGACCGGGAGCTGCTCGTTCCTTGCTACGAAGTCGAGGTCGCCGGCACGACGGGAGCCGGGGATTGTACGATCGCGGGCTTCCTCGGCGGGCTGCTGCGAGGGCTCGATCCCGAGGATGCCCTGCTCGCCGCGGTCGGAGCGGGCGCCTGCAACGTGGAGCGGGCGGATGCGGTCAGCGGCGTGCGGAGCTGGGACGAGATCCGGGAGCGGATCGCCTCGGGCTGGCGGTCCAGCGAGCGCGTTCCGTCTTTGCCGGGATGGTCCCGCGTAAGCGAAGGAGGAAGCGGAAGCGGCATCCGGGAGAAGCGCCGATCGAATTGAAGGCGTTGTCATTCCGCCATGTTAAGAAGAAGGGGATGAGCCGATGAAAAGAAGCGAAGTAAAGAAGGCGCAGGAGCGAACGGCGGAGCTGTTCGCGCGGGCGGGCATCGTACTGACCGAGGAGGAGCGCGGTCGGATCGAGGTCGCGGGCTTCGGGCTCGGCCGGCTGGAGGAGCAGGGGCTCGAGCTGATCACTTACGTCAATACGGATCGCTATTGCGCGAAGGAACTGGCGCTTTTCCCCGGACAGACGTGTCCCGAGCATCTCCATCCTCCCGTGAACGGAGAGCCCGGCAAGATGGAGACGTTCCGCTGCCGTTGGGGAACGGTCTACCTGTACGTGGTGGGAGAACGCGCGGGCGAGATCCGGGCGGCCGTGCCCGCGGGCAGCGAAGCCTGGTATACGGTCTTCCGCGAGATCGTCCTCGGGCCGGGAGAGCAGTACACGATTCCGCCGGGCACGAAGCATTGGTTCCAGGGAGGACCGGAGGGCGCGATCGTCTCGGAGTTCTCCAGCACGAGCCGGGACGAATTCGACGTGTTCACGGACCCGTCGATCGTGCGGATCCCCGTTATCGAAGAGGACGAATAGTTCCGGCCGGCGGCGCGATCGGTGTTGAACGAATCGCCGGGCCAAGCGATAATAGAGGCACGACGAACTAGACAAGCGGGAGGCCGCAAGGCATGAAGCAGGAAGCTCCACTGATATTGAACGCCAGACAACGACAGATGCTGGACCTCATCTCCCGACAGGGCGAAGCGAGAATCGCCGACCTGCGGGAAGCGTTCCAGGTGACGGAGATGACCATTCGGCGCGACCTGGAGAAGCTGGAGGAGGCGGGCTCCGTCCGTCGCACGTTCGGCGGCGCGATCTTCGTCGGGCAGGACGTGGCGCTGAAGGAGCGAACCGGCTTATCGATGGAAGAAAAGGCGAGAATCGGCCGCAAAGCCGCCTCGATGATCCGGCCCGGGGAATCGGTATTCCTCGACGGAGGCACGACGACGCTTCAGGTCGCGCGCTTCCTGCCGGCCGGGATGAAGGCGACCGTCGTCACCAACGCCTTGAACGTCGCCGCCGAGCTGGCCGCCAAGCAGATTCCGACGATCATGACGGGCGGCACGCTGCTCGAGGCGACGCATTCCCTCGTCGGGCCGATCGCCGTCCAGTCGCTGTCCGGCATGGCGTTCGACCGCGCGTTCCTCGGGGCGACCGGGGTCAACGCGGAGCACGGCTTCAGCAACTCCAACCTGTACGAGGCCGAGATCAAGCAGCTCGCCATCCGCCAAGCCGCCGAGGCCGCGATCGTGCTCGACCACAGCAAATTCGGCGCCAAGGTGCTTGTGTCCTTCGCCCCGCTGTCGGGCGTGAGCCGGCTCGTGACGGATAAGCTGCCGGACGACGCGCTGCTGCAAGCATGCAAGGAGTCGAACGTGCAGGTCGACGTCGCCGATTGACATCCAAGCCCGACAGGAGGTTCGACCTTGCATGCGCCAACCGTTCTCGATGGGGCTTCGGCCGATCGCGGAGCTGAGCCGGTTCGTTCCGAGACGGACGTACCTTCGCATATTCCTCGGCATCAGCCTTCTTTTCGCGCTCGTCTCCGTTCCGATCGTCTATCTGATGACGAACCAGTTCTCCCGCTACGCCATGGAGCAGATCGACAAGGTGAACCGGACGGAGATCGAGCATTCGCGGGACAACGCCAAGTTTATCTTCGACAAAATGATCGCCTACGGCTTCAATATGTACTCGGACAGCAGCATTCAAGCCTGGCTGACGGCCGAGTCCGAATCGCGGACGGCGGAAGTGGAAGCGCTTGCGGCCGCGGCCAAGTACAAGACGACCGAGCCGTTCCTGTATAACGCGTATTTGCTGAACATGCGAACCGAGCACGCCATCGACCTGAAGTACGGAATCTCTTCGTTCGAGAGCTTCGCGGACCCGGAGATTCTGGCGTTGGCGAAGGCTCCGCGAAGCGCCTACCAGCGACTCTTCGTTCACCGGACGAACGGGGAGCGGCGCCTCGCGATCATGATTCCGACGGTGCCTTCCGGCCAGCCGTCGTTCGGCTATCTGGTGCTTCTGCTGGACGACGAGGTCATGAAGCAGTACTTGTTGAAGGGCGGCGACGGCAACGCCGCCGGGTTCAAGTCGTTCATTCTCGACGAGAAGGGCGAAGTCATGCTCGGCTCCGCCGGTGCCGATGCGGCCGAGCCGAACGCCGAACCGAACGCCGAACCGAACGCCGAGCTATACGCCGAGCTGGCCGCCAAGGCGTCGGAAGCGGGCTCGGGGAACTTCACGGAACGCTACGGGGGCCAGTCCTGGGCGGTTCGGTACGAGCTGATCGAGCCTCAGGGCTGGAAGCTGTACCAGATGGCCGAGCTGAAGGGGATCCGCGCCGACTTCCTCGTCTTCCGCACGCGAATGATCGCGATCCTGTCGGGCATGATCCTGCTCCTGATCGCCATCCTCTTCTGGAATTCCCGGCGCGCCTTCCGGCCGTTCTCGCAGCTCGCGAACCAGCTGGAGCAGAAGCTGGGTCCGAGTCTTGCGAGCAGGTCCGGCGACGGGCCGCTCGAAGAGATTCGGGTTATCCGGCAAGGAATCGAGCTGCTGGAGGACCGGATGGTCCGTCTCGATTCGTCGATGCGGGAGCACCGGAACGTGATCAAGTCGGAATATCTTCGGCAGTGGATTCTGCAGGGCAAGCTGATCGCGCCGGTCGAGCCGTATCTTCGGGAGCAGTCCGACTTGTTCGGCGGCGAGTCCTTGTATCTGTGCGTCATGCGGATCAACGGCTACAGCGCGTTCAAGGAGAAGTACGGGTTCGCCTCTCGCAAGCTGATGAAGTACGCGATGGGCAACATCGCGGAGGAGATCGTCCGCCGAAGCGGCTTCGCGGAAGCGGTCGACCTGGGCAGCGATCACCTGGTCCTGCTGGTCTCGGGGGCGTCGATCTCTCCGGACAGCCTGACGGCTTCTCTCGAAGAAGCCAAGGAGCAGATCGCCCAGTGGATGCAGGTTCGGGTCGCGGTCTCCTTCGGCGGGCCGGTCGCGTTCGGCGACGACCTTCGCGCGGCGTACCAGCACGTCCACGAGCTGACGATGCTTCGGTTCGTGTCCGGGGAGGACAAGATCTTCCGGGAACGGGACTTCGAGAACTACATGCGCACCGTTCAGCCGCTGCACGACGACCGTCTGCTGGACGAGCTGATCCGCAGCGTCCGGGCGGGCCAGCGGGAGGAGATCGCCGCCGGGCTGGACCGGATCTTCGCGGACATGCAGGCGATGCACTATGCGCAGAGCAAGTTCCAGCTGTCGCTGATGCTTTATACGCTTTTCAAAACGTTCAACAAACTCCCGTCCGTCGAATCGGTCGAAGGCATCGAGAACCTGCTGGAATCGTTCGACACGCTGGCCGGCGTCCGCGGGTGGCTGGAGCGGGAGCTGCTCGGCATCCTCGACGACTTGAGCAACAAGAAGGGCTCGAGCCGCCGGGACGAGGTCGCGGCCGAGATCGTCGAATACGTGAAGAACCATCTGCACGACCCGATGCTGACGATCGAGGAGATCGCCGAGCACGTGTCGCTGTCGACCCGGCACGCGCGCCAGCTGTTCAAGGAAGCGCTCGACGTGACGCTGGCGGATTACATTCTGCAGGAGAGAATCGCCAAGGTGAAGGAGCTGCTGGCGACGACCGACTGGACGGTGACGGACATCGGGGAGAGGGCCGGCTTCCAGACGAAGAGCCACTTCTTCACGGTGTTCAAGAAGGCGACGGGGCTAACGCCCAGCCAGTACCGGGATCAAGCATAGAGAAGAGGGGCTGCCTCGCGGGAGGCGGCCCCTTCGCGTTGCATGCCTCATCTCGTTGTACGCCCCTTCGCGATGCATGTTCTTTCTCGTTGCACGCCCCCTCGCATTGCACGCTCCTTCGCAGCGCCGCGATCGGTCGGAGCTCCGCGATAGCTGGAACTGCGCCCCGGCAAGGCCCCGATCCCCCTCCCGAACCCCCGATCTCCGCGACGCGAACCCGGCTTCCGGATTCAGAACCTTCGGGAATCTCGCGATATCGCGGGATATCCGGCCGAATCTCCCGGATGAGAACTATACAGACCGTTCGAACGAACCGTAAGCTTGGGTCATAGCAAACCGAATATCGCACCGGGAGAGGAGACGTTGCGCAAGTGGCAATAGCCAGAGAGATCGCCAAAAACAAATATTTATACCTGCTGGCCGTACCCGGACTGCTGTTCCTGCTCGTGTTCGCTTACGTGCCCATGGCCGGGCATCTGATCGCGTTCAAGAAGTACCGGCTGTCGGACGGGCTGTGGGGGAGCAAGTGGGTCGGCTTCGACAACTTCAAGTTTTTCTTCATGAGCAGCGACTGGTACACGGTCACGTTCAACACGATTTTCCTGAACGGACTGTTCATCGTCTGCGGGCTCGGAATCGCGCTGATTCTCGCGATCTTCCTGAACGAGATCGCCAGCCGCCTCTATAAGAAAATCGCGCAATCCTTCATCTTCATGCCCTACTTCATCTCGTGGCTCGTCGTCAGCATGATGGTGTTCGCCTTCTTGAACACGACCGACGGCATCCTGAACCGGACGCTCGCCGCCAACGGGCTGGAGCCGCGCAACTGGTACCTGATGCCCGGCATCTGGCCAGCCGTCCTGACGATCGTCTACGTCTGGAAGTTCGCGGGCTACTACTCGATCATCTTCCTCGCGGCGATCGCCGGCATCTCCGGCGAATATTACGAGAGCGCGAGGATCGACGGAGCGACCCGATTCCAGCAGATCGTCCATATAACGATCCCGCTTATCCGCAACGTGCTCATCGTCCTGGCGCTGCTCGGGGTCGGCCGGATCTTCTACGGGGACTTCGGCATGATCTACGGCATCGTCGGCGACACGGCGCCGCTCTATCCGACGACCGACGTCATCGACACGTATTCGTACCGGGCGCTGCGGCAGCTCGGCGACTTCAGCAAGTCGTCCGCCGTCATACTCTATCAATCGGTCATGGGACTCGTCACGATCGTGATCTTCAACGCCGTCGCCAAGAAGATCGATCCGGATTCCAGCCTATTCTGACAAAAGGAGGACGACACGCCTCATGGAAAACTCCATTCCCCGGGTCCGAACGGCCCGCGCGGTCAAGGTCCGCACCGACCGTTCCTTCACCGAGAAGACGTTCGTAGTCTTCCTGTACGCCTTCACCGGCTTGTTCGCGCTCGCCTGCTTCGTGCCGTTCTGGCTCGTCCTGATCAATTCGTTCGCGGACGAGTCGGCGATCAAGCGGCACGGCTACCAGCTCTTGCCGAAGGACTTCTCCTTGTCCGCCTATCAATTCGTCATGCACGGCAAGCAGGTGGCGAGCAGCTACTTCGTCTCCACGACCGTGACCGTCGCCGGAACCGTGCTGGCCGTCCTCGTGACGTCGATGTACGCCTACGTCCTCGCCCACCCGAAGGTGAAGTACCGCAGCGCGCTGTCGTTCCTGACTTATTTCACGATGATTTTCGGAGCGGGGCTCGTCGGCTTCTATATTCTGATCGCGAATTGGCTGCATCTGAAGGACACGCTCTGGGCGCTTATTCTTCCGTACCTGCTGAACCCGTTCTTCGCCTTTATCATGGTGTCCTTCTTCCGCACGCTTCCTTACGAGATCAACGAAGCCGCGACGGTCGACGGGGCGAACGACCTGAAGATCTTCTTCCGGATCATTCTCCCGATCTCGAAGCCGGTCATCGCGACGGTGGGGCTGTTCTACGCGCTTCAGTATTGGAACGATTTTTTCCTGGCGCTTATGTTCATCGACGATTACAAGCTTCACCCGCTGCAGATGATGATCCGCCAGCTCATCTCGAACATCAATATCAGCGCCTACGTGGGAGGAAGCCAGACGGTGTACAACCAGCCGCTGCCGACGTACGGGGTCCAGCTTGCGACCGTGTGCCTGACCATCGGCCCGATCGTCTTCCTGTACCCGTTCATTCAGAAATATTTCGTCAAGGGGATTACGATCGGCGCGCTGAAGGGGTAGTCTTGACTCGGAGACATCCGGTTGAGAATAGAAGCAATCGAGAGTAGAACAACGACACTGGGAGGTCACTGCAATGAGAATGGGAAAAAGTGTGGCGACGATGGCGGCCGCTTCTCTGGTCCTGGCCGCGCTCGCCGGATGCAGCTCCAAATCGAACGACTCGGGAGGCTCGTCCCCGGGTGCCTCCGGCACCGGCAACGCTTCACCGTCCGCGACGGCTCCTGCGTCGGATTCCGGGTCCGGGTCCGCCAAGCTCGATCCGGTCACGCTGAAGATCGTGCTGCCCGGCGACCGGCCGGCCGACATGGACGCCGTCATCAAGGAAGCGGAGAAGCGCATGGCCGACACGATCAACGTCAAGCTCGACGTCGTGTTCGTGCCATGGTCCGATCTCGCCCAGAAGACGCAGGTCATGCTCGCGTCCGGCGAAGACGTGGACCTCATCTTCGACGCGCCGTGGCTGCACATCCAGCAGATGATCAGCGCGGGCTACTTCGAGCCGCTGGAGGATTTGCTCGCGAAGTACGGGCAGGACGCGGTGAAGGTTCGCTCGCAGCAGATGTTCGACGCCAACAAGTTCCAAGGCAAGATCTACGCGCTGCCGATGGGCAACACGCATCTGGCCGGACGCACGTACCTCGTTCGCAAAGACCTGCGCGAGAAGTACGGGCTGCCTCCGATTCGCACGTACGACGAATTGATCCAATTCGCTTATAAGGTGAAGGAGAACGAGAAGGACGTCATCCCGCTGCTCGCCTACGGCCAAGGCAGCTCGACGGACGTCTCGTGGGGAGCGTTCCGCGCGTTCATGGAATACGATCCGCAGATTCTGCGGTCGGACGCGCTCGGCCAGAGCCTCGTGCTGTACTACAAGAACAACGACGGCAAGGTGTACAACCTGTTCGACGAGATGGAGCCGCGCGTCTGGTCGTGGATCCAGGATGCCCGCAAGCTGTATACGGACGGCCTTATTCATCCCGACATTCTGGCGCTTAAGGACATCGACTCGGTCATCCAATCGGGCAAGGTCGCCGTCGCCGTGCACAACGAATTCGGCGTGCCGTCCAGCATGGCCGCGGCTATCGCCGCCAACGCTCCGGGAGCGGAGCTCGAGCCGGTCACCTTCGTCAAGATGGAGAAGGGCGCCAACATCACGAACTTCCAGCAGGCGAACTTCCTGGCGATCCCGAAGGTCAGCAAGCACAAGGAGCGCGCCATGATGTTCCTGAACTGGACGGCGCAGAAGGACAACTACGACCTGCTCGCCTACGGCATCGAAGGCAAGAACTTCGAGAAGATCGGCGACGACCAGTACAAGCAGCTCGACGCGAACTATCCTCCGTTCGGCTACGCCTGGGTGTGGAACCCGACGCTGGACCGGCTTAACGCCGGCTTCGACGAAGAGACGATCGCGCACTACAAGTTCAACAAGGACGCGTCCAACCTGACGCCGAGCGTTCTGACCGGCTTCTCGTTCGACCCGACTCCCGTCATGAACGAGATCACCTTGTACAACACGACCGCGGACAAGTATTACAACGCCCTGTTCGACGGCGTCGTCGATCCGGACTCGACGTGGGCGAAGTTCAAGAAGGAAGCCGAAGGCAACGCCAAGAAGATCCAGATCGAGCTCCAGAGGCAGATCGACGAATTCCTGGCGAACAAATAAGCCGAGACGATTCCGACGCGCCGCTCTTCCATTCCAGACGGGTATTTCGGCCGCTTCCGCACCGAGTGCCCGTCTTTCTTTTCTGTGGATGATTTGCGTGATTTTTCATCCAACATTTAGGTGAATCGCGTTGATAAATCCTAATTTATATGATTTTTCATACAACCTTCATGCAAGACGCCTTCCTGAAGCAGATTTTGTACGATTTTTCGTACACCGTTTAAGTATGGCGCCTTCTTGAAGCAGATTTTGTATGTTTTTTCGTACAACATTCGAGCAAGGCGCCTTTCTGAAACAGATTTTGTATGATTTTTCATTCACCACCTCAAGTAAGGCGCCTTTCTCAAGGCAGAATCGAGTTGGAATCCAGATTTATCCAGGATGAGTTCCGATAGTGTTTGGGTCATCCACAGTTTTATTTGCCTGAGCGGAGGCGGAAGGCATCAACATGGGCGGCCGAAGGGTGTGACAGGGGGAGGGCGGATGCACGGACGAGAGAGCGCTGAGGACCTTCGGCTGACGAGGGCTACAAGCGAGGAGGATGAGAGGATGAGCTGCGCGAACGCGGCGGAAGCGGTGAAGGTCGAGGTCGAAGGCATCGAGGCGGTTCGGCTGGAGAACGAATGGCTGCGGGCGGTCGTGCTCGTCGGCAAGGGGACGGACGTGTGGGAGCTGACGTACAAGCCGCTAGCCGCCGACCTGCTCCTGAAGACGAAGAGCGGACTCGCGCCGCTGCGGGGAAGGGACCTGCGGACCGACCGGTTGACGCACTACGCGGAAGCGTATCCCGGCGGCTGGCAGGACATCGTTCCGAACCGGGCGCGGTTCGGCGGCCGGGAGGTCGACCGGCTGCGGGAAGGCGAGTCGGCCGGGATCCCGTGGGAGTACGAGATTCGGAGCGAGGGGGCGGACGCGACGTTGGTCTGCCGGGCGAGCTTGCCGTTCGCCCCTCTCGCGATCGAGAAGACGTTCCGGCTCGCCGCCGGGGAGCCCGAGCTGGTCGTGACGGAAGAGGTGACGAACGTCGGAGGGGAGGACATTCTTTTTATCTGGACCCACCATCCGGCTTTCGCCAGCCCGCTTGTCGGCGAGAGCGCCCGGGTGATTTTGCCGGAAGGAAGCCGGGTGTTCAACGTATGGCGGTACGAAGAGGAGAAGCTTGAGGGGGGCGAGTCTCGCGGCGCACTTGAGGCTCTGGAGAAGTTCGAAGAAGAGCCGGGCGAGGTGCGGCTTGCCGGCGGCGGACGCAAAGATCTGCGCAAGGTAGAGCCGCCGTCGCCGAACGGAGGGGATTGCTACGCGCCTCTGTTCGGATTCCGCGAAGGGGAAGCGGGCATCCGCAATCCGGCGCTCGGGCTGCAACTGAAGCTGAGCTGGGACCGCGAGACGTTCCCGTGCCTGCGCTATTGGTCCCGGAACGACGAGGACCTCTACACCGTCGCGCTGGAGCCGTCCACGTCCCGGTTCTCGGACATCGACGACGCCATCCGGTGCGGGGACTGCTTGCGGCTCGGCCCGGGGGAACGCCGCCCGGCCTGGATCCGGGTGCGGGTCGAGCCGGATCTCGGGAACATCGGGGAAGCGGCGCCAAGAGAGGCATGAGATTGCGCACATGGGCGACATATCGGATGGAGGCGCAATGAGATCCATCCGATTACGCACATAGGCGGAATATCGGATGAGAAGCACCAGAGCGCCGGAGCCGGAGCGGCAGAGAGGAGGTGATGCCGGCAGGGGAGGCCGATAAGCAGCGGATTTGGCATCGACGAGCATTAAGGGAGGGTGTTTCGGTCGCATTTTTGCAAGCGCTTACAGGATTTTAATCCAATTACGGAGGTCGGATCAATGAGGAAAAGAAGAGTCGCGGGTTGGCTGCTGGCGATGACGCTGCTGGCGGGATACGTGCCGGGCGGTCAAGCGTCCGCGGAAGATGAGGCCGGCGCAGAGTCGTCGACGGTCAACCAGCCGGCAGAGGTTGGAGGCGGCGCAGAGCCGTCGACGGTCAACCAGCCGGCAGAGGATGGAGGCGGCGCAGAGCCGTCGACGGTCAACCAGCCGGCAGAGGATGGAGGCGGCGCAGAGCCGTCGACGGTCAACCAGCCGGCAGAGGATGGAGGCGGCGCAGAGCCGTCGACGGTCAACCAGCCGGCAGAGGATGGAGGCGGCGTAGAGCCGTCGACGGTCAATCAGCCGGCAGAGAATGAGGCTGGTACGCAGGCGATGGTCAACTGGCTGGCGGCGGACATGGACGCGCGCTTCGACGGAGGTGCGAGTCCGTTCGTCCTGTCGAACGCGTCGTCCGGAGGCAGCCAGCAGATCGTGCAGGTGAACGGGAACAACGCGCTCGAGCTGCGGGACGCTTCGAACGGCTCGAACGTATCCAGCTATTTTTACTATCGCACCAATACGGGGAACCTGAAAAATCGCATCAACGAAATCTACAGCAAGCCCGTCGGCAGTCCCGCGGTCGAGTTCGTGCTCGAGTACAAGCTCCGCCGCAGCGCCGCGAGCGACAAGCCGGTCGCCAAGGACATCTACGCGCAAATCCAGTTCGGCAACTTCGACAACAACCTCGTTCCTCGTTTCCCGGTGGCGGCGACGACGATCGCCGGAACGGCGGCCTATCTGAACGCGGCGCCGGATACGCTTCAGGCGGTGAACGACGCCGACATCTCCGCCTACCGGTTCGCGATCGTGCCGAACGGCGGGCAGCGCGTCATCTCCACCTTCGAGCTGGGCTTCTCCGTCCGCGTCGACACCGGCGGCACGGACGAAGCGTACGTCGTCGACGATCTCGCCGTCTACGAAGTGGGGACGGTGCAGGACGACGAGGCTCCGACGGCGCCCGCCAACCTGACGGTTGCGGGCAAGACGGATACGAGCGTAAGCCTGAGCTGGACGGCTTCGACGGACAACGTCGGCGTCGCCGGCTATGACGTCTACCGGGACGGCGTCTTGGCCGCCTCCGCGAGCGGGACGTCGACGAGCGCGGAGGCGACGGGCCTCTCGCCGAACACGGCCTACCAGTTCGTCGTGAAGGCGAAGGACGCGGCGGGCAACGCCTCCCCCGCGAGCAACGCCGTCTCCGCGACGACGAACCCGTCGGCGAGCGGGCTGCCGGAGCCGTTCGGGGACCGGGACGTCGGCGCCGTCGGCATCGCGGGGAGCGCGAGCTACGACGCGGTCACGGGAACGTTCGCCGTCCGGGGCTCCGGCGCCGACATCTGGGGAACCGAGGACGCGTTCCGCTTCGTCTACCGACCCTGGACGGGCTACGGGCAGATCGTGGCGCGCGTCGCCGGCGTGCAGAACGCCGCCGAATGGACGAAGGCGGGCCTTATGATCCGCGCCGACATGACGAAGCAGTCGCCGTACGCGTTCATGGCGCTGACGCCCGGGCACGGATCGATCTACCAATCGCGTCTCCAGCCGGGCGGGGCTTCGACCCTGACGAACGGCTCGTCGACGGCGGCGCCCTATTGGGTGAAGCTCGTCCGCGACGAGAGCGGGATCAGCGCCTTCGATTCCAGCGACGGAACGAACTGGATGCCGATCAAGCGGGAGACGATCGCCCTTCCGGAGACGGTCTACTTCGGGCTGGCGGTGACGAGCCATACGAACTCGAGGCTGGCGGAAGCGACGTTCGACCATGTAACCATTAGCGAAGCCCCGCCGATCGAGAGCTCGTACGCTCCGTTCCCGGGGACGATCGAGAGCCGGAAGCAGTGGCTGTGGGACAAGACGAAGACGATGCAGGAGGAGAGCGGCCCGATCAACATCGCCCAATACGTCGCCCAGATCCTCGACGGCCAGAATACGGCGGGCAATCTGCGGAAGCTGGACGCGATGTTCCAGACGTACGACTGGGAGCAGTACAAGACGGTGGCCAAAATGTACGCGTACCTGATGGTCGGCGACCGGTTCGACGCCGCCATGATGGACCACGTGCGGTCGTACTTCGCGTCGTACGCTTACGCCGCCCTCCCGCAGACGGAGAACCTGCGGATGAGCAATTATACGGCCGGATACCTGGTCGGCCAATACTTCCCCGATCTCGCCGACCTGAACGGCAATTCCGGAGCGGCGCTCAAAAGCCTCAACAAAGCGAACATCGAAGCGATGATCGATGCCGGGGTGCATAAGGGCTGGGCCGAATACGAGAGCCCGGAATACACGTTCATGACCTACTTCTGCCTGAACGCCCTCTACCAGTATTCGGACGAAGCGGATTTAAGGCAGAAGGCGAAGATGGCGATGGACGTCATGTGGTTCGAATGGGCGAACGACTGGATCGACGGCTATTCCATCTCGTCCATCAGCCGGGCCAAAGGCGATTCGGTATCGGCGAACGACCCGTCCTGGCGCGGCAGCGACCATACCTCCCTCGCCTGGGCTTACTTCGGGGGCCATCGCGCCCAGCAGGCAGTCGGCGAGTCCGACAGCTCGGCTCCTTCGATGTACCGCCCGTTCCTCGAATATTTGGGCTTCGTCCTCTACGACGGCATGAATTACGAACCGCCGGAGATGGCGATCCGCATCGGGCAGAAGACGGACAAGGACTATACGTCGCGCAAGACGAACCTGCAAAACTCGAGCGGCCGCGCCATGAGCATCTACCGGCAAGCATACGTGAAGCCGACGTGGGGGCTGGCGACGGAAGTGCAGTATAACAGGGTCGACAACTGGATCGAGGATCTTCCCGTCGTGCTGCGCTGGCATTCCGATGCGCCGAACCCGCTGTTCCGCCTGTCCACCGACCAGGGCACCGCCCCGATCGGCAATTACGACCAGCCGGCGACGCACCGGATTCTGCAGAACGGCAAGACGGCGATCGGCGTCTTCAAGCTCGAGAACAGCCCGACGACGAACTTCGTCAACGCCTTGTTCCCGGACACGGGGTCGATCGTCGCCCGCGACGAGCAAGGGGGATGGGTGCTGTGCGATGCCGGCACGATGTACTTCGCGTTCAAGATGGTCAAGCCGTACTCCTGGTATTACCAGACGTCGACCGATCCGGCCAACAAGGTGAAGACGACGGCCCAGCTTCACCCGACGGCGCAGCTGCTGTACAGCTACAACATTCTCCGCAGCCAGGCCGACAAGAACGGCTGGGTGCTGGAGACCGCCGACGCCTCCGAGTACGAGAGCTTCGCCGCGTTCAAGAACGCGGTTCTCGCGAACGCGACGGTCGACGCCAGCCATATCGACGAGACGAACCCGCGTCTGATCTACCGCGGCTTAAACGGGGATACGCTGGACATCACCTTCGATTCCGCCGCGGCCGCCTACAACAACACGCATCGGATCAACGGAACGCCGATCGGCTACGCGTCGTTCAAGCTGTTCGACACGCCTTGGCTGACGCAGGACCGGAATTCGAATACGTTCACGGCATCCGAGGGCGGAGAGACGCTCACGTACGACTTCGCGAACTGGACGGTAACCGTGGGAACGGGTCCGGCGGAAGAGCCCTTGTTCGCGGACGACTTCTCGGGAGGACTCGGGAACTGGGACACGTTCGGCAGCGCGGCCTGGCAGACGCAAGGCAGCGGAGCGGCCGCCGCTCTGACGGGGACGACGACGCAGACGTTCCCGCAGCGGGCGGTCGTCAAGCCGGCTCGGCTCCCGTACGCCGCGCAGGATTACAGCCTCGAATATACGGCGCGGGGAGACCGCTTCCGGACGATGTTCCGGTATTCTTCCGGGACGAGCTATTACTTCCTGGAATTCAAGAACACCAGCGTCGTCGAGCTCTGGAAGTACGCCGGGTCGTCCACTCCCGTACAGGTCGGAGCCGCCGTCGATATCGCCGGCGCCCTGCCCGGCTTCTCCCTAACGGATGACCATGCCTACAAGTTGAACGTCGACGGGAACGCCTTCGCGCTGTCGGTCGACGGGACGCCGGTCGCCTCCTTCGCCGATTCCGACCTGACGTCGGGAGGCGTCGGCTTCGCGCTCAAGAGCGTCGGCCCGGCCGTCTCGCTGACGGTAGACGGGGTGACGGTCAGCCCGATCGGGTAACCGGCACCCGAACGATGCGACTTTTCCCGGGGAATATCGTCCTTCGCTCCGGTTTTCCATATCCTCTCCATCCTTTAATCTTATAACTGTAAGCACTTTCATTCGATCGATGGAAGAGTAGAAAGAGAGGGGATGGAGGAGGGACGATGGAACTCGTCACGGCGAGGGTATCCGATACCCGGGAGACGCCGCTCAAGCGGCAGACAAGGAGGATCTGGAGGTACAAATGGCTGTACGCGATGCTGCTTCCCGCGCTCGCCTGGGTGCTTCTGTTCGATTACTTGCCCTTGTACGGGATCAGCATCGCGTTCATGGATTACAACGCCATCCAAGGCTTCTCCGGGAGCGAATGGGCCGGGCTGAAGCACTTCCGCGAGCTGTTCGAATCCGAGATGTTCCGGAACGCCTTCAAGAACACGCTTATCATCAGCTTGTACAAAATGATCAGCGGCTTTATTTGCCCCATTCTGTTAGCGCTTTCGCTGAACGAGATCCGGGCCCGCTGGTTCAAGAAGACGCTGCAAACCGCGGTGTACTTGCCCCGCTTCGTGTCCTGGGTCGTCTATGGAGGCATCATCGCGCTGCTGCTCTCCCCGGAGACCGGCATCGTGAACAAGATCGTCGAGCTGTTCGGCGGGAAGCCGGCGTACCTGCTCGTGGAGCCAAGCTACTTCCGCACGATCCTCGTCGCGACCGACGCGATGAAGGAGATGGGCTGGGCCGCCATCATCTACATGGCCGCGATCGCGGGACTGAATCCCGAGGTGTACGAGGCGGCCGTCATGGATGGGGCGACGCGGTTCCGCCGCATCGTCCACGTGACGCTGCCGGGAATCTCGGGGACGATCATCGTCATCTTCATTCTAAGAGTCGGCTACCTGATGAGCGCCGGACTCGATCAAGTCATCAACCTGTACAACCCGATGGTGTTCGAAGTCGGGGATATTCTCGACACCTACATCTACCGGGTGGGCATCGAGCAGTTCAGCCTCAGCCTCGCGGCGGCGGCGGACGTCATCAAGGGAATCATCGGCCTCGCGATGGTGCTGGCCGCCAATCAAATCGCCAAGCGGATCAATGATTCCGGCATTTTCTGACAAGGGGGAATCGGCCGATGAAGCTCACGCGAGGCGAGACCGCGTTCGTCGCGACCAACTACGTCGTCCTGACGCTCGTCACGATCGTCATCGTCATTCCGTTCTGGTACGTGCTCACCGTATCGGTGACGCCTTACTCGACGTTCAGCGCGAAGGACGGTCTCGTCCTGTTCCCTTCTTCCTTCAGCTTCGATTACTACGCCTACCTGCTGAAGAAGGGCTCGCTCATCTACAACGCCTACGGAGTCACGATTCGCAACACCTTGGGGGGCGTCCTGCTGGCTCTGCTGCTGACCGCCATGAGCGCCTACGCGCTGGCGGAGAAGAGATTGCCGGGCCGCAAGCTTCTCATGCTCGTCTTCGTGTTCACGATGCTGTTCAAGGGCGGGCTCATCCCGACCTACATCACGGTCAAGCAGCTGGGACTTCTGAATACCGACTACGTGCTCATTCTGATCATGGCGTACAGCGCCTTCAACATGATCATCATGAAGTCGTTCTTCGAAGGCATCCCCGACAGCCTGAAGGAGTCGGCGGCCATCGACGGGGCGTCCGAGATGCGCATTCTGCGATCGGTCGTGCTTCCGATGTCGATGCCCGTGCTCGCTTCGATCGGCCTGCTCTACATGGTGACGTACTGGAACGACTTCTTCAACGCTCTGCTGTACGTGACGGATTGGCATAAGGCTCCGGTGCAGCTCGTTCTGCGCACCATTATCGCCAGCTCCAGCCTTCCGCCGGAGCTGCTCGAGGCGGCCGGCCGAACGCCGCCGCCCACGATCGGCATCCAGATGGCGGCCATCGTCATCGTCGCGCTGCCGATGATGGTTCTCTATCCGTTCATTCAGAAGTACTTCGAGCAAGGCATGCTGATCGGTTCGGTCAAAGGTTAATCGATCGATTCTAGAGGGGGATTACGGGTTCATGGCCAACAAAAGCAGAAATTGGGGGTACGGGGCGTTCGCCGCCCTTCTGATCGGAACGATGTCGCTCGCCGGCTGCGGCGACGGCAACGGGAACGCGGGGAGTTCGTCTTCTTCGCCGGAGGTCTCCGCTTCGGCTTCCGCGCCGGCATCGGCTTCGTCTTCGGCGTCGCCGTCCGCGTCGGCCGCGGAATCGCAGCCGTACGAGCTGAAGTGGCTGAAGGCGCAGGACATCTCCTTGCCGTACGATCCGTCCAAGGACGCGGTCAAGCAGGCGATCGAGAAGAAGCTGAATATCAAGATCGTCCCCGAGATGGTGGACGTGCAGCAATACAAGACGAAGCTGAACCTGAAGATGTCCAGCAGCGACATTCCGGACGTGGCGCGGATCGACTTCGCCGACGACTTCCAGAAGTACGCGCAGCAAGGGGCGTTCGTCGACCTGACCGACCTTCTGAACGAGAAGGACACGCCGAACATCTTGAAGGAGGTCCCTCCGGAGGTGTTCGAGCAGGCGAAGGTGAACGGCCGAATCTACGGCATTCCGTATCAAGGCGGACCGGGCGCCGGCTATCGGTGGAACCTCGTGCTTCGCAAGGATTACATGGAACAGGTCGGCGCATCGGCTCCCAAGACGCTCGACGACTATTACAACCTGCTCAAGAAGATCAAGCAGGAGAAGCCGGACGTCATCCCGCTCGGCGGCTACACGGCCCAGATCGGCCAGGTCAAATACGCGAACAACTCGTTCGACAACATCTTCGGCGCGTTCGGCGTCACGCCGGGCTTCTTCACCGAGAAGGACGGCAAGTTCAGCAACTACGACATCGATCCGAGGATGAGGGACGCCCTGCTTTTCCTGCAGAAAATGTACAAAGAAGGGCTGATCGACAAGGAGTTCGCGACGATCAAGGAAGAGCAGCTGAGGGCGAAGCTGTACAGCGGCAAGCTGTTCTCCTGGATGGGCTGGTGGTCGACCGCGAACGATTACGACACCCAGGTGGAGACGAACGAGCTGATCAAGAGCGGCAAGCTGGCCGCGGACGGCAAGCTTCCGAACCAGGCCGAACAGCCGTTCAAGTATTTGACGTTGCTCGGTTCGCTCGTCGGGCCGGACGGCAAGGCGGTCGCCCCGATGGGAGCCCCGTTCTCGCAGATGAACGCGATCAGCGCCAAGACGAAGGACCCGAAGCGCGTCCTGTCCATCATCGAGGATTCGTTGTCGCCGGACAACCAGATGCTGACCGTCTGGGGCATCGAAGGCGAAGATTACAACCTCGTGGACGGCAAGCTGAAGACGGTCACCGACCTGGTCGATCCGCAGACGCAGCAGGACAAGAACGGGAACTTCCGCGGCACGCAGAGCTATCTGTTCGCCCCGGGCCTGAACGGGTGGCCGCATTACCTGGAGTCGCTGCCGCTGCGGTTCTCCCAAGCGCTGGACGTGGCGATCAACAACCCGTACCAGATCACGGACGCTTCCAACTATCTGGATTCCCCGACGAAGATCGCCAAGCTGGTCGAGCTGAACACGATGCGCGACTCGGTATTCACTCAGATCATCATGGGCGGCGACATCAAGAAGTTCGACGACTTCGTCGAGAAGTGGAAGTCCCAGGGCGGCAACCAGATTTTGAGCGAGCTCGAGGAGTCCTTTAAGAAGAAAGCGGGCAAGTAAACATTTTCGATAATGGTCGACAGCCTCAAGGCGACGCGGACGCGCTCCGGTCGCCGGAGGCTGCTTTGCCATTCGACGGAGGCGATTCGGGAATGGGTTATCGGTTCGGAATGGTTCGTTGGCTCTTGGTCGCGGCTCTTCTTCTTCCGTCTCTTCCTAGCCCGGCGGGCGCGGAAGAGGCGGCCCCCCTCGCGGCGGAAGCGGCCCCTCTGTTCGAAGACGGCTTCGACGGGGGGCTCGGCAACTGGGATCTGTTCGGCAGCACGGCCTGGCAGGTTCAAGGAAGCGGCGCGGAGGCGCAGCTAACCGGCTCCACGACGGCGACGTCTCCCCAGCGGGCGGTCGCGAAGGCGTCGAAGCTCCCCTACTCCTCGAAGGATTACGCTTTGGGGTTCGACGCCAAGGGCGACCGCTTCCGGGCGCTGTTCCGGTATTCGTCCGGCACGAGCTATTACTTCCTCGAATTCAAGAACGCCAGGCAGGTCGAGCTGTGGAAGTACCCGAACTCCTCGGCCGCCGCCATAGTCGGCGATCCCGTCGATATCGGCGCCGCGCTGCCCGGGTTCAGCCTGACGGACTGGCATTCGTACCGCGTGGAAGCGAGAGGAGGCGCGTTCAAGCTGGCGATCGACGGGACGCCGGTCGCCGAATTCGCGGATTCGTCGCTCGCGAGCGGGGGGATCGGCTTCGCCTTGAAGAGCGTAGGGCCGGCGGCGACGGTGAGCGTGGACAACGTCGCCGTGCGCGGGCTTCAAGGCGATCCGCCGCCGGATCCGGCGACCATCGTCCATACGCCGGCTTCGCAAGTTCCGTATAACGCGGACTTGCCGATCGCCTTCACCGTCGCCGGGCTCGCCTCCTCCGCCGAAGCCGCCATCCACTACGGCTACGGAGCCGAGCCGACGGACCGGGTTGTCGAGGCGCGCGGGGACGGGAACGGCTCGTTCGCGGGCACGATTCCGGGCACGAACCGGGCGGACTCCATCCGGTACTACTTGACGGTCGAAGAGCAAGGCGGCGGCTCGGTCCGTTATCCGGAGACGGGCGACGTCGCCGTGCCGATCGAAGCGATGGAGCCTTACTCGAACGACTTCGAAGGGGAGACGCCGAACTCCGCGCCAGCCGGATGGACGACCGGAGGAAGCGCGAAGGTGCTGGAGCTGCCGGACGGCAACAAGGTGTTCAGCCTGAACGGCTCGGGAAGCGCCAAGCTGAACCTGCCGATGTACAGGAACGCGGACAACTTCGTCGTCCGGTTCAAGGCGAAGTACGAGCGGACGAGCGACGCGGTCCAGAACACGTGGAGGCTGAGGTACCGCGCCGCCGACGACGCCAACAACAACGCGATGGAGTGGGCGACGCACAATTCGAAGTATTTTCTGATGCGCAAGACGACGCTTGGGGGCAACTACTACATCGCCAATTACGTGAAGTCGCTGCTCGGCGACTGGCACGACTACGAGCTGAGGATCAGCGGAATCAGCCACAAGCTGTACATCGACGGCGAGTTGGCCGCGAGCGGCGACGATTCGGACGCCCTCGCCAGGGAGAAGGGCTACTTCCAATGGAACGTCGTCGGCGGCATCAACCTGCAGATCGACGACTTCGCGATCGAGCCGATTCCGCTTCCCTACGTCGTCGATCTGCAGCCGTCGGGCACCTATGCCGGCATCTACGAGCAAGGAGAAGCGCCGGGTCTCGCCCTGGCGCTCGACGCCGGATCGGCGGCGCACGAATTCCGGATCGACTACGCGGTCCGGAGGGCGGACGGCGACAAGGCGCTTGTCGCGAGCGGGAGCGAGACGTACGAATTGGCGAAGGGAGAACGGCGTTCGGAGTCCATCAGCTTCGCGCCGGGCGTGAGCGGAATCGGCACGTACGACGTCGCGGCGGAGTTCTCGGTGGACGGGGCCGCGGCGCCTTCGCTGACGAAGCGGATGCGCCTCGCCATCGTGGACGAAGCCGCTCCGGTCCAGGAGCCCGACCTCGACAACGAGAGCGTCTTCGGGCTGAACACGCACTACGCGCTCAACTGGAGAGACGACATCATCGACGGAGCCCGCAAGCTCGGAGCCCGGCACCACCGCTCGGGCCTGTCGTGGGAAGCCGTCGACCGGAACGCGAAGGATTCGGCCGGGAACGCCGTCTACGATTACGCCGCCGCCGACGCCCTGCTGGGCAAGCTGGAGTCGTACGGCTTCAACCAGATTACCGTGCTCGGCATCGACAAGAACGCGGCCTATCAGAGCGGAACCGCGAATACGCCCGCCGCCCTGAAGGCGATGGGAGACTTCGTCTACGACGCCGTCAGCCGGTACAAGGGACGGATTCGGCAGTGGGAGATGCCGAACGAGCCCGAGATTTTCTCCAAGCCGTACGTTCCGGAAGAATTCGTGCAGATTCAGAAAATCGCCTATCTCCGCCTGAAGCAAGCCGATCCCGACGCGATGCTGCTCGCCGGCGACCACACGTCCAGCGTGCTGAGCGTGCTCCCGAGAGAGCTCGAGCTCGGCTCCTACGACTACGCCGACGCGTATTCGTTCCATCCGTACGTGTACAATTCGATGCCGGACGGGAACCTCGCGAACCTGCTGAACGGCGTCAAAAATCTCGTCAACGCTTACGGAGGCTGGAAGGACTACTATCTGACGGAAGGAGGCTGGCCGACGGCGAACGCCGGCTACCCGTCGGTCTCGGAGGAGACCCAGCGGGATTATATCGTCCGCGCCTTTCTGACCTATCTGACGACCGATCAGGTGAAGGCGTACGAATACTATAATTACAAAAACGACGGGACGGACGATCGCTACTACGACATCTTCTGGGGAATCACGGACAACGACGGCCGGCCGAAGCTGGCGTACGCGGCGGTCCATCAGCTGATGACGACGCTCGACCGGGCCAGATATATCGGCACCTGGGACGCCGGAGACCCGGCCGTCGCCGCCGAGCTGTTCCTGACCGACGCCGGGGAGCCGGTTCTCGTCGCCTGGAAGAGGGTCGATCACAAGGACGATCCCGACGCGAAGCCGCCGACGAGCGAGATCGCGCTGCCCTTCGGAGCGGCGGGAACGACGGCGAAGGACATCAATGGCGTCGGGTTCCCTCTGGCGGAATCCGGCGGCAAGGCTCATCTGACGGTCGGAAGCTCGCCCGTCTACGTGACGGGATTGCCGGCCGGATTCGTCTACGAAGCCGCCGCGCGCCTCCTCGCGGGCAAGGCGGAGGACGCGGCGGCCAAGCTGGAAGCGCTGCGGACGGCGGAGAACGGAGCGCTAGTCGACGCCGACTCGGCGAAGCTGGACGCAATCTCCGCGACGTACGCGGAAGCGCTCGGCTCCTCGGCTCCGGCCGCCGGATTGGAGCGGGGAATCAAGGCTATCTACGCGTTGATGGAGACGATGGCCGGCCGGATCGGGGACGGGGCGTACGAGCGGGCGCCCGGCTACGTGGCGTTGGAAGCGCTCTACAATGAGGCTGAGAGAGCGTCCGTTCCGCTGTCCTACGCGATGGGCGGCCTGGATTCGGCCGTCGTCCCGGATTACGGCCCGGCCGCGCAGGCCGCGACGGCGGCGCTCGACGCCAAGAAGGGCGAATACGGCGTCATGCCCGTCTCGACGGCGGCGGTTCTGAGAACGAACCGCTACGGCAGGCTGGCGGAAGCCGCGGCGGCCCGGGGCGCATACGCCGCGAGCTATGCCTACAACCTGCTGGCGAGGGAATTTGCCCCGGCGGCGGAGGCGATCGTCGCTTCCGAGCCTTCCAAATTCATCGGCGTCATGGCGAGCGTCGTGCCGACCCAAGCGGCGGGGGAAGCGGGCGGTACGGCCGCGCTCTCGCTTGCGCTCGCGAACGACACGGACTCCCCGCGAACGGTCGGCGTGGCGATGAAGCTGCCGGACGGCTGGGAGGCGGCGCAGACGAGTCCGCGGGAGGCCGAATACGAGATCCCGGCCGGCGGCTCGCTCGAGGAGGCGTACGAGGTGCGCATCCCGGCCGACGCCGTCAAGGGTCGGTACGACATCGCGTTCGAAGTGTACTACGAAGGGGCCCTGCTGGATACGAAGACCGTCCGGTTGACCGTGGAAGACGGGATCGGCGTCCGGCTCGTTCCGGTCGCGAAGACGATCGCGGACCTGGACGTTCTGACGGTCGAGCTGACGGGCACGTCGTCCCTGGCGAAGACGGGAACCGTCACCGTCGTCGGCCCGGACGGCGCCGCGCTCGCGCCCGTCTCGACGAACGCCTTCGGGCCGCTGAACAAGGGAGGCAAGGTCCGGCTCGACTTCCAATGGACGTACCGGGAGCGGAAGCCGGGCAACGAATATCCGGTCGACGTCCGGGTCGAGGAGGCGGCGACGGGCAAGACGATCTTCCGCGATGCCGCCATGCCCGTCGACTTCCTCTTGGCGCAGAAGGCGAGAGGCGTCGAGGTGGACGGCGACCTGTCCGACTGGCAGGACGCGTTCCCGTTCCATCTCCGCTCGAGCGCCCAGAACGCCGGCGGTTACCACGACCCGGATAACCTGGAGGCGACGGCTTACGTCAAATGGGCCGACGACGGGCTCTACGTCGCGGCGGTCGTCCGGGACGACATTCACAAGCAGTCGGAGAACGCTTCGAACCTGTGGAAGAACGACTCCGTTCAAGCGAGCCTCGATCCGCTCGACGACGGGGGATCGCCGTACGGCCCGGACGACGTCGAGTGGGGCTTCGCGTTGACCGACGACGGCCAGAAGCTGACGAACGTGTTCAGCTCCTCGGCTCCCAATCCGAACGGCGATATCAGCGGGCGAGTGCCGTTCGCGGCGGTCCGGGACGAGACGGCGAAGAGGACGATCTACGAGATGAAGTTCCCGTCCTCCTTCGTTCGGGACCTGCGGCCCGCCGAAGGCGCCCGCATCGCCTTGAACGTGGCGGTCAACGACGCGGATCTGCAGAACGGCCGCGACGACTTCATCCAATGGACGCCGGGGACGGCCGATTCCAAAAATCCTTCGCTCTACGATTCGTTCCTGCTCGTCGACGAGGACACGATCGCGCCCGAGCTCCGTATCGACGGTTCCTTGACCTTGTCCCGGCTCGGACGAACGACGCTGACCTGGGAGGCGTCGGATTCGCACGGCGAGGTCGAGAGCGCGAGCGTGCGTCTGGACGGCCGGCCGATCGGCAGTCCGTACGAGATTCGGCCGCTCTCGCTCGAGGCCGGCGAGCACCGGCTGAGCGGGGAAGCCGTCGACCGGGCCGGCAACCGCTCCGTTCTGGAAGCGACGCTTCGGGTGACGTTCTCCGTCGGGGAATTGGACGATATGCTGAACTACGGCTTCGCCCAAGGGTGGATTCGGAACAAGGGCGTGCTGAACAGTCTCCTGGCCAAGGCGGTCAAGATCCAGAAGGACGCGGCCAAGGACAACAAGAAGGTCGACTTCAAGCCCTTGATTCAGGAGATCGAGGCGCAGAGCGGCAAAAAAATAACGGCCGAGTTCGCGGCGAGCTTGCGGAAGGACATCGATTATTTGCGCGGGCCGGCGCCCGGATGAGGGCGGTCCGCGATTCGCTTCGGCCGACGGGGAGGGGAGACGATGAACGCCGCATCCGGGAGAAGACGAAGCCGGCCTTCCAGCCTTCTGCTTCGTCTGAGCCTTCCTATTTTCGCCCTGATCGTGACCTTCATCGCCTTGTTCGCCGCGTCGGCGAGCTACATCCTGATCCGGGTCCAGAACGACCACATCGCCCAGATGGCCGAACAGTCGATGAAGTTCCTCTATCGGAACGTCGAGTATCAGCTTGATACGATGAGCAACATGGCGGCTTTTATCCTGTCGAATCAATCGATCGAGAACCTGCTCGAGAGCGAGCATCCGGAGCCGTTCGAGGCGGTCGGCGATCTCTTCGCGCTGCGGGGCAACCTGGAGAACCTCTCCCTGCTGTCCCTGCTCGGCGGCTCCGGCTCCGGCCCCGCGCCCGGCGCCTTCGTCCAGCAGACGTACGAGGTGTCCGTCGCGGTCGAGAAGGAGAGCGGCCTGTACCCGATCGCGACCGACCGCTACTATCCGGCGACGGGCGTCTTCAAGAGCGACGACCTGAAGAAGGAGGCGTGGTACCGGGCGCTGAGCGGCGGGGAGAGGCAGACCGTCTGGTGGGGGCAAAGGTCGGGGCGCGCGGGCGCGCCCATGATCTATTCGGCAACGAAGAAGACGAGCATCAAGGACGGCCGCGTCATCGGAACCGTCCTCGTCGGGGCCGACGTCGGCAGCGTCCGCGCCCTGTTCGACAACGCCTCGCTGGCGAAGGGCTATCATCTGCTGCTGGATACGGAAGGACGCGTCCTCGTCAGCGAACGGTACGGGTTCCTGGAGCCGGTCGGCGAGCTCCCGTACCTGCGCGACCTGGAGGGCTCCGGCGGATCGGCGGCAGTCCGCGTCGACGGAGAGCGGAACCGGGTCATGTACGAGACGCTGGCGAACGGCTGGAAGCTGCTGACCGTCGTTCCCGAGAGCCACTTGGGCCGCTATACGCTGGCCATCTCGGCGATCGGGGCCGTCGCCGCCGCGGCCGCCCTCTTGATCGCGGGCTACTGGCTGCGCCGCATCGTCGCGAGGGTGACGGTGCCGATTACCCGGCTCGTGGGCGCGGTGCAGCGGCCGGAGGTGCTCGAGTTCAAGGAGCCGCTGCCGGAACCGAATACGGGCATCTACGAGGTGGATACGTTGAACCGCAAGTTCGATTCGATGCTCGTCACCTTGCGCGGGCTGATCGAGAAGTCGTTCGCGGAGGAGATCGAGAAGCGCCAGCTTCAGCTCGAGCTGCTGAACGCGCAGATCAACCCTCATTTTCTGTACAACACGCTCGATCTGATCAACTGCCGGGCGATCATGGCCGGGGACCGCGAGACGAGCTCGATCGTCCGGTCGCTCGCCAACGTCTTCCGGTACGGGCTGAACCGGGGGCAGGCGTGGATCTCCCTCGAGGGGGAGCTCAAGCAGGCGGAGGCTTACCTGCACATTCAGCGGATGATGATGGACGATCTGAGCGTCGAGATCCGGGCGCCGGGCGACCTTCTGTCGGCGCGAATTCCGCACTTCTGCTTGCAGCCGCTGGCGGAGAACGCCATCGTTCACGGCTTCGCGGGACGGACGGCCGGCTGCCGCATCGCGATCTCGGTCCGGCTGGACGGGACGTCGCTCGTACTCCGGGTGGAGGACAACGGCCGGGGCTGCGATGCCGAGACGATGAACCGGGCTCTGCGGGAAGCGGCGCAGCCGAACGATTTCGGTTCCGGCTCCGGCTCCGGGATGGGTCAAGGCCCTGGTTCCGGGGTTGATTCGGCGTCCGTGTCAGGGTCTGGAACCGGGTCAGGGTCCGGCTCCGGTTACGGAACGATGAACGTGCATAGGCGAATTCAGCTGCTGTGCGGGGAAGCGTACGGATTGCGGTACGTGCCGGCGGAGGAGGGAACGCGCGTCGAAGCCGTTCTGCCCTTCCGCCCGCCCTACCCGCGCGACGAAGAGAGGGGGCCGGCCGATGTTTAAACTGCTCATCGCGGAAGACGTGAAGACCGTCCGGGAGACGCTCGCCCGCTCCATCCCGTGGGAGGAGCTGGACATCTCGCTGCTCGGGACCGCCGAGAACGGAGAGGAAGCGCTGCGAATGTTCGAGCGGGAGGAGCCGGACCTGCTGCTGACCGACATCGGCATGCCGAAGATGAACGGGCTCGAGCTGATCGAGGCCTGCAAGCGCCGCAAGCCCGACATCCGGTGCGTCATCCTGTCCGGCTTGAACGAATTCGAGCACGCCAGGCAGGCGATCCAGCTTCAGGTGCGGGAATACGTGCTCAAGCCGATCGACCCGGACGAGATCGTCAAGGCGTTCGCGAACGCCGTCCGGGAGCTGCGCCGGGAGAGGGAGGAGCGCAGAGGGATCGCGCTGCTCGAGCAAGGGCTCAAGGAGAAGCTGCCGAATCTGCCTGGGGCGCTGCCGCCGGGCGAATGGTCGGGCGGGGCGAAGAAGATGAAGCTGGTCGAGCAGGCGATGCGGTACTTGAAGGAAGAATACGCCCGCAAGGATCTGGGGCTCGCGGACGTGGCCGCCGCCGTCGGCCTGAGCGAGAAGTATATGAATCTCTTGTTCAAGGAAGTGACGGGCGCCACGATCAACCAGACGATCGTCCGCCTTCGGCTGGAAGAGGCCGCGAGGCTGCTGAAGGATCCGTCGATCCGGATCTACGAGGTGTGCGACCGGATCGGCTACGCGGACCAGGATTACTTCCGCGAAGTGTTCAAGAAGCAGTTCGGGCTGACTCCGACCGATTATCGCAATCAGTATTTATAAGATGCCTTGGGGGGATACGGGTGGAACGAACGAGAATAGAAGAAGCGGCCCGCCGCGTTTATCGGTTCATGACGCGCAGCCAGCCGGAGCAGTGGGGAGACCACGAATGGACCGACTGGGCGATGAACATGGACCGCTGGGACTGGAATTCGGGGGTCGGCGTCATCGCCGCGGCCGAATTCGGCAGGACGGCGGCGGGCGCGGCAGAGGGAGCTCTGCGGGAGGTCGAGGCATGGGTCGAGAGGAATCGCGGCCGATCGGAGGAGGTCCGGGTGATCAACTCGATCGCTCCGTTCGCCGTCTTCCCGGCGCTGTTCGAGATGACGGGCGATCCCTTCTACGCGGAGAAAACGGAAGAGATCGCAAGATGGCTGATCGACGAAGCCCCCCGCACGAGGGACGGCGCCTTCGAGCATACCGTGACGGAGCGAGCGACGTTCAGCGAGCAGATCTGGGCGGACACGGTATTCATGGCCGTCCTCTTCCTGGCCCGGGCGGCCCGCCTTCTTGGGGACCGCCGGATGGCCGGGGAGGCGCTGGAGCAGGCTTGCCTTCACCTGCGCGCCCTGCAGGACGAGGAGAGCGGCCTCCTGTTCCACGGCTGGAACTGCGCGGCGGGCAACTGGATGTCCGCGGCCCTCTGGAACCGGGCGAACGCCTGGAACGCGGCGGCGGTCCCGATGATTCTGGAGGAAGCGGAGGACTTGTGCGACGATGCCGGACTGCCGGACGAGGTTAAAAGCAGATACCGCAGGCTCGCCGAAGGCCTTCTCGCTGCGCAGAACGAGAGCGGCCTATGGCCGACCGTGCTGGACCGTCCGTCCTACTACGAGGAGACGTCGGGCTCCGCCGGCATCGCCTTCGGCTTGTACAAGGCCGTCCGTCGGGGCCTCGTCCCCGCCTCCGCGCTCGGCGCCGCGGACCGCGCCCTCTCCGCCGTTCTCGGGAAGATCGAAGAAGACGGCGCGGCGGGAGGCGTGTCCGGGGGGACGCCGGTGCTCGCGAGCGTCGAGGCGTACAACGAGGTTCCGATTTTCCCGACCTTGTACGGACAGGGATTGACGCTGCTGCTGCTCTCGGAAGCTCTGAACCGGGGCTGATCGGAACGGCCTGCCCGCCGGATGGCACGAACCGCGCGGAACGGCCGGAGCGGCCGCCCTCAGGACAGGGCGGAATCGGCGGCGGACGCGGTTCCCGAATCGAAGTAGAGATAGCGCTGCATCTGCTTCTTGAGCTGCTTCAGGTCCGTCTCGAGGACCGATTGGCCGTCGTCCGTTCGCGCCGAACGCCAGGTGCCGTCGAGCGGGAACCGGTTCTGTTCGGTCTGCATGTCCTTCTCCTTGAAGTAGCGATAGGCGAGCGACAGAATGGCCGAGCGATCGAGCGACGTCTCGACTTCCGGCGCGAGCTTGAGCAGCAGCTCCGGAACGGCGGCGGCGCCGCGCTCCTTCAGCTCGCCGATGATCGCGGCCAGCACGCGGCGCTGCCGCTCCGTCCGCTCGAAGTCGGCGTTGCCGACGTACCGGATGCGGGCGTAGGCGACGGCCTGCATGCCGCCGAGCTTCTGGAGCCCCGCTTCCTTCACGGGAGCGGGGCTCTTGCCGTCGCCCGCCAGATCCCTAAGGTAGGCGTTCAGCACCGGAATCTCGTCGGCGCGAACGTCGATGTCGACTCCGCCGACGGCGTCGACGACCTTCTCCATCGCTTCGAAGTCGACCGCCGCGTAATCGCGGATGTCCGTTCCGAAGGTCTTGTTGATCGTCTTCAGCGCCAGCGCCGCTCCTCCGTACGAGTAAGCCGCGTTCAGCTTGGCCATGCCGTGGCCTTCGATGGGGACGTACAGGTCCCGCATCAGGGAGGTCAGCTTGAGCTTGTCGTTCGCGTAATCGAAGGACAGGATGAGGATGACGTCGGACCGTCCCCGTTCCTTCGGGCTCCGGCGGTCGAGTCCGAACAGCGCGATGCTGCGGACGTTCTCTTGCGGCTTGACGTTGGCGGACGCCGCCCGGGCCGGCTTCGGGTTCCCATTCGCGGCGGCTTGCGGTCCCGCCTGATCGGATGACGGTTCCTTGTTTGAAGCGACGGATGAGGAGCGGAGTGCTATGTCGAAGGGGGCATCTAATGGAGAGTCGATTGGAGAGTCGATTGGAGAGTCGATTGGAGAGTCGATTGGAGAGTCGATTGGGGCATCGGCGGAGACGGCGGCCAGGGGCTCGATTCCGAGCGCTTCGTCGGACCGGTCGAGCCGGACGTAGTGGAAGGCCGTCGCCTTCCAGAACCCGGCGAAGACGAGTCCCGACAAAATCGCCAGGGAGATGACCGGAATCCAGATCCACCGCTTGCGTCTTTTTGATGGACCGTTGGGACTATTGTCGCAATCGCTCGAATGGTCCATTATGTATCCCTCCATTCCGATTTTCGGTTTGTAAAGCGCATATTTACCTAAATGTGAAACATATCGTATCATTTTATCCACAGAATTAGCAATACGTTTAGGGCAAATTGCCTATGAAAAAGAGAATGAAAATGGCCGGCCGTCCGGACCGGGCCAAGCCGGTCTCCCCGCCATTTATTCTATTGCGGAAGGGATTCCGAAATTCGCCGGGCCGGCTATCGGACGAGGCTCGGTCGGCGAGGCAACTGCGCATCCGTCGGGCGCTTCACCGCGGCAGAGCTTCGAAGTTGTCCGGCTTCGCCGCGCATTCTTGCACGAATTCGAGCGTTCTCCTATACTATGGAACAACAATCGATTGGCAAATGAATACATGCACAGACGATGAAGGAGAAGAGTAAGCGGGAACGGCCCGATCAGGGACGGCGCGCCGGGGACTGAGAGCGCGCCGCGGGAGACGTCCGCCGAAGTTCGCTCCGGAGTCGGCTCCCGAACGTCCTCGTCGACCGGCAGGGAGTCCCGGTTCGCGCCCGTTACCGCGCCCGAGCGAGAAGCGAGTTATCGAAGCTGTCTAACAAGGCTGGTACCGCGGGAGGAATCCCGTGCCTTGATAGGCGGCTTTTTGGCGCTTTATATCGCATCCGAAAAACAAGAGGGAGAGTGCGGACATGGAACGGTTGGAGACGTTGCGAGGCAGGCTGGACGAAGTGAATTCGAAGCTGCTCGGGTTGTTGAACGAGCGGGCGGCGATCGTGCGCGAGATCGGCGAGGTGAAGGAAGAGCTGGGGATGGCCAAGTACGACCCGGCTCGCGAACGCGAGATGCTGGAACGTCTCGTCGCCGCGAACGAGGGGCCGTTCAGCGACGATCAGATCAAGCATCTGTTCAAGCAAATTTTCAACGTATCGCTCGGTCTTCAGGAATCGAATCGCAAGAAGGAGCTGCTCGTCCGCCGCAAGCGGGGCCAGGAGGACACCGTCGTCCGGGCGAAGGACGTGGCGATCGGCGGCCCGGCGCAGACGCTGATCGCCGGTCCCTGCTCGGTCGAATCGTACGAGCAGCTGCGGGCGGTCGCGGCGTCTCTGAAGGAAGCCGGCGTCCGGGTCATGCGAGGGGGAGCGTTCAAGCCGAGAACGTCTCCGTACGACTTCCAAGGGCTCGGGGAGGAAGGGCTGGCGATGCTGAAGACGGTCGCCGGCGAATTCGGCCTCGTCACGATCAGCGAGATCGTCAATCCGGCCCATATGGAATTGGCGGAGAAGTATATCGACATCATTCAGATCGGCGCGCGCAACATGCAGAACTTCGAGCTGCTGAAGGCCGCGGGGGAGACGAGAATGCCGGTCGTCCTGAAGCGCGGCATCTCGGCCACGATGGAGGAGTTCGTGCTGGCGGCCGAATACATCGTCTCGCGGGGCAACGGGCAGGTCATTCTGATCGAACGGGGAATCCGCACGTACGAGAAGTGGACGAGGAACACGCTGGACATCTCCGCGGTGCCGATTCTGAAGCAGGAGACGCATCTGCCGGTGCTCGTCGACGTCAGCCATTCCACCGGCCGCAAGGACATTCTCGTCCCGTGCGCCAAAGCGGCCCTCGCGGCGGGAGCGGACGGCATCATGGTCGAGGTGCATCCCGATCCTCAGGTGGCGCTTAGCGACGCGGACCAACAGCTCGACCTGGGGCAATTCCGCTCGTTCTGCGACGCCGTCAAGCAATCGGGATTGCTGAAGGCTTAAAGTGGGGGATCGCGCGCCGGAAGAAGGACGTTCGCGGAGGGGTTCCTCTGTTGACAGCCTTATTCCGATTGGCGATAATGGGATTAATAGATGACGGGGAAGCACCTCGCGCAGAGAGACACAGTCGTGTTCCTTTGTCGGGGTGCTTTTTTGAATATTCGGGGGAGGATGGCCGCGGTGGATTCGAAGAAGAAGGAAGAGGATCAGGTTCGGGAAGCGCCGTTCACGTACGAGATGTACGCGGAGATGCCGGACGACGGGCAGCGCTACGAGATCATCGACGGGAATCTGGAGTTGATGTCTCCGGGTGCTTCCTTTTCGCATCAGGCCGTGGGAGGGGAGCTGGAGTATCTTCTCAAGCAAAGCTGCAAATCGGAATATATCATCTTGGATGCACCCTTAGATGTGATCTTAAGCCCGACGAACGTGCTGCAACCCGACTTACTGATGGTTCGCCGCAGCCGAATGCACATCGTGACGAATCGGGGAATCGAAGGTCCGCCCGACCTGGTCGCGGAGGTGCTCTCCCCCAGCACCCGCAAGCGGGATAAGATCAAGAAGGCGGCCGCCTATGCCCGATTCGGGGTGGAGGAATATTGGATCGTCGACGGCGATAGTCGAACGTTGGAGCAATATCGGCTGGACGGGGACGGCAAGTACGAGCTTCATAACCTGTTCGAGGGAGACGACCTCGTCTCGTCGGACAAGCTGCCCTGCGTCAGCTTCCGGGTGAGCGATCTTTTCGTAGACGTCATCGATTGATAAGAAGAGAGGAAGAAGACTCCATTGACCCTGCAGCAATTGAAGTACGTCATCGAGATCGCGAACCGGGGCTCGATGAACGAAGCGGCCAAGCGGCTGTTCATCTCCCAGCCGAGCCTGTCGAACGCGATGAAGGATCTCGAGGAGGAGCTTGGCATTACGATTTTCGAGAGGACGAACAAGGGGATCACGCTGTCGAAGGAAGGAGCGGAATTCCTCGGCTATGCCCGGCAGGTCGTCGAACAGGCGGAGCTGCTCGAGAGCCGGTATTTGAACGCCAAGCCGGCCCCGCAGCACTTCTCCGTCTCGACCCAGCATTACGCGTTCGCGGTGAACGCCTTCGTCAACCTCGTGAACGAGTACGGCCAGGAGGAATACGAGCTCGCCCTGCGCGAGACGAAGACCCACGAGATCATCGAAGACGTGAAGACGATGCGGAGCGAGATCGGCATCCTGTACTTGAACGAGTTCAACTCGAAGGTCATCAACAAGCTGCTCCAGTCGGCGAACCTGGAGTTCAACCCCTTGTTCACGGCGAAGCCTCACATCTTCATCAGCGTGTACAATCCGCTCGCCAAGCTGCCCGCGGTGACGATCGACCAGCTCCGGCCGTATCCGTATCTCAGCTTCGAGCAGGGCGAGTACAATTCGTTCCACTTCGCGGAGGAGATTCTGAGCACGCTGTCCCATCCGAAGAGCATCCGGGTGACCGACCGGGCGACGCTGTTCAACCTGTTGATCGGGCTGAACGGGTACACGATCTCCACCGGCGTGCTGAGCGCCGACCTGAACGGCAACGAGATCATCCCCGTGCCGCTCGAATGCGACGAATCGATCCGGGTCGGCTGGATCCATCACAAGAACGTCTCGCTCTCCAAGCTGGCGTCGGCCTACGTGGAGGAGCTGAAGCGCGCCATCGCCGAGCCTTGAGCGGGCGGGACGCGGCGCGGTGCGGCGCGGCGGCGAAGCGGGAGGAAGCGGGAGGAAGCGGGAGGAAGCGTCCGGATGCGATCCCGGATGGAGAGCGGACCTCCCGCGGCGGGCTCCAATAGCGGACATTTCGCGATTCGGCGGCCGACCGCGCCCCGCGGCCCCTCCATTGGCGAGAATTTCGCCATTCAGCGGGCATCCGGCGCCACCGGACCTCTACAATGGCGAGAAATTCGCCATTCAAGGGAAGTGAGGCAGCGAGAGTAGCCTCCAATGCCGAAAAATTCGGCATTGGGAAGGGGAGCGCTGCCGCGGGAGGGCTCCAATGCCGAAAAATTCGGCATTCGGAGGGAGAGCGCAGCCGCGGGAGGGCTCGAATGCCGAAAAATTCGGCATTCAAGGGAAGTGAAGCACCGAGAGTAGCCTCCAATGCCGAAAAATTCGGCATTCAAGGGAAGTGAGGCACCGAGAGTAGCCTCCAATGCCGAAAAATTCGGCATTCAGAGGGGAAGCGCAGCCGCGGGAGGGCTCGAATGCCGAAAAATTCGGCATTCGGAAGGGGAGCGCTGCCGCGGGAGGGCTCAAATGCCGAAAAATTCGGCATTCGGAGAGGGAGCTCGCCGGCAGAGGCGCCTGCGCGCCGTCCGCCGCCCGCCAAATTGGAATCAGCCTGCCGACGAATAAGTCGGACAGGCTGAGTATGGGGCTGGCTCGATCAGAGTATGGGTCTAGCTCGCGCCGTGGTCGGGTCCCGTTGAGAATTCGGGATTACCCGTTCAAAGCTCGCGCCTACTCGTTCAAGTAAGTATTGACGCGGCTCGCGACCGCCTTGGCGACGGCTTCCGCCGACTTGCCGCCGGAGAAGAAGGAGGCGGCCTCTTCCTTGACCATGGCGATTACCTTGTCGTCTTTGTGCTGGTATTTGCCAACCGACGGGAGCAGGGCGAGCGCCGATTCGATCTGTTCTTCGGTGATCGACAACGATTGCGCCGGGCCGCCGTCCTTGTTCTTGATCATCATCTTCATGCTGCCGCTTTGGAGCTTCTCGGCGAAGTCCTCCAGCTTCGCCCTCGCCGCGGCTTGGTGGACCGGGAACGACATCAACGCGGGGGAAGACTGGATCTCCTCGGAGAGCAAGAACTTGACGAACTCCCAGGCGGCCGGTTTGACCTTGGAGCGTTCGTTCAGGGCGAACGCCAGGTCGGATTCGAACGGAATTCCTTCGTCCTTGCCGGTTCCGGGCGGGTTCAACACTTCTCCTTCGCTGCGTCCAATCGCGCTCGGCAGCATGGCCAGCTCCGACAGTCCCTTCATGCTCACCGGGGAGAACACCTGGTTCGCCTTGCCGAGGTCTTCGCCCGACGCGGCGCCGCTGTCGTACAACCGCTGGATTTGCTCGAGATAACCGCGGAACGCCGCCTCGTCGAACGACGAAGAGTTCCCCTCGCGGGTCACGAGCTTGTCGTACACCGTCTCCGTCAAGTAGCCGAGCAGGTCCTCCGGCTTCATGCCTCCCAGCGCGGGCGACGTCCCGTCCGCTCCGCCGTTCTTGGCGATTTTCTCGCATAAGGCGATGAACGTCTCCCAATCCCACGTCTTGTCGTCGACGCCTCCCGCCTTCTCGACGGCCGGCTTGTTCCCGATCAGGACGTCCAGCGAATAGCCGATCGGAATCGCATACCACCCTTTGTCTCCCGACATCCCTTTCAGAACCCTCTCGTAATAGTCGGAGGCCTGGAAGCCGGCGTCTTGGCCCGCGATCCCGTTCCAATCCGAGAACATCCCCTTAGCCAAATATTTGTCGACCGGAAGGTAGCTGGTCGAGATCAGATCCGCCGCGTTGCCCGACATCAGCGCCGTTCCGACGGAGTTGACGTATTTGTCCTTGTCGGCGGCGGAAGGACCGTCGTCCGGACCTTTCTGCATTCGAATCTGCTTGCCGTCGCTCAGATCGGTCGGCACCGTCTCCTGGATCTGGACGTCGATGTCCGGATGGGCCGCTTCGAACTTGTCGACGGCTTCCTTCAGGAAGCGGTCTTGGGTGAATACGGCCACCGTCAGCGTCTGCTTGCCGCCCGCGCCGGACGGCGAATCCGCGGAAGGGGAAGCGGCGGCCGGCGCCGAGCCGGACGGGGAATCGCCGGGTTCGTCGCCGCCGGACTGGCAGGCGGATAGGGCGGCAGTCAGAAGCAGGGCGGACGACGCGGCGGCCGTCCATTTCAGTTTTGCTTTTCTCATAGCATGGTTCCTCCTCATAATTAGGCTATCGATTAATCCAACCGAACGCGGTCGCCGTCGCTGAGCGGTTCGCTCGAATCGGTGACGATGCGCTCTTCGGGCGTCAATCCGTTCAGGACGACGACGGTGTCGTCGTTCTGCTCTCCGGCGTCGACGTACGCTTTCTCCGCGTAATAGGACGATCCGAGAGGTCCTTCCTTGGTCGTCACGACGAACACATATGTGCCGCTGTCGTCGCTATGGAGCGCGTCGGCGGGAATTTTGAAGCCCGGACCGCGGCTCTCTTGCGGAATGTAGACGGAAGCCTTCAAGCCGGGCGACAGGCCGGTTCCGTCCACGTCGATCGTCACTTGCTTCGCGTCCGAGCCGGCATCGCCACCGGAACCTCCGGAACCTCCGGAGCCGCCGGACGCGGCTTCGATCGAGGAGATCGTGCCGGCGAGCTGCCGGACGCCCATCCCGTCGAACTTGATCTTCGCTCCGTCCCCCTCTTGCGGGACGTCGGCTTCGTTCACCTCGACGGTCACTTCCGTTCCGATCCGAAGCGCGTCCGCGGCGTCGCCGGAGGCGGAGATGACGAGCTGATAGCCGGAAGCGTCGCTCGCGATCGCGCCGACCGATTGGCCGGCGCCCACGTTCGCTCCTTCCTCGACGTTCAGCGAAGTGACCACCCCGTCGACCGGCGCGCGCAGCACCCGGCCGTCCCGGAGCAGCTTCTCCAGATCGGCGATCTTCCTTCGGGCGATCTCCATGTCCAGCTTCTGGACTTGCAAGTCCTTCTGCAGCTTGTCGATGGCCTCGTCCTGCCCGCCTTCTCGCCACAGCGGCTTCAGTTGGGCTTCCGACTGCTCGAGCCGGATGCGCTCCTGCTCGTAGCGGGTTCTCTCGTCCTCCAGCGAGCGTTCCGTCGTTGTCGTATCGAACGTGATCAGCGGATCGCCCTTCCGGACGCGGTCGCCCTTGTCAACGTGAACCCGATCGACCTTCCAGCTGCCGAGCGGCGCAAGCGGCGCCGAATACGCGGGCTGCAAATACCCGTCTTCGGTCACGCTGAGATCGAGGCTCCCCAGGCTCGGCTTCTCGACGGCGACCTTCGGGAGCGTCAAGCTTTGAATCGTATTGGATAGGAACGTAAGCACAAGCAAGATTCCGAAAAACAGGCCGATGGCCCAGCGCAAAACTTTTTTCCTCCGAACGATCGTTCTCTCCTCCTCTCCCGCCGCTTCACCCTTTGATCCCCGATCGTCCGATGCCCTCGACGAGCCGATCCTCCCCGTAGAGGAACAGCAGCACCATCGGCGTCATGTACAGAGCCGACGAGGCGAACGCCACGCCCCGGTCCCCCGATGCGATCTGGGACAGATAGACGGACAACGGCTGGCGGAACGGTTCGGTCAGGAACAGCAGCGGCTGCTCCACCATGTTCCAGTTGTCGGCGAACGCGAGCAGCGCCAGCGCGGTCATTCCGGGCCGAACGATCGGCAGCACGATGTAATAAAAAGCGCGGAAATACCCCGCCCCGTCGATACGGGCCGCTTCGAGATACGCGTCGGGAATCCCGGCCGCGAATTGCCGCATCAGGAACACCCCGAACGCCGCGAACACGCCCGGCCAGACGATGGCCCCGTACGAATGCAGCATCCCGAGCTTCTCCGCGACGAGATAGTTAGGGACGAGCGTGACCTGGAACGGCATCAGCATCGTGAGCAGATACAGGAAGAAGAGCTTGTCCCGGCCCGGGAAAATCAGTTTGGCGAACGCGTAGGCGGCCAGCGTCCCGACCGCCGTCTGTCCGAGCACGATCGGCGCCGTCAGGCGGACGGAGTTCCAGAACAGGGTCAGGAATTTGGGCCTCTCGAACAGTACGTCCGCGAACGCGCCGAGAGTGGCCGCTTCCGGAACCCAACGGATCGTCACCCGCTCCGTCGGCATCGCCGCGGGATCCTCCGATTCCTTCGCGTCGGCTCCGTCCAGCGCGCCGTAATGGTGGGCGATCTCCCGCTCCGACATGAAGGCGTTCGTCAAAGTCAGGGCGACCGGGAACAGGACGAGGGCGGCCAGCGCGAGAAGCAGCGCCAGCTTGGCGCCGGTCGCGACGCTTCTGCCGACGGCCGTCATTCCGAGACCTCCCTCGCGTGCCGCTCCGCGCGGAACAGGATATAGACGGCGGCCCCGATGACGAGGGCCAGCAGCACGGCGGCCGATGTCAGCTTCGGGTAGTCCAGGTTCTGAAAGCTGTTGTTCATGAAGTGCTGCAGCGTGTAGATCGCGTCGTTCGGATAGGAGCCGGCGACCATGTACGTCTCGCGGAACACCTTGAACGAAGCGACGATCGACATGACGACGACGAAGAAGGAGACGGGCGCGAGCCCCGGCCAGGTGATCGACCGGAACCGCCGCCACGGCCCGGCTCCGTCGATGGAGGCGGCTTCTCGCAGCTCCGTCGGAATGTTGGCCAGCCCCGCCAGGAAGAGGATAAGGTTGTAGCCGGCGTTCTTCCAGACGTAAGCGAGGACCATGACCGCGAAGGACCAGCGGCTGTTCATCCAGTCGACCGGGGACTGCCCCCACTTGGCGAGTAGGCCGTTGATCGCGCCGTCCCAGTGGAACAGCGCCTGCCAGACGAGGGCGATGGAAGCGACCGGGACGACAAGCGGCAGCAGGAACGCCGTCCGGAACGTCCGGCGCAGCGGCACGGCCCGGGAGAGCAGCAGGGCGAGGCCGAGGGAGACGGCGAACAGGATCGGCACGCCGACTCCGGCGAAGGCGATCGAGTTGCCGAACGCCTTGCGGAACGACCCGCTCTCCCAGAGCGTCCGGTAGTTGCCGAAGCCGACGAAGCGGCCTTCGATCGGCGCGTCGACGAACGAATAGTAGACGACCGCGCCGAACGGAACCAAGTAGAACAGCAGGAAGCCGGCCAAGCTCGGCCCGAGGAACGTCAGCGCGGCGGCGGCTTCCCGCAGCCGAGGCGAGCGAAGCGGGGCCAAGGGAATACCCTCCTTTCCGGTTCTGGGGTTCAAACGACACCCATCATAGCCCGTCAATGTGACAGCCGTGTGACAGCCGGAAGCGTGACAAGAAGCGGAGATTCCCGCTACAATGAGGCTACATAATCGGCGTATTCGGCGCGTGCGCGAGGTCAGCCGCGCGCGGTAAAATGCGCACGGTAAATTGCGTGCGGTTATGGAGCGAGATGATCGAGCGCGTCTGCAGAGAGGGTTGCAGAAGAAGAGAGACCCTGTAGGGCGAGGAGGAAGAGGATGTTGAACAAGACGGTGCTGATCGTCGAGGACGAACGGAAGCTGCGGGAATTGATCGCCGACTACCTGGAGGCCGAAGGTCTCTCGTGGCGGGAAGCCGCGAACGGGGACGACGCGGTGTCGTTGTTCCGCGACATCCGGCCGGACCTCGTCATTCTCGATATTCTGATGCCGGGACTCGACGGATACGACGTCTGCGAAGAGATTCGGAAGCTGTCGGACGTTCCGATTCTGTTCCTGACGGCCAAGAGCGAGGAAGAAGACAAGCTGCTCGGCTACGACCTCGGCGCGGACGATTACATGACCAAGCCGTTCAGCCCGAAGGTGCTCGCGGCCAAGGTGAAGGCGCTGCTGCGGCGATCGGAGACGTCCCGGGCCGAGCGGGCCGTCGCGGAAGGGAAGCTCGTGAACGCGGGGCCCTTAAGCATCGACGTCTCCGGCCGGGAGGCGGTGCTGGACGGGGAGCCGCTGGCGCTGTCGCCCAAGGAGTTCGACCTGCTCCTCTACTTCGCGAATCATAACGGCATCGTCCTGAGCCGGGATCGGCTTCTTGAGCGGGTATGGGGCTACGACTACGAAGGCGATGCGCGCACGGTCGATACGTACGTGCGCCGGCTGCGGCTGAAGCTGAACGACCGAGCCGATTGGATCGCGACGCTTCGCGGCAACGGCTACCGGTTCAAGGCGGCGCCATGACGAAGCTGCGCCACTCGATCGCCTTCCGTCTGTTCGCCGTCACCTTCGCCGCCATGCTGCTGTTCGTCGGCATTCTGCTGCTCGCTCTGGCGGGCGGGTTCTCCTCCTTCTACGAGCGGCAGCAGAAGAAGGATATCGCCTCCGATCTGAACAAGATTCGCGACCGGTACGCGAATGCCGCGCAGCTGTTTCCGGGCAAGGGCGGATTCCCTCCTTACTTCGGACAATTCGAGGACGAATACTCCGCTACGCTCGCGCTGGTAACGCTGCAGGGGGGCTTGACGCAGATCATGATCGGCGGAGGGGGAGCTCCTGCTTCCGGTGCGGGAGCTCAATCCGTCCCGCTGAAGATCGGCAACCGGGACAGCGCATCCGTCTTCGTCCTGCCCAAGGGGCCGAACATGGACCGGGCGGAGCGGCTGGGGACGGCGTTGGAGAGCTGGAGGCAGGATGCCGGCGCCTTCTCCGGCGTCATGCGCGAAGGCAAGACGCTCGTCTATCGGGCGGATACGGGCGGCGGGACGGCAGGCGCCCTGCTCATCGCCGTAACGGCTTTGACGACCGACGGAACCGGGAACGGGAAGGTTCTGTTCGCCCTCTCGTCGCTGCAGCCCGTCACCAATGCGGCCAGCGTTTTCCGGGATCTGTCTCTCTACGTGTTCGCCTTCGCCTTCGTCGTCGTGGGTCTGCTCGCCGTCGGCTACGCGGCGCTCGTCACCCGCCCGCTTCGCCGGTTGAACGGGATCGCCGGCCGGCTCGCGAGTCTCGACTTCTCCACGAGGAGCGGCTGGAAGCGCAAGGACGAGATCGGCGAGCTGTCCCGGACCTTCGACTTCCTGGCGGACAATCTGCAGGGCACGCTGGCCGAGCTGACGTCCGCCAACGAGAAGCTGAGGCTAGACATCGAGAACGAGAAGCGGCTCGAGAGGATGCGCCGGGAATTCGTCGCCGGCGTGTCGCACGAGCTGAAGACGCCGCTCAGCTTGGTCGGCGGCTATGCGGAAGGGCTGCGCGACAACATCGGCAGCGGCGCCAAGCGGGAGAAGTACGCCGAGGTCATTCTGGAGGAGACGAGGCGGATGGCGTCCATCGTCGGCGACATGCTCGATCTGTCGCAGCTGGAGTCGGGCCGCTACTCGCTGAAGCGGGAAGCGTTCGACGTCGCCGAGCTGCTGAACGAGGCGGCGGATCGCGCGGAAGCTTACGCCGCGGGCTCGGGCAAGAGCGTTCGCGTGAACGTCCGGCTGCCCGAGCCGCCGGCGGAGCCGCCGCGAGCCTACGCGGACCGGCTGCGGATCGGCCAGGTGCTGACGAACCTGGCGACGAACGCGGTTCGGCATGCGGCCGAGGGAGGAGCGATCGAATTCTCGGCGGCGCCCGAGGGGGGCCGTTGGACGATCTACGTGCGCAACGACGGGGAGCCGATTCCGGAGGAGGAGCTGACCCGCATCTGGGGACAGTTCTACCGGATCGACCGGTCGCGGAGCCGGGACAGCGGCGGCACCGGCATCGGCCTGGCCATCGTCCGCCAGATTCTCGAGCTGCACGGGAGCCGGTACGGCGTCCGCAACGAACCGGGAGGCGTCGTCTTCGCGTTCACGCTGCAGACGGCGGACGGCGATGCCGGCGTTCGGAACGAAGAGAGAACGGGGTGAGTCCCTGGCGACGCCGCAACATAAAAAGAAGGAAGGCGAGGTTCGCCTTCCCGGCCTGTTGAAAACCTTCGACAGGCATTTTTTTTTATGTTTTTGCGAATTAGAATCGTTGGGCGACTTCCTTGGCGCGCGCTATTGCTCTTTCTTTAATAGCCGGAGCTCGCTCCGACGACGCCGTTCCTTCGACCCAGATGGCCTCGATCGATTGAATCCCATAGAACCCTAACACCTTTTTCAGATAGCTGTAGCCCATTTCGATCGAAGCCAGAGGACCTTCCGAATATACGGAACCGCTGGCTTGGATGTGCAAGGCTTTCTTGCCGGGCAACAGACCTACAGGACCGTCCGAGGTATATTTGAACGTCTTGCCCGGAATGGAAGTCGCATCCGTGTAGGCTTTCAAAACCGGCGGGATCGAGAAATTCCACATGGGGGAGACGTACACGTACTTGTCGGCGGCCACGTATTGATCGACGATCTCCTCCAGACGGGTTACTTTTGACCTCTCGGCATCGGACAGTTGATCGAGAGCGGAACCCGACCGAAGCTTTGCCCAACCGCGCAACACATCGGCGTCGAACGGCGGAATATTCTCTTTGTACATATCGAGATGAACGACTTCATCCGTCGGATTGGCTTCGCGGTACGCTTCGATAAATCGCTCGCCTACCGCGAGGCTGAACGATTCCTGGGGATCAAGGGGATGAGCGGTGATGTACAGGACGGTTGCCATGAACGTAACTTCCTCTCTGATATTTAGTGGAGCGCGCTTCCATGGCTAATCATATAATATGAACTTACGAATGGTAAGTAGGAACAATAATGTGGTATAGTATGAAAAAAGGTACTGCAACGGAGGCCAACGATGCCAAACAACCCTGTCCAATGTCAATTCGTCGCGGCGCTGGATTCGATCGTCGGCAAATGGAAGCCGCTTATTCTGTATCATCTGCTTCAAGGCAAACCTTTGCGGTTCAATGAGCTAAGAAGATTGCTGCCCGACATTACCCAAAGGATGCTAACGCTCCATCTGCGCGAATTGGAGGAGGAAGAGCTCGTGAGACGAGTCATTTACCCGCAAGTCCCGCCGAAAGTGGAATACTCGATTACGGAATACGGCATGAGCTTGTCTCCGGTGTTGGAAACCTTGCATCGATGGGGAGCGGCCCATGTCGAACGCAAACGGCTCATACAGGAGCAAAAGGAACAAGCGGATACGGACTAGCGTCGCGGACCGCCGGAACCGAAAAGAAGATCGCCGATATCCTGGCCAAGAAGGCTGGAGGATAGGCGATCTTCTTCCGTTCATTCTGAGTCGTTGGCGGCTACAGAGGCATCGTCCATACGATCTCCGCGATCCGGACGCACGCTTGATTCCCATGCAGCTGCAGCAGCACGTGGTCCGGCTTCACGTCGAGGATCGTTCCTTCGATTCGGCCGCGGGTCGTCTCGAAGCAGACGTATCGGCCCGCCAGCCGCATCAAGGCTTCGACGACATAGGGGTCGACCACCGACACCGTTTTTATCGGATTGGATGAGTGCAGCAAGAATGGACCTCCTTCGGTTCGATTCGCCTTAGCATATGCGAATACCCAGGCCTAGGTATGGGCCAACGCACAGAAGGCGCGATTGTTGTCGCCTTCCGGCCGAAGAAGAGGCCGAACCTCGCCTCCCGAGTCCCTCCAATCGCCGACGCCCCGCCTGGGGAAGGCGGGGCGCCGGCGCGGGCGGCCGATTACGAGAAGCGACCGGCGATCTGCTGCTCCGCCATCTGGACGAGCCGGCGGGTGATGTTGCCCCCGAGACGACCGGCATCCCGCGTCAGCATATTGCCGTAGTAGCCGTCCGCGGGAATCTCGATGCCGAGCTCCTGGGCGATCTCGAACTTCATCTGCTCCAGCGCCGCGCGCGCGTTCTGGACCACGAGCTGGTTCCGGTTGTTCGCCATGCCATTCACCTCCACGATTTACCGCTAATATGCGATAACGCGCTTCCTTTTATGCGAACATTTACCGGAACCCTTGATCCTCCGGCGGTGCTACAATCGGAATAACGATGATGATCGGCAGGTGCAACCGCATGTATCTTCCCCCGAGCCTACCCGAGCGCGCCGAACTCCCGTTCGACGACGAGCGATACGTATTCGAACCCAAGATCGACGGGCAACGTCTGCTCCTGTCCCTGGAGAACGGGACGGTCCGTCTCTATTCGCGTTACGGGCGGGACGTCACCGGACTGTATCCGGAGCTGAGCCGGGTGCCGGTCCGGGACGGATCCGATCTCGTGCTGGACGGCGAGGTCGCGATGCTCGAGCCCGATACCGGCTTCCCCCGGTACGAGGATCTGCAGATCAGGTTCCGGCTGCGCAAAGAGCTGGACATTCGCGAGGCGTCGGTCCGCCGTCCAGTTCACTACTTCGTCTTCGACGTTCTTCGTTATCGGGGACGGGATCTGAGAAGCCTCCCGCTCGCCGAGCGGAAGGCGATTCTCGCCGAAGCGCTGGACGACAACGGCGTCTTCAACCGGCTCGCGTTCGTTCGGGGCGGGGGCAGGGACGTATTCGAATCGATCCGGAGGATCGGGCTGGAGGGCATGGTGGCGAAGCGGGCGGACCGGCCTTACGTCGCGGGCCGAACCGGAGATTGGCTCGCCATCCCGAACTACCGGTTCGCGAATTTGCGAATCTCGGGTTACCGCAAAGACCCGTTCGGGTGGCTGGTGGAGAGGGACGGAGAGGCGGAAGGCGTTCTCGACCGGAACATCCCGGCCGCCTACCGGCAGGCGTTCCAAGGAATCGCCAAGGAGCTCGCGACGGGAGAGGACCGGAACTTCGTCTACGTGAAGCCGGCGATCGAAGCCCGGGTGCGTTACGTCCGGCGGACGAAGGCGGGACGTCTGTGGGAGCCCGAGTTCCTGGGGTTCGTCGTCTAGCCGCCCGCTGGGCGCGCAGCGGGCGGACCGTTCGATTTTCGAATGGCACAACGTTCCCTTCCAAGCCCGCACCCGATTATGCCTTGCGGTAGCGTTCGTAGGCGGATTCGTAGGCCCGCATGTACTCGGCGAGCCCCATGTCCTCGACGTTCCGGACATACCGATCCCAGTAGCTCAGCGGCACGCTGCCGCCGACGAACCCGCGCTCCATCTCCGCGACGTACGTCTCGATGCGCCGGCCGACGGACCCCATCGTCTCCTGCTCCGCTTCGTCGAAGTTGAAGGCGTACCAGAGGTCGCGCACGGCGTATGGCTTGGCCTTCCCGGCGGCTTCCGCGAAGTTCGGCAGCGTCTCCGATCCCTTGAAGTAACGCTCCCGGACGTATCCCGGGTAGCTTCCTCCCATCCAGGTGACGTACTTCCTCAAGACCTGCTCCTGGGTCAGGCCGTCCGGATTGTCCGTAATCTCGGCGACGTAACGCCATTCCCCGTCTTCCGTCTTCTCGTAGGTAACGCCTTCCAACCCCATGAAGAAAAAAGCAGCTCCCTCTTCGCCGTAAAAATAGTCGATCCACCGCATCGTCGCCGCCGGATCGGGATTTTTGTCCGTGATCGCGAACGCCCCGACGTGCGCCATGGGCGTCTTGACCTGCGAATAGAGCCGATCCCCGCGCGGGCCTTCCAACGCCCCCAGCCCGACGAATTCGCTGCGGCCCATCAGCGTCTGCGGATTCGGCACGATCGTCGACCCGAGCAGGCCGTCCTGGCCCTTCGCCAGCAGGGCGTCGTAATCGAGGGTGAAGATCTCCTTGTCGATCAGGTTCTCCCGGTACAGCCGATTCGCGAATTCGAGAAGCTCCCGGTATTCCGGAGACGTCTTGATGAAGCGCAGCCCGCTTGTCTTCGGGTCGACGTCCACGAGCGGATGCCCGAGGCCCCGGTTGCCGAGCCCCCAGGCTCCCTTCAATTGATTGATCAAGTCCCCGATTCCGTTGTCGCTGAAGGGAATCTCGTCCGGCCGCCCGTTGCCGTTCAAGTCGGTCTTCTTCACGGCCTTCAGGTAGTCGTACCATTGCCCGACGGTGACGGGCTCGTCCATGCCGAGCCGGTCCAGCCAATCCCGGTTCACCCACAGCGGAACGCCGATCAGCATCGGGAAGTCTTCCGGGTCGTAGAACGAAGGCAGGGAGTAGATGCGGCCGTCCGACATCGTAAGTCCCTTGCGGATCTCGGGATACCGTTCCATCAGCTTCTTGAAGTTCGGAGCGTACCGTTCGATGAGATCGTTCAGCGGGAGCAGGATGCCCTGCCTCCCGTAGCGGTCCAGTTCCCGGGCGGAGAGCCGGGCCGCGTAGAACGCGTCGGGATAGGAGCCGTCGGTCAACGCCAGATTGCGCGCCGCCTCCAGATATTCGAACGGGACGAGATCGAACTTCGCCCGGACGTTCGTCTTCTTCTCGTATTCGCTCCAGACGAGCGTGTCTTCGTAAGGACCCGGCAGGGCGGTGCCCGTCAGAAAAGAAAGGGACAACGGGGCGCTCTCCGAGGGCGCCCCCGCGAGGCCCGCGCTTCCGGTCGCGGCCTGGGGCGAGGAGGGCCGGTCCAACGGTCCGGCCAAGGCGGCGAGCTCGCGGGAGTTCCCGCAGCCCGCGAGCAGGACGATCGTCAGCACCCCCCGCAACGCGCGAAAGCCGAAGCCGAAGCGCCTCCCGGTTCCGATGGCCTGTCTCATTCCGATCACCCGATTCGATGGATTTGCGCGATTTGCCGCTTCCGGTATTCGCCCGGCGTCATGCCGGTCTGCTTCTTGAACATCCGGTTGAAGGACGTGAAGTTCGAATACCCGACTTCCGCGCTGATGTCGTTGATGTTCTTGTCGGTGGAGACCAGCAGCTCCTGCGCCTTGCGAACCCGAATCGAGTTCAGGTGCTCGCTGAAGTTGGCCCCCGTCTTCTCCTTGATATAGACCGACAGGTACGCGCTGGACATGTTGAGCAAGTCGGCCAGATAGCCGAGCGAGAGGTCCTGCGAATAACGCGTCTCCAGGATGTTCATCACAAGCCCGGCGACCGGGTCCGCTTCTTCGCGTCCGCCGCGGACCCGCTCGGCCGAATAGCGAACGGCTTCCCGGCATACTTCCTTGAACTGCTCGGCGGTGCGGCAGCGCGCGAACGCTTCGCCGAACGCTTCGAGCCGCTTGTCGTCGGCGTCCTCCGACGGCGAGGGCTCCAGCGTCCGGATCTTGGCGAGCAGCAGCCGGGCCAATTCGGCGTACGTTCCGACGCCGGCGCCGCCTCTGGCCATCCGGTCGACGTGACCGTCGAGCAGCCGGCAGGCGCCGTCGGCGTTGCCGTCCTGCAGGTGCGCGCTTAACGCGCGGTCCTGCTTCGGGCTCAGGCCGAATACCGGCGCCGCCGCCGGCCTGTCGACGATCTGCGTCTCTTCGGACAGGGGCGCCTGAAGGCTTAACTTCTGCACCTGCTCGTAGGCCGGCCCGAATTCGGACGGATGCTCGAAGCGGTCACCGATCGCGATCGTCACGGAACGGACATGGGCCTCGCGGTCCAGCGGCTCCTTCAAGGCGCGCAGGTGCGAGACGACGGCCTCGCGCTCCCCGCCGGCGAACACGGTGACGACGCGGTCGCTCTCGATCTGGAACGTATGGGCGGAAGGGAACCGCCCGGCGACATGGTCGCGGAGCCGGGCGAGCAGCCGGCGGACGGCTAAGCCGCGGGCTTCCTCCGGGAGCTCGGCGGCTCCGGGGGATCCGAAGCGGACCGTGAACAGCGCGACGATGAAGCCCGGGTCTCTCGCGGGAAGCTCTCTCCATTCCAGCGCGTCGCCCGGGATGTTTTTGAGCCGATTCAAATAGCCGTAGCTCTTCAGCGCGGAATCCCGGCTTCTCAGCTGTTCGGAGATTCGCGCCTTCTCGCCCAGCAGGTCGTTCACCTTCTCGTGGATGACCCCGAACTCCTTGAAGGAGCCGCCCGGGGGAGGAGCAGGCTGCAGGCTGAGAACGGTGGCGAGCAGGTTCTTCACCGGCTTCCGGATGCGCTCGCTGACGGCGTAAGCCGCGGCCAGGCCGATGGCCAGCGCTCCGGCCAGAATGAGCAGCAGGAGACGCGAGAGGCTGCCTGCGCCCTTCGTCATCCAGCTCGAAGGAACGACGAATACATAAGTCAGACCGGCGGCGTTTTTCTTATAGATATAATGATTGCCCGCGCGGCGCGCGATACCTTGTCCGGTCTCCATACGGGGCGGCGCGGCGGCCGTCAAGCTTCCGCTCCGGTACAGCTCGGTTCCGTCCCGGGCCATCACGATCCATTCGCCCGGCTCGGCCAGCCCGACGGTCTCTTCGTCTATCTTCTCCATGTCGAGAAGCGCGATCATCTGGTAGTTGCTCGCCGGCTGGCGGAACACGACCGGCAGGGCCGTTCTCGTCCGGCCGTCCACGACGAACGTCCCGGCGGGCAGGAGCTCGAAGTTGCGTCCTCCGGAGAGGCGGCTTCGCCAATCGTCGAACGAATAGTCCGGGCTGGCGTACAGGCGGTCGAACAGGAGCCGGGCGTCGGCGCTGCCTTTGTGGGACAAGGCCAGGGACGCGGAGCGGAAGTGAACGATGACCGCCAGCAAGGCGTTCTGCGGTTGATAGACATAGCTCTGAAGGGAACGGATGACGCCGCGCGCCGGAAGGTAGTCGATCTCGTCCGCTGGGCGGGTCGATAATTGCCGGTCGAAGCCGACCAGGTCGGGATTCTCGCTCAGCTCGAACAAGAACGATTCGATCCGCTCCAGATGGCCGTCGAATCGTTCGGAGGCATGGAACAGGGCGGCTTGGCTCTCGCGTTCCCTCTCGCGGATCATCGTCTGCTTGAAGAGGGAGAGCGCGATCGTCCAGACGAGAGAGAAGAGGACCATGACGGCGAGAAAACAAGCGAACACTTTAAAGAAGAGAGATTTTCCCGTCCATTCCTTCACGAATCCGCAACCCCTTTCGATGACCGATGCGCGAGCGATAGCAGAGGGCATTCAGAATCTATCATAGGCCATGAACGTTAGCCGGGCGTTAGAGGAACGTCATCGCAGCGTTAAGGAACGGTTGTCATCCTTTTAGATTGCTGACGATATTTATGAGATTCGGGCGAATCGCGAATCCGGCTAAATAAAGGCGACAGATCGAATAACATGTCAATAGGCATCCCGCTTCTCCCGGTTTATGATCGGCTTGGTCCACGCTTGGTCCGCGTCTGGCTCCATGTCGGCTCCATGCTTGGTCCGCGGTTCCTATTACGTTATGCGGGAGATGAATGGGAGAATGAAAATGATGGGAAGGAAGGCCAGCCGGGTCGTCTCGGGGTTGCTGGCGATCTCGCTTGCCGCTTCCGGCCTGCCGGGCGCGGCGAAGTTCGCCTCGGCCGAGGCCGTCGCCTATCCGGAGCTGATGATTACGGAGATCGTCTTCAATTCCGTGAACTACAGCGCCGTCGTGAAGGACGGCAACACGGTAGGGGACGTCGGCGCCTGGGAGTACGTCGAGATTTACAACAGCGGCTCCGAGCCCGTATCGCTGGGCGATTACTACATTTACCGCGAGAATTACAATAGCGGAACGAATTACAAGTGGCCGATCCAAGCCGGCAAGACGATCCAGCCTGGCCAGACGGTCGTGGTGAGGGGCGTCAGCAAGGACGTCAAAGGAGGAGCGGGCAATGCCGTTCCCGTCGACGATGCCGTCATCAACGGCCTCGACTTGTTCAATACCGCCTACGGGACGTCGCTCTCCGAAGACCAGGTCGCGACGATGGACCAATCCGGCGGCGGCAACCTGCCGAACACGGGAACGTACACGGTGTCGGTCCGCCGGGCGTCGGACGACGCCGCGATCGTGTCCGCGAGGTACAACGACGCCGCGATCAACTCGACCGAGAACGGGGACGACTCCAACGGGAAGGGCGTGACGTACGCGTACGATCCGGCCGGCGGCGCGGCGATGAAGAAGCTGGCGGCGAAGCAGGCGCCGACTCCGGGCAGCCTGCTGGACGGACAGGTGCCTCCGGCTTCCGTGCCGGGGCCGGACCCGGAGCCGACGCAGAGCCCCGAGCCGACGGCGAGTCCGGAACCGACGGCGAGCCCGGAGCCGACTTCGAGCCCCGAGCCCACCGCAAGCCCGGAACCGACCGCGAGTCCCGAGCCTACCGCGAGCCCGGAGCCTACGGCAAGTCCGGAGCCTACCGCGAGCCCGGAACCGACGGGCAAGGGACCGTATCTGCTCATCTCCGAGATCGTGTTCAACAGCCCGAACGTGAACGGAGGGGACGTCAACTCCTGGGAGTACATCGAGATCTACAACAACGGGGACAAGCCCGTACCGCTCCAATATTACAATATCAATTACGCCGACCTTAGCAACAAGACGGTCCAGACGTGGGAATTCAAGGACGACAAGACGATCCGGCCGGGCCAGACGATGGTGATCCGCGCCTACGCCGACGACGCCAACGGAACGGCAGCCAAGTTCAACGAGGCCTACAAGGCGTCTCCGGCGCTGACGGACGACGACATGGCCTACTTCACCGGCTCCGGCAACCTGGAGAACGGTCCGGGACGCACCGTCTCGATCGTCGCCAAGTCGGGCGAGACGGTCGTCTCCGCCCAATACAACGTGTCGGGCAACAACGCCGACGACCTGAACAACACCGGCGTCACGTACAAGGCGGACGAGAACGGCGGCGTCCTGATGACGAAGCTCGCGAGCAAGGTTCCTCCGACGCCGGGCAAGCTTCTCCCCGAGCAGACGCCGGCCGCGCCCGTCGCGCTCCCGGACGACTTCGTCTCCCCGGTCATCGTGCACGCGCAGGCGGCCGGTTCGACGATGGTCAAGGACCTGACGATCGAAGCGACGGTTCTCGACGACAAGGGCGTCCGGGAAGCCCGCTTGTTCTATCGGACGGACAAGACGAGCGAGTACGCTTCCGTCAAGATGGCGGCGGGAGAGGCCAACCGCTTCGAAGCGGTCATCCCGGCCGAAGCGCTAAAGGACGCTCAGCATCTCTACTATTACCTGGAGGCGACGGATGGCACGAACGTCGCGACTCTTCCCGCGTCGGGCGGCGAGCCTTACGACGTGCGCGTGTTCCAATCGGCCGGCTCCTCGGTGCCGGGGCTGCTCATCACGGAGCTCGTGCCGGACAACAAGGGAAGCGACGCCTACGAATACGTCGAGGTGTACAACAACTCGACCGAGAGCGCGAATCTGAGAGACTATCAGCTCGTATACGAGTTCTATCACGGAAGCACCATCCGCTGGGATATCGCGGACGATCTGACGGTGCCGTCCCAAGGGACCGCCGTCGTGTGGGTGCAATCCAACCTGACGGCCGGCAAGCCGGTATCGGACTTCAATGCCCACTGGAAGACGAATCTTCCGGAGACGAAGGTCGTCTCGCTGTACTCCATCGGGATGTCGAACAGCGCGGAGGGACGCATTCTGATCGCGCCGGACGCCGAGTCCCCGGTCGATCATGCCCGCGGCGCCGTCTCGCAGGCTTGGTACAACGTCGGCCTGGACGAAGTGAACGACGACGGCAAGAGCGTCGTGTACGAATACCCGAAGGACGGCACGAACCGGATGTACAAGCGGTCCGCGGGCCAGACCGCGACGCCGGGAGTCGTGCTGGAAGGCCAAGTGCCGGAAGCGCCCGTTCCCGCCCCGGAGGATAAGGCGAAGCCGGTTATCGAGTTCCAGCCGGCCTCCGGAACGCAGCCGTTCGGCGATTTGACGGTCAAGGCGAAGGTGACGGACGACGTCTCCGTCAAGCGGGTCTCCTTGATGTACAAGAGAGCGTCCGACGCGGATTACCGCGAAGCGAACCTCGTCCGTTCCGCGGCGAAGCCGGACGAGTACGCGGGCACGGTTCCGAAGGAACTGCTGCTCGGCGCGGAAGCCGTGGATTATTACATCGAAGCGACGGACGGACGCAACGTCGTCCGCACGACGGACGGCGGAGCGGCGGCGTATAAGCTCGCTTACGAGCCGAAGGGAGCCCTGTGGCTGGACCTGGCGCCGGGCAGCTTCCTGAAGGGAACCGCGACGCTGCAAGGCAACGCGGCGGAAGCGGGACGGACGCTGGCCCTGACGGCGGACGGACAAGCCGTTCCGGCCGGGAAGGCGCTCAGCGAGGACGTCTATCTGGCCTTCGCGGCGGACGACATGCAGAAGTCGTTCAAGAACGGGGTCATCGTGAACGGCGAGCTGGCGACCTATCTGCCGGACGCGACCAACCTGGATCCGAAGTTCGTCGCCATTCCGAAGAAGTTCCTGAAGCCCGGAGAGAACAAGCTTCTGATCACCGCCGGCAACGGGAAGTCCCCGCTGGATACGGAAGGCAATAACGATGACTACCGCATCGAGAACATCCGGATCCTGCTCGGCGACGGGACGAATCAGCCGATCGCGTCGGCCCGCGGCAAGGCGCTGAACGCCGACGCGTTCACGGCGGTCGATCCGATCGAACGGCAGAAGGTAGGCGACAGCTCGGGCTACTTCGAATACCTGGAGCTGACCGTGGTTCTGCCGGACGGCGTCTTCCACGGCGTCTCGGGCGCGGTGGACACGACGAAGCTGGCGGACGGCGAGCACGTCTTCGAGGTGTTCGCGGGAGCGGACGCGAAGGCATCCGTCAAGGCGATCGTGGACAATACCGCTCCGGCGATCGAATCGTTCTCCGTCGAAGACGGCAAGCTGTACCGCGGGACGATCTCCCTGAACGCGACGGCGAAGGACGCGACGTCCGGCGTCGCTTCGGTCACCGCCGCTCTGGATGGCATGGAACTGACGCTCCCCGCGCAGATCAAAGCCGTACAACTGGCGGACGGAGAACACGTCTTCGAGGTGAAGGCCAAGGACAACGCGGGCAACGAGACGGTTCGCTCCGCGACGTTCAAGACCGCCGGCGAGCATCCGGACAAGCCGGTCGTCGTGGCGCCCGTCGACGATGCCGCGAACGTGGACCGCAGCGCGAGCCTGAGCGTCAAGGTCGCCGATCCGAACGGCGATCCGCTGAACGTCTCGTTCCGCCAGGCTTACCGCTACGACTTCAACGAGAAGTCGGACATCAAGGCGTTCTCGAACTCGACGGACCGTGAACCTCCGCTTGAGCTGAACCCGGAAGGCGAGACGGCGTTCGCGGCGGAAGCGATCGCCCAGACGGCGAAGAAGGACGGCTCCTACTACGTCACCGACGCGGAAGGCCTGTTCCCTTACCAGCGGTACGAGTTCAAGCTGAATCAGGAACCGCAGGCGGTCGCGGAAGTCGAGGTTGTCTGGGAAGGCCATTCGCTGCCGGATCGGCAAGTGACGATGTACACGTGGAATTTCAATACGAAGAAGTGGGTGGCCGCGGCTTCCGGCGTCGGCGACAAGGACTTCCGTCTGGCGGCCAAGGTAAGCGCGGCGGACATGGTGAAGGACAAGACGATCCACGTCCTCATCCAGGACCTGGTTCCGACGTCCGGCGACGGCGTCGACTTCACGTTCGCCTGGGCGAGCGATACGCAATATTACGCGGACTCGTATCCCGAGATTTTCGATAAGGAAATGAAGTACATCGCCGACATGAAGGACGAGAAGAAGATCGCCTACTCGATTCATACCGGCGACCTCGTCGACGACTGGGACCGTCCGGACGAATGGAAGGTAGCGAGCGACAGCTTCAAGCATTTGGAGCAGGCCGGCATTCCGTACGGCGTCGTGGCGGGCAACCATGACGTTCATCACGACGACGCGAACTACTCGGAGTACTGGAAGTACTTCGGCCGCGACCGGTTCGAGAATCAGCCGACCTACGGCGACGACTTGAACAACAACCGCGACCACTACGATCTGCTGTCCGTCAAAGGTCAGGACTTCATCATCCTGTACCTGGGGTGGAACATCCAGGACGAGACGGTCAAGTGGGCGAACGAGGTGCTGAAGAAGTACCCGAACCGCTACGCGATCATCGCCACCCACGAATACATCTCCCCGAGCGGCGCTTACTCCGGCCAAGGCGAGATGATCTGGAACGAGATCGTCGCGAAGAACGACAACGTGCAGATGGTGCTGTGCGGCCACTTGCACGGCGTCGCGTACAACGTGAAGCATGTCGGGGAGCGCACCGTCATCGAGATGCTGGCGGATTACCAATCCGGTCCCCAAGGCGGACAAGGCTACATGCGGTTCCTCGAGTTCAATCTCGCGGAAGGCAAGATTCACGTCAGCACGTATTCCGCGTACCTGGACGACTACAACTACTTCGAGGAAGCGGGCAAGGACGACTTCGACCTGCCTTACAAGACGCAGAACCCGAGCAAGCGGGTCGCGACCGACTACACCGGCGTGAACGTCTACGGAACGAAGGAGATCGGCAAGAAGAGCAACGTGAAAAGCGGGGATACGGCCACCGTCAAATGGTCCAATCTGGCGGCCAACTCGTCTTACTTCTGGTATGCGGTAGCGAGCGACGCCAACGAAGGGACCGCCGCTTCCGACGTCTCGCGCTTCTCGACGGGAACGAAGAACTCCGGCTCGAGCCCGGGCACGTCCGATCCGGGCCCGTCGAACCCGGGAACTTCGGATCCGGGCGCATCCAACCCGGGCACGGGCACGAAGCCGGCGAAGATTCAGGACGTTCCGGCAAGCTCGATTCCGGAAGGAAGCGGCCCCGCGGCGATCGAGATCGCCTCGGACGCGACGGCGGTGTCGCTCTCCGCGGACGCGCTCGCCAAGCTCGGCGACCGCGGCGCGCTGCTGAAGAAGCCGGACGGCTCTACGGTTGCCCTGTCGGGCGCGGATCTGCAAGCGCTGGCCGGACTTGTCGCCGGCGGCAGCAAGCTTATCGTGTCCGCGGACGCCGTGCCCGCGGCGACGGTCGCGCAAGCCGCTTCGGCGGCGAGCGGCAAGCTCGCGGCGAACCTGACCGCGGCCGGCTCCTCGCTGAACCTGACGGTCGGCCAAGCGGACGCTTCCGGCACGGTATCTTCGATCGCCTTCGCGAAGCCGATCGCGATCGAGCTGGCGGCCGGCTCGGTTCGCAACGCCCGGCTCGCCGGCATCTACCGCATCGACGCGAACGGCGGCGCGACCTGGATCGGCGGCGAGTACAAGAACGGAGCCTACAAGGCGACCGTCGACGGCCCGGGCCCATACGCCGTGCTGGCTTACCGGAAGCCTTACGGGGACTTGGCCGAAGGCAACTGGGCTTACGATTACGTGCAGGAGCTGAGCTTCAAGGGAATCGTCAGCGGCATGAACGAGACCTCGTTCGGTGCGACGCAGCCGACCACCCGGGCGGAGTTCGTCTCGCTGCTCGTCCGCGCGCTCGATCTTCCGGCCGCGTCCGGAGGAGCGTCGTTCTCCGACGTTCCGGCGGACAGCTGGTACGCTTCCGCCGTCTCCGCGGCCGCGGCAGCGGGACTCGCGACCGGTCTCGATTCGAACCGCTTCGCTCCGAACGCGCGCATCTCGCGCCAAGAGATGGCCGTTCTGATCGTGCGCGCTGTAGAACTCCGCAAGGGAGCGATCCCGGCCGGCAGCGTTCCTTCGTTCGCGGACGGCGGGCACATCGGCTCCTGGGCCGAGGAAGCGGTCGCCAAGGCGTACGCGGCGGGCATCATGACCGGCAAGGACAACAACCGGTTCGCTCCGCAGGATCAAGCGACCCGCGCGGAGAGCGCCAAGGTCGTTTACGAATTGCTTCGCCAATTGAATCCGCAAGCTTAATCGATATTCGCCCCGCGGAAGAGTCCCAGCCCGGCCCGCCCGCCTCGCCGGGACTCTTCTTCCCGGGACGCCGACCATGGAGAGGATCTGAGTCTATGTTCAAGTACAGGTTCGAATCGGCCCGACGTTCCTTATACGCATCTCGCCTGGCCCGCCGGGCTCTGGCGTTGTCCCTGCTGCTCGTCTTCGCGTTCGGCTTGACGCAGGCCCCGCAGCGGGCTTCCGCCCATCTGAACACGTTCGGGTATTCGGATATCGAGCTGCAAGGCCGCGAGATGGTCTACGAGCTCTATCTGGACCCGCGCGAGGTGGCGCAGTGGATGGACATGCGTTCGGGCGGAGTCTTCGTCATCGACTCGAGCGTCCCGGCTTCCTCCGCCCCGTCGGGGGAAGCGGCCTGGACGGAAGAGGAGCTGAGACCTCTCGTCTCCGAATCGTTAACCGTGCAGGGAGGGGATCAGGAGCTGACGCCGGCGATCGGCGGCATCTCGATGGAGGAGAGAAGCGGGGCGCCGTATTTGCGCATGAAGCTGGACTACGACCTCCCCGAAGGCTCGGAGACGTATTCGATCGATTATCGTTTTTTCTATGAAGAAGACCCGAAGCACCAGAACTACGCGACGATCCGCGCCGGGGAGACGTCGAAGGATCTCGTCTTCACCCGCGAGAGCCACGGCTTCTCGGGCAGCCTGGCGGCGGCCGAAGCGGGCCGGTCGGGGACGACCGTGACGGTGCCGGATTGGCTGGCCGCGATGTGGACGTATATCGGCGTCGGCATCGAGCACATTCTAACGGGGACGGACCATCTGCTGTTCGTGGCGGCGCTCGTCCTCGCCAAGCAGCGCAAGTGGGATTACGTCAAGGTGCTGACCGCGTTCACGGCCGGACACAGCGTCACGATCGCGCTCGCCGCGCTGGAAGTCGTCAATTTGCCGGCTTCGTTCGTCGAACCGGTCATCGCGCTGAGCATCGCCTACGTGGCGGTCGAGAATATCTGGTTGAAAAGGATTCGTTGGAGATGGGCGGTCGCCATGGGCTTCGGTCTGATCCACGGCTTCGGCTTCGCCCAGGTGCTTCGGGGAGCGATGAGCGACCGGTTCCTGCTCACCTTGTTCTCGTTCAACGCGGGAGTCGAGATCGGCCAACTGGCCGTGCTGGCCGTCCTGCTGCCGCTGCTGTGGTGGGCGGGGAGGATGCGGAATTATGCGTACGTCAATTATGCGGCTTCTTCCTTGGTGGCGCTCATCGGGCTTTATTGGTTCGTGACGAGATTGATGTAAGCGGAGCTGTTCGAAAATAAAGGAAGCCCGGAGACGGCCTCGCGGCCGCTTCCGGGCTTCTCTCGCTCATGAGGGAGCTCTTATCGCAAATTCGGGATCTCGACTTCCGGGTTGGCGTCGGCCTCGTAATCGATGCCGTCCGTCTCGAAGCCGAACAGTTGGAAGAACTCGCGGCGGTAGCCGGCGATGTCGGACAGCTCGTCGATGTTGTCCGTGGACAGCTGCGCCCAGATCCGGTCGACTTCGGCCTGGACGTCGTCCCGCATCTCCCAATCGTCGAGGCGGACGCGGCCTTTCTCGTCCACGGGGGTCGAGCCGGCGGCGTAGAGCCGCTCGGAGAACAGACGGTACATTTGCTCGATGCAGCCTTCGTGAATGCCCTTCTCCTTCATGACCTTATACAGGGCGGAGATGTAGAGCGGGACGACCGGAATGGCGGAGCTGGACTGCGTCACCAGCGCCTTGTTGACGGAGACGAAGGCTCGTCCGCCGATCGAGCCGAGCTGGTCGTTCAGGCGCAGCGCGGTCGCCTCGAGATCGTCCTTGGCGCGTCCGATCGTGCCTTCGCGGTAGACGGCGTGCGTGATCTCCGGCCCTATGTACGAATAGGCGACGGTCGTCGCGCCTTCGCTCAAGGCGTCGGCTTCGCGGAGCGCGTCGATCCACATCTGCCAGTCTTCGCCGCCCATGACGGCGATCGTCTGCCGGACTTCGTCATCCGTGGCCGGCTCGATAGTCGCGACCGTTACTTCGCCCGTGTGGAAGTTGACCGTCTTGTTGGAATAAGCGGGGCCGATCGGCTTGATGACGGAGGAGAACGTCTCTCCCGTCTTCGGGTGCGTGCGGCGAGGGGAAGCGACGCTGTAGACGACCAGGTCGATCTTGCCGAGCTCGGTCTTGATCAGGTCGATCGTCTTCGCCTTGATCTCGTCCGAGAAGGCGTCGCCCACGACGCTGAACGACTTGCGGCCGGATTCCTGGGCGGCCTGCTCGAACGCGGCGGAGTTGTACCAGCCCGCGGTCGCGGTGCGGGAGCCTTCCGCCGCCTTGTCGAAGTAGACGCCGATCGTGTTGGCGCCCGCCGCGAAGGAGGCGACGATGCGGGAAGCGAGGCCGTAGCCGGTCGAAGCGCCGACGACGAGCACGTTCTTCGGACCCGCGATGGAGGGCTTGGACTGAACGTAATCGATCTGGCGACGGACTTGGCGGGCGCAGCCTTCCGGATGCGCGGTCGTGCAGATGAAGCCGCGTGTTTTCGGTTGGATGATCATATTGGAGTTGTCCTTTCATTAATAGAAGTCAAATGCGAGCTACCTTTTGATTTTACCGAATTTTGTCCCGGGAGGGAACCGAGCGCGGCGAAAAGATGTGGAATAAAATACCTGTTGCGTTCAGGTATTGTCCCGTGATAAATTAGTTCTCGCACCAAAAACGCGTCGCTCTCGCGGCAATCGACAATGGATACGTTCCGAACCGATTGGAAATCATTGTGGGTTGCAAACGAATGTCGAATGCGGTAAGATAAAGTTCCTGCTTCGGCGACGGGGCAGCGATACAAGAGCAACGAACTTGTTCCTTGAAAA
>NZ_JACJVR010000180.1 GCF_014212175.1 Cohnella xylanilytica | reverse complement strand
ATTATCACAGCACAACGACATACACGGATGAAATTCGCGGAGAACCACGCCGGGGACGGGTTCATACCCTATTGCATACGGCCCCGCTCGGTCGGGGCGCCAATGGGAGGTGAGCGCCGTGATCCGATGGAAGCGGCCGCGGGATACGCGCGGCATCGTGCGCCTCGTCCGCTCGGAGCTCGTGCCGGTGTCGCCGTGGCATCATCCCCGGGACGGACGGCTGTACGACGAAGTATCCCGGCGGTTAAGGAAAGGGGGCACACTCGTCGCCGCGAGAAGCGGCAGCTCCGAACCGTTCGGATTCGTGCACCTCGTCGTTCAGGACCAGACGCTGTTCATCGACCTGCTGGCGGTCGATTCCGCCTACCAGAACCGGCATTGGGGCCGGGATCTCATGCGGAGGGCGGAGGAATACGGGCTCGCCGAAGGCTGCCGGAGGGCGATGCTGTACGTCGACGAAGATAACGGGAAGGCGCAGCGCTTCTACATGCGCCTCGGCTACTCGGCCGTTCGGCATCTGGAAGCGTTGAAGTGCTACCAGATGGAGAAGCCGCTGTTCCGCTGGAGCGGCGAATGGCTGTAACGATGCCGGCCTGGGGGAGCTTGGCCGATCGGGAACCGCGCCTCCTCGCGCCGCCTAGCGAAAACAACGGAGCCGCCGGAAGGCGGCTCCGTTGTTGCGCGTCCCTATCTATCGCGGTTCGGGCGACGGGCGGCCGGTCGTTACCACCAGCCCCAACCGCCTCCCCAGCCGCCTCCCCAACCGCCGTAGCCGCCCCAATAGCCGCCGTAAGCGAACGGCGCGGTGCCGATCGCCAGCAGATCGAACAAGGCGAGCGGAAGGATCGCTTTGGTGCTGACCTGCTTGCCCGATACCGGTTGGATCATGAGCTGGTTGCCGCTGACGCGCACCAGCTTGCCGCTGACCCTCGTACCGTCCTTCCGAATCGCGTATACGCGTTTGCCGACCATCTTGAGAACTTGATCGCGAGTAACCCGAGACATCCGAACCCCTCCTCTCCGCAATGGGAACGTCCGGGATGGCATCGGCCGGCGCCGGCGCCGACCGTTGTCCCCCGTTGTCCTACAAGGTATGCGGAGCCGCCGGACGCGGCTTGTACCTCTGTCCTGCCCGCGGGGAAAGGGGCTGGTCAAGCGTCGTCGCCGACGCCAACGCAAAAAAGCCGCCGACCGCTCCGAAGGACGGAGAAGTCGGCGGCTTGCCGGGCGACGCGGATTACGCGTTGATTTTCTCTTTGGCGGTGCCGGCCAGCGTGTTGAACGCGGCGATGTCGTTCACGGCCAGGTCGGCGAGGATCTTGCGGTTCACTTCGATGCCGGCCAGCTTCAGGCCGTGCATCAGCTTGCTGTAGGACAAGCCGTTCTGACGGGCAGCCGCGTTGATGCGCACGATCCACAGCTTGCGGAAGTTGCGCTTCGTCTGACGACGGTCGCGGTATGCGTACATCAGGGACTTCATCACTTGCTCGTTAGCTTTCTTGAAGAGGCGGTGCTTCGCGCCCCAGTAACCTTTGGCCAGCTTCAGGACTCTATTGCGACGGCGGCGCGTGACGAACCCGCCTTTGACTCTTGCCATTGCTCATTACCTCCCGGAAAATGTATCGTCGCGTGCGCGACGGTAAAAGGATTACTTCAGGTTCGCCAGCTGTTGCTGCAGACGACGAACGTCGCCTTGAGCCATGAGCGGCTGGGTGCCGAGAACGCGCTTCTGGCGGCCGGACTTGTGGGACAGCAAGTGGTTCTTGTAAGCCTTGTAGCGTTTGATCTTGCCCGTGCCCGTAACCTTGAAGCGATCCTTCAGGCTGCTGTGCGTTTTCATCTTAGGCATCTGGTTTATCCTCCTGTCATCAATGGCTCTTGGGAGCCAGAATCATGATCATGCTTCGGCCTTCCAGCTTCGGCACGCGTTCGACGACGCAGATGTCCGCGACTTCGCTCGCCACGCGCTCCAAAATCTTCTGGCCGATGTTGGCGTGGGCAATCTCCCGTCCGCGGAAGCGTACGGAACATTTGACCTTGTCGCCTTCGTTCAGAAACTTCACGACGTTGCGAAATTTCGTCTGGTAGTCGTGTTCCTCGATATTCGAACGGAACCAAACTTCCTTCAGGTCGACAATCTTCTGATTCTTCCGGGCTTCCTTCTCTTTCTTCTGCTGCTCGTAACGGAATTTGCCGTAGTCCATGATGCGGCACACCGGCGGCTTCGCCTGAGGCGCCACGTTAACCAGGTCCATGTTCGCATCGATAGCCATCTGCAGAGCTTCGCGGAACGGCTTGATGCCGATCTGCTCGCCTTCCGGTCCGACGAGACGGACTTCCTTCGCCCGGATTTCCTCGTTGATTTGATGATCCTTGCTGATAATGTTCCACCTCCAAAATGGACTGAGTTGCCTACTTCCTGCTTCTGACACAAACAAAAAATGCCGGCCTCCGAAGCGAAGACCCGCATTCCGTCGCAAACGTTGAATCGGCTCGCGAGGGCGTATTCCCATCGCTGCCCGGTACGTCGGCTACGCTGGACCAGCCGGCCGACGCCGGGCAGGTGAGAAGCGGGCGCTTCTGCTTGCGCGTGCTGAATTGGAACAGACACTCGAATACTATATCACGGCGAACGGACGCTGTCAACCTCGCCTCAGCCCCGCAGCTTGCGCCCTTCCGCCAGCAGGCCGATCGCCTTGGAGACGCGGGAAGCCCTCGTCTGCTCCCGCTTCGCCGATTCGATCCAATCGACGTATTCCTTCCGGTACGTATAGGCGAGCCCGGCGAAAAAGTCGAGCGCTTCCGGCCGCTCCTCCAGAGCTTCCTGCAGATCCCGCGGCACCTCGATCGTCCTCTCCTCGGTGTCCGGCTCGATGGCGACGCGCACGACGTCGCCGACCTCCGCTCCCGCCGCGCAGCGCAGCGGCCCTCCCACGACCAGGTAGTGCCTGCCGTTCCCGTGCGGCAGAAGCGAGCTCCGGAACGCGGCCCCGTTCACCGTGCCGCGAACGCGGATTTGCCCTTTGGCGCCGTACGCCTCGGCCGCGTCGAACGGCACGTCGACGTACACCCACGTGCCCACGCCGGGCGGCCGCAGCAGCGCCCCTTCGAACTCCCGCATGTCGCTCATCCCGTCGTCCTCCCGTCCGCAGCCTTCTTGAACGCGATCGCTCCCCTTAAGGTACGCCATTCCCCCGCGTCCGTCAAATCCGCATTCGGGGAGCGGCGTACGGAACGAAGAAAAAAAGCGGCCCGGAAGGCCGCTTCGACTGCGTTATTTTCGACACCCGTTCCGATAAGACAATGACGCGATAGACAGATACGGCATCGTCCGATGCGGCTTACATCTGCTTGCCTTGAACCTCTTCGAGCCTCAGAACCCGGGTATGCTGCGTATGGCTCCACGTCTTGTTGTTCTGCGTGAAGAACGCCCAGAACGTGATCGGCCACCACGAGAAGAAGAAGATCGGGAACGTGATGAGGCGAACGTAGCTTCTCCAGTTCACCTTCTCGAGCAGCATGGCCAGCGGACACTGCGCGTAAATGTACAGCGCGATCGGCACCGCGAGCCAGCTCGGGAACACCGAGTAGATCGAATCGAAGTGCGGCTCGCCCGGCAGCAGCAGGTCGAACCAGAGCGTGGCCGTCAGCATGAAGCCGATCAGGAAGTTGTACGCGTTGAAAATATAAAATGCGGCGTCGATCTTCACCCAGCTGCGTTCCTTCAGACCCTGCCACAGAGTCGGAAGCATATAGCGGCGGGCGATGTCGAAGTGCCCTTGCATCCAGCGAAGCCGCTGGCGGGCGGACGCCCGGAACGTGATCGGCTTCTCGTCGTAGACGCGCGCGTCGAAGTTGAACTTCGGATAGATGTTGCGCTGAATGCAGCGGATCGTGAATTCCAAGTCTTCCACCAGGCTCGTCGCGCCCCAGCCCATCTCCTTGAGCAGCTTGGACTCGAAGCACATGCCGGTGCCGCCCAGGAAGTTCGACAGTCCCAGGTTGTAGCGGGGAAGCTGCCACAGGCGGTTGCAGAACCAATAGTTGATGCCGTTGGCCGCGCTGACCCACGAATCGTGCGGGTTCTTCGTGTCCAGGTAGCCCTGGATGACGCGGTGGCCGTTAATAAGATCTTCGTTCATGTACTTGAGGAAGTCGGTCGCGACCAGGTTGTCGGCGTCGAACATGACGACCGCGTCGTACGTCTTCGGCTGCTTCCACAGCTCCCTCAGCATCCATTCGATGGCGAAGCCCTTGCCCCGCTCGTTCGGATTCGTCCGCTCGCAGGCGAACACTCCCGGATAGCTCCGGACGACGTCGGCGGTTCCGTCCGTGCAGTTGTCGCAGATGACGAAGATGTCGAACAGCTCGCGCGGATAATCCATCTTGAGCAGATTCTCCACGAGCGCTCCGACGACCTTCTCCTCGTTGTGAGCGGCCACAAGAAGAGCGAACGACTTCGTTGGACGGTTGACGATCTTCTCCTTCTTGCGATACCAGCCGAAGAACGACAGCAGCACTTGGTACGCGCCGATCAGGAAGAAGACGACCTGCAAGGCCAATAACAAGCTGTTCCACATATTCAGTTGTACCCCCTGAACCCCGATTTCTTTTTTTTCTTTGTCTGTGTCTGTCTCGTCTCTTTTTTTCTTTCCGGCGCCGCTCTGTCTCTTTTTAGTACGATTCCGGCTTCGAATGTGTTTCACTCTCTGTCTAAAAAACACATTCTCGATTGTCTTTGGTTTGAGCTTCTTTGTCAAAAGGCCGATTCCACCGTATTCGGGCCTCTGGCGGGCGTAGACGGGAATTGGGTCCTCGAATGGGGGGAAGCGGCGCCGATTCCTCCCGTTTAGAGAGGGATCCGCCCTATTCCTCCATTTCCAAGACCTCAGTCCCTGCTTCTCGCCAAAAGTCGATCATACGACGGCGCCCTTCGGCCGGCCGCCGAAGCCCGCTCCCGCGGAGGCGTCCGCCACGCTCTCGAGAAGACGGGCGAACACGTCGTCCCACGAGCGCGACCTCGCGTCCGCGAGCCCCGCCGCGGACAATCTCGCGCGCAGCCCGGCGTCGCCGCGCAGCCGGGCGAGCGCTTCCGCGAAGGCGTCGGCGTTGCCCGCCTCGCGCAGCAGCCCCGTCTCGCCGTCCCGGACCGTGTCGGGGACGGCGCCCGCCGCCGCGCCGATGACGGGCAGTCCGCACGCCATCGCTTCCAGGACGACGTTGCCGAACGTCTCGGTCGGCGACGGGAACAGCATGGCGTCGGACGCGGCCATCCAGCGCCGCAGCTCGGGCTGCGGGATCGCGCCGAGAAGCCGCGCCCGCACGCCCCGCTTCTCCGCGAGCGCGCGGAGCTCGCCCGCGGAGGGGCCGTCGCCGGCGAAGACGAGCTCGGCGTCGGCGGCCGTCGCCCGCGCGAAGCGGCTCATCGCTTCGACCGCCAGCTCCGGCTGCTTCTCCGGCGCGAGACGGCCCGCGCACAGGACGACGAAGCGCGAAGCCGGGATGCCCGCTTCCGCCAGGAACGCCTCCCGGTCGATCTCCGGATGGAACACCGTCGTGTCGATCGCCCGGGTCCACACCTCGAGGCCCCGCCACCCGTCCTTCGCGCATTCCTCGAGCACGGAGCGCGACGGAACGTAGATCCGGCGGCACGGGCGATGGAACCAATGCAAATATCTCCATAGAAGTTTACCCATCCACTGCAAATTGTAAAACGGCAAGTACCGGACGAAATGAGTGTGGTGGGAGGCGACGAACGGAATGGAGTGCTTGAGGGCCAGATGCCTTCCGGCCACTCCCGTGCCGAACGGCGTCGCCGCGTGGATGACCGTAGGCCGAAAGTCCAGCAGCTTCCGTTCGGCGGCGGCCGACAGCGGAGAAGCGATTCTAAGCTCGGGGTACAGGAAGAACGGGATGCTCGCGAGCCTCTCCGCGACGCCGGGGATCGGCTCCTCCTTCCGCGGCCGCGTCGGAGCGAACACGAGACACGGGATTCCTCTCTTGCGCAAGTAGGCCGCCCATCGTTCCAAGGTCTTCGCGACCCCGTTGACTTCCGGCGCGTACGTATCCGTGAACAAGGCCAATCGAACTTCTTCCATTCGCATCGCCTCCCTCGTCTTTCCTTCAGCTTACAGGAGGGAGATTATCGGGATGTCAAAGGGAAGTGAATTCCCGTTCGTTCCCGGCGCCTATTTACAATCGGATAGCATTGCGTTCACATGGGGCGTACACGGAGAGGTTAAGCTGATTGCGCAAGACATCGACAGATCCGCGCGAAGGGGAGATCGGAATGAGCCGGTTTTACCGCATTCTGGAGCAAGTGGAAGGTCCTTTGTTCCTGCACGTGAATATGAGATGGAACCGCGAGGTTTTGAATCGTCTATTCTTCCTATTGACTCTGATGGGAGGGGCGACGTTCTGCCTCGGCGTCTCGCTGGCCGCAGGCCTGTTCGCTCCCGGCGCGTGGGGAACGGCCGGCTGGCAGGCGCTGGCGGCGGTCGCCTTCAGCCACCTGCCGGTCGCGATCGCCAAGCGGAGCGCCCCGCGCCGAAGGCCGCACCAGGTGTACCCGCAGGCGAACACCGGCAAGCGTCCGCTTCAGGATCCGTCGTTCCCTTCCGGCCATACGACGGCCGCGTTCGCCATGCTGACGCCCTGGATGATGGCGGAGCCCCTGCTCATCCCGTTGCTGCTGCCCGTCGCGATCGGGGTGGCCTTGTCCCGGATCTACTTCGGCCTCCACTTCCCGAGCGACACGGCGGCCGGCGCCCTGCTCGGCAGCTCGACGGCGCTGCTCGTCTCCCTCTGGATCTCGTAGCTCAGAACCGGCCGGACCGGAAGATCGAATAGATCAGCCAGACGAACATCAATCCGGCGACGGAGAAGCCGATCTCGATCGCCGGAATGCGCCACAGCATCGAGTTCTGGTGGCTGATGGACGATCCGATGATCAGCCCGACCATCAGGATGCTGAACGAGAGCAGCACGATGCTGAAGCTGAGGCGGTTGCCGATCCGGTCGAGCTTCTTCAGGAACGCCTCCCTCTCGGGAATGCTGAGCTCCAGCTTGATCTTGCCCTGCTTCGCCATCGCCAGCAGCTCGCGCAGCTTGCCGGGGGCCTCCGCGAGCCATTCCGCGTATTCCGGCAGCTTCTTGCCCAGCTCGCTCGCGATCTTCACCGGATTGACCCGGTCGAGCAGCAGCTGCCGGCCGAACGGCTCCGCAACCTTCAGAATGCTGAAGGTCGGGTCCAGCGCGGAGACGACCCCTTCGGTCGTCATCAGCGTCTTGCCGAGCAGCGTCATGTCCGACGGAATGCGGATGTTGTGCCGCTGGGCGAGAGCGAACAGGCGGCGGATCGAATCGCCGAGGTTGATCTCGCTGAGCGGCACTTGGTAATAGAGCTCCCTCAGCTCGTCGACGTCCGTCCGCAGCGCCTTGCGGTCGGCGTCGTCGGGGATGAGCCCGAGCCGGCCGACCGCCCGGATGATGCCGTCCGTGTTCTGCCCGCGCAGGGCTATGACGAGCGACACGAAGTGAACCTTCGTCTCCGGAGCCAGCTTGCCGACCATGCCGAAGTCGAGCAGCGCGATCCGCCCGTCTTCGAGCGACAGCACGTTGCCGGGATGGGGGTCGCCATGGAAGAAGCCGTCCACCAGAATCTGCCGGAGGATGGCGGTCACGAACTTCCCCGCGATATCGTCCCGCGGGCGGCCGGCCTCGTCGAGCTGCTCCCGGTCCGACAGCTTGATGCCGTCCACCCGCTCCATCGTAAGCACCTTGCCGGAAGACAGCTCCCGGTACACGGCCGGAATATGTACGTACGGCAGCGCCTCGTTCAGCACGGCGAACTTCTCCGCGTTGCGCCTCTCGCGGTCGTAATCCAGCTCTCCGAGCAAGGCGGACCCAAGCTCCTCCGCCATCTCCTTCAGCCGGTATCTTCTCGCCCATTCCAACCGCTTCTCGGCCAGTCTCGACAGCTCGGACAGAATCTCCAGGTCGGTCTCGACCGTCGCGCGGATGTTCGGACGCTGCACCTTGACCGCGACTCTCGCTCCGGAGCGGAGCGTCGCGTAATGGACCTGCCCGATCGAAGCGGCGGCCAGCGGGGTCTCCTCGAACTCGGCGAACGACGCCTCCAGGGGGGCGCCCAGCTGCTCCTCGACGATGCGCCTCACGTCCTCGAACGGGAAGGGAGGCACGTCGTCCTGAAGCCTCCTCAGCTCCGCGACGAATTCCGGAGGGAAGAGGTCGCTTCGCGTGCTCGCCAATTGGCCGAGCTTGACGAAGGTCGGCCCGAGCTCCTCGAGGAACATGCGGACGCGGATCGCGATCGTCTGCTTGTCCAGATCCCTTCTCTCGCCGGTCCATAGCGCCTTGTAGGGGACCAGGTCGGCGAGGCCGAGATCCTTGACGACGTATCCGAAGCCGTATCGGACGAACGCGGATACGATCTCCCGGTATCGGTGGAAATGCCGGATTTTCTTGCCCACGTTCATCGGACAGCCTCCTCGGAAAATCGATAATAGGGAGGTTTGCCCGTCAGGGCAGATCCTCTTCGGTCTTGACGCCTTCGCCTTCGCCTTCGCCCGCGCCTGCGCCCGGCTTCTCGAGCCGGGCGATCAGCCGGTCGAGCCTCCGCTCCAGGCGCTCGATGTCTTCCTTCGTCGCCCACTTCTTGTCCCCGATGGCGGCTTGAACTCTCTCCTGGACGACCGCCTCGACTTTGCGCTGCGCCTCCTGCCCCTTCTTGAGCAGGTCGTCGACGAACGCGAACGACTCCGCCCGGCTCATCTCTCCCTTGCGAACCAGTTCGTCCACCAGCTTCTCCGCTTGCTCCTTGCTGGCGATGGCGATGCCGAGGCCGAGAGAGACGGCCCTGTTGATCATGTCCTTCATTCGAATCGCTCCTTCCATCATGGCGGATTTGGGTAAAGCCGGCCATTTCCGTTAGTGTGGGTCGACGTCCGCGCCTCCATTCGGCCGAAGCGGCAATCCGGCTTTTTTCTTGGATTCGGGCTTGTGGGTTTGCAGCATATAGTCGAGTACCGGATGGGATACCCCGTACCAGGCGCCTTCGTCCATGAAGTGGTGCAGCAGATGCTTCTTCCTCATCCATTTACACCACGGGGTGACCGGCGTAATCGGGCGATGGGCGATATAGTGCATCCACTGATAGTACAATTGGAAAAGCGAAGTGCCCGCGACGATCGCGACCACCGTCCGCCAGTCTCGCGCGATCGCCCACAATACCACGAAATATACGCCGTAAGCGGCCGCGTCATAACGAAGAGGGCTGAACAAATGCTCGAGCTCGTTCGGGTGCTTGTGATGCTCGACGTGACCGCGGTACATGGCGGGCGCGAGCTTGGGGAATTCGTGCAGCAGGAAGCGGTGAACCAGGTATTCGAACACGGCGTAGACGCCCATGCCGAGCAGGAGATAAACGAGCGTCATCCAGCCTTGGGGGAAGATCGCCGTCAGAATGAGCGTAACGCAGCCTAAGCCGACCATAAAAGCGATCATGGGATTCGAGAAAAATTCGCGATAATAGCGAGCCATCCGAATCAGGCCTCCGTTCTGATTGTAGCTTCACGTCATTCCAAAGCTTCCATTAGAAAATCGGATACCAACTTCTTCTCGCGTTCGGGGAGGGCGGCGATGGCCTTCAAAAAACGCCCTGCCAGCTCGGCGAGCTCGGCTCCCGCCTCCGACATCGTCTGCGCGGCCGCCCCGAGAGCAGCCCCCGCCAGCGAAGCGAGGCCCATCTCGCCCGTCGGAGCCTTGCCCGCGAGGCTGCGGACGAACTCCTCCGCGGTTCCTCCCGCGCGGCGGATCAGCGCGAGCAGAAGCCCGACGCTATACGCGCAAAATTCCGTCTCCCGCTTCTGCGCGTGCAGCTCGCGCGCCATCCGCCCCAGCGCCTCGAGGCCGCAGCTTCGGCAGCCTTGAAGCAGCGCCATCACGGCCGCCTTGGTCGCCTGCCATTCCTCGGGCGGGCCGGCGGCCTCCGCGGACGCCGCCGTCTCCGGCTGCCCGGATTCATCGTCGACCAGCAGCCGCGCCCGTTCCGTCGGGACGAACTGCACCTGCGATCGTCCGGATTCCCCGCCGTTCGCCGCATAGCTTCGCGTCAGCAGGCCCATTTTCTCGATCG
>NZ_JACJVR010000018.1 GCF_014212175.1 Cohnella xylanilytica | reverse complement strand
CGGCGTCGGCAAGACGACGACGATCGCGAAGCTGGCGGCCGACCAGGCGTTCGTCCACCGGAGATCGGTCGGCTTCATCACGGCGGACACGTACCGGATCGCCGCCGTCGATCAGCTCAGGACGTACGCCGACATTCTGAATATGCCGCTCGAAGTCGTGTTCTCGCCGTCCGAGTTGAATCGCGCCTACAAGAAGCTGGAGGATCGCGATCTGCTTCTGATGGACACGGCCGGCCGCAATTACCGCAACGAGCTGTTCGTCTCGGAAGTGAACAGCCTGCTCGCTCCGGGCCAGCAGGCGGAGAGCGTGCTCGTCCTGAGTCTTACCCACAAATACGCCGATATGAAGCAGGTCGCCGGACATTTCTCCCGCTACGGGGTCAAGCGCTTGTTGTTTACGAAGATGGACGAGACGGACTCGTTCGGCTCCGTCTTGAACCTGGTCAAGGAATTCGACTTCGAGATCTCGTACGTGACATGCGGGCAGACCGTACCGGACGACATTCGCGCCTTCGATCCCGAGGAGCTTATCGGGCGGCTGCTGGAGGAACCCGTCCATGCATGATCAAGCCCAAGCGCTGCGACATCTCGTGCTGTCGAAGGACAGGCCGCCTTCCCGCTCGACCCGGATCGTAACGGTCACCAGCGGCAAGGGCGGCGTCGGCAAATCGAACTTCAGCCTGAACTTCGCCTTCGCGCTGCAGAACCGCGGGTTCCGCGTCCTGCTGTTCGATGCGGACATCGGCATGGCGAACATCGACGTGCTGCTCGGAGTGCCGGCCGTCTACAACTTGTACCATCTGCTCAAGCGCGAGAAGACGATCTGGGAGATCATCCAGACGGGGCCGGGAGGCCTGCCGTTCATCGCGGGGGGGTCCGGCTTCAACGATCTGCTCCGCTTAAGCGAAGACGAGCTGGATTACTTCGCCGACCAGATCGGGAAGCTGCACGGCCATTACGACTTCGTGCTGTTCGACACGGGGGCGGGCTTGTCCAAGGAGACGGTTCGCTTCATTACGGCGGCCGAGGAGACGATCGTCGTGACGACGCCGGAACCGACCTCGATCACGGATGCCTACGCGTTGATGAAGATGGTCAAGACGATGGGGCACGACGCCCTCTTCCGCCTGATCGTCAACCGCGTAACCGACGACAGGGAAGGCGCGCAGACGGCCGACAACATCCGCCAGGTGGCTGGCAAATATTTGGGCTTGGACTTGCCGCTGCTCGGCTTCGTCCCGGACGACGCCAGCGTCTCCAAAGCGGTCAAACGCCAGACGGCTTTATCCATCGCCTATCCGGACAGTCCGGCATACCGGGGCATCGACCGGATCGCCTCCCGGTTCCTCTCCGAAGAGAAGGCCGATCTCCAATCGCAGGGAAGCGTCAAGAGCTTCCTTCAGCGAATGCGTCGGCTGTGGAGCTGAAGCCGGCTTAGCGGGCGCGCAAGGCGATTCATCGCCGGCGGAGAACCGATTCATATCGTCTTAGGCAAGACATCCAGAGAATGAAGGGGTGCAACCGCATGTCGAGATTCAAAGTACTGGTCGTGGACGATTCCCCTTTCATGCGCAAGGTGTTCAGCGACTACATCTCCGCGGATCCGTCCTTCGAGGTCGCGGCCACCGCTTCGAACGGGATCGAAGCGATCGAGCGCACGCTGGCTCTCGAGCCCGACGTCATCACGATGGACCTGGAGATGCCCGTCATGAACGGCCTGGAAGCCTTGCGGCGGATCATGGCCGCGAAGCCGACGCCCGTCATCATGCTGTCGGCCGTGACGGACAACGGAACGCGCGATACGATCCGGGCGCTGCAATACGGCGCAATCGACTTCATTCGCAAGCCGGACGGCTCGGTCAAGCTGGACATCCGGCAAGTCGGGGAATCGCTCCGCGAGAAGCTGCACGTCGCCATCGAGCTCGCCAAGAGCGGCAATTACCGGATGCTTCCCGAGATCGACGAGACGTTGGCCGTAAGCTCCGCGTCGGCGGAAGCGGAGGAAGCCGAGGAAGCGGAAGATGCGTTAGACGAGCCGGCGTCCGCCGGGAAGACGGAATCGGCCGAAGGAGCGAGAGCCGACGAGCGGATTCGAACGGCCGGGCCGTCGGAGCTCGCCGCAGGGCTTCATTCCGACGGGCTGGCGGATTCCGCCCGCAAGGCGGAGCCGGAACGGCCGCAAGGCGAAGCTCCCCGCACGGCTGGCGGCGACGCCGCGTTCTCCGCTTCGGCCGAAGCGGCCGTGCGGCCCGCCGCTCCCGCGCCGTCGCCAGGCACGGCCCGCCGTCCGGACTTCGAGCGGCGGCCGCAGCGGGAAGAACCGGCCAAGCCGGACCGGGACGCGTTCGCGGCCAAGCGTTCGGACAAGGCCGAGCCTTCGGCCAGGCTTCCCCTCAAGCCGTCCTCCGAGCGTCAGCCGGAAGGCGGCGCGGCCCCGGCCGGGAAGCCGCCGCTTCTCCCGCCGGCGGCCAAGACGAAGGCCGCAAGCCTCGGCCTTCCGAAGGAGAAGCGCGAGCCGGACGCCAAGGCGGGAACGCTCGACGCGATACCATCTCCGCCGGCTGCCGTTCCGGCCGCGAAGACCGCGCGCCCCGCCCGTCCGGCCAAGGAGGCCGGAGCGGGAGGCGGCGAAGACAAGCTTCGCGAAGGCTCGAGCACCTTCCAGCACGTCGTCGCGATCGGCACGTCGACCGGCGGTCCGCGCGCGCTGCACGAAGTGCTGACGGGCATCCCGGCCGATTTTCCGGCTCCGATCCTCGTCGTCCAGCACATGCCGCCGAAGTTCACGCAGTCGCTGGCCCAGCGGCTCGATTCCTTCTCGCGGATCCGAGTGTGCGAAGGCCGCGACGGCGAGACGGTTCGAGCCGGAACCGCCTATATCGCGCCGGGCGGCAAGCACATGACCTTGGCGAAGGAAGCCCCGTCTTCCTATCGCATCGTCCTTACGGACGAAGAGCCGCGAAGCGGACACAAGCCATCGGTGGACAAGCTGTTCGAGTCTCTGGTCGGCCTGAAGGAGCTGAAGCGCCACGTCGTCATCATGACCGGCATGGGCAGCGACGGCGCCAAGGGCATGAAGGCGCTCAAGGATGACGGCGCGGAGACGACGATCGCGGAAGCGGAGCAGACGTGCATCGTGTACGGAATGCCTCGTTCGGCGGTCGAGCTCGGAGCGGCCTCGCGCGTGCTGCGCTTGCAGCAGATCGCCCCGGCTCTCGTCCAAGAGGTGAGCGCCCGCAAGAGATAGACCGAGCAAGACGAGCCAATCAGGAGGTGTCCGTACAGTGGAAATGAATCAGTATATGTCCATCTTTATCGACGAAGCGAACGATCACCTGCAGTCGCTTAACGAGAACATGCTTCGGCTGGAGCAAGCGCCCGAGGATATCGGCATCGTTCAAGTGATCTTCCGCTCGGCGCATACGCTCAAGGGCATGTCGGCGACGATGGGGTTCGAAGACCTCGCCTCCCTGACGCACGACATGGAGAACGTGCTCGATCTCGTCCGCAACGGCAAGCTGGCGATGAACGGGGCCATCTTCGATACGTTGTTCCAATGCCTCGACGCGCTTGAAGGCATGGTTCAGGACGTCGTGAACGGCGGTACGGGCAAGGCGGACGTCTCCGCTCTCGTGGCGCGGCTCCAGGCGATCGTCAAAGGCGACTTCTCCGCTCCGGCGGCGGGCGCACCGGCCGCTTCCGCCCCTTCCGCGGACGGTCCGATCGTGGCGACGGAGATGCTGCTCGACCAATATCAGCTGTCGGTGCTGGAGCAATCGGTGGACAGCGGGCTGCAGGTATTCCACATCGTCGTGTCGGTTCGGGACGACTGCGTTCTGAAGGCCGTTCGCGCCTACATGGTGTTCGACGTCCTCGAGAAGAACGGGGAGGTCGTCAAGGCGCATCCGTCCGTTCAGGACCTCGAGCAGGACAAGTTCGACAAGAGCTTCTCGGTCTACTATATCTCCCAGATCGGCCAGGAAGAGCTGTACGCCAGCATCATGAAGGTGTCCGAGATCGAATCGGCGACGATCCTTCCCGTCGACCGCTCCTCGCTGGCCGAGCTCGACCAATCGAAGGAACAGGCGAGCCAGGAGAGCTTCCGGGCCGTCCGCGAGACCGCGGCCGCCGCGACGGCTCCGGCGAAGCCCGCCGCGTCCGCCCCGGCGGCCGAAGCGGCTCCCGCGAGAACGGCTCCCGCCGCTTCCGGCGGGGGGGCGAACCGGACGATCCGCGTCGACATCGAGCGGCTGGATTCCTTGATGAATCTGTTCAGCGAGCTGCTGATCGACCGGGTTCGCCTCGAGCAGCTCGCTTCGGAAGTGCGGCGCAACGACTTGACCGAGACGGTCGAGCATATGGCGCGGGTAAGCGCCGATCTGCAGAATATCGTGCTCAAGCTGCGGATGGTTCCGGTCGAGAGCGTGTTCAACCGGTTCCCGCGGATGGTCCGCGACCTGGCGAAGTCGCTGGAGAAGAAGCTCGAGCTCGTCATCACGGGAGCCGAGACGGAGCTGGACCGCACCGTCATCGACGAGATCGGGGACCCGCTCGTCCACTTGATCCGCAACTCCGTCGACCACGGCGTCGAGATGCCCGCCGCGAGAGTCGCCGCCGGCAAGCCCGAGACCGGCACGGTCCACTTGCGGGCTTATCATAGCGGCAACCACGTCTTCATCGAGATCGAGGACGACGGCAACGGCATCAACCGGCCCAAGGTTCTCGACATCGCCATCCAGCGCGGCGTCGTGACGCCGGAGGAAGCGAAGAAGCTGAGCGACGACGAGATCAACATGCTGATCTTCGCCGCCGGGTTCAGCACCGCCGACAAGATCTCCGACATCTCCGGCCGCGGCGTCGGCCTCGACGTCGTCAAATCGAAGATCGAGTCGCTGGGAGGCCGGGTGTCGGTCACGTCGACGCTGGGACAAGGCTCGAAATTCTCCATTCAGCTGCCGCTGACGCTGTCGATCATCTCGGCCATGCTCGTGAAGCTGGGTTCGGAGAAATACGCCATTCCGCTCTCTTCCATCGTGGAGACCGCCGCGATCCGCCGCGAGGAGATTCGCGACCTTCACGGCAACAAGGTCATCGAATACCGGAAGTCGGTGATTCCCGTCCTGTCGCTCGCCCAAATTCTCGATTGCCCGGATTACCGGGACGACGGCGAGACCGAGACGGAGATGATCGTCATTCGCAAGGGCGACAAGCTCGCCGCCGTGCTCGTGGACGAATTCATCTCCCAGAGCGAGATCGTCCTGAAGACGCTGGGCAAATATTTGAGCAACCAGAAGCTGATCTCGGGAGCGACGATTCTCGGGGACGGGCAAGTCGCGCTTATCGTGGATCCGAACGCGCTCATCAAGTAAATTTTCAGGACGATTCGAGGAGGGCTAACCATGGCAGAGGAATTGAAGGTAATCGTATTTACGTTGGCGCACGAAGAATACGGCATCGAAGTCGACAAGGTCCGCACGATCGAACGGATGATGCCGATCACCCGCGTTCCGAAGACGCCGGCGTTCGTCAAGGGCGTCATCAACCTTCGCGGGGTCGTCATCCCGGTCATCGACCTTCGCGGGCGGTTCGGACTCGAGGAGACGGAGCCGGGAGAGAACTCCCGCATCATCATCGTCGCCGTGAACGATCTGGAAGTCGGCTTCATCGTCGATTCGGCGAACGATGTCATCGACATCATGAGCGATTCGATCGAAGTTCCTCCGGAAGTCGTAGGCGGCATCAAGGCCAAGTATTTGAGCGGCGTCGCCAAGTTCGGGGACAACCGCTTGCTTATACTGCTGAACCTGTCGGAAGTGTTGAACCGTTCCGAGATCGTTCAGCTGGAACAGTTCGGGGAATAAGCCGGTGAAGCTGTTCCGTCATAACCCCGACTTCAAGATGGACGTGCTTCGGGAAGTGGGCAACATCGGCGCCGGCCACGCCGCGACGGCGCTGTCCCGGCTGCTGGACAAGCCGATCGACATGGCGGTCCCGACCGTCAGCTTCGTTCCGTTCGAATCGATCGCCGATCGCGCCGGGGGCCCGGAGGAAGTCGTCGTCGCCATCTTCCTGCGAGTGGACGGCGACGCGCCGGGCAACATGTTTTTCCTAATGAGCCGCCCCCAAGCCCGACGCCTTCTTCAAGGTCTGGCCGGGTTCGAAGCTTCGGGGGAAGACGCGTACTCCGAGCTCGAATTGTCCGCCCTGTGCGAGATCGGCAACATTCTGGCCGGCTCGTACTTGACGTCGCTGGCCGATCTGACGGGCCTCTCGATGTCGCCGACCGTTCCGTCGATCGCGGTCGACATGGCGGGAGCGATTCTGACCTACGGCCTTCTCCAATTCGGAACGATGGGCGACGACGCCCTGCTTATCGACACGACCTTCCTCAAAGGGGAAGAAGAGGCGGAGGGACAGTTCTTCTTCATTCCCGACCCGGAATCGTTCGAGCGAATGTTCCTGTCCCTGGGAGTGCCGCTGGAATGATGGAGGGGACCGTAGTCAAAGTCGGAATGGCCGATCTGAACGTAGCCGCGGGCGGAGCGGCGCTGAAGACGACCGGACTCGGGTCCTGCGTCGGCCTTACGCTGTTCGACCCGAAGCAGCTCGTCGCGGGGATGGCCCACATCATGCTGCCTTCCTCGGACATCGCCCGGGAAGGACAACTGAATCTCGCCAAATACGCGGACACCGCGATCCCGGAATTGCTGAAGCAAGTGCTTCGGCTCGGCGCCGACCGGAGAAGGCTCGTCGCGAAGCTGGCCGGCGGAGCCCAGATGTTCGCCTTCAGCAGCGGAGCGAGCGATAGCCTGCGGATCGGCCCCCGCAACGTGGAGTCCGCCAAGCTGGCGCTGGAGAGCCTGGACATCCCGGTCGTGGCGGAGGACACGGGCGGCAATTACGGCCGCACGATCGAGTTCGACAGCCGGAGCGGCGTCCTCTCCATCCGCAGCGTTCAGTACGGAGTAAAGGAGATTTGAAATGATCGGTACCTGGCGGTGGAATGTCGGATTCGGCGGCTTCGGCGCCGTACTGACCTTTTTGTTCTCGTTCGCGAACAACCCGATTCTCACGACTCTGATTCGGTGCTTGTACGCATTCGCGACCTTTGTCGTATTGGCTTACGCGGTCCGGCTCGTGCTCGGCGTCCTGCTGAGACCGGCCGCCGCCAAGCCCGTTCTGCCGGAGGAGGAGAGGGGAGCGATGCTCGACCTGACCACTCCGGACGACGGCAGCGAGATTGCCGACATGCTCAAGGAACAATGGGCGGAGGGCCAAGATCGGCCCGTCGCCGGATTTCAGCCGCTTAATCCCGCCAAGCTGGTATCTTTGGATCATCCGAAGACCGAAGACGTTGTCCACGCGGTTCGCCGAATGACGGACGAATAAGGATGGTGATGCAAAGATGATCGATCGCAACCGTTCCCGGTTGTCCCATCAGGAGTTCTGGAAGAGCTGGAAGGAAGATGGGGATCTGGATGCCAAAAAACAGTTGATCGAGCATTATTTGCCGCTCGTTGATTACGTGTCGAGCCGGATGGCCGTCGGGCTGCCGAAGAACGTCGCCAAGGACGATCTGGCGAGCAACGGCGCCATGGGGCTGATCGACGCGATCGAGAAGTTCGATTACCGGCGCGGACTGCAATTCGAGACGTACGCTTCCTGGAGAATTCGCGGCTCCATCATCGACGGGCTGCGCCAGGGCGATTGGGTTCCCCGTTCGGTACGTGACAAAGCGAAAAAAATGGAGGATGCGTACGCCGTCCTGGAGCAGCGGAACCTGCGTTCCGCCTCCGACGAGGAAGTATGCGACTACCTGAACATATCGGTTAAAGAGTTCCAGCAGATGCTTCAGGAGGTGGCGGTCGCCAGCGTCTGCTCGCTGGAGGATCCGATCCGGGAGGAAGAATCCGAGACGCGCATGTCCCTGCTCGTCGACGACAAGGCCGTCAATCCCGAGTCGAAGGTCCACGAGACTTTCCTGAAGGAAGCCCTCAAGCACGGAATCGACAAGCTGACCGCCAAAGAACGGACGGTCGTATCGCTGTTCTACTACGAAGATTTATCACTAAGCGAAATAGCCGAAGTGATGTCGTTGTCGCCTTCACGAATCTCGCAACTTCACTCCAAAGCCATCCTTCGGTTACGCGCGGCGCTGAGTAAACAGAAAGATCAACTGTTGCAGAAGTGACCCTTTGACTGGAGGTGCGACGGATGCCTGCCGAGCAGCAGCCCGCATGGGAGGACCAAATTCAGGTAGCGATGTCCGAAGACAAGATGCAAGCTTATTTGATGTTCAAACGCGTGGAGGGCGCCATTCAGATCACCGTTCCGGAGCTGGAGAATCTTATTGCCGCGAGCGGAGTGAAGCATGGCGTTCAGCGCGAGCTGCTGGACCTGATCAGCGCGCGTCCCCAGGACTTCTACTTCAGCCAGAACATCGTCGCGGTCGGCACTCCTCCCCGCAACGGCGCCGACGGCTTCGTCAAGGTGCTCTACGAGACCGACGGCGAGAACCGCAAGCCGATCGTCCGCGAGGACGGGAGCGTCGATTATAAGGAAGTCATCCAATTGGCCAACGTCAAGGCCGGCCAACTGATCGCGGAGCGGCAGCCTCCCGAGCCGGGCGAGCCGGGATTGAACGTCGCGGGCGAAGAGGTTCCGGCCAAGGACGGCAAAGAGGCGTTTTTCAAAGTGGGCAAAAACGTCGTCGTCAACGTCGAGAATACAGGGATGTACGCGGCGATCGACGGGCTGGTGACGCGGACCGAGAAGGACAAGCTGAACGTATTCCCGGTCTACGAAGTGAACGGGGACGTCGATTACAACATCGGGAACATCGACTTCGTCGGCACCGTCGTCATTCGCGGCAACGTTCTGACCGGCTTCAAGGTGCGGGCTTCGGGAGATATCCGGGTCACCGGAGGCATCGAAGGGGCGGAGGTGGAATCCGAAGGCTCCATCGAGATCTCCGGAGGCATTATCGGGAGCAACAAAGGCTTGGTCAAGGCGGGTCGTTCGATCAAATGCTCCTTCATTCAGGAAGGCAACGTCATGGCCGGCGAAGACGTATTCGTCACCCAGAGCATCATGCATTCGAACGTCCGGGCGGGCCGCAGCGTCGTCTGCATGGGGACGAAGGGGCTCATCGTCGGCGGCGTCGTGCAGGCCGGCGACCGGATTACCGCGAGAATGATCGGCAACGCCATGTCGACCGCCACCGCCGTCGAGGTCGGCGTGCGGCCGGAGCTGAGGCAGGAGCTGAACGAGCTGCGGACGAAGATCCGGAATTTGACGGACAGCCTGGACAAGACGGACAAGGCGCTCGCCATGCTGAACCAGATGGCGGCGAGCGGCCAATTGACGGCGGACCGGCTGGCGATGCGGATCAAGCTGACGGCTACCCACAAGCAGACGGCCCGGGAGCTGCAGACGGCGAAGGAAGGCATTCTCGAGATCGAGAAGACGCTCGAGGACACGGAGACGTCCCGCGTGGACGCCATCCATACGATCTACGGCGGAACGAAGATCGTGATCGGGCGGTATACGCGATTCGTCAAGGACAGCCTGCAGCGGGCTTCTTTCCGGTTCTCGGAGGGGGAGATCGTGGTGGTGCCGTACGTTTAAATGTCCGATGGAAGATCAACGGGTTGGAGCGGATCGTTCTTCCGATCGCCGTTGTACGCGAATTCCCTGAACGATGCCCCCTTGAGATGGTGGGAATTCGCGTACAAAAGCGACCACTTCGTTTCTCCAGAACGATTCCGCTTTGCCCGTTACCCATCGGACATTTAAACGGCTTATGTGAGGGGAGAAGGGGAGCGATCGCTCCTTAGTTTCTCCTTATCACGAATTCTCCTTTTTACGAAGATGATGAATCCATTCTATAAATAAGGAAGGTGTTTGGGGTGAGCTACAAGCCGGTCGATCTGCAGACTTCGTTGCCTCGCACGTTGGAATTGTCGCCTATGCAGCAGCAGCAACAGCAGCGAGCCGCGATGGAGCAGGCCGCGCTCGGGCAGCAGGCGATGAAGCAAGCGGAACGGCAGGCGAGAAGCAACTCCAAGCTGGAGGGCTCCGCGAACCGGACGATCTCGGAGCAGGAGCCCCGCGAGAGAGAGAAGAGACCTTCCATCCGGAAGAAGTCCGACTCGGAAGACAAGGAAGAAGGCAAGGAAGAGAAGCCCAATCACCCGTACAAAGGCAAGTTCCTCGACATCTCGCTTTAACGGGCCTTGGAAAGGTGGCAGCCATATGGAGCCTTGGGTCACCCTTGTGCTGACGGGGGCCGCGATCGCCGGTTACGGCTGGCTGATCCCCAAATCGAATACGAAAGGCTCGGACGGGAGCGAAGCGTCGGCTAACGAAGAAGCGTACGACCGGCTTCTCGAGGACCTGGAGACGGAGAACCGGGAATTGGTCGATGCCGTCGCCAAGTTCAAGAACGAGCAGGACGAGACCGTTCGCCGTCTCGGCCGGCGGATCCGGGAGCTGGAGACGCAGATGGCGCAGTGGAAGGAACAGACCCGGGAAGCCGCCCCTGCGGCAAGGTTCGCGCCGGTATCGCCCGCGGGAACGGCCGATGGCGCGATCGCAGAGGGGACGGCGGCAAGCTCCGCGATCGCGGTCGAGAACGGGCATGGCGCCGCCCCTTCTACGGCGCCCGCCTCCGCGGCGCCCGCGGCCGGCAACGCGGCTCCCGCCGCGGAAGCCATCCCGGCTGCCGGCGGGCCGGACGCCCCCGAAGCGGCCGAGGCTCACACTTCGATCCGCGGCCGATACGCCGAACTGCTCGACTTGCACGAGAGAGGGCGTTCGGTCGAACAGATCGCGAAGACGCTCGGGCTCAACAAGGGCGAAGTCCAGCTGATTCTGCAGCTGGCGAGACGGGAGGTGGAGCCGCGTGCGTAAACGCCGGAGCTGGCTGATCGGGCTCGGACTCGGAATCGCGCTCGGGGCGGCGCTGCTGCAGCTGATGAACGCGGCGCAATCCCCCGCGGGGCCGACGCGGCTGCCGAACGAGCCTCTCAGTCTCGAAGAATTGAAGAAGCAATCGGAAGCGAAGGGCTATTCTCTCGTCCGGGCGGGGACGGGAGCGGGCAAGACCTACAGCCAAGAGGAGCTGGACGCCGCCGTCGCGGCCGCCAAGAAGGAGGCGGCGCTGGCCGGGCAAGGAAGCGCCGAAGGGGCGGACAAGGCCGGCTCCGGCGCGGGAGCGGGTTCGTCCGACGATGCCGCAGCCCAGCCGAAGACTCTTTATATTTGGCAGCGCGCCACTCTGCAGGAGGTCGCCCACGCGTTGGAAGGCCTCGGGCTCATCGACGACAAAGCCGCTTTTATCAAGAAGGCGAAGCCTTATGCGGGCAAGCTTCGGGTCGGATTGTGCACGTTTAGCGGGCAGCCTACTTACGACCAGATTATAGAAGAGTTGACCCGGGGCAAAAATTGATCGCCGAAGCCGTTGCGCGAGAGCTTGCGATATGATATAGTATTACCCGGTGTGAAAAAACGCACGCCGTTCAATTTCGTCAGCGGTGCTTCCCTCTCGGGGAGTTCTGGCGGAAAGAGCGATCGGCGGAGGAGATTCACCTACAATAAAACCATTAGGAGGTGCAGTTAAGATGGCAGTTATCTCCATGAAGCAGCTTCTCGAAGCTGGGGTACACTTCGGTCACCAGACCCGTCGTTGGAACCCGAAAATGGATAAGTACATCTTTACTGAACGGAACGGCATCTACATTATCGACCTGCAGAAGACGGTCAAGAAAGTGGACGAGGCTTATAACTTCGTTCGCCAGCTGGCGGAGAACGGCGGAACGATGCTGTTCGTCGGCACGAAGAAGCAAGCTCAAGACTCCGTGAAGGAAGAAGCGGAGCGCAGCGGCCAATACTACATCAACCAACGCTGGCTCGGCGGTACGCTGACGAACTTCTCTACGATCCAGAAGCGTACGGACCGTCTGCACCAGCTGACGAAGTGGGAAGAAGACGGCACGTTCGAAGTTCTTCCGAAGAAGGAAGTCATCCTGCTCCGCAAGGAGAAGGAGCGCCTCGAGAAGTTCCTCGGCGGCATCAAGAACATGCGCAAGCTGCCTGACGCGCTGTTCATCATCGACCCGCGCAAGGAACGCATCGCCGTCGCGGAAGCTCGCAAGCTGGGCATCCCGATCGTCGGCATCGTCGACACGAACTGCGATCCGGACGAGATCGACTACGTCATTCCGGGTAACGACGACGCTATCCGCGCCGTGAAGCTGCTGACGTCCAAGATGGCCGACGCCATCGTGGAAGCGCGCCAAGGCGAAGAAGTGACGGTTTAACAGAGAAGATAAGCTTGTGAAGACAAGGGTGGTTAGAAGAGAACCTTCTTGCCGCCCTTTTTTTGAAGAGTTCAATAATATTACCCGCCTGCGGTGCGATCCGCAAGCGGAATACCAGGAGGTTATCCACGTGGCAGTAAACGCAGCTGACGTAAAGACGCTCCGCGAGAGAACCGGAGCCGGCATGCTCGATTGTAAGAAAGCGCTGGAGGAAGCGAACGGCGATCTGACCAAAGCCGCGGAGCTGCTCCGCGAGAAAGGCCTCGCCGCAGCTGCCAAGAAGGGCGACCGCGTCGCGACCGAAGGCCGCGTAGAATCCTACATCCACGGCGCGGGCCGCATCGGCGTTCTCGTCGAAGTCAACTGCGAGACGGACTTCGTCGCCATGACCGATCAATTCAAGGAATTCGTTCGCGATCTCGCGATGCACATCGCCGCAGCGGCTCCGAAGGTCGTTCGCCGCGAAGAAGTGGATGCCGCCGACCTCGAGAAGGAGCGCGAGATTCTTCGCGCCCAAGCTCTGAACGAAGGCAAGCCGGAGAAGATCGTCGACAAGATGGTCGAAGGCCGCATCAACAAGTACTACGAAGAAGTCGTTCTTCTGGAGCAGGCTTTCGTCAAGGATCCGGACAAGACGATCCAGACGCTGCTCAACGAGAAGATCGCCACGATCGGGGAGCAAATCTCCATCCGCCGCTTCGTACGCTTCGAACTGGGCGAGGGCCTCGAGAAGAAGCAAGACAACTTCGTCGAAGAAGTTATGGCCCAGGTCAAAGCATAAGTTGGTCCGTTCAAGGGAACACGCCGTGTTCCCTTTTTTTGAACGATACGGCGGCTCCCCGTCGGCGGCCGGCCGAATAGAATGATGGAGGTACGAAATTTTGAATTCTCCCGTTTACAAGCGCGTGGTGTTGAAGGTTAGCGGCGAATCGCTGTCCGGGTCGAACGGCTACGGCATCGACGCGACGACGATCATCTCGATCGCCGAACAAGTCAAGGAAGTCGTCGAGCTCGGGGTCGAAGTCGCCGTCGTCTGCGGCGGAGGCAACATCTGGCGCGGCATCTCCGGCAGCCAGAAGGGCATCGACCGCGCGACCGCGGATTATATGGGCATGCTGGCGACGGTCATGAATTCCTTGGCGCTGCAGGACGCGCTCGAGCAGATCGGAGTCCCGACCCGCGTTCAGACGTCGATCGCCATGCAGCAGATCGCGGAGCCGTACATCCGCCGCCGGGCGATCCGGCACCTGGAGAAGGGCCGCGTCGTCATCTTCGCCGCCGGAACGGGCAACCCGTTCTTCTCTACCGACACGACGGCCGCGCTGCGCGCCGCCGAGATCGAAGCCGAAGTCATCCTGATGGCCAAGAACAAGGTCGACGGCGTCTACAGCGCCGACCCGTTCAAGGATCCGACGGCCGAGAAGTACGAGCAGCTGACGTACCTCGACGTATTGAACAAGAACCTGGGCGTCATGGACGCCACGGCATCATCCCTCTGCATGGACAACAACATACCGCTTCTGGTATTCGCCATTACCGAGCAAGGTAATATTAAGCGTGCCGTAATGGGCGACAAAATCGGAACGATTGTGAAGGGGAGCGTGGATTAAAGTGCCTCAAGCGATCAAGAAAAACGCGGAAGAACGGATGGAGAAGGCGCTGGCCGCGCTGAAGCGCGACTTGTCGACGCTGCGCGCGGGACGGGCGTCGCCCGCGATCTTGGACCGCGTGCAAGCGGAATATTACGGAACGCCGACCCCGGTGAACCAGCTGGGCTCGATTACGACTCCGGATTCCCGCACGCTCGTCATTCAGCCGTGGGATAAATCGGCTCTGTCCGCCATCGAGAAGGCGATTCTCAAGTCCGACGTCGGCCTCACGCCGGCCAACGACGGCACGATCATTCGCTTGGTCGTACCGCCGCTGACCGAAGAGCGCCGCGCCGATCTGGTGAAGCAGACGAAGAAGTTCGGCGAGGAAGCGAAGGTCGCGATCCGCAACATTCGCCGCGACGCCAACGACGACATCAAGAAGCTCGAGAAGGGCGAAATCTCCGAAGACGAATCCCGCCGCCACCAGGAAGACGTCCAGAAGCTGACCGACCGCTACGTGGCGGAAGTGGACAAGATTCTGGCCGCCAAAGAGAAAGAAGTAATGGAAGTGTAACTCCTTTTTACTCCGACCCCTCCGTCAGGTGGGGTTTATTGTTCACCATTCGGAATTCGAAGGATGATCGGCGATTTTATCGACGAATCGCCTGGAGGAGAACCGAATGGCCAATCGCGAAGCTCCTTCGCCGCTAGACCGGCGAAGGCGTTTTTGCTAGTTGAATCGGGAGGGTACGACCATGGTGAACCGTATCGGCGGCGGCTGGCTCCGTCGATTGCAGGGCGACAAATCGCAATCGAACGAAGCCATTGGAGAGATTACGACGGAGAACGTGCCGCAGCATGTGGCGATCATTATGGACGGCAACGGGCGTTGGGCGAAGGCCCGCGGCTTGCCGCGCATCGCCGGCCATCATAGCGGGATGAAGACGGTGAAGCGGATTACCAAGGCGGCCGACCGCATCGGCGTCCGTTATTTGACGATGTACGCCTTCTCCACCGAGAACTGGAAACGCCCCAAAGCGGAAGTCGAGTTCCTTATGAAGCTTCCGCAGGAATTTCTGTCGATCGAGCTGGACGAGTTGATCGAGAACAACGTGCAAGTGAAGATGATGGGCATTCGGGACCTGCTGCCCGACTACACCGTGAGCGCCATCGAAGAAGCCGTTCGCAAAACCGAGAACAATACCGGACTCGTACTGAACTTCGCCTTGAATTACGGAAGCCGGATGGAGATGGTCGAAGCCGCCCGCAAGCTGGCGCGCAGCGCGGCAAGCGGGGAGCTCGATCCCGAAGCGATCGACGAGCGGATGTTCGGCTCGAGCCTGCTCAGCGGCAACCTGCCGGACCCGGATCTGCTCATCCGGACGAGCGGGGAGCTGCGACTGTCGAACTTTATGCTGTGGCAGCTCGCTTATAGCGAATTTTGGTTTACCGACGTTTATTGGCCCGAATTCTCGGAAGAACACTTCTACGAGGCGATCCGCGAATACCAGCGCCGGGCTCGCCGCTACGGGGGGCTCTAAGGCCGATGGTTCAACGATTGGTCACCGGCGTGGCGGCGGGCGCGGCCTTCGTCGCCCTGCTGCTGCTCGGCGACGGCTATTACGAGGCGCTGCTCGTCCTGCTGGCTTTGATCGGCTTCAACGAATACGCGAGAATGAACGGATTCCCCCGGGCGAGAGGAGACGTGCTGGCCGGTTATGCGGCCGTGCTGCTGCTCGCGCTGCCGCGGCTTCCGTTCGGCTGGAGCGAACCGTCCATCTCCGCGCTGACATGGCTGCTGATGTTCGCGCTGCTCGCGGCGACGGTCTTCAGCAAGAACCGCATCCAGCTCGAGCACGCCAGCTTGCTGTTCCTCGGGGCGGTCTACATCGGGCTCGGCTTCCGGTTCATGGCCGAGACGAGGAATCTCGAGCACGGGCTGTTCTGGTCGCTGCTCACGTTCTTCTGCATCTGGGCTTCGGACGCGGGGGCTTACTTCGTCGGACGAGCCGTCGGCAAGCGCAAGCTGTGGCCGGCGATCAGCCCGAACAAGACGGTGGAGGGAGCGATCGGCGGACTGGTCGTCGCGTTGCTCGTCGCGATCGTCTTCTGCCTCGTCCGGCCGGAATGGCTCGGGTTCGGGCGCGCGGTCGCCATCGGTCTGGCCGCGGCCGTCGCGGGCACGATCGGGGATCTGATCCAATCGGCGTACAAGCGATTCCGCGGCGTGAAGGATTCCGGCAGCCTGCTGCCGGGCCACGGGGGCGTCCTCGACCGGACGGACAGCTGGTTGATCGTATTCCCGCTCGTCCATCTGCTGCAATTGCTTCCCGTCTAAATCGACATGCATACATAGCAAGATCGGAGGATGAAGATGGCGATTAGAAAAGTAGCCGTGCTGGGCAGCACCGGATCGATCGGCACGCAGACGCTCGACGTCGTCTCGCGCGAACCGGACGGCTACGAGGTCGTCGGGCTCGCCGCGGGCTCGAACGCGGAGCTGCTGCTCGAGCAGGCCCGGAAGTTCCGGCCCCGCCTCGTATCGGTCGCGTCGCGGGAGCTCGCCGAGAGCATCCGCCCGCGCCTTCCGGAAGGCACGAAGCTCGTCTACGGCGAGGAAGGCCTGATTGAAGTCGCCGCGGGCGCCGGCGCCGATTATGTCGTCTGCGCGCTCGTCGGCAGCCTCGGGCTTACGTCCACGCTGGCGGCGATCGAAGCGGGCTCCGCGATCGGGCTCGCCAACAAGGAGTCGCTCGTCACCGCCGGCCATCTGGTCATGAAGAAGGCGGCGGACAAGGGCGTGCCGATTCTGCCGATCGACAGCGAGCATTCGGCGATCTTCCAATGCCTGAACGGGGAAAACCGCAAATCGATCAAGCGCCTTCTGATTACGGCTTCGGGAGGGAGCTTCCGCGACCGGACCCGGGATCAGCTCGAGAACGTCACGGTGGAGGACGCGCTCAAGCATCCGAACTGGTCGATGGGGGCGAAGATCACGATCGATTCGGCGACGATGGTCAACAAGGGGCTCGAAGTGATCGAAGCCCATTGGCTGTTCGGCTTGCCTTACGATCGGATCGACGTTCTGCTTCACCCGGAGAGCATCGTCCACTCGATGGTCGAGTTCGAAGACACGAGCGTTATGGCTCAGCTCGGCAACCCGGACATGCGGGTGCCGATTCAATACGCGCTCACGTATCCCGAGCGCCGGCCTTCCCCCGCGACGCCGCTCGACCTGGCGAAGGCGGGCACGCTCCATTTTCGCGAGATGGACTTCGTCCGTTATCCGTGCCTGCGTATGGCGTACGAGGCGGGACGAGCCGGAGGCACCGCGACGACGGCGTTCAACGCGGCGAATGAGGCGGCCGTCGCCCGCTTCCTGAGAGGGGAGATTCCGTTCCTCGCCATCGAATCGACCATCGAGCGGGTGCTGGCCAAGCATTCGCCCGTCCGGACGCCCGATCTGACCGCCATTTTGGAGACCGACGCATGGGCGCGCCGCGAGGCGGCCGCCGTCAAATAATTGAGACAATCTGCCGCCCATTCCGTATTCTCTTGTAACGGCTCGGAGAATAATGTTAATCTAAGGACAGCCGTCACAGGCAACGGGGGTTGGATGACATGCAAATGGTTCAGGTCGTATTTCTGACGGTAATGGTATTCTTCGTGCTCGTCACGATTCACGAATTCGGACATTACTATTTCGCGCGCCGCGCGGGCATCCTCGTGCGAGAGTTCGCGATCGGCTTCGGACCGAAGCTGTTCTCGATCAAGCGGGGCGAGACTCGATATACGCTGCGCCTGCTTCCCGCCGGGGGCTTCGTCCGCATGGCCGGCGAGGACCCGGAAGTGGTGGAGATGCAGCCGGGCCAGACGGTCGGCGTGCGGATCAAGGACGGCAAAGTGACGCGCTTCTATCTCGACCGGCTGGACGAGCGTACGAACGTTCTGCTAGGCGAAGTGAAGGCGCTGGACCTCGACCGGGCGCTGTTCATCGCGCTCGACGTGGACGGCGACATCCAGCGGTACGACGTGCATCCGCAGGCCCTGATCGTCGCGAGGGGCCAGGAGACGCAGATCGCCCCGATCGACCGCCAGTTCGGCGGCGTCTCCACCGGCCGGCGCGCCATGGCGATTTTCGCGGGACCGATGATGAACTTCATCCTCGCGTTTTTCCTGTTTATTTTCTACATTCAGCTGTCCGGCGTCCCCGTCGAGAATTCCTCCAAGGTGTTCGTCGGCGTGATCGAGTCCGGCAAGGCGGCCTCCCAGGCGGGCATTCAGAAGGGAGACTGGATCAAGTCGGTGAACGGAGATCCGATCGGCGGGGACAGCGATCTGCTCGTGACCAAGATTCAGGCGTCGGCGGGCAAGCCGATGAAGTGGGTCGTCGAACGGGACGGCCAAGAGCTCGAGATCGCCGTCACTCCGGACAAGACGACGGGCAAGGTCGGCGTATCGCTGCGGCCCGAGATGAGGACGCCGGGCTTCGCGGAGACGCTGAAGTTCGGCGGCACGTCGATGGTCGATACGACGAAGAACATCTTCGAGAGCTTCCGCAAGCTGATCTTCGGGGAGTTCAAGCTGGACGACCTGAGCGGACCGGTGCGCACGGCGCAGATGACGGGCGAGATCGCCCAGCAGGGGTTCCCGCAGCTGACGCTATGGGCGGCCATCCTGAGCCTCTATCTCGGCATCTTCAACCTGCTGCCGATTCCCGCGCTCGACGGCAGCCGGCTCATCTTCATCGGGCTGGAGGCCGTCCGCGGCAAGCCGGTCGATCCGAACCGGGAGAGCATGGTGCACTTCATCGGATTCGCCATGCTGATGCTCCTGATGGTCGTCGTCACGTATAACGATATTTTGCGATTGGTCAAAAATTAAGCCGTTGTCAGGGGTTGGGGATCCGTCATGTCGAAGGACAAAGCGTTTGTAACCGAAATTACGCCGCAAGGCGAAGACTTCTCGCGTTGGTATATCGACGTCATCAAGAAGGCCGAGCTGATGGACTATTCGCCGGTCCGCGGCTGCATCGTGTTCCGCCCGGACGGCTACGAGCTGTGGGAGAACATCCAGCGCCAGCTCGACCAGCGGTTCAAGGATACGGGCCACCGCAACGCCTACTTCCCGCTGTTCATCCCGGAGAGCTTCTTCCAGAAGGAGAAGGAGCACGTCGAAGGGTTCAACCCCGAGCTTCCGTTCGTGACCGAAGCGGGCGGCGAACCGCTCGAGGAGAAGCTGGCGATCCGTCCGACGTCGGAGACGATGTTCGGCCACATGTACGCGAAGTGGATCAATTCGTACCGCGATCTGCCGCTGCTCATCAACCAATGGGCGAACGTCGTCCGTTGGGAGAAGCGGACGCTGCCGTTCCTGCGCACGAGCGAATTCCTCTGGCAGGAAGGCCACACCGCCCACGAGGACGAGGCGGACGCCCGCCGCGAGACGATGCAGATGCTGGACGTCTATACGGAATTCGCCGAGAACGTGCTCGCCATCCCGGTCATCCGCGGCCAGAAGACGCCGTCGGAGAAGTTCGCGGGAGCGGTCGACACGTATTCCATCGAAGCGATGATGAAGGACGGACGCGCCGTGCAAGCGGGAACGTCCCACTATCTGGGCACGAACTTCGCCGTCGCCTTCGACATCAAGTACTTGAGCCGGGAAAACACGCAGGAATATTGCCACACCACTTCGTGGGGCGTGAGCACCCGGCTGATCGGCGCCTTGATCATGGTGCACGGCGACGACCGCGGCCTCGTTATGCCGCCGAAGGTCGCGCCGACGCAGGTGATCATGATCCCGATCGGCCCGCCGAAGACCCGCGAGCAGGTGATCGCGAAGACCGACGAGCTGTTCGCCCAGCTGAAGGCCGCGGGCGTGCGCGTCCGCGTCGACGACCGTTCCGACGTGTCGCCGGGCTGGAAGTTCAACGAGTACGAGATGCGCGGCATTCCGGTTCGGCTGGAGCTCGGTCCGCGCGACCTGGAGAACGGCGTCTGCGTGCTCGTCTCCCGCGTGACGGGCGAGAAGAAGCAGGTGCCTCTCGACAACCTGGTCGAGGAAGTTCAAGCGATGCTGGACGAGGTGCATCGCCAGATGTACGAACGCGCGCTGCAGTTCCGCGAGGAGCACTTCTTCTCCGTCGAGACGCTGGACGAGCTGAAGACGTCGCTCGAGGAGAAGCGCGGCTTCGCGCTCGCCGGCTGGTGCGGCTCCGACGCCTGCGAGAAGCAGGTGAAGGACGAGACGGGCGCGACAAGCCGGAACATTCCGTTCGAGCCGGCCGAGACGAAGACGAAGTGCCTCGTCTGCGGCGACGATTCCAAGCATACGGTCGTGTTCGCGAGGGCGTATTGATCGGATTCGGCATCGGAGCTTCATAGATTGGCCACGAGGAACCGCCGCGGCGACGCGGCGGTTTTTGGCATTCAAGGAAGCAAATCTTCTGTCGGCATTGAGGTTTGACAGAGTTCTTGAAAAAAAGCAATAACGGAAGGAGGAGAGGCGGGGGAGAGACGGTATTGTCGAATATCTTCCGGTATCTTCGACGAGGGGCCCCCCCGTTGCGATTCCCTCTCGTCCACGGTACAATCTCCCTGACAAGAACGGCGGTCGAGATCGCGCCCCGGCAGCGGGAGGCAAGCGATTCGAATGACGGAATCGGAGGAATCGATCATGACGGACAACGACATCCCTTTCCGCAGGCTGCTTCGGCAGCGGATCGCGGAGGAAGCGAGATTCGACAAGCCGGAGGACGTCGTCCGGCATCTGGGCGCGGTGCAGGCGCAGGATTACCACCAGGCGGTATGGGCGATCGCCTCGCGAACGATCCATGCTAGGCTGGCGGAGGTCGAGCGGGCGATCGAAGAGCGGCGAATCGTCCTCTCTTGGCCGATGAGAGGCACGATCCACGCCGTTCCCGCGGAAGGGCTGAGAAGCATGCTGCGGCTGCTGGCGCCGCGCAGGCTGGCGCAGGACAAGCGCCGGATGGAGCAATTGGAGCTCAGCGAAGCCATCGTGGAGAGGTGCTCCCGGCTCGTCCAAGATGCGCTTGGCGGCGGCAAGCGGATCGCTCGCGACGATCTGATGCGGTCGTTCGAGGAGGCCGGAATCGGAACGGCGGGCCAGCGGGGCTATCACCTGATCTGGCGTCTGGCTCAGGCCGGCATCCTGTGCATCGGGCCGAGGGAAGGGAAGCAGCAGACGTTCGTGCTGGCGGACGAATGGCTGCCTCCGGAAGAGAGCGAACCGGCGAAGGAGGAAGCGCTGGCGCGTCTGGCGATTCGCTACTTCGAAGGGCACGGTCCGGCGACGGACCGGGATTTCGCCTGGTGGACGGGCCTTACGCTGACCGAAGCCCGGCAAGCCGTCGAAGCTGCCCGGGACCGCTTAATCCCGAACAAGCAAGGAAGCCGGGAGTTCTGGGAGACGGCGGAGCCGGCAAGCGCAGGGCGGACAGACGCCAAGGAGAAGCTCGAAGACTCCGTCTATCTGCTGGCCGGCTTCGACGAATATTTGCTAGGCTACGCGGACCGGAGCGACGTGCTACCTGAAGCCGTCTTCCCCTATGTCGTTCCCGGCAACAACGGGGTCTTCATGCCGTTGGTCGTCATCGGCGGCCGGATCGCCGGCCTCTGGAAGCGCAAGCCGAAGGCGAGAAGCATCGACTTCGAGTTCCGGCTGGCCGGCCCGGCGGAGCCGTACAGAGACCGGCTGCTCCGGGAGGCGGAGCGGTACTGCGCGTTCCATGGGTTGGCGCTCGGCCAAGCGGAATTCCGCTCGCTGGAGGGGACGCGTTAGCCGCTCCCGCCGACGTTATTACTCGGAGGCTATCGAATCGGCGCCAAATCGGCCGTCGCCGATCCGGTCAGAGAACCAGGACGCGCCTGTCGATCATTGTCTATTGATGGTTGTTGAGAGAAAAGGTAGAATAGCTAATAGCGATTTGCGCAGCTTCCGGCTTAATGACGATCCGGGCCGCCTACAGGGCGCGGATTCCATTTGCGCGGGGGCTTTTGTTTTGCATGGGGAATGACGCGAGGAGGGACGAACGATGCAACAGACGGCGGATCGAAGGCAACGGTTCGAGCTGCTGCTTCAGCAGGCCGGGGTGTCCGGGGACGGAGCGGACGCTTACTTTCGCGACGGATACATAGAGAAGGTGGAAGTGAGCCGATCGAAGAAGGAATGGCATTTCCACCTGGTCAAAAGCACGCTTCTGCCCGCGCCCGTCTACGCGAGCTTCGTGGAGAGGGTGAAGGCCAAGCTCGGCCATCTGGCCGCTATCGCCGTCACGCTCCGCTATGAGGACGCGGTCGCGACGGAAGCGATTCTGACGGAGTATTGGCCGTTGTTCGTGCAATGGATGCAGGCCGAATTCGCGTCCGTGAACGGGTGGCTGGCCAAGGGCCGAATCGACGTGCAGGGCGACGCCTTGACGCTGACCCTGCTCGACAAGGCCGGCCTCGAGCTGGCGAAGCGCAAGAGCGTCGATACGCACGCGGCTTCGTTCTTCGAGGCGCGGTTCGGCCGTCCGTGCCGGGTGAAGCTGACGGTCGGCGAATCGAGGCAGGACGCGTACGAGGAGTTCGCCCAGAAGATCCAGAAGGAAGAGTCGGAGCACATCCAGCAGCTGATGGCCAACAGCTATCGCGAGGAGCCGCCCGCGTCGGCGGACGGGGAAGCGCCCCAAGTGCTGCAGCACGGTTACGACATCAAGGAAGACGCCGTGCCGATTCAGGAGATCAAGGAAGAAGAGAAGAAGATCACCGTCCAGGGCACGGTGTTCGGGCTCGAAGTGAAGGAGCTGCGCACGGGCAGCACGCTGTTCACGTTCAACGTCACCGACTACACCGATTCGATCTCGGTCAAGATGTTCGCGAAGAACAAGGAAGACGTCAAGACGCTGAGCCTGATCGCGAACGGCAAGTGGCTCAAGCTGCGCGGCCGCGTCGAGTACGACCGGTTCATGAACCCGCCGGAGCTGGTCATGATGCCGAGCGACCTGCGCGAGATCCAGCCGCGGCCTCCGCGCAAGGACGAGGCGGAGGAGAAGCGGGTCGAATTCCACCTGCACACGACGATGAGCACGATGGACGCGGTCACGCCGGTCGACGTCTACGTCAAGACGGCCGCCAAGTGGGGGCACAAGGCGATCGCCGTCACCGACCACGCCAACGTCCAATGCTTCCCGGACGCGGCGAAGGCCGGGAAGAAGAACGGGATCAAGATCATGTACGGCGTCGAGGCGAACGTCGTGAACGATTCCGTGCCGATGGTGCTGAACCCGCGGGAGGAATCGCTCGAAGAAGCGACTTACGTCGTGTTCGACATCGAGACGACGGGCCTCTCCGTCACGGCGAACAAGATCATTGAGCTGGCGGGCGTGAAGATGCAGGGCGGCAAGGAGATCGGACGCTTCGCTACGTTCATCAACCCGCACGAGCCGATTCCGTACAACATTCAACAGCTGACGAACATTAACGACGACATGGTGAAGGACGCGCCGGAGCTCGAGCCGAAGCTGAAGGAATTCATCGAGTTCGCCGGGGACGCCGTGCTCGTCGCGCACAACGCGCGGTTCGATATCGGATTCATGCAGGAGGCGTGCAAGCGGCACGGGTTGCCGCCGTTCGAGAATCCGGTGCTCGATACGCTCGAGCTGGCCCGGTTCCTGCATCCGACGATGAAGAACCACCGGCTCAACACGCTGTCCGACCTGTACAAGGTCAGCCTGGAGAGCCACCACCGCGCCATCGACGATACGGTCGCCCTGGCCGGCGTGCTGAACGGCCTGATCAAGGACGCGGCCGGCCGCAACGTGAACCGGCTGGATCAGCTCAATTCCGTCAACGGCAACAGCTGGAAGACGACGAGGCCGTTCCACTGCGGCATCTACGCGCTTAACGCGGTCGGCAAGAAGAACTTGTACAAGCTGGTCTCGCTGTCCCACACGGACTATTTTCACCGGGTCGCCTGCATTCCGAGAAGCAAGCTGATCGAGATGCGCGAAGGGCTGCTCGTCATCTCCGGCTGCGAGAAGGGCGAGCTGTTCGAGACCGTGCTCAACAAGTCGGAGGAGGAAGCCGAGGAAGTGGCGGAATTCTACGACGTGCTCGAGATTCAGCCTATCGACTTCTACCTGCATCTGCTCGACAAGGGGCTCGTCGGAAGCCGGGCGGAGCTGGAGGAAGCGCTGCGCAAGATCGTGCGGATCGCGGACAAGCAGGGCAAGCCGGTCATCGCTACCGGCAACGTTCATTACCTCGAGCCGAGGGACAAGCTGTTCCGCGACATCACGATCCACGGCATCACCGGCTTCAGCCCGCTGAAGGACCAGCGCAAGCCGGACGCCCACTTCCGTACGACGCCCGAGATGCTCGAGGCGTTCGCCTTCCTCGGCAAGGAGAAGGCGTACGAGGTCGTCGTCAAGAACACGAACGAGCTCGCCGACCGCTTCGAGGAGATCGAGCTGTTCCCGGACAAGCTGTTCACGCCGATCATCGAAGGGGCCGAAGAAGAGATCCGCAACACGTGCTACGAGACGGCCAAGTCGATGTACGGCGATCCGCTGCCGGACGTCGTCGTCCAGCGGCTGGAGAAGGAGCTCGTGCCGATCATCAAATACGGCTTCTCGGCGAACTACCTGATCTCCGAGCGGCTCGTCAAGAAGTCGAACGCGGACGGCTACCTCGTCGGTTCCCGGGGATCGGTCGGCTCGTCCGTCGTCGCGACGTTCCTCGGCATCTCCGAGGTCAACCCGCTGCCCGCCCACTACCTGTGCCGCAACCCCGAGTGCAAGCACAGCGAATGGATTCTCGACGGCAGCGTGCCGAGCGGCTTCGACCTGCCGGACAAGGCGTGCCCGAACTGCGGGACGATCATGAAGGGCGAGGGCCAGGACATCCCGTTCGAGACGTTCCTCGGGTTCAAGGGAGACAAGGTTCCCGATATCGACTTGAACTTCTCGGGCGAATACCAGCCGCACGCGCACAACTTCACGAAGGTCATGTTCGGAGAGAAAAACGTGTTCCGCGCCGGGACGATCGGCACGGTCGCGGAGAAGACGGCGTTCGGCTTCGCGAAGAAATACGAGGAAGAGCACGGCAAGTCGTGGCGGGGCGCGGAGCTGAACCGGCTGGCGGCCGGCTGTACCGGCGTCAAGCGCAGCACCGGCCAGCACCCGGGCGGCATCGTCGTCGTGCCGGACTATATCGAGGTCGAGGACATTACGCCGGTGCAGTACCCGGCGGACGACACGAGCGCCGATTGGAAGACGACCCACTTCGATTACCACGCCTTCGACGCGAACCTGCTCAAGCTCGATATTCTGGGGCACGACGATCCGACGATGATGCGGATGCTGCAGGACTTGACCGGCGTCGACCCGACGACGATTCCGATGAACGACCCGAAGGTGATGAGCCTGTTCAGCTCGGTCGACGCGCTCGGCGTGACGCCGGAGCAGATCCGCTCGAGCGTCGCTACCTACGGCGTCCCCGAGATGGGCACGCGGTTCGTCCGCCAGATGCTCGAAGAGACGAAGCCGTCCTCGTTCGCCGACCTGCTGCAGATCTCGGGCCTGTCCCACGGAACGGGCGTCTGGCTCGGCAACGCGCAGGAGCTGATCAAGAACGGAACGTGCACGATCAAGACCGTGATCGGCTGCCGCGACGACATTATGCTGTACCTGATTTACAAGGCGGGCATGGACGCGTCGCTGGCGTTCAAGATCACCGAGAGCGTGCGGAAGGGCAAGGGGCTCACGCCCGAGTGGATCGAAGAGATGAAGCGGTGCGGCGTTCCGCAATGGTACATCGACTCCTGCCTGCGCATCGAGTACATGTTCCCGAAGGCGCACGCCGCCGCCTACGTCATCTCCGCGGTCCGGACGGCCTTCTTCAAACTCTATTATCCGATCGAATATTACGCGACGTACTTCTCGGTGCGCGCGGCCGACTTCGACGTCGAGCTGTTCTGCCAAGGCTACGACGCGATTCTCAAGATGATCAACGAGATCGAGGCGAAGGGCTTCCAGGCGACGACCAAGGAGAAAAACATGATCTCCATTCTCGAGATGGGGCTCGAGATGACGGCCCGCGGCTTCCGCTTCAAGCCGATCGACCTGTACCGGTCCGACGCGACCCGCTTCATCATCGACGGCGACGCGCTTATTCCTCCGTTCTCGGCCGTCGCCGGCATCGGGGAGAACGCCGCGAAGAACATCGCCGCCTCGCGCGAGGACGGGGAGTATCTCTCGGTGGAAGACTTCCAGCAGCGCTCGAAGGCGAGCAAGACGATCGTCGAGCTTCTCTCCGGCATGGGCTGCTTCCGGGGACTGCCCGAATCGAACCAGCTATCGCTGTTCTGACGGGCTTCGCGCGGAAAAATCCGGTTGCTAACGGAATGAAGGTTATGGTATATTAATTCTGGTAATCATGTGGATATCACTGTCTGCAGAAGAGTGGGGAAACCCACTCTTTCCGTTTTGCCATGGGCCTTTTCGGGTTACGGCGGCGTCTGCGGCGATCCATTTGAAGCAATCGGGAGGTCATGATTTGAGCGCACCGAAAATCAAATCCATCGTGGAATCCTTCATTACGCCCTACCTGGACGAGAACGGATTCCAGCTCGTGGACGTGGAGTACGTGAAGGAAGGGAGCAACTGGTTCCTCCGAATATACGTCGACAGGGAAGGCGGCATCGACATCGACGATTGCGGCCGCATCTCCGAATTCGTCAGCGCCAAGCTGGACGAACTCGACCCCATTCCCGACGCGTACTTCCTGGAAGTCAGCTCCCCCGGAGCGGAGCGCCCGCTGAAGAGAGCGGAGGACGTCGCGAAGGCGGTCGGCAAGCACGTGTTCGTCACGACTTACGAGCCGGTCGACGGCGCGAAGGAATTCGAAGGAAGACTGGACAGTTTCGACGGAAGCGAGATCGTGATGACGGTCGGCCGCCGCAAACATGCCATCCCTTACGATAAAGTGGCCTCTGCCCGTTTGGCCATCGTTTTCTAATATTCGAGAGGAGGAATCATAGTCCCATGAGCATGGAGTTTATCGAAGCGCTGTCCGAAATCGAGCGAGAGAAGGGCATTGCGAAGGATGTCCTGATCGAAGCCATCGAAGCGGCCCTGATCTCCAGCTACAAGCGCAATTTCAATACGGCCCAGAACGTCCGCGTCGACATCAACCGGACGACGGGGCTGATCAAGGTGTACGCCCGCAAGACGGTCGTCGAGGAAGTGCTCGACCCGCGCATGGAGATCTCCCTGGAAGCGGCGCGAGGCATCAATCCGCATTATCAGCTCGAGGACATCGCCGAGATCGAAGTGACTCCGCGCGACTTCGGCCGGATCGCCGCCCAGACGGCCAAGCAGGTCGTCACCCAGCGGATCCGCGAGGCCGAACGAGGACTTATCTACAACGCTTACGTCGACAAGGAACAGGACATCGTAACCGGCATCATCCAGCGGGTGGACCAGCGGAACCTGTACATCGACCTTGGCAAGGTCGAGGCGGCGCTTCCGCTGACGGAGCTCATGCCGACCGACAAGTTCAAGCAAGGCGACCGCGTCAAGTCGTACATCACCAAGGTCGAGAACACGAGCAAAGGGCCGCAGATCATTCTGTCCCGGACGCATCCGGGCCTCTTGAAGCGGCTGTTCGAGCTCGAGGTTCCCGAGATCTTCGACGGCACGGTCGAGATCCGCTCGGTCGCGCGCGAAGCCGGCTTCCGCTCGAAGATCGCCGTCCATTCGCGCAACGACGAAGTCGATCCGATCGGCTCCTGCGTCGGCCCGAAGGGCGTCCGCGTGCAGACGATCGTGACCGAGCTGAAGGGCGAGAAGATCGACATCGTGCGGTGGTCCGACTCCGTGGAGGAATACGTCGCGAACGCGCTTAGCCCGTCCAAGGTGCTCGAGGTCATCGTCTTCGAAGCGGAGAAGATGGCGCGCGTCATCGTGCCGGATTACCAGCTGTCGCTGGCCATCGGCATCAAGGGCCAGAACGCGCGGCTCGCCGCGAAGCTGACCGGCTGGAAGATCGACATCAAGAGCGAGACGCAGGCGGAGCAGGAGTACGGCCGTCCGCGGACGACGTCCGGCGCCGTCATGCATCAGGACAGCGTGACGATCGACTGAGCCGCGCGGCCGCCCGGGCTTGGCGGCGAATCCATTTCAAGGCGAGGGGGAGAGGAACCTTGAAACCGAGAAAAATTCCGCAGCGCAAATGCGTCGCGTGCCAGGAAATGATGCCCAAGAAGGAACTGATCCGCATCGTCCGCTCGCCGCAAGGGGACATCCAAATCGACTTGACGGGCAAGAAGCCGGGGCGCGGAGCCTATCTGTGCGGCAAAACCTCCTGCTTCAAGCTGGCCAAGAAGTCCAAGGCGTTCGAGAGGGCTCTCAAGACCCCGGTGTCCGCGGACATCTACGACCGGCTGGAAGCGGATTTCATAAAAGTGGAAGACGAGTTCATCGCGAACAAGGAGAACGTTCCAGACGATGACGACGACGAATAAGGCTCTGTCCCGGCTGGGGCTCGCGATGCGGGCGGGGAAGCTGGTCTCCGGCGAGGAGCTGGTGCTCAAGGCGATCCGTTCCGGCGAAGCGAAGCTGGTGCTCTTGGCGGAGGACGCCTCGGAGGGCACCCGCAAGAAGGTCGCGGACAAATGCGGGAGCTATGGCGTGGAGCTGTTGATCGGGTTTACCCGATTCGAATTGGGGGGAGCCGCGGGCAAACCCGAGCGGGTGCTGTTTGCCGTGACGGACCGAGGATTCGCGGACATGATTCGAAGCGGTTGGGTTCAACATTCGGAGGTGGAGAATATTGAGTAAACAAGATACGAACGGCAACAAGGATAAGCTGCGCGTGTACGAGTACGCGAAGCAGCTCAACATGAGCAGCAAGGAAGTACAGAAGATTCTGGAGCGGGTCGGTAAGCCCGTCAACAATCATATGAGCGTCATGGAAGACGGCATGGTCAGCGCAGTGGAGAAGTTCTTCCGCGACGTCAAGGCGAACGCGGCGGCCAAGATGGCGCAGAGCGGCGCCAAGCAGGGCGGCGGCGACCGCCGTCCGGCCGGAGAGGCGCAGCAGGGCTCGTCCGGGGGACAGGGCCAGGCTTCGCATAGGCAAGGCCAAGGCTCCGGCGCTCCGTCGGGACGCCGTTCGGACGAAGCGTCCGTCGCTTCGCGTCCGGCGGCACCGGCTCCGAGCGCTCCGCAGCCTGCCGCGGCTCCGGCGTCCGAACAAGCGGCTTCTTCCGGCGAGCGTTCGCAGGGCCAAGGCGGCCAAGGCGACCGTCCGCAGGGCGGCCAAGGCGACCGTCCGCAGGGCGGCCAAGGCGGCGGCCAGGGCGGCAACCGCGGGGATCGCCCGCAAGGCGGCCAGGGCGGCGGCAACCGCGGCGATCGTCCGCAGGGCGGCCAAGGCGGCTATGGCAGCAACCGCGGCGATCGTCCGCAGGGCCAAGGCGGCTACGGCGGCAATCGCGGGGATCGTCCGCAGGGCGGCCAGGGCGGCGGCAACCGCGGGGATCGTCCGCAAGGCCAGGGCGGTCAAGGCGGCTACGGCGGCAACCGTCCGCAGGGTCAAGGCGGTCAGGGCGGCTACGGCGGCAACCGTCCGCAAGGCCAGGGCGGTCAGGGCGGCTACGGCGGCAACCGTCCGCAGGGCCAGGGCGGTCAAGGCGGCTACGGCGGCAACCGTCCGCAGGGGCAAGGCGGCGGCTACGGCGGCAATCGTCCGCAAGGCCAGGGCGGGTTCGGCGGCGGCCGTCCGCAAGGCCAAGGCGGGTTCGGCGGCGCTCCGCGTCCCGCGATCCCGGCGGCTCCGGCGCCTGCAGCGGCCGGACGCGGCGCGGGCCGTCCCGGCGGCAGACCCGAAGGCAAGGGCCGCGACGACTTCAACCGGAACGGCGGTCCGGGCGGCAAGGGCCGCAAGGACGACTTCGGCAAGCGGTTCGAGGAAGGCCGCGGCGGCTCGCGTCCGAAGGGCAAGGGCGGCAAGAACGCGAAGGGCCGGAACAACCAGCCTCCGCGCGAGAAGATCGACAACACGCCGAAGAAGGTTATCGTCCGCGGCGAGATGACGGTCGGCGAACTCGCGAAGCTGCTCCACAAGGACGCTTCCGAGGTCATCAAGAAGCTGCTCATGATGGGCGTCATGGCGACGATCAACCAGGATCTCGACCTCGACACCGTCCTGCTCGTCGCCGGCGAATTCGGCGTCGAGACCGAAGTGAAGATCGTGGTCGAAGACACCAACTTCGAGACGATCGAAGAGAACGACGATCCGGACGCTCTCATCACGCGCCCGGCCGTCGTAACGATCATGGGCCACGTCGACCACGGGAAGACGACGCTGCTCGACGCCATCCGCGAGACGCAGGTGGCGAGCGGGGAAGCGGGCGGCATCACCCAGCACATCGGCGCTTACCAGGTCGAAGTGCACGGACAGAAGATCACGTTCCTGGACACCCCGGGCCACGAAGCGTTCACGACGATGCGCGCCCGCGGCGCCCAGGTGACCGATATTACGATTCTCGTCGTCGCGGCCGACGACGGCGTCATGCCGCAGACGGTCGAGGCGATCAACCACGCCAAGGCGGCGAACGTGCCGATCATCGTCGCCGTCAACAAGATCGACAAGCCGGGAGCGAACCCGGACAAGGTCAAGCAAGAGCTGACCGAGTACGGCCTCGTTCAGGAATCCTGGGGCGGCGACACGATCTTCGTCGAGCTGTCCGCGAAGCAGCGCATCAACCTCGACGGCCTGCTCGAGATGATTCTGCTCGTCGCCGAAGTGAACGACTACAAGGCGAATCCGGACAAACGCGCGCGCGGCACGGTTATCGAAGCCGAGCTGGATAAGGGCAAAGGCCCGATCGCCCGCGTTCTCGTCCAGAACGGTACGCTCAAGGTCGGCGACGCCTTCGTCGCGGGCGACTGCTTCGGCCGCGTCCGCGCGATGACGAACGACCGCGGACGCCGCGTCAAGGAAGCCGGCCCGTCCACGCCGGTCGAGATTACCGGCCTGACGGAAGTGCCGCAAGCCGGCGATCCGTTCATGGTGTTCGAGGACGAGCGCAAGGCTCGCGAGATCGCCGACAAGCGGTCGATCAAGACCCGCCAGGAAGCGATGAAGTCGAACCAGAAGGTCACGCTCGACGACCTGTTCAGCAAGATCAAGGAAGGCGAGATCAAGGACCTCAACGTCATCCTGAAGGCCGACGTGCAAGGCTCGCTCGAAGCGCTCAAGGGCTCCCTCGAGAAGATCGAAGTCGAAGGCGTGCGCGTCAAGACGATCCACAGCGGCGTCGGCGCGATTACCGAGTCCGATATCTCGCTCGCCCTGGCGTCCTCCGCGATCGTCATCGGCTTCAACGTCCGCCCGGAACCGCGCGCGGCCGCGACGGCCGAGCAGGAGAAGGTCGACGTCCGCCTGCACCGCATCATCTACAAGGTGATCGAAGAGATCGAGCAAGCGATGAAGGGAATGCTCGACCCGGTCTTCAAGGAGAAGGTGATCGGCCACGCCGAGATCCGCGAGACGTTCAAGGTCAGCAAGGTCGGCACGATCGCCGGCTGCATGGTCACGGACGGCAAGGTGTCCCGCAATGCCGAAGCCCGCGTCGTACGCGCCGGCGTCGTCGTCTACGAGGGCAAGATCGACTCCCTCAAGCGCTTCAAGGATGACGCGAAGGAAGTTTCGGAAGGCTACGAATGCGGCATTACCTTGGAGAAGTACAACGATCTTCAAATCGGCGACGTGATCGAAGCCTTCGTCATGGAGTCCGTTGAGCGGTAAGCCGCAATACAGAATGAGGTGAGACCATGGCGAAATTTCGCGTCGGACGGGTCGGCGAGCAGATCAAGAAGGAGATCAGCGCCCTGATCCAGACGGAGCTCAAGGATCCGCGAATCGGCTTTATTACGGTGACCGGAGTGGACGTGACCGGCGACCTGTCGCTGGCCCGCATCTACCTGAGCATTCTCGGCAGCGAAGAGCAGAAGGAAGCGACCCTTCACGCGCTCGGAAGAGCGAAGGGCTTCCTTCGCACCGAGCTCGGCCGCCGGATGCGGCTTCGGCATACGCCCGAGATCGAATTCCGCTTCGACAGCTCCATCGAATACGGCAGCCGCATCGAGTCGCTGCTGCAGGAGATCAACCGGGGGAGCCGAAGCGAATGACGTGGGAGAAGCAGCTGGCGGAAGCGGCGGCGTTCATACGCGAGCGGGACGACTTCCTCGTCGTCTCCCACGTGCAGCCCGACGGGGACGCCATCAGCTCGACGGTGGCGACCGCGTGGCTGCTCGATAAGCTCGGCAAGAAGTACAAGATGTACAACGACGGTCCGGTTCCTTCGCGGCTCGGTTACCTCTGGAACAGCGGCGCGATCGCGACCGCGGCTTCCGGGAAGCCGCAGGCCGGCTACCGGAACGTGATCCTGGTCGACTGCGCGGACTTCGCCCGTTCGGGAGCCGCCAAGGAATGGTTCGCCGAAGGAGCGGAGCTGCTCAATATCGACCACCATCCGACGAACGACGGCTTCGGGAGCGTCAATCTTCTTCGTTCGGAAGCCGCGGCCACCGCGGAGATTTTATACGACCTGATCGGGACGTTCGGCCTTGCGCCGGACAAGGACGCGGCCACCGCGATTTATACGGGGCTTATGACCGACACGGGCGGATTCCGTTATTCGAATACGTCCCCTCACGTCATGGACGTCGCTTCCCGGCTGCTCGCGGCCGGAGCGGACGGTCCGTCTCTGGCCGAGCTTCTGCTCGAGCGCATGACGATGGGGCAGATGAGAATGCTTCAGCGGGCGCTCGCCCGCCTGGCGTTCAGCGACGACCAGCGCATCGGCTGGCTGTGGGTGACGGGAGACGACTTGAGCGAGACTGGCGCTTCGAATGAAGATCTGGAAGGACTCGTCAACTACCCGCGCAACATCGAAGGGGTGGAGGTCGGCCTTCTGTTCAAGCAGACGGCTCCCGATTCGGTCAAGGTGAGCCTCAGGTCCGCCGGACTCGTCAACGTGGCGGAAGTCGCCCAGCGCTTCGGCGGAGGCGGGCACGTCCGGGCGGCCGGCTGCCGCTTGTCCTCTCCGCTCGAGGAAGCGATCGGCCAGGTGGTCGGCGCGATCCGAGAGGCGATGGAGGAGAAGCGATGAACGGAACGGCGTTGGAAGGCGTTCTCGGCATCTGGAAGCCCGCCGGCTGGACGTCCCACGACGTCGTCGCCAAGGCGAGGCGAATCCTGAAGGTCAAGCGGATCGGCCATACGGGCACGCTCGATCCGGCCGTTACCGGCGTGCTGCCGATCTGCATCGGACGGGCTACCCGGATGGTCGAATATTTGCAGGAGATGCCCAAGACGTACGAAGCGCTGCTGCGGTTCGGCATCGCGACGGATACCGAGGACATCGGAGGCGAGGTCGTCGAGCGGCAAGACGCGTCCCACCTGACGGAAGCCGACATGCGCGCGGCGGCGCTGTCGTTCGTCGGGGACATCGAGCAGATTCCGCCGATGGTGTCCGCCGTCAAGGTGGACGGGAAGCGGCTTTACGATCTGGCCCGGCAAGGCGTGACGGTCGAGCGCAAGCCCCGGCCGGTCACCATTCACGGCATCGAGATTCTGGCGTGCGAGGCGGAGGGACCACATCCGGAGCTTCGCTTCTCGGTCACGTGCTCCAAGGGCACGTATATCCGGACGCTGTGCGTCGACATCGGGCGCAAGCTGGGCGTGCCCGCCGTCATGGCGGAGCTTGTGCGCACCGTCAGCGCCGGCCTGACGAAGGCGGACTGCCTGACGCTGGAGGAGCTGGCCGAGCTTCAGGAGCGCGGGGCGCTCGGGGAGAAGCTGCTCGAGGCCGACAAGCTGCTCGGCTTCATGCCGGCGGCGAAGGCTTCGGCCAAGGCGTCGCGGCACGCGCTGCAGGGCAAGCCTGTTCCCGCCGCCTGGCTCTCGCCGGCGCCTGACGGGACCGGACTGTGGAGGCTGTACCGCGAGGAGGACGAGGCGTTCCTCGGGCTGTTCGAGCCGGTTCCCGGCGCGGGCAGCCTGCGTCCCGTCAAGGTATTCCATCCTTCCGAAGACGCTGGCGAAGCCTGATCGCCGATCGACGATGAGAGAAGCTTGATTGCCGAAGTGATATGTGCAGGAGGACAGCAGGTGGAACGTTTCGAGATTTCGTATTCGCAGGACGAACAATCGTTCCGGATTCCCCCCGAAGCGGTTAAGCCGGGCGGCATCGCCCTGGCCATCGGGTTCTTCGACGGGGTTCATCTCGGCCATGCCGAAGTCGTTCGCAAGGCCGTGTCGCTGGCGCGAGAGCGCGGCTACACGCCGGCGGTGATGACGTTCGATCCCCATCCGCGGGTCGTGCTCGGGCACGATCAGTACCATACGGTTCTGACCCCGCTTCCGGATAAGCTGGACCGGTTCGCGGAGCTCGGCATCGAGGCCGCGTTCGTCGTCTCCTTCGACGCGGAATTCTCGCAGGTCACGGCGGAGAGATTCGTCCAGGAGCTGCTCGGGCCGCTCGGCGCGAAGGCGGCCGTCGTCGGCTTCGACTTCAAGTTCGGGCATCGCGGCCGGGGCAACCCCGAGCTTCTGCGGAGCGCGAGCGGCGGAGCGATCGACGTGCAGGTCGTCGAGCCGGTATTCCTCGGCGGCGCCAAGGTAAGCAGCACGCGAATCCGCGAGCTGCTGGCCGAGGGCCGCTGCGATCTGGCGGCGGAGCTTCTGGACCGGCCGTACGAGATCAAGGGAACGGTCATTCACGGGAAGGCGCTCGGCAGGCAGCTCGGATTCCCGACGGCCAATCTGGAGCCGGAAGCTCCTTATTGCATCCCCCGTCACGGGGTTTACGCAGTGAGGGTGAACGGAGCCGGAGCCGGCGGGGAAGAAGCCGACGGCGTCATCAACGTCGGCGTTCGTCCGACGGTCGACGCTGCCGGCGGGGAGCCGAAGCTGGAAGCCCATCTGCTGGACTTCTCGGGCGATCTGTACGGCAAGGCGCTGTCGGTTCGGTTCCTTCATTTCCTGCGTCCGGAGATGAAGTTCGGCTCGTTGGACGAGCTGATCGCCCAGATCGGAAGGGACGCCGCGCGCGCCCGCGAGCTGCTGGCGGGAGAATCTTAATTTTTGCGGACGGCGTCATTGTATCGGCACTTCATCTTATGCTATACTAATACTCGTTGCGAAGACGGCCCAGGCCGCTCTTGGCTTCATAACCTTGGCTTGGCTGTCCGCTCTCACCGGCGGCGGCGAGGCTAACGGCGATTTCCAAGTTTAAGGAGGTGAGCACGGATGGCATTGACTCAAGAACGCAAACAAGAATTGATCGAACTTCACAAGACGCATGCGACGGACACCGGATCCCCGGAAGTCCAAATTGCTATCCTGACGGAGAACGTCAACAACCTGACGGCCCACTTGCGGGAACACAAGAAGGATCATCATTCCCGCCGCGGTCTGCTCAAGATGGTCGGCCAACGCCGCAAGTTGTTGGCATACCTGAAGAACAAAGACGTTCAACGTTACAGCGCTCTGATCGAGAAGCTCGGCCTGCGCCGTTAATTCGTTGCTCATGGATAAGCAACCTGGTCGTGTCGCACGGGAACGATCCCGTAAGGCGCCGGGTTGCTTTTTCCTTAATTACGGAACCCGGCGCGTCTCCATTTGGCTTGCCTAAGAACCCGCAGGCAGGAAATAATGGGAAGAGTGTCGAAAATACATACGTCCAATCAGAGGAGGGATTATCCTTGGAACAAAGCGTTGAAATGCTGCTCGGCGGCCGCAAGTTCGTACTCGAGACCGGCCGGCTGGCCAAGCAGGCGAACGGCGCCGTCGTCGTGCGATACGGCGACACCGTCGTGCTGTCCACGGTGACGGCTTCGCCCGGCCCGAAGGACCTCGATTTTTTCCCGCTTACGGTGAACTACGAAGAACGTCTCTACGCCGTCGGCAAAATCCCCGGAGGATTCATCAAACGGGAAGGACGCCCGAGCGAGAAGGCGATTCTCGCCAGCCGTCTGACCGACCGCCCGATTCGTCCGCTGTTCCCGGAAGGATTCCGCAACGACATCCAGATCGTCAACCTCGTCATGAGCGTCGACCAGGACTGCTCGCCGGAGATCGCCGCGATGATCGGCACCTCCGCCGCCCTGTCGATCTCGAACGTTCCGTTTAACGGACCGATCGGCGGCGTCATCGTCGGCCGGGTCGACGGGCAATTTATCATCAACCCGACCGTCGAGCAGGAAGAGAAGAGCGACCTGTACGTCGTCGTCGCCGGAACCCGCGACGCGATCATGATGGTCGAAGCGGAAGCGGACGAAGTGCCGGAAGCCGACATGCTCGAAGCGATCATGTTCGGACACGAGGAGATCAAGAGGATCGTCGGCACGATCGACAAGCTCGTGGAGGCGGCCGGGCAGCCGAAGATGGAAGTCGTTCTGCACGCGGTCGATTCCGGAGTGGAAGCCGACGTCAACGCCTACGCCAAGGCGCGCCTCGTCGAAGCCGTCCGCATCCCCGAGAAGCATGCCCGCCAGGAAGCGATCGACGCCATCAACGACGAGACGGTGGAGCACTTCGCGAACGTATACGCCGAGACGCCGGAGAAGCTCGCCGACGTCAAGGAAGTGCTGTACGACATCGTCAAGAACGAAGTCCGCCGACTGATCACGCACGACAAGGTCCGTCCGGACGGCCGGAAGCTGGACGAGATTCGTCCGATCTCCGCCGACGTCTCGCTTCTCCCGCGCACCCACGGCTCCGGCTTGTTCACGCGCGGCCAGACCCAGGCGCTCAGCGTCTGTACGCTCGGCGCGCTCGGCGACGTGCAGATTCTCGACGGCATCGGCCTCGAGGAATCGAAGCGCTTCATGCATCACTACAACTTCCCGCCGTTCTCCGTCGGGGAAGCCCGTCCGCTTCGCGCGCCGGGACGCCGCGAGATCGGCCACGGCGCTCTGGGCGAACGCGCCCTGCTGAAGGTCATTCCTTCCGAGGAAGAATTCCCGTACACGATCCGCCTCGTCTCCGAGGTGCTGGAATCGAACGGTTCGACGTCCCAGGCGAGCATCTGCGCGAGCACGCTGGCGATGATGGACGCGGGCGTGCCGATCAAGGCGCCGGTAGCCGGGGTCGCCATGGGCCTCATCAAGGACGGGGACCACTTCTCCATCCTGACCGACATTCAAGGCATGGAAGACCATCTCGGCGACATGGACTTCAAGGTGGCCGGAACGTCGAAGGGCGTTACGGCGATCCAGATGGACATCAAGATCGACGGCATCGACCGCTCGATTCTGACGCAATCCCTCGAGCAGGCCCGCGAAGGCCGCATGTTCATTCTCGACAAGATGCTCGAAGTGATGAAGGAGCCCCGCAAGGAGCTTAGCCCGTACGCGCCGAAGATCGTCACGATGCGCATCCATCCGGACAAGATCCGCGACGTTATCGGCTCCGGCGGCAAGGTCATCAACAAGATCATCGAAGAGACCGGCGTCAAGATCGACATCGAGCAGGACGGCATGGTGTACATCGCTTCCTCCGACGCTGCGGCGAACGAGAAGGCCCGCTCCATCATCGAAGGCATCGTGCGCGAAGTCGTCGTCGGCGAGATCTACCTCGGCACCGTCAAGCGCATCGAGAAGTTCGGCGCGTTCGTCGAGATCTTGCCGGGCAAGGACGGGCTCGTCCATATCTCGCAGCTCGCGAACGAGCGCGTGGCGAAGGTGGAGGACGTCGTGAACATCGGCGACAAGATCCAGGTGAAGGTCACCGAGATCGACGCGATGGGCCGCGTCAACCTGTCCCGCAAGGTGCTTCTCGGAACGGAAGAAGCCGTGAAGTAAGCCTGACTGCCAACAGAAGTACCCGCGAAAAGAGACCGATTCCGTCAGTCTCTTTTTTTATTTGTCCGGATAGTCCCAATCTGCCCTTAAGTCCGGATTTGCCCATCCTTCCAATCGTCGCCCATTCGTCCGGATCGTTACCCATCCGGCCAATGCTGCCCATTCGTCCGAACCGCCGCCCGGCCGCCCGCGCGTATCGCCATGCCACCTTGCCCGCGACCCCGAACTTGTACATATTCCCCGGGCTTTTGGCATAGGATGGAGGCGAGGCCGAAATTCGGGCATGTCCGATTCGTCCGGCGAAGTCGGCCAAGCCGAAGAAGAACCGGGAATCCGATCGGACGGCGGGGGTGGGTATTCCGATGAGAACGACGTCGACCGCGCGACTGGCGGCGATGCTGGTGTGCGTGGCCGTCCTGCTGGCGGCCGGCCGCTACGGTCCGCTGCGCGATTATGTACAAGCCGTCAAAAACCGGGAGCCGGCGGCGATCGCCTTCCTGGCCGACGCGGACCGCCCGGATCTGAAGGAGCGAATCCGCGCCGAAGCGTCCAAACGCCGGATCGAGCCGACCGACGCGGTCATCGATCGGGTGTGGAAGGCGATTCCGGGCTATAACGGGCGCGAAGTGGACGTCGAAGCGACCTACGCGCAGGCGAGGGCGCTGGGTCTTAAGCCTTCGGCCGATAACGAGGCGATCCCGTGGGTGTACCGGGAGCTGTCGCCGAAGATCGGGCTGGACGATCTGCCTCCGTCTCCGATCTACCGGGGCAACCCGAACAAGCCGATGGTCGGCTTGATGATTAACGTGGCCTGGGGCAACGAGTATTTGCCTTCCATTCTGGATACGCTCGAGAAGGAGAAGGTGCGCGCTACCTTCTTCTTCGACGGCAGCTGGCTCTCCAAGAACGCCGACGTCGCCCAGAAGATCGTATCGGCGGGGCACGAGGCATCCAATCACGCCTACACCCACCCGAACATGAGCCAGCTCGGAGCCGCGCGCCAGCGGGAGGAGATCGGACGCACGGAACGGCTGCTGAAGACGAAGCTCGGCGTTCGCAACGTCTGGTTCGCTCCGCCTTCGGGCGACTTCAACCAGACGACCGTCCAGGCCGCCTCGGAATACGGGCTGAAGACGGTCCTCTGGACGCTGGATACGGTCGATTGGAAGAACCCCCCGGCCTCGTCCGTCGTCGCGAAGGTGAAGGCCGGAGTCCAAGCCGGGACGCTGATCCTGATGCACCCGACCGAGACGACCCGCGACTCCCTGCAAGCGATCATCCGCTCGATTCGGGCCAAAGGTCTCGTGCCCGGAACGGTATCCGACACGCTGTCCGAGAAGCGGCTCGAGTCGGAGCCGGGCGCCTCCTAACCTTATGAAGCGGGCAAGCCGCGGAATTGGACGAGCGTTCCAGATCTTCGGTTGAGCCGGGTGTCGATATTTGTTATAGTGTTACTATTGATCTTTAGGGGGAAATCGGGTGAACAAATATACATTGAAGAACGGTCTGCGCGTCATGATCGAATCGATTCCGACCAGCCGTTCGGTATCGTTCGGCATCTGGGTGAAGACCGGTTCCCGTTACGAGACTCCCGAGAACAACGGGATCTCCCATTTCATCGAGCACATGCTGTTCAAGGGAACGAAGCGCCATACCGCGAAGGAGATCGCGGACCGGTTCGACGGGATCGGCGGCAACGTGAACGCGTTCACCTCGAAGGAATATACGTGCTACTACGCGAAGGTGCTGGACCAGCACCTGCCGATCGCCGTCGACGTTCTCTCCGATATGTTCTTCGAGTCGCTGCTGTCGGAGGAAGAGCTCGCCAAGGAGAAGAACGTTATTCTCGAAGAGATCTCCATGTACGAAGACACGCCGGACGACACCGTCCACGATCTCGCTTCCCGCGCGGCCCTCGGCGACCATCCGCTCGCCTATTCCATTCTCGGCACGGCGGAACGGCTGAACGCGATGGGGCCCGCAGACCTCAGGAAGTACATGTCCGAGCGCTATTCGATCCCGAACACCGTCATCAGCCTCGCGGGCAACGTCGGAGAGGAAGTGCTGGAGCTGCTGGAGAAGCACTTCGGCCGGTTCGACGTCGCCGGCACGAACGTGTCGCTGACGACGCCGACGTTCCGGTCGGACGCGAGGTTCCACAAGAAGAAGACGGAGCAGAACCATCTGTGCCTCACGTTCCCGGGCTGTTCGATCGAGGATCCGAAGATGTACGCGATGATCCTGCTCAACAACACGATCGGCGGAGGCATGAGCTCCCGCTTGTTCCAGGAGATCCGGGAGAAGCGCGGCCTCGCCTATTCGGTCTATTCCTACCATACCTCCTACGCGGACAGCGGCTTGTTCACGGTATACGCCGGAACGGCGCCGAAGCAGACTCAGGACGTGTACGATCTGACGCTGGAGATGCTGGAGGAGATCAAGGCCAAGGGGCTGACCGAAGCGGAGATTCATCGCGGCAAGGAGCAGCTGAAGGGGAACCTGATCCTGAGCCTCGAGAGCACGAGCAGCCGGATGAACCGGCTCGGGAAGAACGAGCTGATGCTCGGCCGCCATTATACGCTCGACGAGATGCTGGAACGCATCGACGCGGTCACGATGGAAGACGTGAACGAGATGATCGCGAGAATCATGAACGAGACTTGTTCGATCGCGCTGGTGGGAGCGCAGGAGAAAGTGTTGTCGGGACTAGGGAGGGAATTTCTTGTATCCAGTGCAACTGAAGCGGCTTCCGGGGAATGAGGACGTCGCGCTGCCGCGCAAGATGTCCGAGTGGGCCGCGGGATTCGATCTGCATGCGGCCGTCGGCGAACCGCTGACGCTGGCGCCCGGGGAACGGGCGCTCGTGCCGACGGGCTTCGCGATGGCGATGCCGAAGGAGCTGGAAGCGCAAATCCGGCCGCGCAGCGGCCTCGCCTATAAGCACGGGATCACGTGCCTCAATTCGCCGGGCACGATCGATGCCGATTACCGCGGAGAGGTGAAGGTGCTGCTCATCAACCTGGGCCAGGAGCCGTTCACGATCGAGCGGGGGGAACGCATCGCGCAGATGGTGTTCCAGACGGTGCCGCAGGTAAAGATTGAGGAAGTGAGCGAGCTGTCCGAGACCGTGCGCGGCGAAGGCGGCTTCGGCCACACCGGCCGGTAAGCATCGACCGCATCGACTATAGCGACGCCAGAGCTTCGCCGGCGCAGAGGGAACGATTGTCCCTCTCGCCGGCGAAGCTTTTTTTAGCCGAGGAGAGTGTCACGGCCTTACGAACGTGCCGGCGGGCAAGCGGCATTCGACTCCCGTACAAGCGAACAATTCAGCGGGAATCGGGCCGCATCACCAGCACCCCGTCCCGAAGGTGCACATAAACATACGATATAGACAACCTTCGAGGACGAATGCTCCGTGACGGCGACCGCTCGCCTTCCCGTTGTTCTGCTCCCGTTCGTCCTTCACCCGTCCAGAAGCGAAGGGAGGGACCCCGAATGCTCGCCTTATTGGTCATCGTACCGTCCGCCGTGCTGCTGTATTACCTGCTCAAGCCTCCCGTCGAGCCTCTGTCCGACAACGCGTACGCCGAACCGGACGCGGCCCCTGGCGCGATAGAGCCCCCCGTTCAGCCCGGCCCCGCCGTCGGATCGGCCATGATCCCGGCGACCCGATCCGCGGGCAAGTAAAGCAAGGACAACCGTCTGCTCAGAGGTGACGACAAGTGTTCGATTCGGTCTCGGATACGCTGACCCTGATCTCCTTCCTCATGACGGTCCTGCTCATTATGTGGCGCCCCAAAGGCTTGAACGAAGCGATCCCGGCCACGATAGGCGCGCTGGTCGTCTGGCTGGCCGGAGGCGTGTCGGGAGGCGACCTGGTCGACATCGCGGAGACGGTCAGCGGCGCGGCGATCACCATCATCGCGACGATCGTCATCGCCATGGTGCTCGAGAGCGCGGGGTTCTTCCACTGGGCGGCGGCCGGATTGGCGGCAAGGGCCAAGGGCTCCGGGTACAGATTATTCCTGTACGTGAATCTGGTCTGTTTTCTCATGACGCTGTTCTTCAACAACGACGGAAGCATCCTGATTACGACGCCGATTCTCATCATCCTGCTCAATCGGCTGAAGCTGCGCAATCATCAGAAGATTCCCTATCTGTTGTCCGGTGCCTTGATCGCCACCGCGTCGAGCGCCCCGATCGGAGTCAGCAACATCGTAAACCTGATCGCTCTGAAGATCGTCGGCATGACCCTGTACATGCATACGATGATGATGTTCGTACCGGCGACGCTCGGCCTGCTGTTCATGCTCGGCCTGCTGTTCCTGTGCATGAAGCGCGACTTGCCGCGGGAATTGCCCAAGGTGTCCGTCGGCTACCGCTTGGCGGGCGGGCCGCCGGGGATCGGGATCAACCATCCGTTGGGGCCGGTTCCTCCCCTTGACAACCTGAAGCGGCAGACAAGGCTCATGAGGAACCTGTTCCTGTTCGTCTTCGCGGTCCGTCTTGGCCTGTTCGGGGCTTCGTACGCCGGCATTCCGATCGAATGGGTCGCCGTCGCCGGGTCGGTCGTACTGCTGTCGTGGAGATGGGCCTATCTGAAGATCGCCCCGAGCGATATCATTCGCAAAACTCCGTGGCACATCCTGATCTTCGCGTTCGGCATGTACGTCCTTGTGTACGGCTTGCACAACATGGGAATGACCGATCGGCTCGTGGAGCTGTTCCGACCGCTCGTCACCGGCAACCTTCTGAACGCGAGCCTGCTCATGGGAGGCCTGCTGACGGCGCTGTCCACGCTGTTCAACAACCATCCCGCCCTCATGATCGGGACGCTCACGCTGAACCAGATGGGCCTCGACCCCTTGTCCCTGAAGATCGCCTATCTGGCCAACGTCATCGGAAGCGACATCGGATCCCTGCTGCTGCCGATCGGCACGCTCGCTTCGCTGCTCTGGTTCCACCTGCTTCACAAGCACAAGATCAAGGTAGAGTGGAAGGAGTATCTGAAGATAACGGCGATGGTCATTCCGCCGACTCTCGTGTTTACGTTGATCAGCTTGTATTATTGGGTTAAATGGATCGTCCCTTATACGGGATTGTAGCCTTCGATCGTCCGATCCGGCCAGAAGCCGCTCTGTCTCGGCCAAGCGCGCGAAGCGGGAAGAGCGGCGGGTCGGCGAAGGAGGAATCGTCGGGGAATCGGGCGGGAAAATGAACCGGTACATAAAGACGGCCCCTGCCGATTGTCAGGCAGGGGCCATTGTCGCGCGATCGAGCCTCAAGGCCGGCCGGGACGCGCCTTCGAACGGGACGGAGCCGGACTTACCGGCCCCGTACGAGCTGCAGCTTGTAGACGTATTCGAACAGGAACTCGAACGCTTCCAGATGCTTCTTCGCTTCGAACGCGTCGCGTCCCCAAGCGTAGATGCCGTGCTTGCGCAGCAGGATGCCCGGGATGCGGGGATCGAGCCGATCCGTCACTTCCGGCACGATGCGGGGGATGTCGGCGAAGTTGGAGACGATCGGCACGTCGATGACGGCTTCCTCGTCCCAGATGTTGAACGCCTTGATCAGCTCCACGCCTTCGACGGGGACGGCGCGGCGATCCCAGAACAACTCGGAGACGAGGCTGTTGTAGACCGAATGAATGTGGAAGATGGCGCCGCAGCCGGTCTTGCGGTAGATCTCGCAGTGAATGAGGGTCTCGGCGGACGGCTTCAGCGCCGTCGGCTCGCAAGGCTTGCCGGTCTCGTCGATGAGCAGGAAGTCCTCGGGCGTCGACGCCGCCTTGTCCTTGCCGCTCGCGGTGACGGCGAAGACGAAGCGGTCCGGCGCGTAATCGCCGACCCTCATCGACAGGTTGCCGCTCGTGCCGGGGAACCAGCCGCGCGCGGCGAAGTCGGCCTTCACGATGCCGAGCTCGCGATAGACGCGCTGCTTCTCCTCCAGCAGAATCGTCGGGCGTTGTTGTTCGCTCATGCTCTCCAGTCTCCTTGCTCCAGATGGTGAACGACGTCGTGGAACGTCTCGAACGGAATATGCGGCAGGCCGAGCTCCCGGCATCTCTCGGTCAGGTGGGACCGGGAGAAGACGAGATCGACGAGCTTCGCTCCGGCGAAGTCGGTAATGCTGTCGCCGATCAGGATGCGAGCGTACTCGTCCTTCGGGAAGCGGCGGATGACGGCGGTCTTGCACATGCCGCAGTCGTTGTCGCACTCCTCGTCGCACGAATGCGGCCAGGTGATCTCGATCCGCTCTCCGCTGAAGTCGCTGCCGTTGCAGAAGATGTGATCCTCCGGAATGCCGAAGGGAGCGAGCAGGGGATAGACGAAGAAGTCGATGCCGCCGCTCGTGACGAAGAACTCGACGCCGTTCCTCTTGCACCAGTCGAGAAGCTCCCGGAACCCGGGGCGAATGCCGGCGGTGCTCAGAATATAGTCGGTAATCTCCTGCTTCATGGAAGAAGGAAGGAGGGCGAACATCTCGCCGACGCCTTGGCGGACCGACTTCTTCAGGGCGACGATGTCCTGGACGATCGGCTCCCAGCCTTCCGGGTTGAAGTGCTTCATGACGGCGACGATATTGTCGCTAAGCGTGATCGTTCCGTCGAAGTCGCAGAACAGGACCGGCGGCTTGGAGCCGCTAAGCGGGCGCTTGGTCTCCGCGCCTTCGGCCGCCTTGTTCGCGCTATTCGTGCTGTCGTTCGTGCTGCTTATCGTTGCGCTCATGCGTGGCGGACCCCCCAGCGTTCGATGGCGATTCTCAGTTCTTCATGCCGCTTCGCATATTCGGCGAGGTCCTGACCCGCGGCGACGGCGTCCATCGCTTGGCGGAACGCCTTGCCTCCGGCGGCGGCTCCGAGCGGATGGCCGTGCACGCCGCCTCCCGCGTTCACGACGACGTCGCCGCCGAAGTCGCGCAGAATGAGCGGGACGAGGCCGGGGTGGATGCCGGCGGACGGAACGGGGAACGCCTTGGGCAGCGGCAGCGCCTCGTCCACGAGAGCGGCTTGGACCGCGAGGTTCTCTTCCTTCGGCATGACGACGGAGCCGTACGGGGAAGGGAAGAGCGACAGGTCCGCCCCGGCGATCCGGGTCAGCTTGCCGAGCAGCAGCGGAGCCGCGATGCCGTGATGCGGGGACGGATAGAACGCTCCCGCGAGCGCCGGGTGCGCCGCGATCGGCACGTCGATCGACGGGTCGTTCGCGAGCTCCGCCAGCGCGTCGAACCCGTAGGCGAGCACGTTGAACAGGAGGCCGTTCGCTCCGGCGTCGATCGCCCGCCGCGCGTTCTCGCGAAGCTTCGAGGTCGGGCCGGTCAGATTGGTGAAGTAGATCAGCTTCTGGCCGGTCTCGCGCTCGGCCTGGCGCGCCGCGCCGATGCACGTCTCCACGCGCTTCTCGAGCGGAGTGAGCGGGTTCTCGAACAGAATCTCGTCGTCCTTGATCAGGTCGACGCCGCCTAGCGCCTGCTGGAGGAATTGCTCTCGCAGGCCGTCCAGGTCGTAGCCGATGACGGATTTGAAGATGCTCATCAGCAGCGGGCGATCCTGGATCCCGAGCCGGTCGCGGACGCCCGCGATGCCGAACTTCGGGCCGGAGAACGCCGACAGGAAGTCGGAGGAGGGCTTCAGGTCGAGCAGCTTGATGCGGCCGTCCATCGACAGCTTGCCGAAGACGGTGACGAGCAGGGCGGGCAGGTCGCGGCTGAAGTTGGCGTCGGGATAAGCGATCGTGATGTCGGCGTATCTCTCGCCCGGCGCGGCGCCTTCCGGCTCGTGGGCATCGACGGAGACGACGAGGCCGAGGTGCTTCTCCATCTTCCGCTTGGTCACCTCGGGCAAGTCCGTCCAGCTGCCGACGGTGAGGCCGACGGCGATGCCCTCGGCTTTCTTGCCGAAGTCGGCTTTGTCGTCGAATAGGCGATAGGTGGCGGTGGTGTATGCTTGTCCGTTGCGTACGTCCATTCGGATCCCTTCTTTCTCGTCGATCTAACGATGGCGTCCGACGATCTCGTCGGACTATCGCTTCAGACTATGTTCAGTCTATGACGTTCAGACTATCAGAATTGGCGATGGGGCGGGACCGCCTCGTCGGAAGACGATAGGAGACGGCGGAAGACGGCGGGAGGCGCTTCGCTGCGGCGTTCAGCGGGCGAGCGCTTCGTCGGCGATCGCTTGGCCGAGCTCGCCTGCCCTCTCGGCGCAGCGCCGCATGCCTTGCTGGACGGCGTCGGCGAAGCCGAGCCGTTCCATCGTCTCTAGCGCCGCCTGCGTCGTGCCGTTCGGCGACGTCACCTTGCGGCGCAGCTCGGCGGGCGCTTCGCCCGTGAGCCGGACCATCTCCGCCGCCCCGCGCACCGTCTGCACGGCGAGCTCGCGGGCGGCTTCCGGCGCGAGACCGAGGTCCACGCCGGCCTGGATCATCGCTTCCATCATATAATAGATGTAAGCGGGGCCGCTGCCGGAGACCGCCGTGACGGTCTCGAGCAGCCGCTCTTCGACGACCGTCGTCAGTCCGACGGCGTCGAACATGGCGAGCCCGAGCTCGCGTCCTTCCGGCGAGACCGCTTCGGAGAAGCTGATGCCCGTCGCCCCGAGCCCGATCGTGCTCGAGGTGTTGGGCATCGTGCGGACGATCGGCTGCTTGCGGCCGATCAGTCTCTCCATCGTGTCGATGGAGAGGCCCGCGATCAGCGAGACGACGATCTGCTCGGGACGCAGCAGGGATTTAAGGGACAGCAGGGCTTCGGCCGCGTCCTTCGGCTTCATGCCGAGGACGATGACGTCGGCGCCGGACAGGGCATCTTCCTTCGCGGCCGGCTCGATCGCCGGGACGACGCCGTAACGGCTTTGCAGCTCGAGCAAGCGTTCCTTGTTCTGGCGGTTCATCACATGAATCAAGGAAGGCGCGGCGACCCGCTTCTCCGTCAATCCGCGCAAGATCGCCTCGACCATCGAACCGGCGCCGTAAAAACAAATTTTCGCGTTCCCCAGAGGGGATCTCGATTCCGGGTTGCTCATGGCTATCTTATCTCTCCCAATCCTGTCTTATGGATGGCTTGGCCCGTTCGGCACTATTATCCCCGTACTTGGCCGTTGCCGGTAACGATGAACTTGGTCGACGTCAGCGCGGGCAATCCCATCGGTCCGCGAGCGTGCAGCTTCTGCGTGCTGATGCCGATCTCCGCGCCGAAGCCGAATTCGAACCCGTCCGTGAAGCGGGTGGAGACGTTATGGTACACCGCGGCCGCGTCCACTTCCTGCAGGAACCGCTCGGCGTTCTCCTTCGTCTCGGTGACGATGCACTCCGAATGCATCGTGCCGAAGCGGCGGATATGGTCCAGCGCCTCGTCGAGACCGGATACGACCTTGACGTTCAGAATGTAGTCGTTGTATTCCGTCGCGAAATCTTCGTCGGTCGCGGAATTCGACCAAGGCACGAGATTCCGCGTCGCGGAATCGCCGCGCAGCTCCACGCTCTTGGCGCGGAAGCTGTCCGCGAGAGCGGAGAGATGGCGCTTCGCGAACGCCTCGTGCACGAGCAGCGTCTCCATCGAGTTGCAGACGGACGGCCGCTGCACCTTGGCGTTCAGGGCGATCGCTTCCGCCATCGCATAATCGGCGGTATCGTCGATGTACGTGTGGCAGATGCCGGCGCCCGTCTCGATGACGGGAACCGTCGCGTTCTGCACGACGTTCTGGATAAGCGCCGCTCCGCCCCGCGGAATGACGACGTCGAGCAGTCCGTTCAGCTTCAGCATCTCGTCGACCGAAGAGCGGTTCGGGTCTTCGATGATTTGGAGCGAATCGGGCGGAAGGGCGGTGGAGGCGAGCGCCTTCCGCAGCGTCTCCACGATCGCCCTGTTCGAGTCGATCGCAGCAGATCCTCCGCGAAGGACGACCGCGTTGCCCGTCTTCAGGCACAGACCCGCGGCGTCGACCGTCACGTTCGGCCGCGCTTCGTAGATCATGCCGACGACGCCGATCGGAACCCGGCGCTTCTCGATGTGCATCCCGTTCGGCCGGTCGAACGATTCGAGCAGGTCGCCGACCGGGTCGGGCAGCGCGACGACTTCCCTAAGACCGTCGGCGATGCCGGCGATCCGGTCCGGGGTCAGCTTCAGCCGGTCCAGCAGGGAAGGGGAGGTGCCATTCTCCTCGCCTCTCGCCAAATCCCGCTCGTTGGCGGCCAGAATCTCGTTCTGGTCCGCGATCAGGGCATCCGCCATGCGAAGCAGAGCATCGTTTTTCTGCTCCGTCGTCATGCGGTTCAGCGTCGCGGCCGCTTGCTTGGCCAATGCGGCCTTCGTTCTTACTTCACTCATGGATTTCCGCCTCCTTCTGTACGTGGGTCGTCACCCATTCGTCGCGATGGATCACTTCCACTCTTGGCGCTTCGACGCGCCTTTGCGCTTCCTCGCTCGGCAGTCCGGCGGCCGCGGTCACTTGCCAGACCGCGTAGTTCGTGACGCCTCTTCCGAGCGTTTTGCCTTCTTCGTTGATCACCTCGACGACGTCGCCGAGATGGAAGTCGCCTTCGGCCCCTCTGATCCCGGCCGGGAGCAGGCTCTTGCCGCCATGCAGCAGCGCCGCTTCCGCTCCGCGGTCGACAACGATCCTTCCTTGGGGGACGGACAGGAAGCCGATCCATTTCTTCTTGGCCGGGAGGGAGTGGAGGGAGGTCGTAAAATAAGTCCCTCTGCCCGAGCCCTCCACCGCCTGGACCAGCTCCCCGGGCTCGGTGACGCGCCCGATGAAGGTCGCGACGCCGCCGCCCATCGCGATTCGGGCGGCTTCGATCTTGGAGCGCATGCCCCCGGTTCCGACCGAAGAACCGGCGCCTCCCGCGATCCGGTACAGCTCCTCCGAGATCACGTCGATCCGGCCGATCCGCTTCGCGTTCGGATCCTTGCGCGGATCCGCCGTATAGAGCCCTTCGATGTCGGTGAGAATGTACAGCCCGTCCGCCTTCGTCAGGTTCGCGACGAGAGCCGACAGCGTGTCGTTCTCGCTGAACTTGAGCTCGTCGGTCGCCACCGTGTCGTTCTCGTTGATGATCGGAACGGCCCTCAGCTTCAGCAGCTCCTCGATCGTGCGTTCCGCGTTCTGCGCTCTCCCGCGGTTGCCGAAGTCCGGCCGCGTCAAGAGGATTTGCGCGGCGGGAATGTCGTGCGCGGCGAACGCCTCTTGATACGCCTGCATGAGCAGCGCCTGCCCGACGGCCGCCGCCGCCTGCTTCTCGTGCACGAGCTTCGGCCGCGTCTCGTAGCCGAGCCGGCGGAAGCCCGCCGCGACCGCGCCCGAGGTGACGAGCAGCGTCTGCACCCCTTGGCGGTGGAGCTTCGCGAGCTCGTCCGCGTAAAACCGAACCCGCTCCCGGCTTAAGCCTCCTTCCTCGGAGGTGAGGGAGCTGCTTCCTATTTTCACGACGATACGTCGGTTCATTCCGGTCACCCGATCCTCTCCTAGCAACTTGGACAAACAAAAAAACTTCCGCCCTCATCAAAGGACGAAAGTTGCCTTCCGCGGTACCACCTTCATTGACGCCGTTATCTTCGGGATGGACGGCGCCCTCTTGGATTCCTGGTAACAGCAGGAACTGTCCGGCTCCTCGCCGGCCGCTCGGGGTTGGGGGAAAAGGAGGGCGAAGGCGAATTCTCCCAGCCGCGGAATTCGCTCTCTGAACATGCCGGTTCCTCTTCGTTACCCGTCATCGCGTTTAAGCTGTGATCCGCCCGTCGCAGGCGGCATCGATTAATCCTTAGAATACCACGCGCGTCAAGCCTTGTAAAGGAATTGAAGCCCTCCTTAGAGCCGGACTGCTCCGCCAACTTCCGCTAGTCCCCTTATCCCCGCGGCTCAGTCGGGAAATGGTGCGCATAGGCTCCTATCCCCATGACTCAGTCAGACTAAGGTGCGCAAAGGCTGCTATCCCAGGGACTCAGTCGGGTTATGGTGCGCATAGGCTCCTATCCCCATGGCTCAGTCGGGGTTGCGCGGCATTTCGTCTCCTATCCCCATGAGTCCGTGCACACGTTGCAAGGGACATGTCACAAACGGAAAAAGGACGGTCCGAATGGGCAGCATTATCGCCTCGGTTCCGTCCGCAAACCTGCTCCAATTGTCAAATCAGCGATGGGGAGATGTAAGCCATGTCCGTCCGCGATCACGCCGCGATATTTGCTGTTTTTATGCGGTCACCTCGAGAACAGCCGTACCAAGTAGAAGATGAACGACAATACGACGCTAACGACGATACATGTGACGATTGGGAAGTAAAACCGTACGTTTCCCTTTTCATACGAAATATCTCCTGGAAGCCGTCCGAAATTCAAGAAACGTCCTCCGACCATCCAGATGAGGCCGACTACGACCAGAAGGATGCCCAATCCGATAAGAACCTTCGGGAATGTCGCCATTCGTCCCTCCGAGCCGGTTAGTCGTTAGGCGTGCGATCCAAGTAGAGGCGGGTGACTTCCGTATATTCTCCTCGTTGGCGTTCTTCCTCCGTCGGCTCCGCCTCGAGCGAATTGTGGGTGTCGATGCTGGGAGCGAACGTGGGCTCATGCTCCGGCTCGTCCGTTCGGGGATGGGCCTTGATCGGGGGATCGGTAAATTGGTTGTGTTCCGTCAACGATATGCACCGCCTATGGTTTGGTTTTCCATATGGTGCGTCGCGAATGCGATTTTATGCATCGCATCGGCTCTCCCGTGCGACCTCCGCGCACATGCGATATTGCCTCCTGACACCCCCCGTCTCCTATCCCTGCGGCTCAGGGGGCGTCATCGTTGTTGAAATAGCCACAACTAGCCGGCGACGATCCGGTCTCCCCGGTTTTTGCGCTCTTCCCCTGAACGAAAGGGATAACGAAAAGAAGATCCCGATGAGTCCCGGTCAGTTCTGAGCGAGGGGGATAGGAGACAAGGGCGCAATAAAGGCGCGTTGTGTCCGGAATGGAGGGGATAGACGACGATGTGCAAGAAGAACGAGGCCACTGAGCGGAAGGGATAGGGGACTAAGTCGTAATAGAGAGGAAGGGACTGAGCGGGAGGGATAAGACACTCGGCGCTGTAGAGCGAGAGGAACTGAGCGAAGGGGATAGGCGTCTATGGGGTAAAAATGGGAATCGTTCGAAGCAGAGGGGATAAGCCGCTTGCGAATCGATAGGAGGACGGAGGAACGACGGAGCGTCTGACGAGCCGGGATCGAAGAGCGACAAGGGGAAGACGCGAAAAAAAAGGGCGAAGCGATGGCAGGCTCACCGGGAGGGGGGAGCGACCTGCCAAGTCTTCGCCGCTTCTAGCCGCTCCTGGACCCACGCGCCTGATCCAAGGGGATAAGAGACGATATCGGCTGAATTCCGAATGTGCCGCATTCGGCGGCAATTAACAACGAGGCAACGATGTCACCGGAAAAGCTGCAGCTTGCCGACCCGGCGGATCGCCTCGACCAGGCGCTCCTCCGGAGCGAGAAGTCCGAGCCGGACGTAGCCTTCTCCGTGCTCGCCGAAGCCGTTGCCCGGAGCGACGACCACGTCGGCCCGTTCGAGCAGCAGGTCGGCGAATTCCATCGACGTGTAGCCTTGCGGGACGGGCAGCCAGCAGAAGAAGGAGCCCGCCGGCTTGGAGGCCTTCCAGCCGATCTCGTCCAGGGCGCCGAAGAGGGCGTCGCGGCGGCGTTCGTACGAGCGGACGAGCTCCTTCACGGAATCCTGCGGGCCCGTCAACGCTTCGGCGGCGGCTTCCTGGATGCCTCCGAACAGGCTGCAGTAGTAGTGATCCTGGATCAGGTTCAGCATCTCGACGATCTGCGCGTTGCCGAGGGCGAAGCCGACCCGCCATCCGGCCATGTTGTACGATTTGGACAGCGTGTAGAACTCGACCCCGACCTCCTTGGCGCCCGGCGTCTCCAGGAAGCTGACCGGCCGGCGGCCGTCGAAGCCGATGGCGCCGTACGCGAAGTCGCTGGCGACGACGATGCCGTTGTCGCGGGCGAACTTCACCGTCTCCTCGTAAAACTCGCGGGTAGCCGTCGCCGCCGTCGGATTGTTCGGGTAATTGAGGAACATCAGCTTGGCGCGGGAGACGCTGTCCGGGTTCAACGCGGCGTAATCCGGCAGGAAGCCGTTGCTCTCGAGCAGCGGCATGAACGCCATCTCCGCGTTCGCGAGCGCCACGCCGGACCAGTAATCGGGGTAGCCGGGATCGGGCACGAGGCAGACGTCCCCGGGATTGAGCAGGCATTGGCTGATCTCGACGAGCCCGGTCTTGCCGCCGAACAGGATGGCGACCTCCGTCGCGGGATCGAGGTCGACGCCATAGTCTTCCTTATAACGGCGGGCGACCGCTTCCTTGAGGAACGGGAAGCCGCGGAACGGCGGGTATTTGTGGTAGAGCGGGTTCTCGGCCGCCGACTGGAGCTTCTCGACGATCGGACGCGGCGTCGGCAGATCGGGATTGCCCTGGCCGAGGTTGATGACGTCCGCGCCCGTCGCCGTCCGGGCGTTCGCCTTGGCGACCAGCTTGGCGAAAAATTGCTCCGGCAGCGTCTTCAGCCGCTCCGCCGGTTGAATGTTCATCGTTGCAGTCATAATGGACGTTCACACTCCAGCTTCCAGTCAAAGTTAGGTTGAATGTAGCACATGTTAACGGCATAGGCAATCGGAAAAGGCGGAATATCGCCCTCCAAGCCTTGTCGCCGCGCCGGGAATGGGGTACGATGTTGATCAACGAACGAAGTCAACGAGATTGCGACGGCGAGACGACGGCCGAGGCGGCCGCGCCGTTCAGAAGGAGAGAGGCCGATGACCGGCAAGCTGCGACTGGCGCTGATCCAGATGGATATTCGCGCAGGATTCCCCGAACATAATTTTGCCCAATTGAAGAAGCTGCTCGAGGAGGCGGCCGGCGCGACTCCGAAGCCGGACGTCATTCTCGTCCCCGAGATGTGGAATACCGGCTATGCGCTCGACCGCATCCACGAGCTGGCCGACCCGGCGGGAGCCCGGACGAAGGAATTCGTCTCCGAATTCAGCCGCCGCCGCGGCGTGAACGTCATCGCGGGTTCGATCGCCGAGCTCCGGGAAGGCCGGGAGGGCCGGCCGGACGGCGTGACGAACACGGTGTACGGGTTCGACCGAGAGGGCAACGAGATCGCCGAATATTCGAAAATCCACCTTTTCAAGCTCATGGACGAGCACTTGCACCTGGAAGCGGGCGAACGGCCGGGCCGGTTCGAGCTCGAGAGCGTTCCGGCGGGCGTCATGATCTGCTACGACATCCGCTTCCCGGAGCTGGCCCGCCGCCTGGCGCTGGACGGCGCCAAGGTGCTGTTCGTGCCGGCCGAATGGCCGCATCCGCGGCTGCATCACTGGCGAACGCTGCTGCAGGCGCGCGCGATCGAGAACCAGATGTATGTCGTCGCCTGCAACCGGTGCGGCGTCAGCGGCGAGACGCATTTCTTCGGTCATTCGATGATCGTCGACCCGTGGGGGGAGATCGTGGCCGAGGCGGGCGAGGAAGAGACGATTCTGACCGCCGAGATCGATCTGGCCCTCACGGACGAAGTGCGGGGGCGCATCCCGGTGTTCGCCGACCGCCGTCCCGCTCTCTACGAGTAAGGATCAGCCGCCGTTCGGAAAAGCCGAATCCAGCTTGTTCATCGTCTCGCGGAACGTGGCGATGAACGCTTCGGCCGCGTTGGACAAGTATCTTCCTTTGCGGTAGGCGATAACGAGCGTCCGGGTCGGCCGGCCCTTCAGGCGGACGTAAACCGGGACGTGCCCGTTCACCGGGCTCCGGGCGACCATGTGCGGCACGAAGGCGATGCCCATGCCCGCCGCGACGAGCGATTGCACCGTCTCGATGTTGCTGCTCTCGAACTCGGCGCGGGGACTGAAGCCGGCGGCCGCGCACAGTTCGTGCGCGATCGCGCGGAAGCCCTGGCCTTTCTTCAGCAGCACGAACGGCTCGTCCTTCAGCTCGGCGATGGCGACCGAGCGCGAGCTCGGGCCGGCGGCGGCGGCCGCGAGACGGTGCTCGGGCGGAACGGCGAGGAAGATCTCCTCCTCGATGATCGGCTCGTAGGCAAGCGAGGGTTCGACGAGCGGCAGCGACAGCAGGCTGACGTCCGTGCCGCCGCTCGCCGTCAGCTGCTCGAGCTGCGTCGTCGTCTCCTCGACGAGAGCCAGCTCGATGTCGGGGTAGGCGGAGCGGAACGCCGTCAGCACGTGCGGCAGGACGTGGGCGCCGGTCATCGGCAGGCTGCCGATGACGATGCGGCCGCGGCGCAGGTCGGCGATGTCTTCCATCTCGCGCCGCAGCTGCTCGGTCATGTCGACGATGCGCTGGGCTTTCTCGACGAAGACGGAGCCCGCGTGCGTCAGCTCCACGGAGTTGGTGCTGCGCTTGAACAGGAGCACGCCGAGCTCCTTCTCGAGCTTGGACAGCTGCTGGCTGAGCGACGGCTGGGCGATGTGGAGCTTCTCGGCCGCGCGGGAGAAGTTGCGCTCCGCCGCGATCTGGATCACGTATTGAAGCAGTCGGAATTCCATGGCGTTGTATCCTTTCCGCTCGTTTTATTATAATCTGGAACTATTAGCCTTATAGATATTATATCTTGGAACAATGAGTGCGTCGATGATATGATTGGTTCAAGAATTCATAGAGAAGTCCTTATACGGGGTGAACATTCATGAGTAAATTGACGATGTTTGAGAAGATCTGGAACAACCACGTCATCCATTCGGAAGAGGGCAAGCCGAGCATTCTGTACATCGACCTGCATCTCGTCCACGAGGTGACTTCCCCGCAGGCGTTCGAAGGCTTGCGCATGAACGGCCGCAAGGTTCGCCGCCCGGACCTGACGTTCGCGACGATGGACCACAACGTTCCGACGAAGGACCGCTTCAATATCTCCGACCCGATCTCCAAGCAGCAGGTCGACACGCTGACGAACAACTGTAAGGAGTTCGGAGTCAAGCTGTACGACCTGAACACGCTGGACCAAGGCGTCGTTCACGTCATGGGACCGGAGCTGGGCCTGACCCATCCGGGCAAGACGATCGTCTGCGGCGACAGCCACACGTCCACGCACGGCGCGTTCGGCGCTCTGGCGTTCGGCATCGGGACGAGCGAAGTCGAGCACGTGCTGGCGACCCAATGCTTGCAGCAAGCGAAGCCGAAGACGATGGAAGTCCGCTTCGTCGGCAAGCGCCCGGCCGGCATCACGGCGAAGGACCTGATCCTCGGCCTGATCGCCAAGTACGGCACCGACTTCGCCACCGGCTACGTCATCGAGTACACGGGCGAAGCGATCCGCGGTCTGACGATGGAAGAGCGCATGACCGTGTGCAACATGTCCATCGAAGGCGGCGCGCGCGCCGGCCTGATCGCTCCGGACGAGACGACCTTCAACTACCTGCGCGGCCGCGAATACGCTCCGCAAGGCGCCGACTTCGACCGCGCGGTCGAGCAATGGAAGGCGCTGGCGACCGACGAAGGCGCCGTCTACGACCGCGTCGTCGAGCTGGACGTGACTTCTCTCATCCCGCAAGTGACCTGGGGCACGAGCCCGGGCATGGGCACGGACATTACGTCCACCGTTCCGTATCCGGACCAGCTGCCGACCGAGAACGAGCGCAAAGCGGCCGAGAAGGCCCTGGAATACATGGATCTGAAGCCGGGCACCCCGATGTCCGAGATCCCGATCGACTACGTCTTCATCGGCTCCTGCACGAACGGACGGATCGAAGACCTGCGCGCCGCCGCCAAGGTAGCCGCCGGCCACAAGGTCAGCCCGAACGTGACGGCGATCGTCGTGCCGGGTTCCGGCCGCGTCAAGCTGCAAGCCGAGAAGGAAGGCCTCGACAAGATCTTCACCGCCGCCGGATTCGAATGGCGCGAAGCGGGCTGCTCGATGTGCCTCGCGATGAACCCGGACGTTCTTCAGCCCGGCCAGCGCTGCGCCTCGACGTCGAACCGGAACTTCGAAGGCCGTCAAGGCCGCGGCGGCCGGACGCACCTCGTATCGCCGGAGATGGCTGCGGCCGCGGCGATCAAGGGCAAGTTCACGGACGTTCGCAACTGGGAATTCAAATCCGAAGTAACGGTTTAAGAAGGGAGCTCCGATACTATGCAACCATTTATCAAAGAGACGGGTCTCGTCGCTCCGGTCGACCGCGTGAACGTAGACACCGACGCCATCATCCCTAAGCAATTCCTGAAGCGCATCGAGCGCAGCGGCTTCGGCCAATTCCTGTTCTTCGAATGGCGCTGGGACGAGAAGGGCAACGAGATTCCCGAGTTCAGTCTGAACCAGCCGCGCTACAAGGGGTCTTCGATCCTGATCTCGCGCGCCAACTTCGGCTGCGGCTCCTCCCGCGAGCACGCGCCTTGGGCGATTCTCGACTACGGCTTCAAGGTCGTCATCGCGCCTTCGTTCGCCGACATTTTCTACAACAACTGCTTCAAGAACGGCATCCTGCCGATCAAGCTCAGCGAAGAGCAAGTCGAAGAGCTGTTCCAGCGCACGAACGCGAACGAAGGCTACAAGCTGACGGTCGACCTCGAGAACAAGGCGATCACCGACGAGTTGGGCCTGCGCATCGAGTTCGACCTCGACGAGCATCGCCGCCAGTTCCTGCTCCAGGGACTGGACGACATCGGCCTGACGCTGAAGCACGCGGACGCTATCTCCGCGTACGAAGCGAAGCATCAAGCCAGGCTCGCGAACTCCTTCTAAAACAGGCTGAGACCTTGCGGCAACACGAATCGGCAAAAGCGAAAGGTCCTTTGTACCCGAATCGGCAAAATTCGGGTCAAAGGGCCTTTTTTTCCTCGAAAACTCGCAACTTTTGCCTATCGCGGGCGTCTAATGTTTCATGGACAAGCCGAGTGGGTATAACCGCCTTCTCGGTACGTTTGTAACAACATTAGACACCGAGGTGAAGCATGAAGAAGTGGACGTCCCTGTTGTTCGTCGTCGCCGTCATGCTGTTCCTGACAGCGAATCTCGCGTCCGCGCAGACATTGACGCCTAAGCTGTTCCTGGACGGCAAGGAGCTCAGCCCGGCGGAACCCCCCGCGGTCGTCGGGGGCTACACGATGGTTCCGGTGAGGATCGTCGGGGAGAACCTCGGATACGAGGTCGGCTACGACAGCGGCAGCAAGAAGGTAACGGTGAAGAACGGCAGCTCGGTCATCGTGATGACGGTCGGCAAGAAGTCGGCCACGCTCGACGGGAAGGCGGTCACGCTGCAGGCGCCGCCGACGGCCAAGTCGGGCACCACGCTTATCCCTTTGAGATTCGTGGGGGAAGCGTTCGGCCTGCAGGTGTATTGGGACAATTCGAACAAGTCGGTCTTTCTATACAGCGGCAAGTCCTCGAACGGAGGGAATGACAGCGGTTCCGGCGGCGGAGGCTCCGGCACGGGCGACGGGTCGGGCGATGGTTCGGGCTCCGGGTCGGGCGACGGTTCGGGATCGCCGAACGGCTCCGGCGGTTCCGGCAACGGCAGTTCCGGCGACGGCGGCCTGATCGGCGTCGTCACTCCCGGCGAGGAAGCCGAAGGCGGCGGGAACGGCGACGGCTCGGCCGTCCCCGATCCGGGCGCTGCGCCCGTCCAGATCCGTTCAGTTCTGTTCGACGGGGAAGATTCGGTCCTCATCCGCTACGACGGCGGCGTCCTGCTGCCGGCCACGTCCGTTCTGACGGGACCGGACCGCATCGTCGTCGATCTGCCGAACGCGGACTTCGCTGCCGACTTCGCGCCGGGGCTTACGACCGACGGGAACTCGAACGTGAAGCCGATCGGGGAGCTCGCCGTGACGGGACACGAAGCGCTGCAGAAGGTGCGCTACTCGCTGTACCTCGACAATCCGCGCACGCTTCGGTTCGTGCTCGACCTGAGCCAGAAGCAGGAGTACACGGTGACGAACGACGCGGCGGGCGGCATGCTCAAGATCGAGCTGAAGGCTCCTTCGGCGACGACGCCGGATAAGCCGGCGAAGGGCGTCTACACGGTCGTGCTGGACGCGGGCCACGGCGGCAGCGACCCGGGAGCGCAAAGCGTCATCGGCAAGTGGGAGAAGGATTTCAATCTCGCGGTCATTCTGAAGCTTCAAGCCATTCTCGCGTCGGACAAGCGTCTCAATCTCGTCCTTACAAGATCCTCCGATACATACCCGACCTTGGCCGACCGGTATAACCTGGCGAATTCGATCGGAGCCGACTTGTTCCTGTCGGTTCACGGCAACAGCTTCCCGAGCAAGCCGACCGTGAACGGCAGCGAAGTGTACTATACGCGGGCGGAGAGCCTGGACTTCGCGAATGTCGTTCACCAGTACGCCGTTCCTTCGACCGGGCTGGCCGATCGCGGCGTTCTTCAGAAGAGCCTCGCGGTCACCCGGGAGACGAAGATGCCGGCCGTCCTGTACGAAGCCGGGTACCTGTCGAACGCGACGGAAGCGACGAAGATGTATACGGAAGATTTCCAGAACAAGCTCGCACAGGGACTCGCCACGGCGATTCTGAAGTACCTGAAGCTAAGCTAATTCGCACGCATGGCCGATAACAAGGGTAGACAGTCCGATTACAAAAGGGAGAATGACAAATGGCGCTCGTAACGCGTGGGAAATCATGGGTAAGCCTGATCGTGCTGTTCACCTTGGTATGGACGGGCGCGATCGCCGCGGCTCCGTCCGCGTCGGCGGCCTCCTCGACGCCGTTCAGCGACGTGGCGGCGGGCCACTGGGCCGAGAAGCATATCGCCAAGCTGGCGCTGCAAGGAATGATCAAAGGCAACAACGGCTTATTCAAGCCGAACGACTCGCTCAGCCGCCAAGAGGCGGTCCTCATGGCGCTGCGGTTCATGGGGCTGGAGAGCAAGGTCGATACGAAGGACGTCGTCGCATTCCCGAGCACGTTCACGGTCGACAACTACTTCAAGCCGTACGTGAACTACGCGTTCAAGCAGAAGCTGATCGACATGACCGAAGAGTTCGCGCTCGCCGACGCCGAGCCGAAGAAGGCATGGGGCAGCAGCCCCGCCACCCGCGAATGGGTGGCCCGCCTGCTCGTCCGCGCCATCGGCAAGGAATCGGAAGTCGCCGCGCTGAGCGGCAAGGCGACCTCCTTCGCCGACAACGCGTCCATCGACCCGGCGCTGCTCGGGTACGTCAACGTGGCCGTCGGCAAGGGGCTCGTTAACGGAGCCGACGGCAACAAGTTCCTGCCGAAGGGCAACCTGACCCGCGCGGCCGCCGCTACGCTGTTCAGCCGGGCGGAATCGCAAGCGCAGACGGCCTTCCCCGGCCAAGTCAGCGGAATTTGGCTCGCGGTCTCGCCGGAGAAGCTGACGCTGCTGCAAGCCGACGGAACGACGACGACGTTCGCCGTGACCGACGGAACGCTGTTCTCGCGAGCCGATTCCGAGAAGCTGTCCGCGATCGACTCGCTGAAGGTATACGGCAAGGCGCTGGTCATCGCCGATGCCGACGGCAACGCCGCCTACGCCGAACAGCTGGACGATACCGCCCAGGTGAAGACGGTGGAAGGCAAGCTGGTCGTGGCGAGCTCCGCCAAGCAAGAGATCACGCTGCTGATCGGCGAAGACGTGGCGCAGTACAGCTATAACGCAAGCAACCCGCCGGCCGTGACCGACGCGGAGAACCAGACGATTACGCTCGCGGATCTTCCCGCGAACGCGGACGTCAAGCTGATCGTCGACGCGTTCAGCTCCTCGCCGAAGGTGCTGGCCGTCTCGCTGAAGTCGTCCGCGGTGTCCAAGTCGGGCGCCGGCACGATCGCCGCCGTCGACGCGACGGCGCGCACGCTGCAGATCAAGGACGCGACGACCTCGGCCAGCGAGACGCGTACCGTGTCCGCCACGGCGACGATTCAGAAGGACGGCACCTACGTCAAGCTGACCGAGCTGAAGGTCGGCGACGTCATCAGCTACGACGTGAAGAACGGCGAAGTGACCGGCATCGTCGTCACGAAGTCGGCGACTTCGTCCACGCTGTCGGGCTTCCTGTTCAAGATCGACAAGACCGAGCAGACGGTTCAATACACGACCGCCAAAGGCTCCGGAGACATTCGGCTGAAGCTGTACGCGGACGACGTGACCGTCAAGATTCCGAACTTCTCGAAGCCGAACCTGGACAACCTGTACAAGGACGACGCGATCACGATGACGCTGGACGCGAACGGCAAGGTGACGGCGATCGAAGTGACGAACCGTTCGATGTCGACCATGAACGGCGCCGTAATCTCTTCCTACGATGCCGATTCGAGCATTCTGGTCGTCAAGGACGCGGACGGCAACGCCGCGGCCTTCACGCTGAACAGCGCCACCAAGTACGACCTGAACGGCACGACGATCACCAAGTCGAGCGCCGTGTCGTACATGGCGAAGGGCAAGAAGGTCAACCTGGGCTATTCCGGAACGAAGCTGGTCTACGTCTCGTTCGTCAGCAAGTACACGGGCACGGTCGTGAAGAACGACACGTCGGCGCACGAGCTTCAGTTGAAGCTGGACGACGGCAGCAGCGTAACGGTCGACTACGGCACGCCGAACGTCGAGATCTACGGCAAAGCTTCGGCCAGCTACACCAACGTAGCCAAAGGCGACACCGTCACCGTGTTCCTGAATTCCGCTCAGGACATGGCGACTTCCATCATCGTCAACAAGACGGCGCAATTCGATATCGTGACGCTGAACGCGGCTTCGCGGAAGATCGGCGTGACGGACGGCGCCGGAACGACGACGGAATGGACGCTGGACTCTTCCGTGAAGATTATCGGCGACAACGGCAAGATGGCTGATCTGGATGTCTTCGCGCCGGGCCACTCGCTGAACGCGACGTTCGAAGGCAAGACGCTCCAGTCGATCCAGCTCGTGCCGGTCGTGTTCGGCAAGGCGACCGCGGTCGACGCGGCGTCCGGCACGATTACGATTCAGACCGGCACGAACGCGCCGGTCGCGATCTCGGTCGGAACGTCTCCGATCATCATGAAGAACGGATCGACGCTGAGCTCTCTGTCCTCCGTGGCCGCGGAAGACCGGGTCGAAGTCCGCAAGAACGAGTCCGGCGACACGGTCGTTACGGTCGTCGCCGGCGTAAGCAAGGTCGTCTGGTTCGCGGACGCGACGAACTCGATCCTGAACTTCAAGAAGACGACGCTGACCGACGACAACGTCAAAGTGAGCGCTTCGGCTTACATTCACCAAGGGACGTCGACGATCTCGCTCGGCAGCTTGCTGAGCGGCGACAACGTCACGGTTTACATCCTGCGGAACAAAGCGGTCGAGATCGTCAAAGCCTGATCCGGCTGAAGACAAGGGCCGGTTCGGAAGGTTCGCCTTCCGGGCCGGCTTCTTTTTTTATCGTGAAGATGTCCTGTTGCCGGGGGGAGCAAGATTCGGTACACTTGATAGTTAGGGCATTATCGACGTTGCGCGACGAGGAGAAGGAGCGAACCGGATGAACGCCGTAAAAATGAGACATATACTGGATACGATAGCCGAGATGTATCCGGACGCGCATTGCGAGCTGAACCACGAGAACCCGTTCGAGCTGACGATCGCCGTCCTGCTGTCCGCGCAGTGCACGGACGAGACGGTCAATAAGGTGACGGCGACTCTTTTCAAGAAATACAAGAGACCGGAAGATTACTTGAGCGTGCCGCTCGAGGAGCTTGAGAACGACATCCGCCGCATCGGGCTGTTCCGGAACAAGGCCGCGAACATCCAGAAGCTGTGCCGGATACTGCTCGACCGGCACGGCGGCGAAGTGCCGAGGGAGCATGCGGAGCTGACGGAGCTGCCGGGCGTCGGCAGGAAGACGGCCAATGTCGTCGTCTCGAACGCCTTCGGCGTGCCCGCCATCGCCGTGGACACGCACGTGGAGCGGGTATCGAAGCGGCTGGGGATCGCCAAGGCGGACGACAGCGTGCTGGAGGTCGAGAAGAAGCTGATGAAGCTCGTTCCGCGCGAGGAATGGACGCTGACTCATCATCGGCTTATTTTTTTCGGACGGTACCATTGCAAGGCGCAGAACCCGCAATGCGCGGTGTGCCCGCTTATGGACGTATGTCCGGAGGGCAAGAAGCGGATGAAGGCGGCGTTGAAGCCCGTTAAGGCAAGCGCCGGGAGCAAGGGGAAGGCGGCTTCTTCGGGAACGAAGCAAGCTGTAACGAAGCAGGGAGCCGGAACGACGGCAGCCGGAACCGCGGCTTCCGAGGCGGGGACGCCGGAGAAGGCGCCGGCGATTCGGAAGGCCCGGGGAGGCCTATCTTCATGAGCGAGCGGGAGTTGGGAGAGTTGCGGGTGCAAGAGCTGGAGAGAGAAGTCGCTTTCTATAGAGAAGCTTTGCTGCGAATGGCCGATCGGGTCGGCGCGGCGGGGGACGAGGTGCAGCGGGCCAAATTCGCGGAGCTCGCGGAGAAGCTGGAGCGGGGCGTGGCGACGATCGCCTTCTGCGGACATTTCTCCGCGGGCAAGTCGACGCTCGTGAACGCGCTGATCGGCGCGGAGCTGCTCCCGTCGTCGCCGATTCCGACGACGGCGAACGTCGTCACCGTGCGCGACGGGGAGCCGGCCGCGCACGTCGTCTTCCGCGCGAAGGACGGAACGACGACGGAGACGCCGAACTTGCCGGTCGAGCGGCTGAGCGACCTGGCGATCGACGGGGAGGGCGTGGCGGCGATCGACGTCACCTACCCCGTGCCGCTGCTCGGGGACCGCATGGCGCTCGTCGATACGCCGGGGGTGGATTCGACGGACGGCGCCCACCGGGCGGCGACGGAATCGGCTCTTCATTTGGCGGACGTCGTTTTCTACGTGACGGATTACAACCACGTGCTGTCGGAGGTGAACTTCCGGTTCCTCCGCACGCTGCATCGGTGGGGCAAGCCGACGTACATTATCGTCAACATGATCGACAAGCACCGGGAGCAAGAAGTGTCGTTCGCGAAGTTCCAGGAGGGGCTGCGCCAGGCGCTGGCCAATTGGCGAATCGAGCCGGCGGGCATCTTATCCCTCTCGCTCAGGGAGCCGGGGCACCCTCTGTCGCAGTGGGAAGAGCTGCTCGGGGTCATCGAGCGGCTGAAGCCGCTGCGCGAGGAGCTGCTGCTCCGAAGCGCGGACCGGTCCGCCCGGTACTTGGCGGAGCAGTACCGGGAATTTCTGCGGCAGCGGCACGCCGCGGAGCGGGAGGAGCTGGCCGAGAAGGCGGGCGGAGCCGACGAGGCGGCCCGGCTGGCGGAAGAGCGGGCCAGGCTCGAAGCCGAACGCGTGGCGATCCTGACCGAAGGGGATAGGCGCCTGGACGCGTTCCGCGGGCGATTGGACTCGCTGCTGGCGAACGCAGGAATTACCCCTGCCGAGACGCGCGAGAAGGTTCGGGCGGTGCTCGAGAGCCTCCAGCCGAACTTCAAGGCGGGGGGCTGGTTCGGAGGCGCCGCCAAGACCGAGGCCGAGCGCGAGCGGCGGATGGCCGAACTGATGCGGGACTTGAACGCGCAGCTGGAGGCTCACGTCACGGGGCATGCGCTCAGCATGCTCCGGGCGGAGGCGAAGGAGGCGGGCTACGAAGGGGAGGCGCTGGAAGCGGAGCTGGAGGCGGCATTCCCCGCGGCGACCGCCGAATGGCTTCGCCAGCGGGTGAAGCCGGGAACCGGCGCGGACGGCCAGGCGACGCTGCACTTCTCGGCGGAGCTCGGCTCCGAGCTGAAGGCCGTCGTGCGTCGGGAGGCGCTGCGCCTTGCCGCCGCCTTCGAAGAGCGGCGGCGCCCGGAACGTCTCGCCGCGGCTTCCGGCATCGAGGCGGAGCTGCGGGCGCTGGAGCCGCGCGAAGCGGCGGCGAGCGGGATCGCGGCGCTGGAGGCGGCCGAGCGCGACGAGGAGAGCCGGCTGCTCGAGCTGCTGCCGCCGGCGCCGGAATCGGCCGCGGAGCGGCTGCCGAAGCCGGGCGCGCTGGCCGCGTCGGCGCTCGAGGGGCTCGCCGGCGCCGCTTCCGCGGTTCGGTCGACGCCGAGCCTGCCTCAGTCCGCTGGAGGCGCCTCTGTCGCCGCGGGCGGCGGGACCGGGGCGGCGGCGGGATCGGCGATAGGGCCGACAGAAGCCGTCGCAGGCGCGGGGACCGGCGCGGACGCCGTTGACCGGAACTTCGCCGGACGGTCCGCGACAGCCGTCGAAACGGCCGATACCGGCGCGGACGCCGCTTCTCCTGCCTCGCTAGATGCGAGCCCCGTCGGCCCGCAAGAGGCCGCCGCCGAGCTGCTCGAGCGCGCGGCCAAGCTGCTCGCGCCGGTCGCGCCTCTGCGCAAGCAGGCCGAAGGCTTGCTCGCCAAGGCGGAGCGGTTCCGCCAGAACCGCTTCACGATCGCGCTGTTCGGCGCCTTCAGCGCCGGCAAGTCGTCGTTCGCCAACGCGCTCGTCGGCCAGCCCGCGCTGCCCGTCTCTCCCAATCCGACGACGGCGACCATCAACCGGATCGTCGCTCCGATCGGCGATTACGGCCACGGCACGGCGCTGATCCGGATGAAGACGGCCGAGGCGATGCGCGAGGACGTGCTGTTCTCGCTGGAGCGTCTCGGCATCGGGGCGGAAGCGGCCGCGCAGGCGGGAGAAGGCATCCCCGCGCTGCTGAAGCTGGCCGCGTCCTTGTCGCCCGACGAACTGCACCCGCGTGGACGTCCGCACCTCGCCTTTCTGCAAGCGGCGGCGTCCGGCTGGGCTCGTTACGGCGAGCTGCTGGACCGGGAGCTGCACGTGCAGGAAGAGGAGTACCGCCGCTTCGTCGCCGAGGAAGAAGCCTCGTGCTTCGTCGCGTCGGCCGATCTGTACCTGGACTCTCCCCTCACCCGGAGCGGGGCGGTGCTGGTCGATACGCCCGGGGCCGACTCGATCAACGCCAGACATACCGGCGTCGCTTTCCAATACATCAAGGATGCGGACGCCGTCCTGTTCGTGACGTATTACAACCACGCCTTCACCGAGGCGGACCGCCGGTTTCTGAACCAGCTCGGCAGCGTGAAGGACGTCTTCGAACTCGATAAAATGTTTTTCGTCATCAACGCGGCCGACCTTGCTTCCTCCGAAGAGGAGCTGGCGTCCGTCGTGAACCACGTGGAATCGCAGCTGCTTAAGCATGGAATTCGCAATCCCCGTCTGTTCCCCGTCTCGAGCCTCAGAGGCCTCGAAGCGAAGCTGGCCGGATCGAGGGAAGGCGTTGCGGCATCCGGGCTCGCCTCCTTCGAGACGGCGTTCCGGACGTTCTCCCGGGAGGAGTTGGGCGGACTTGCGGCCGAAGGAGCCCGCAAGGAGCTGGACCGGATCGACGGCATGCTCCGAAGCCTGCTCGAGGCGGCGAACGAAGATGCATCGGTTCGCCTGGAGCGGAGGAAGCGGCTGCTGGAGAGCGCGTCGCTTCTTCAAGAGCGCGTGCGCTCCTCCATGAACGACGCGGCCGTGCAGCCGATGCTTCAGGAGCTTGGCGAGCAGCTCTATCATCTGCGGCAGAGAGTGAAGTACCGGTTCAACGAGCACTTCATGACCGCGTTCCACCCGTCGGTTCTGCAGGATGACGGCCGCGATCTCAAAAAGCTCCTTCAAGCCTGCTGGCTCGATCTGAGAAGGACCGTCGGCGAAGATTTGCTTCAGGAGCTGCGGGCCGCGGGCCTGCGAATGGAGAACGCGCTGCATCGCGCCGTCGCGCAGCGGATGGCGGAGGAGGCGGCGGGCGCTTCGCTGGAAGGCTTCGCACCCGAGCAGCTTCTGAAGCCGGACTTGGAGCTGCCGCTGGCCGAGCCGTTCGCGGACGGCCCTAACGTGGACGGCCGCAAGCTGTGGGGCGCCTTCCGCAGCCCGAAGCATTTCTTCGAACGGGATGGCAAGTCAGCGCTCCGGGACGAGCTCGAAGCCGAGCTGTTCCGCGTCGCGGACGAGTGGCTTGCCTTGACGAAGGAACGATGGAGCGATTCGACGGCGGCCGCGTTCCGCTCGGAGCTGGGCAAGGCCGCGGACGCGATGTCGAGCGAGTTGGCCGAATATGCGGCCGGCTTGGAGGAGACGATCCGGGAGCCTGGAGAAGAGAAGCTGCTGGAGGAGATTCGAAGCGAATGGATGATTTTGCGAAAAGGCGGAACGCCTTGATGGAATCATCCCCCTTATAAGGTCGTATTCGGCTTTCTTGCCTCGTTTTTGCGGGGCGAGAAAGCCTTTTCACGTTTTTCCGGCCCTATCCGGCCGAATGGACCCGGATGAGGGGAAGAGGGGGAGAATAAGCGATGATTATGGAGAATGGTCCCCGATAACCGCCGCTGATTTCCGGTCGTCCCGGCTGAGACCCCGATATCCCTTCTAACGGCGTTTGAAGGGGGGGTTCGTTCCTGTTATGCTTCCGTCGTATCCGATCGACTGGGAGGGCTGACATCATTTGGACGTATTCCGAGGGTTAAAAGCTTTTTTCTGGCAGGACAAAGGATTCCTATTGGGGTCGGTGCTCGGCCTCGCCGCCGCGACGGCGCTCGGGCTCGTCTATCCACTGCTGCTGAGGGTGCTGATCGACGACATGATCGTCCCCGGCGAATTCGACGGACTCGTCGCACTGGCGCTGCTGGCGGTGGGCATCGTCGTCCTGAAGGCCGGCTGCCAGTACGTGCACGGCTTCAGCGGCGGCCGGCTCGGCAACCGCCTGGCTTACCGGCTGCGCAACGCCAGCTATGAGAAGCTGCAGGTGCTGCCTTTCTCGTTCTACGATTCCGCCCGGACGGGAGACCTTATGTCCCGGCTTACCGCGGACATCGAAGGCATCCGCAACTTCATCGGCTTCGGGTTCGCGCAGCTTATGAACACGGCGTTCCTCGTCCTGTTCGGCTTCACCATGATGGCAATTATCGATTGGCCGCTCATGCTGATGACCCTCGCCATCATCCCGGTGCTGTCGTATGTAGCCATCCGGTTCGAGCTTCACATCCATCCGGTGTTCCGTTCCATTCGCGCGGCGGTCGGACGGCTTACGGTGAGCGTGCAGGAGAACATCATGGGCGTTCGCACGGTCAAGTCGTTCGCGAGCGAGAAGCACGAGATGAACAAATTCAAGGGCGGCAACGAAAATTACCGCGACAACCACTTGGCCCTCGCCGCTGTATGGGCGAAGTATTTCCCCGTCATCGAATTCATCGCCAACCTCAGCGTCGTTCTGCTGCTGCTAGCCGGCGGAATCCGGGTCATTCACGGCTCGTTGACGCTGGGATCCCTTGTCTCGCTTAACGGCATGCTTGGGATGATCGTGGCGCCGCTCTGGACGCTCGGGTTCCAGATCAACAACTACACGCAATCGAAGGCGGCGGGGGAGCGGCTGCTCGAGCTGCTTCATCAGCCGGTCACGATCCGAAGCGCCGATCGCGCGCTCGAATTGAAGGATGACAACGTTCAAGGACACGTCCAATTCGAAGACGTCAGCTTCCGGTATCCGAATCACGAGCATCAGCCTTCCGCGTTGCTCGGCTTTAATCTGGACGTCCCTCCGGGCTCCGTCATCGGCCTTCTCGGCGGAACCGGTTCGGGCAAATCGACGGTCGTCCAGCTTCTCCTGCGAGCTTACGATGTCGGAGAAGGAGCGATCACGCTCGACGGCGTCGACATCCGCCACATCGAGCTGGAGAGCCTGCGAAGACAGACCGCCATCGTCTTCCAGGAGTCGTTCCTGTTCTCGACGACGATCCGCGAGAACATCGCTTACGGGCAGGCGGACGCGAGCGAAGAAGCGATTATCGAAGCGGCGAAGCTCTCCCAAGCGCACGAGTTCATCATGGAGCTGCCGCTGGGCTACGATACGATCGTGGGGGAGAGAGGGATGGGCTTGTCCGGCGGCCAGAAGCAGCGGATCGCCATCGCCCGCGCGTTGCTCCTGAAGCCCAAGATCCTTATTCTCGACGATTCGACCAGTGCGCTCGACATGGAGACCGAACACGTCATCCAGCAGTCGCTTCGCAAAGTGATGGCGGGTCGAACGACGTTTATAATCGCCCATCGCATTTCTTCCCTCCGGCATGCCGACGAGATCGTCGTTCTCGACCGCGGGCGCGTCGTCCAGCGAGGGAAGCACGAGCAGCTTCTTCGTCAACCGGGCTTGTACCGTGAGACGTACCGCGCGCAATACGCCGACCGTCCGGATGAACTGGATGCGGCCGCGGCTGGAGAGAGGCGGGTAAGCGGATGAGCCGGAAGTTCCAATACCAAGACGACGATCTGATCGAGAAGAGCTTCAACTGGAAGCAGATGGCCCGGCTGTTCACATACATCAAGCCTTATCGAACGGAGGTCAACCGCGTCGTCTTCGTCATGACCGCGTTCGGCATGTTGACCAAGCTGGCTATCCCGTTCCTGATCAGCATGGCGATCGACCGCGCGATCCAGCCGCGGGAAGGCGATCCGAACCAAGGCCTTCTGTACGGCATTATGGCCGGCATGCTTGTCCTATACGCGCTCCGATGGTGGGCGCAGCGATACACGATTCTGAAAACGAACGAGATCGGGCAGAAGGTCATCTACGATCTTCGCACCGCGTTGTTCAAACATATTCAAGGGCTGTCGTTCCGCTTCTTCGACAAGAGGCCGGCCGGATCGGTGCTCGTGCGGGTGACGAACGACGTCAACTCCCTGCAGGATCTATTCACGAACGGCGTCGTCAACTCGGTCATCGATATCGCGCAATTGCTCGGCATCATCGTGATCCTTCTTTGCCTCCAGTTCAAGCTTGGGCTGGCCGTCATGATTACCGTGCCGCTTATGTTCGTCGTCTCCGCTTCTTTGCGCAAGCGGATCCGCTTCGCCTGGCAGACGGTGCGCATCAAGCAATCGCGAATCAATTCCCATTTGAACGAGAGCATCCAAGGAATACGGGTGACCCAGGCGTTCGCTCAGGAAAAGGAGAACATCGGCTTCTTCGACGGGATGAATCGCAGCAACATTCGCTCGTGGAACTTCGCTTCCGCGCTCAACCAACTGTTCGGCCCCGTTATCGAGATTACCTCCGCGGCCGGAACGTTGATTTTGCTGCTGTACGGCACCCATCTCATTCAATCCGGCGCGATGACCGTCGGCGTCCTCGTCGCCTTCATTACTTACGTCAGCTACTTCTGGGAACCGATCACGCGTCTGGGGCAGATGTATTCCCAGCTGCTCATCTCCATGTCCTCGGCCGAGAGAATTTTCGAATACATGGACGAGAAGCCGGCCGTCGGCGAGAAGCCGGGCGCCGTCGATCTCCCGGACGTCCGGGGCCACGTCCGGTTCGAGAACGTCGAGTTCGGCTACGAGGCGGACCGTCCTGCCCTTCGCGGCATCGACCTCGACATCGAGCCGGGCATGACCGTCGCCCTCGTCGGCCATACCGGGTCGGGCAAAAGCACGATCGTCAACCTTCTGTGCCGATTCTACGACACGGTGAAGGGGCGCGTGCTTATCGACGGAATCGACGTCCGAGACGCGAAGCTGGACAGTCTGCGCTCGCAGATCGGCATCGTCCTGCAGGACACCTTTATTTTCTCGGGAACGATCCGCGACAATATCCGTTACGGGCGTCCGGACGCGACCGACGCCGAAGTCGAGGCCGCCGCGCGCTCCGTTCGCGCCCACGACTTCATCTCGCAGCTGCCGGACGGCTACGACACCGAAGTCCAGGAGCGCGGCAGCGCGCTCTCCATGGGGCAGAGGCAGCTGCTGTCCTTCGCCCGCGCGCTGCTGGCCGACCCTCGCATCCTCATCCTCGACGAAGCGACGGCCAGCATCGACACGGAGACGGAGCTTCGCATCCAGGAGGCGCTCGGCACGCTGCTTGCGGACCGCACCTCTTTCATCGTGGCGCACAGGCTGTCGACTATCCGCCATGCCGATCTGATCGTCGTCCTCGACCACGGCGTCATCGTCGAGCAAGGCAATCACGATCAGCTCATGAAGCTGCCTGGCGGCCATTATAGAGGCCTTATCGAAGCCCAATACCGCTTCTTATCGGCTTAGCGCCTCACGGCCTTCCCCATCGATCGGGGGAGGCTTTTTCTTTTGCTCTCGCACTTACGTTCGGCGCTAATTTTAACCTTGTCGAGAGTCATATTTCGTCTTTTCGATCAGTGTCCCATTATCCCGTTGCCTCAGGTTCTTCGGAGGTCGCTTAGGCGGGCTCAACCGACTCCATCCGCAAACCCCGCACATAGGCCGCTATCCCATCCGCTCAGTTTTTTGATTGAAAAAAGACAATATCGTCCAGGCATAAACAGGGGGGCAAATCCGATCCGTGTTACGGAAACGAAGGTAGGAGAAGGACAAAGAAAAGAAACGGCTAAACGAAAGCACTAAAGCGCTTCAGTTATGGAATCCATCCTTGGCTCTTCTTAAAATACGAACTTCTAGGAGTTAAGAGTCTGGATATAAGTCAGAGGTGGAAAGCCATCAATAGATAATGGATGGATCGATAAAAAAGCCTACAGTAGATAAAAGATCCTAGGCCGTCCAGAGTCGGAGATGCCGGCCTCTCCACTTCGAACGGCTGCCCCACATCCGCCATGGAACGGGGAGAACCGGCCGGTCCTTGGTCAGTTCCTTATAAATAATCGTCGGCGTCGAGGCGCACCAACCGAGCAAGGCGCCGAACGCCGGAACGCTGCGAAGCTTCAGATTGACCCGGAAGGCGAACTCGTCCAAATACGCCTGCAGGTGCTTGGCGCCGATGCCGTTGAACGTGTCGTTCAGCCAAGTCCCGACGAACCATTGAAGCCGCTTGAACACGGGGAGGGATTTGTCCGCGCGCGTGTGGTGCGTCACCTGTTGCCCGTCGGTATGATCCTTCTCGAACGCGTCCAGTCCGAACCTAAGAACCGATCTTTGCTCGTTGTCGACGTGGTTCGGGTGGGGTTGCTTGATTTTCACATGGGTGGGTTCGTTCTGCTCGTTAACCGAAGCTCCCAGGATCAGAGGCTGGCGGCTGTCGAGGAAGAAGAGCGATCCGTAATGAAAGGGTTGAACGCGTACGGTTCCCGCGAGCGTCTCGCTTGCATCGGCCCGCTGCATGGCGTGGCGGAGCTTGTGGGAGATGAGCCAGGCGGTCTTGTACGTGACGCCGATGAGCTTGGACAGGCGAAGAGAGCTGATTCCGGAGGGCTGAGAGAGCAAGAAAAGAGCCTGAAACCAGCGGGTAAGGGAGGTCGAGCTTCCTTCCATGGCGGTGCCGGCGATGATCGACGTCTGGAGGCCGCAATGGGCGCATTCATATAGAGGCAATCGGCGGGTCGAGATCCGATAGTAACGGGAGTCGGCGCAGGAGGGGCAGCGGAAGCCGTCGGGCCACCGGGCCTGGAACAGCGCGTCGGCGCAGGCTTGCTCGGTATCGAACCGCCGGCAAAAATCTGCGAAAGAGCAATCTTCCGAATTCATAGGCTCCGCCTCCCGATAGGAACATTTGTTCGTGTTTTTATTATAGCAAACAAATGTTCTCATTGCAAGGATTTGTGGATTTGTCTGGAAGAAATATGGGGGGCAATTTACCTCATTCGGAGGTGGCGGGCGGAGGGGGAATTCGATACAATCCCTGCAACTTGCTCCACTGAACCAAAGGGATAATGGCATGGTGCTTAGCAGGAGGGGCATCCCGTTATCCTGACTCGAGGGGATAGTGGCACAGGAGACGGCAGGTGAGCGGAATGGACCTCCTGACGGGACGGGATAGTGGAGCGTGGGACAGCATTTTGATGGGGGCGCGTACAACCTGATTCGAAGGGATAGTGGCATAGCGGCTGCAAAAGCAATCGGTCACTGGAGCGGGCACCGGCAAATCCCCCCCTGAGCGGAAGGGATAATGGCCCCTTTCGAGACCGAGAGATATATAACGGCGCCGTGAAGGCGGGACCGGGCGGAGATGGTAGGGCAGCGGAGAACCGATCATTTGAAATGCCGGCAAAGAAACGTTATCTTGAAAAGAAGACAGGCCGCGCGGCCATGACGGGGAAAAGGAGAGGAACGCTCGATGTCCAAGGGGAAATCCGGCAATTCCAGGCTGTGGCCGATACTGGGCCTTACGATGCTGCTATGTACGGCGCTGATGCTGGTCGGGTTCGCGGCCGCCCTTCGGGACGCTTGGTTCCCTTCCCGCGGAATCGCGGTCCCCGAGGCGTCCGAGCCGCCCAAAGCGGCGGAGGGCGGCTTGGCGGACAAGCCGCAATGGCTTGTCGCCGCCCTCGGCGATTCGCTCACGCGGGGAACGGGCGACGAGACCGGCGAAGGCTACGTGAAACGGACGGTCGCCCTGCTGAAGGAAGCGAGCGGCAAACCCGTCAAGCTGGTCAATAACCTGGCGGTGAACGGGCTGACGGCGATCCGGCTTTCCGACCAATTGGAGCAGAGAGGCGTCCAACAAGCGGTCGCCCAAGCCGACATTGTTCTCCTAACGATCGGGGGCAACGACCTGTTCCAGATCGCGCAGAGCGGAGGCTCCATCGCCGAGGGAAGGGACGTGTCCCCCGAGCTGCTCGAGCGGCTGATTCCGCAGACGGAGCCGCTGTTGGACGAGATTTTCGAGAAGCTGCGCCGGATCAATCCGAACGCCCGGATCGTTTATGTCGGGCTTTACAACCCGTTCTACGATATGGAGCAAGCGAGGTCGATGAGCGCGCACATCCTGGATTGGAACGATTACGCGCATCGGCTCGCGGCGGCAGACGGGAACGCGACAGTGGTGCCTACGTACGACTTGTTCGAATCGAACGTGAAGGCGTACCTGTCGTCGGATCATTTCCATCCGAACGCGAAGGGCTACGAACGGATCGCGGCAAGAATCGTACAGTCGCTGGAGTAAGGGGGAGGCGAGACGATGGATAAAACGCGGATAGAAAGCGATCGGGACGTTATTCTATCGGTGCAAGGTCTTAAGAAGAACATCGGGCGCAAAACGATTATCCGAAACGTCAGCTTCGACGTCCGCGCCGGCGAAATATTCGGTTTTCTCGGCCCGAACGGTTCCGGCAAAACGACGACGATCCGCATGCTCGTCGATCTGATCAAGCCCACCTCCGGCCGAGTGCTCGTCTGCGGGGAGGACGTGAACCGCCATCCCGAGCTCGCGCTCCGCTACGTCGGCTGTATCGTGGAGAACCCGGAGATGTACCCTTACCTGACCGGGTGGGAGAACCTCGAGCACTTCGCACGCATGCAGGAAGGCATCACCCGCGAGCGGATCCGGGAAGTCGTCGACATCGTGCAGATGGACAAGCGCATTCACGACAAGGTGAAGACGTATTCGCTCGGAATGAGGCAGAGGCTCGGCATCGCGCAGGCGCTGCTCGGCTCCCCCGGGCTGCTTATCCTCGACGAGCCGACGAACGGCCTCGATCCGAAGGGGATCAAGGAGCTACGCGAGTTTATCCGCAAGCTGGCCGACTCCGGCATGAGCTTGTTTATCTCCAGCCACCTGCTGAGCGAGATTCAGTTGATGTGCGATAGGGTCGCCATCATCGCGGGCGGCGAAGTGATCGCCGTCGGCTCGGTCGACGAGCTGGTGAAGCAGGCCGGCTCGTATACGCTGTGGCAATTCGACAAGCCGGAAGCGGGGCTCCGCTTGCTCGAAGGAAGCGGGGACGTCGCGATCGTAGGAGACGGCGAGCATCGGATCGACGAAGCGCTGCTAGCCTCTCTCCCGGGGGCGATCGTCACAGTCATGGACGAGGAGTCGATTCCGGAATGGATCGAGAGGTTCGTCGCCGCGGGCGTTCGGATTCTGGCCGTCCATAAAACGGCTCCTTCGCTCGAAGAACTATTCCTTAAGTTGACGGAGGGTGAATCGGTTGGCTAATCTCCTCGCTCTCATCCATAACGAGACGATCAAGGTGTGGCGCAAAAAAAGGTTCGCCGTCGTCGCGCTCGTGCTGATCGTGCTCATCCCCGTCTTCGTCTACGCGCAGATGAAGATCGCCCAGAATAACGCTTCGAAGTTCGCGGATTGGCGTTCGGAGCTGCAGCAGCGGATCACCGACAACACGAACGCGCTGTCCAGCGAACGCATCCCGGAAGAATGGAAGCGGTGGCGCCGGGCTCTCGTTCAGCAATTGCAATACTACCTGGATCATGACGTGAACCCGAACACGCCGAACGCCGTTACGTTCACCAGCTCCTTCCTGGAAAATTCGGTCTCCCTGTTCATCCCGCTCATGGTGCTGGCCGTCGCCTCCGACCTCGTCTCCGCGGAGCGTTCGACGGGGACGATCAAGATGCTGCTCACGCGGCCGGTACGACGATGGCGCATCCTTTTGTCCAAATGGGTCACGCTTATCCTATACGTCTCGCTGATCGTCGTCGCGACGGTCGCGCTCGCCTACTTGATCTCCGGTCTGGCGTTCGGATACGAGGGCTGGGGTGAGCCGGTGTTCGTCGGCTTCGAACCGCAAGGCTCCGACATCGAGCTTGGCGCCGTGCACGCGGTGACCCGGGGAGCGTACCTACTCATGGAGATGGGGCTCGTCTGGTTCTCGGCGCTAGTCGTCGCAACGATCGCCCTCATGGTGTCGGTTCTGCTCCGCAGCACGGCGGCCAGCCTCGTGACGATGATGGCGGCCGTCATCTCGGGGATGATCCTCGCGAACATGGCCTCCTCATGGCACAGCGCCAAATATCTGTTCAACGTCAACCTCGATTTGACCGTTTATTTGCAGGGAACGCCGCCTCCGATCGAGGGAATGACGCTCGGATTTTCCCTCGCCGTTCTCGGCGTCTGGGGAGCCGCGGCGCTGGCGACGGCGTTTGCGGTCTTTACGAAGCAAGACATCTTAGCTTAAAATATCTGAAAACGCCGAGACCTTATGTGGTGCTTGGTCTCGGCGTTCTGAAATCACGCTATTTCACGTAGGATATCACATCCACAGATTTATTCACAGATTTCGGGGGATTTTTGATCGATTGGGGATTGTTTATCCACACATTTGCGGCGGTCGAGAGCGGCGGCGATTTCGTTCTGTGTGTTCGGCAACACGTGAGCGTACGTCTTCATGACCGTTTCTTTGGTGTCTCCTAACCTCGCTGCGACATCTGCCACGCTGTACCCAATAGAGAGCAGGTAAGATGCGTGTGCATGTCTCAGGCCGTGCAGGGTTGATGATGGAAGGTTGCTTCGCTTGCAGTCCCTTAAGAAATTATCGGATACAAGCCCAGGGGAATAATATTCTCCAAAGTTGTCGAATACGATTCGTACCCCTTCAAGCTGATTTTTCTTATGCTCCCTTAGAACCTCGATTGTATACTGGGGGATCGTGATCGTTCTTCGGCTGTTTTCGGTTTTCGGCCCGGATATATGGAGACCTTTCTTCTTAGTGTACTTCAAGGACTTATTGATCGTCACTCTTGCGTTCTCAAAATCAATATCATCCCATTCAAGCGCTAACATCTCGCCTCGCCGCATTCCCGTACTCTCGGCAAGTATATACAGTGCATAGAACTTACTTTCTTTCGTGACCTCAAGGAAGTGGTCGATTTGTTCCGGTGTCCATACCGTTTTGGATTCTGGTTTGTAGGCTGGAGTGGTGACCAGGTACATCGGATTTTCCATTATAAGTCGCTTCTTCAACGCATGTTTGAATGCCTTGCTAAGTACGATCCGAATTAAAGCAATATAGGCCCGTGATACACCATTTGCTAATAGCTTCGCGTAATATTTCTCGATGATCTCATCGTTGATTTTGTCGATCTTGTGATGACCGAGATAAGGGATGATGTATAGCCGTGTCGTCATCCATTGTTGGTTGTAGGTGACTTCGGATATCTTCTCTACAGCCACCTTCTCGAAATAGTCCTTCAGATAGTCCGAAAACTTAACGGAATCAAATTTCCGACCTCGTTCGATTTCTTCCTCGACCTTAACTGCGTATCTCCGGGCAGCTCGTTCCGATTCAAAGTTGCGTCCCTTGTCATCCTTGCTTATGGTCTTCTGCTTACGCTTGCCGGTAATCATGTCTTTCCCTACATCAATTACGAAGTACCAGTATCCGGTGTTTGGATTCTGCTTGAAGGATGCCACGATATCACCTCAGATGTATTGTATCGGTGATTTGTGATTTTTGGGAAGCCGCAATCCCTGTAACAACCATATTTTTCATAAGGAAATTTTTCTGAGATAGAATTATGATTGTTCTGACATCATGGGTAAGTCAGGAGAAAATAATGCCATTCAAATTAATTGGAGTCCGCTTGGATCAGCGAGTCGGAGAGGCATCCGACTTTGTAGAATTTCGAATTGGAGAAGTCAACTACATAAATGTCATACGCCCTAAGGGAAAATCGCATCACATACCGATTTACCATACGTCGCACGGATCGTATGCGCCTTTGCTTACCTTGCGTGATCTTTCTACTGCGCTGCTTCCTCGTGGATTCGAGCAGATGGATGGTTCGATCTTGGTTAACTCGGCTCGTGTTAAGGATAAGACGATGACCGATCAAGGGATGATAATTATCTTTGATGATGATACGACGATCAATGTAGCGCTGAGATCAAGAAAACGGAAAAAGTAAAGAAAAACTTAGCATGCTTAATTTGCTTACCCTAAAGTCCTAGATTCAGTCAAAATCCTACACAATTTCTGATTATTCCCCATTATAATTGGTTTTAGGAACAAATGATGCGCTTAACAACTTCAAGATTTCTTGAAGATTGCGCCGGATCGGGAGAGAATAAAACCTCTCCGAGCCTGTTCGTCAGTCGATGACCTTCCAGGTGTAAAGTTCCTCTGGATGAATCCCTAAGTGCTTGGCTATCGTTACAGCCGTCGCGTACCCCATCGTGGTTCTATTGTTAACGTAGTCCGATATCTGTGATTCTGGATATCCGGTTACTTCACATAACCAACGTTGGGGTATTTTTCTACTCTTAAGGATCTGACGAAGCAGGCAACGATCCGGCGCATACCGCATCGTTGTGCTCCTTTAACTTTATTCAACAATCATATAGGCATTGATCCCATTTTTATGTTGAGGAATTTTTTCAATCATTGGATCTAACAACCTAGCTATTTCGTATTGCAAATAAATTCTTGGTATTGACTTCAATTTTTCATTTAGTTTTTTTGAATATCTCATGTCTATTGAAAGTTTGTCTTCACCATTAACAACATAGAATGTTGTTAAGAATTCGCCTGTAAAACTTTCTTCGCCGACATGGAATTCTATATATAATTTAAAATTCAATTCTTCGGGTTCTTCCACCTTGAGAAGATCCACCTTAAATTCGACTCTTGTAAACAGTTCTCCTGGTGAAACATCTAAAAACTCGCACAATGTATCCATTGTTTCAAACTGGATTCCTTTTCCTTGGTTATGATATAGCGCTCTGATTGTAGCTTTTGCAATACCGGTCTTTTCTGTAATATCGATCATTTTTAATTCTCTCTCGGCCATTAATATGGCTAAGTTGCATCGGATCATAGTATCACCTCATATCGTATGATACCATATGTATTTCCTTAGGGGTAGAAGTCTATCCCAAAATGTTATTGACATGACCGGAGAATAGGGGTATTATGGAAATATCTTTATGGGGTAGATGTCTATCCCTAAGAGATATAAGTAATTCATTTTAGGAAGGTGGTGAAACAATGATTGTATCTAATCTGCCCATTGTAATGGCGAAAAAAAAATCCGTACAGTAAATGAGCTTGTTAGAAAAACCGGGGTTTCAAAAGCTACTCTCAGGGCTTTGTACTACGGAAAAGGCAAAGGCGTTCAATTTGAGACGCTAGAACGTGTATGTGAAGCCTTGGATGTAGAAGTTGGTGACATTATCGAAATCAAAAAAAACGAAGCGTCCTAAAGGGGGAAAGAAAATGGATAATAAAATTGAGTACAAAGGTCATCGAGTACTTATGACAACACAATTAGCAGTTAATTTTGGTACTGACTCAGATCGGCTCAATAATAATTTCGCTCGAAATAGAAGCAGATACATTGAGGGAAAGCACTATTTCGCATTGCAGGGTGATGAATTAAAGGAGTTTAAAGGGTCCATTCAAATTGATGACACCCTTAAATTCGCTTCAATCCTGTACCTTTGGACAAAGAAGGGTGCATGGATGCATGCAAAATCATTAAATACAGACGAAGCGTGGGAAGCATACGAAGCGCTTGTAGATGACTACTACGAGAAGCTAGAACGTAACAATAACTTGATCGATATCACTCAATTAACACCAGAGCTTCAAATGTTTAAGCAGTTGTGGGATGGATTAGCACGGAGCCAGATAGAACAAGCTGAAACAAAAAGAATAGCAGAAGCAGCAAATGAAAAGGCAGAAAAGATCGAAGGTACAATTAGTGAAATACAAGTTACACTTCTTCAAAGAAATCAGGATTGGAGAAATTCTATTAACCTGAATTACGAAAG
>NZ_JACJVR010000179.1 GCF_014212175.1 Cohnella xylanilytica | reverse complement strand
AATTGGACGACCCCCGCGGGCAACCCTGCGGGGGTCTGATTTGGTTTTGACTTAAGCGCAACCGCGCGACTTCTTCCTAATCACTTGCACGAAGACAACGATAGCCCTACCTCTCCATCGTTCTTGCGGTTCCTAGACCGCGCCAGTGAGAATTCGTGTTCCTTCCAGCAGCCGATTGTAACAAGGAAAGTGGAATGGGAAAACGGGAGGAATATCTACCCATCGAGGAAAACATCAGAGGGTCACACTTAATTTAATATATAACTATACACTGAATCGGCGGGGGTGTCAACTGTGCTTGGCCAAACGGTCCGCTTAGCGAAATCCCCCAGGGTCGGCCGAGAGCCCCAACCCCGGGGAGACTCGCGCGCTAGGAGGATTCCCGGCGCGGAAGCGATGCCGTCACGACGGTGCCCTGCCCCGGCACCGAGACGATGGAGGCGTGGCCGCCGACGCTGCGGGCCCGCTCCTCCATGCTGAAGAGACCGACGCCCGGCATCTGGGGCATCGCCACGAAGCCGACGCCGCGGTCTTCGATCCGGGCGTGGATGGATTCCTCGGATTCCCATACCTCCACTTCGGCTTCCGTCACTTTCGCGTATTTGCCGATATTGGTCAGCGCCTCTTGGATAATCCGGTACAGAGCGGTCTCGATCTGGCGGTCGTACCTCTTGGACAGCTTGCAGGAGAGGCGGACCCGGACGCCGTAATGATGGGAATACATCTCCGCGTAGCTGCGCAGCGCCGGGGCGACGCCCAGATCGTCCAGCACGGAAGGCCGCAGCTCCCAAGCCAGGCTCCGGACGTCTTCGATGATCCCCGTCACGTCCCGCCGCAGGCTCTCGAGCTCCTCGGGGTGCCCGGGCCTGGCGAGCAGCCGGTCGAGCTGGATCGCCAGCCCGAACAGGCTCTGGCCGATGCCGTCGTGCAGC
>NZ_JACJVR010000178.1 GCF_014212175.1 Cohnella xylanilytica | reverse complement strand
CCGTCCGACGTGGCGGTCGACGCCGCCGGCAACGTCTACGTGGCGGACACGCTCAACCACGTCATCCGCAAGATCGACGCCGGCGGCGCCGTGACGACGCTGACCGCGCCGTCCTCGCGCGTGGCCGAGTACTTGCCGGGCGCGGTCGAGTCCTCGGGCGACTACGCGGACGGCCCGATCGCGGAGGCGAAGTTCAACGAGCCGAGCGGGCTGGCGCTGGACAGCAAGGGGAACCTGTACGTCAGCGACCGGGGCAACCAGCGCATCCGCTACATCGACTTCGCGGCGGGCACGGTGACGACCGTCGCCGGCACCGCGCCGGCGTACGCGGCCAGCGGCTTGTACGCCGAAGGCGGCTACGCCGACGGAGCGGCGCTGTCGGCGCGGTTCAACGCGCCGGAGGGGCTCGCGCTCGCGCCGGACGGCACGCTTGTCGTCGCGGACAGCCTGAACCACGCGATCCGGCTCGTGAAGGACGGCCGGGTGACGACGCTGGCCGGGGAAGCGACGGAGTTCGGCTCCGGCGACGGCGTGACGTACGCGGCGCGGTTCAACCGCCCGACCGACGTCGCGGCGCTCGCGGACGGGCGGCTCGCGATCGCCGACCAGGACGGCAACAAGGTGCGCGTGCTGGCGAAGTACGCGAAGCCGGCGGGGCTGCCGGCGGACGGATCGATCCGCACGCTGCTGAACGGCGTCCTCGTGAAGACGGACGCCGCGGCGTTCCAGCAGGGCGGAGCGACGCTGCTGCCGCTGCGGAGCGTCGGCGAGGCGCTCGGCTACGAGGTCGGCTACGACGCGAAGACGAAGACCGGCAAGCTGACGCGCGGCGGCGCG
>NZ_JACJVR010000177.1 GCF_014212175.1 Cohnella xylanilytica | reverse complement strand
GACGCTCATCTCGATCGTCTCGATCCCGCTGTCGCTCGTCATCGGAATTTTGCTGCTGCAGCAGTTCGATATTACGCTGAACATCATGACGCTCGGCGCCATGACGGTCGCGATCGGGCGCGTCGTGGACGATTCGATCGTCGTCATCGAGAACATTTACCGGCGGATGTCGCTGACGGGCGAGAAGCTGAAGGGCAAGGATCTGATGCGGGAAGCGACGCGCGAGATGTTCCTGCCGATCATGTCCTCGACGATCGTCACGATCGCGGTGTTCCTCCCCTTGGGTACCGTCAGCGGCATGGTCGGCCAGCTGTTCATGCCGTTCGCGCTGACGATCGTGTTCGCCCTGCTGGCTTCGCTGCTCGTGGCGGTCACCGTCGTCCCGATGCTGGCCCACTCGCTGTTCCGCGGCGGCGTGAAGCCGGGCAAGGCGCAGCACCACGAAGACAAGCCGGGAAGGCTCGCGGAAGGATACCGCAGGGTGCTGGCTTCCGTCCTTCGCCATAAGGCCATCACGTCCATCGTCGCGATCGTCCTGCTGCTCGCGAGCTTCGCGCTCGTGCCGGTCATCGGCGTCAGCTTCNNTTCGATCCGGACACGAAGCACTTCGCGGACCGGAAGAAGGAGATCGTCGAAGGGCTGCATCAGCTCGTGAACGTCGGCGAATGGTCCGAACTCGACATGTCCGGCGGCTTCGGCGGCAACAAGTTCAGCCTGAGCGTCTATGGCGACAAGCTCGAGGACATACAGCCGGTCGTGACGAAGATCGCCGACTTGATGAAGCAGAACGAGTCGTTCGAGAAGGTCGATACCAGCCTGGCGAAGACGTACGATCAATATACGCTGGTCGCCGACCAAGCGGCGCTTAGCCGTTACGGCCTGACGACCGGACAGCTCGCGATGGCGCTCATGCCGGCGCGGGACCGCCCGGTGCTGACGACGGTCCAGGAGGACGGCAAGTCCTACAACGTTTATGTCGAAGTGGCCGACAACGCGTACGGTTCGATCTCGGACATCGAGGAGAAGAAGCTGCAATCCCCGCTCGGCATCGAGGTTCCGATCAAGGATGTCGCCAAGGTCGAGGAAGGGACCGCGCAGGCGTCCATCGCCCGCGAGAACGGGAGAATGGTCGTTACCGTCAGCGCGGAATCGACGTCGTCCGACGTCTCGAAGGCCTCCGCCGACCTGCAGAAGGAGATCGACAAGATCGAGAAGCCGGCGACGGTCGAAGTCAAGTTCGGCGGCGTCACGGAGCAGATCAACGAGACGTTCTCGCAGCTCGGAATCGCCATCGCGGCGGCGATCGCCATCGTCTATCTCGTTCTGGTGCTGACGTTCGGCGGCGCGCTCGCTCCGTTCGCGATCATGTTCTCCCTGCCGTTCGCGATTATCGGCGGCCTGGTCGCCCTCTGGATCGCCGGCGAGACGCTCAGCGTGTCCGCGCTGATGGGAGCGCTCATGCTCATCGGCATCGTCGTGACCAACGCCATCGTCCTCGTCGACCGCGTCATCCACAAGGAGAAGGAAGGACTGTCGACCCGCGAAGCCTTGCTTGAAGCGGCAGGCACGCGCCTGCGTCCGATTCTGATGACGG
>NZ_JACJVR010000176.1 GCF_014212175.1 Cohnella xylanilytica | reverse complement strand
GCGCGGGACGCGTCGCGGGAGGCGTCGCCGCCGCGGCTCGACGGCGGCAAGGCGGCCCGGCGCCTCGGCTGGCGGCCCCTCTGGACGGCGGAGCGGGCCTTGGACCTGACGGCCGAGTGGTACCGGGCGTGGGCCGCCGGGGAAGACGCGCGGGAGGCGTCGCTGGCGCAGATCGCCCTGTACGCCGCCCGACTCCGCGGCCCGGCGGACATGGCCACGTGAACATGCGAAGGAGTAGATGATTCATGCGCAAGGAGCAGCCCTCCATGGCGGCCATCCCCCGCCATCAATCGGCGCGGGACCGGCAGATCCGGCGGCTCGCCGAATCGTCGTTCCGCGCTTCGGAGACCTCGCTCTTCAACAAGCTGGAGGCGTTCCCGCGCTTCGCGACGAAGCGCAGTCTGGCCCGGTTCCTCGCCCGCTACGAGATTTACCGGGAGCTGCTGCCCGTCGGCGGCAGCATCGTCGAATGCGGCGTGTTCAACGGAGCCGGACTGTTCGCTTGGGCTCAATTCGCCAACATTCTCGAACCGTCCAACCATACCCGCAAAATCATCGGCTTCGACACGTTCGCCGGCTTCCCGTCGCTCGCGGAGCAGGACGAGGAGCCGCTTCGCGAGTTCGCTCCCGGGGACATGCGCGGCGATACGGTCGAAGCGCTGAAGGCGTCCGTCGCCAAGTACGACGCCGAGCGGCATCTGAGCCACATCCCGAACGTGGAGCTGGTGCCGGGGGACTTCCTCCGCACGGGGGAAGCGTTCCTCCGCAAGCACCCGCACCTGCTCGTGGCGATGCTGTACCTCGACTTCGACCTGTACGAGCCGACGCGCAAGGCGCTCGAGCTGTTCCTGCCCCGCATGCCGAAGGGAGCGATCGTCTGCTTCGACGAGCTGAACTGCGCCGCCTTCCCCGGAGAGACGCAGGCGATGCTGGAGCTGCTCCCGGTGCGGGAGCTGGAGCTGCGGCGGTTCCCGTTCGACCCTTGGATTACTTACGCGAAGCTGTGAAGCGGCCGCGGCCGACTCGGAGGTGAGCATAACGATGAGCGAGCCGGGCGCCGATCCGCTCGAGGGAATCGAGTTCTACTCGCGCGGCGAGAACAACGCCATCGAGATGCCGGGGCATATGCAGGGCACCCCGGAGATCGCGCTGGGCAGCCGGATCGTCCTTCGCGCCGGCTACTGGCTGAACGTCTGCACGCCCGTGACGGGCTATCGGCCCAAGATCGTCATCGGCGACGGCGTCCAGGCGAACACGGGCCTTCGGCTGTCGGCGGCGAATTCGATCGTGCTGGAGGAGAACGTCATCTGCGGCCCGAACGTGTTCATCGCCGATACCGACCACGAGTACCGGCACGTCGGCTTGCCCGTCCTGAACCAGGGGATTACCCGGACGGACGGCAGCGTCACGGTCGGGGCCGGCAGCTGGCTCGGGACGAACAGCGTCGTCGTCGGGCAGGTGGCCATCGGC
>NZ_JACJVR010000175.1 GCF_014212175.1 Cohnella xylanilytica | reverse complement strand
TCGCCCGCGGGCGATACGTGAAGCTGCACGGGGACGACGACTTTTTCCGTCCGGATTCGGTGCAGCCGCTGATCTACGCGCTGCGGACGATGGAGGGGAGCTCGGTCGTCTTCCTCGACGTGCTGCGCGGCGACAACGCGATGGAGCTGACGGAGGGGATGGAGACGTTCCTGCGGGAAGCGTCCATCCAGGCTGGCTTCATCACGTCCCTCATTCTGGACCGCGAGGCGCTGGCGAAGCTGGAAGAGCCGGGGAGGTTCGTCGGCAGCGGCTTCAACCACGTCCATTGGGCGTATCGGCTGCTCGAAGGCAATCCGAACTTCGGCATCGTGCGGGCGAGCCTGTTCGATTATGCGGCCAATCCGCCCGCGGGTTACAACTTCGGCGATTACTTCGTCCGCGGCTACCTGGAGGTGCTCGCGTCCTTCGTCGGCCGCGGCATCTCGCCGGGGGCGTTCGCGGTAGAGAAGCGGCGCCTGCTCGAGACGACGGTGCTCCCTTGGCTGGAGCGGATCGTCCGGGAGGGGATGCCGGCGGACGTCGGGGGGTTCGAGGCGATTTTCTCGGCGCACTACTCCGAGGAATCCTATTATCCGGAAGCGCTGGAGCGGGTGCGGAAGGCGCTGTCTCCTCCGGATTCCTCGGCCCGGACGTAAGGGCCGCGCTCCTCCGGGCAGGGGCATCCGCCTCCGCCTTCCCTCCAAGTTGTCCGCGCCTGCTGCCCGTTTACCGTCGTCTTCTCTACGCTGTCCGCCGCCCCTTTCATTCGGCCCTTCGCGTCGCCCGCCGCGGCCGGCTGCCGGCCGTTCCCTCTCCGCAAGGGGCTGAAGGTGTTGACCAACCGGGGCCGAACGATTATGATGAAGGGCGAGACTATCACAACCGCATACGTTACACGGGAGCTGAGGGAACTTGGCTGAGAGGGAAGCTAATCCGCTTTCGACCGTCAGACCTGATCTGGATAATTCCAGCGGAGGCAGTTGTCCGGCACCTATCGCCGCCTTGACGCGCCATGCGCGCGCACGGCGAGCGCCGCGCCTATCACGGCGCGCCAGGGCCGGACGCGAGCGGCAGCGAACGCTCGCTTCAGAATCGTCCGTGCATCGTGGACGCCTTCCGGAATCCGGAGGGCGTCTTTTTTTATGTCGCGTTGGGGGAAGTCTCGCATTCGCATACGGAGAGGGAGATTGTCATGAGAGAGACGACAAAAGCATGGAAAGGCAAGGGGATCGCGGCGCTGACGGCGCTGCTCGTGCTGGCGGGCTGCGGCGGCAACGGAGGAGGCTCGAACGGGGGCGCGTCGTCCCCGGCTTCGCCGTCCGCGTCCGGATCGGCGGCTCCTACGGCGACGTCCTCGGCGACGGCGTCCGCCGAAGCGCCGAAATCGCTCGGCGAGGTGAAGGTCGTGCTCGACTGGACGCCGAACACGAACCATACGGGCCTGTACGTCGCGGCCGCCCAAGGCTTCTGGGAGAAGCGCGGGCTCAAGGTCGACATCGTCCAGCCGCCGGAGAGCGGCGCGGACGCGATGGTCGCCAGCGGCGCGGCCGAATTCGGCGTCGGCGCCCAGGAAGGGCTGACGCTGGCGCGCGAGCAGAAGCTGCCGCTCGTGTCGCTCGCGGCGATCATCCAGCATAATACGTCGGGCTTCGCGTCTCCCGAGGAGAAGAATATCAAGGAGCCGAAGGATTTCGAAGGCCATACGTACGGCGGCTGGGGATCCCCCGCGGAGGAAGCGGTCATCGGCTCGATGATGAAGCAGCAGGGCGCGGACGTATCCAAGGTGAAGTTCGTCAACGCCGGCACGGCCGACTTTTTCACCGCGGTCAAGCGAGACATCGACTTCGAGTGGATCTTCTACGCCTGGACGGGAATCGAAGCGGAGCAGCGCGGCATCAAGCTGAACATGGTCTACCTGTCGGACTTCGACAAGAAGCTGGATTATTACACGCCGGTGCTCGAGACGAGCGAGAAAATGATCTCGGACAAGCCCGACGTCGTCCGCGCCTTCGTCGAGGGAGCTTCCGAAGGCTACGAATACGCCATCGCCCATCCGGAAGAGGCGGCGGACATTCTGCTCAAGGCGGTGCCGGACCTGAACGCCGACCTCGTCAAGGCCAGCCAGAAGTGGCTCGCCGACAAGTACCAGGACGACGCTCCGCGCTGGGGCGAGCAGAAGGAAGAGGTCTGGTCCGGCTACGGCGAGTTCCTGAAGGAGCACGGCTTGCTCAAGACGGACCTCGATTACGACGCGATGTTCACGAACGAGTTTTTGCCGCAATAAATCCGTCGGGGCGCACCGCATGGCCTGATCCGCGCGGGACGCCCGCCAGATACGATTCCAGGAGGTATTCATATGGCGCAAGCGCTGCTAAGCATTCAGATTTTGCCTAAGCTAAAGCAAGGGGACAGCGACATCATTCCGTACGTCGACCGGGCGATCGAGATCATCAAGGAATCCGGCGTGCCTTACCGCGTAGGGCCGCTCGAGACGACGATGGAAGGGGATCTGGACGAGCTGCTCGACATCGTCAAGCGGATGAACGCGGCCATGTTCGAGATCGGCAGCCCGTCGGTGTTGTCGCAGATCAAGCTGTCCGTCGACGGAAGCGGGAACGCCTCGATGGCGCGCCTGCTGCAGAAATACCCCGATGGACAATAATATTTGGCCGAGACGGGCGCTCCTGCCCGTCTTGACGCTTGTCGGATTCGTGCTGCTGTGGCAGGCCTGCTGCGCCCTGTTTAAGGTGGACCCTTGGATTCTGCCCGCGCCGTCGAGCATCGCCCGCAACATGTGGGAGGACGCCCCGAGGCTGTCGGGGCAGCTCTGGTTCACGCTGCGGCTCGCCTTGAAGGGCCTCGGGCTCGGCATCGCGTTCGGGGTGGCCGCGGCGCTGCTGTTCCACCTCATTCCCGGCGTTCGCGCGGCGCTGTCGCCTCTCATCATCATCACGCAGAACATTCCGCTGATCGCGCTCGGGCCGCTTCTGATCGTCTGGTTCGGCTTCGGGATTCTGCCCAAGCTGATCCTGCTCGTGCTCGTCTGCTTCTTCCCGGTCGCTTGGTCGATGCTGGCCGGTCTCGGGCAGGCGGAGCCGCATCTTCGCGAATACTTGTCCATGATCGGCGCCACCCGGTGGGAGGTGCTGCGGCGGCTGGAGCTGCCGGCCTCGCTGCCGTCCTTCTTCACGGGGTTGAAAATGACCGCGACCTACAGCGTCACGGCCGTCATCGTCGCCGAATGGCTCGGCGCCAGCGACGGGATCGGCCATTACCTCGTGCTCAAGTCCAAGGGCTACGATACGGCGGGAGTGTTCTCCGCCATCATCTGCATCGTCGCGCTGGCGCTGGCGTTCTACGGGCTGGCCGCGCTGCTGGAGAAGCTGGCGATCCGCTGGCGTCCGGCTCGCCGCGGCGCCGCGCAAGGGGGGAGAGGCGCATGAGCGAATCCGAACGATCGGCGAAGCTGGAGGTGTCCGGCGTCTCGATGAGCTACGTCCGCGACAGGCGTCGTCGCCTCGTGCTCGACCGGCTCTCGCTTAACGTGATGGCGGGCGAGTTCGTCACGCTGATCGGCCCGTCGGGCAGCGGCAAGTCGACGCTGTTCCGGCTTATCGGCGGCGTGGAGCGCCCGGACGAGGGCAGCATCCGGATCTCCGGCCGGGAGATCGCCGGAGAGAGGGGGCATATCAGCTACATGCCCCAGCAGGCGTCGCTGTTCCCGTGGATGTCGGTGGCGGGCAACATCTCCTCCGCGCTGACGACGGCGGGCGTCGGGGCGAAGGAGGCCGCGGCGCTCGCCTCGCAGTGGCTGGAGCGGATCGGCCTCGGCGACGTGGCGAAGGAGTATCCGCACGTCCTGTCGGGCGGGATGCAGCAGCGGGTGTCGTTCCTGCGGGCGCTGCTCATGCCGCGCGACGTCATGTGCCTCGACGAGCCGTTCGCCGCGCTCGACGCGCTCACCCGCGCCGAGATGCAGGCGTGGCTGCTCGGGCTGTGGGAGGCGGAGCGCCGCTCGGTGCTGTTCGTCACGCACAGCATCGAGGAGGCGCTGACGCTGTCGGACCGCATCTACGTGCTGTCGCGCGCTCCGGCGAGGGTGCTGAGGGAGATCCGGATTCCGTTCCCCCGCCCGCGGCGGGCCGACGTCTGGAAGGAGCCGGAATTCGTCCGGCTCAAGGAGGAAGTGCTGGAGCTTCTTCAGAAAGGGGCGGAAGCCGATCATGCTCTATGACGCGCATATTCACGTCGACGGCTACCCTCCGGAGCAGCGGGACTCGCTGCTTCGGAGGGCTTTCTCTTCCGGGGTGGCCGGAGTGGTCGCCGTCTCGATGGGGGCCGATTCGTGCGCCGAGAACCTGCGGCTCGCGCGGCGGTACCCGGGCCGGGTGATGCCGGCTTACGGCCACCACCCGGAGCAGCCCGCGCTCGGCGAGGAGGAGCTGGACCGGCTGTGCGACTGGATTCGCGGGCGCGGGGACGAGCCGTTCGCCATCGGCGAGGTCGGGCTGCCTTATTATACGCGCAAGGAGGCCGAGGCGAAGGGGGAGTCGTTCGACGAAGCGCCTTACCTGCGGCAGCTGGACCGTTTCGCGGCGCTGGCCGCGGAGCTGGGCCGGCCGATCGTCCTGCACGCCGTCTATGAGGACGCCGACAAGGCGATCGATATTTTACGGCGCCGCCGGATACGGCGCGCGCATTTCCATTGGTTCAAGGGCGGGGCGGATACCGTCCGGCGGATGATCGACGGAGGCTACTACATCTCCGTGACGCCGGACGTCCTGTACGAGCCCGAGATCCGCGAGCTGGCGGCCGTCTACCCGCTCGATCGGCTCATGACCGAGACGGACGGGCCTTGGCCGTTCGAGGGGCCGTTCGCCGGAACGCCGACGGAGCCGGGGATGGTGCGGGACGTCGTGCGGGAGATCGCCGCCCTTCGGGGGCTCGCGGAAGAGGAGGCGGAGCTCGCCGTCGAGGCGAACGCCCGGCGGTTTTACGGGTGGCGAGAGGCTCCGCCCGGTCCGTCTTAGCCGTGGTAGCTTCCGAGCGGCTCGTTCAGCACCCACTCGAGCAGCAGCATCTGCTCTTCCAGCCGCTCGATCCGAGAATCGACGGCAGCCGGGCCGCCTTCTTCCTCCGCCGCGCTTCGCCGGGCCTTCAGAGCCTTCTTCTGCGCGGCGAGTTCGTTGTACTTCCGTTTGATCTGATCGCTTGTTCTCATGGGGGATCGCTCCTGCACGTTTCAAGATGAAGTCCGTACGGACCGGATGCCGGCCGATTGCCCGGCCGCCCGCGTCCGCCTTCTATTGTAGCGCGGAACGCGCGCGAAATCACGAACGGCCGTCGTCCCGTGAAGGGGCGCCGGCCGTTCGCGTATCCCGGTTTCGATTTAGCCTTCCGATTCCCTTCTCGTTTAACTCTCCGCTGCCGTCGTCGCCCGCCGACCGTGGCCGTCGCCCGATTCCGGCGTCCGGCCTCCTAGCGCGCCGTCGGCCGCTTCCGGGCGGCTTCGGCTTCTTCCTTCATGGCGATCGCGACTTCCGTCATGAGGAACATCAGATACGTCCGCAGCGGGATCCGCTCGCTTCTCATCATAGCCACCTCCTTCGCGCGATACGACCTTTATATCCATTGTTTACACATCGTTCCAGCCGCCGAAACCCGACTTGCGGAAGACGGAACGGAATTCGGGGCGGAGGAATAAATTATCTATTGAAAGGGAACAATTGTTCGTATTAAAATAAGAACAAACGTTCCTTGTAACGGGACGATGGAGGCGAGATTCATGTCCATGGAGAAGTACGTTGGACTGACAGTCGACATTATTTACGTGGATCGCAAGGGCCGCTTCACGCAGCGGAGGATCACCGTCCATTCCGTGCGCGGAGACCGGATTCGGGCCTACGATCACATGAGGAACGCCTTGCGGGTCTTCCGGGCCGAGGGCATTCTCGCGCGAGAGCCGGTGAACGGCTATGCTTCGTGAACGCGAATCATTTAGAGGTGGATCTACCGTATTTACGGTTAGATTCCACCTCTTTTTTTTATTCCTTTACCGAGTCGGAAGACTCGGACGGAGTATCCATTATTGTTTTTTATCAAAAGCCGGTTTTAGAATCTCGTCCGTAAATTTTTTCATTTTAATCCGAATTTCCGATTTCATGACCTCGCGAGTGTATCCGACTTTCTCGACAAATCCGCGGCAGCGTACTTGATAATAATAAATATCGTCGATTTGTTCGTCTTGGGTGACCCTGATATTGCGCTTGTTAAACTCGTGAATAGTGTGGTGCATCTCTCCGCTGATTCGATTCATTAGCGCTTGCAGAAACAGGGCGATAACCGACTTGAGCGGATTGGCCGTCAAGAGGATAGCGCGGTGACTGTTATCGGCCATCGTAAGCATATGCGGCAAAACGACGTAGTCCCGAACTAAGAAGCGTTCTTCCTCCGTCTGTCGCTGTGTCGGTCTTTTATCGCGCGCCTCATATTGTTCCTGATGTTCCGTAAGGAGCATTTTGGATTTCCACCTTTCGTTTCCGTCGAGTTTTGTCACTTATAATGCCCTCCAATCTGTCCCGCTCTTTCCCTTGCGACTCCCGATTCAAGCATAGAGGAAGCGCGCATAATAGCCGCGTCGCCGAACCGGTCTTTAATCGAATCCGTTGCCCGTTCGATGGCGTAAGCAGCCGGCCGATTGTCAAACAATGTTAGTTGATAAACATCGTCGCTCGCGAGATCGGTCAGCGCAATAAACAACCGGCTGACGGGAAGGCCGCGCCAATGCTCAACGAACAGCTTATGGGCGGCTGCGGCGACTTCATGCGTGAGGGACGTTGCATGGGGGAGCGTCATTTGCCGTCCGAAGTGGCTGGCCCGTTCCCCGTCCGTCTCCACAGCGCCGACGGATACGACGCGGCCGAGGTAACCGTGTCGCCGGGCCCTCCGGCACACCTCCACGACGAGCTCGAGGAGCACGACCTCGATATCCTCGAGTTTCCGGTACAGATGACTGCGCAATGCCTTTCCGTGGCTTACGGATTGCAGCTTTCCGCGAATACTTGGAACAACGGGGGAGGGGTCGATCCCTCGTGCCGTTTGCCAGTAGTATTCCGCCTGGATATCCGATTGTTTTCCCATCTCGCGGCGCATTCGACGCTTGAATTCGCCTAGATCCAGGCGCGCCACATCGCCGATTGTCGGTAGTCCCATACGTATAAAATGCCGCGTCATCCTCGAGGCCACCATAAACATCTGGTGGACCGGCAGCGACCATAAATCTTTTTCGATGTTCTCGGGGCCCAGTCTGTAGATCCCGTCAGGCCGCTTCTTTGCGAAGTTATCGGTTGCCATTTTGGCAAGTATTTTCGTCGATCCGATGCCTACTCGCGACCAAACGCCGGTTGAAGCGAGAACTTGCGCCTGAATTTGGCGAGCGATTTCGTAAGGGGACCCGAACAAAGAGAGCGAACCCGTCACGTCGAGGAACTGCTCATCGATCGAGTAGGGCTCGACCAGATCGGTGAAGTTCTCGAATAATCTCGTTATCAAAAGCGAAATCGTAATGTACCGTTGCATTCGCGGCCGGATGACGATTAAGTCGGGACATTTCGCTTGCGCCTCGAATATGCGCTCCGCCGTCGTGACTCCTCGCGACTTCGCAACCGGACAGGCGGCGAGGATGATGCCGGACTTGCGATCCGGGTCTCCGATTGCGACCGGCTTATCGAGGTATTCGGGATACGCGGACTTCTCGACCGACGCATAGAACGACTGCCCGTCGATAAGAAAGATCGTACGCTCAGGAGGCATAGCCGTTCACCGGCTTATTCGGGAGAAGGTTCGGAACCTTGAACGCGCGGAGCGACCTTCTCCAATGGCCGTCTCCCGACATACGACCGTTGGCCGCGGAATGCGGCGTCATCCTTCGCTGCGCGAGCTGTCCTGCGTCGTCTACGCAAATAATGTCCAATGACTTGCCGGCGTATTTCTCGATGGACATAATTTCCGCCTCCAATTCAGCGTTTCACAAACAGAACTTATGTTCTCATCTTAATACGAACAATTGTTCCCCATCAAGGGTCATTTTATTCCAATAAAAAAAAATTCCCGCTCGGCATGTACCGAGCGGGCGATTACGGGGGAGATCGAGCCTACGGCCGGATCGTGACGCGGGTGTGAATGGGAACCAGGGAGGCTAACGCGAGCACGTCTTCGTTGTACATCCGGATGCATCCGTGCGACACGAGCCTGCCGATGGAAGAAGGATCGTTCGTTCCGTGGATGCCGTAATGGGGCTTGGACAGCCCCATCCAGAAGGCGCCGAACGGGCCTCCCGGGTCCGCTTGCTTGTTTATGATCGTATAGTCGCCGACGGGCGTCTGCGTCACCATCTTGCCGATGCCGACGGGGAACTCCCGCACGACGATGTCCCCGTCCAGCAAATATAGCCGGCGGTCGGAGAGATCTACAATAATCCGGTATTTGGGCATGATCGCTTCCTCCTCGGGATGTCCGTCGAGGGACTACGATCATGCTATGTCGCGCGGAGCGGGACGCCACCCGGGCTAATACCCGTTGTACGGTCCGCGGCGGCCGCCGTCGTTGCGGATGAGCAGGTACACGATCAGGCCCAAGACCGGGAAGAAGAACAGGCCGATCAGAACGAGAAGGGCGAATTCGGGGCTTCTTCCCTTGCGGATGCAATCCCGGTACGCCCAGACGCAGATCGCGACGTGAAGGACGAAGAGAACAACCGAGATCAACAAGAAAACCGTGACGATTCCCGAGAAGACCGAAGCTCCGGCACCGGACAAGACAGATTCCCCCAATCATTCCGAATGTACACGTTAATACGTAATTATGGGAGAATCGTTGCGGGCAGCTGACGCGAATAGGGCCCCGTCGCCGGACGGGACCCTATCGCGCGTTATGCTCCCCGGAACCTATACTTTAATGTCGAGGTTCCTCCCGAGGTTCGGATCCAGGCTTTGTCCGACCATCTGCACGAACATTTGGCCTTGAATCTCCGCCTGGTTTTTGGCAATGGCCAGCACTTGAATGCCGACCGCTTGCTTCAGGGAGGATTGGCTTAACGCCGTCGATACCGCTCCGATATCCATCCTTTCACCCCCTCATCCTTCATTATCGGCCGCGCGCTTCCGATCATCGAGAGAGAACCGTTATTTTAACGGTCGGACCGAACGATCGATCTCCGCCTTGCCAAGACGAAGGCTAGAGCCGGAACGACGGCGAGCTCGAGGATAACAAGGAAGAAGGGCAGCGGATTCGCGCTTCGGAAGTGAATCCAGTAGTGGAATCGATCGACCGGAGTCCCCCATTCCAGGAAAAAAAGCGCATCCGGCAGCGCCCCGAGAAACGCGGCGGCGAGGAGGAGGCCGTCTCCGGTTTTCCGAGCCTCGTACAGAAGGAAGGCGATTACGCATGCTCCGATAATTCCGTTCGGCAGAACCCCCAGATCATAGTGCGGAATCGCATCGAGAGCGAAGTGGGAGGCGAAGGCAAGCAGCAGAATCGCGGGCCTCCACGCTTTCGGTTTTTCCTTGTAAAGCCGGGTAGCCTGCGCGAATTCGCACAGGGCCGAGGCTGCCATCATATGCGTCGCAACGAGCACGGATCGATTCCTCCATGATCAGGCCAGAAAAATAAAAAAAGAAGACAAAAAGTCTTCTTCAATGGGAAACCCGCTAATCTCACTCGGCCGTAACGAATTTATTTACTTTGCGCAAGAAGACGCTTCCGTCGGCCATCGTCACCGAAAAGTCGTTATACGACGATACGACAGAAGGCGGTCTTAGCCTCATTCCGTTCTGCGAGACGACAACGGTCGGCTTCTCGATGATGGCAAGCTCGAAGTCGTTGTCCTCGATCAGTTCTTGACCCGGTTTAAGTACGTTGTCATCCATTTTTCGATCCTCCAAAGCAAGGGTTGAACTCCGCCTGAATCATAATAACGTATGTCCCCAACGGAAGTAAACAAGAAATATTGCAAAAAAAGTCGAGCCCCGTCTCGCGACGAGGCCCTTCATGGGAGAGGAGAAACCGGACGAAGAGCTTATGGGGAAACGTAAGTCTTCTCCGCGGTTGTCCCCGGCGTTTCTTAGGCGCCGGTACTATCATTGTGACCCGATACGCGGGAAATATACCCTTCGGCGGAACAAAATTTCGTAAAAAACGGAGACGGACCGTTAGGGCTCCGCTTTTGCCTCGTGCCGGATTGTGGTAACATAGGCACCGAAGATAAGCTGCGGGCTGTCCGGCCGCGGCGTTTATTTGCTCAGGAGATGACAACTTGAGAGTCATATCGGGAGAAGCCAAGGGGAGACCGCTGAAGGCGGTGCCCGGCAACACGACCCGTCCGACGACGGACAAGGTCAAAGAGGCGTTGTTCAGCATCATCGGTCCTTATTTCGACGGAGAGACGGCGCTCGATTTGTTCGCGGGCACGGGGGGCCTCGGCATCGAAGCGCTGAGCCGCGGAGCGGGGCGCTGCATCTTTATCGATGCCAATCCGCGAAGCGTGGAGGTCGTTCGGCGCAACCTGGAGGCGGCCGGTCTGTCGGACCGCGCCGAGGTGTACCGTAACGACGCGCGCAAGGCGATCAAGCTGCTGGAGAAAAGGGACGTTCGCTTCGACTTGCTGTTCCTCGATCCTCCCTACGCCATGAAGGATTGCGACGAGCTGCTGAACGATCTGGCCTCGCGAGGGATGGTGGCCGAGGGAGCCGTCGCCGTCGTGGAGCATGAATCGGGATTCGACTACGGCGAGCGATTCGGCGAATATACGAGAAGAAGGCACGCGACTTACGGAGAGACCGCCCTATCCATTTATCGCTACGGAGGAGAAGCCCCATGACCGCCAAGATGACGCGGCAGGACGGAGAACATCGAATCGCGGTATATCCCGGAAGCTTCGATCCGGTGACGTTCGGCCATCTGGACATTATCCGCCGGGCCGCGAAGCAATTCGACAGACTCATCGTCGCCGTGCTGAACAACACGTCCAAAAATCCGCTGTTCACGGTGCAGGAACGAGTGGAGCTGCTGCGCGAAGTGACCAAAGACTTGCCGAACGTGGAGCTTGACAGCTTCCGCGACCTTCTCGTCCGGTACATGAGATCGCGCAACGCCCAAGTCAGCGTCCGGGGAATCCGTTCCGTCACCGACTTCGAATACGAGCTGCAGATGGCTTCGACGAACCGTCAGTTGGACGAAGGAATCGAGACGATCTTCATGATGACGAATCCGAAATATTCGTATTTAAGCTCCAGCATCGTCAAAGAAATCGCCAAATTCGGCGGGCAAGTACAGGACCTCGTCCCCCCGGCCGTCGAAGCGGCGCTCCGGCGCAAATTCGGAACCCAATCTTAAAGCGGCCGTCGGCCGCTTTTTTTTACGCAATTCAGCAACCAATCATTCAGAAGCGCGGCTATTATAACCGCTCTCCCCTTAGCTCAGAAGCATCTCTGCCCTCAGCGAACCTCGAATCATCTCTCCCGTCGTTACGGATAACAAACCTTCTCATACCTCGTTATGAACTAACAAAGCTTCCTTCGTCGGCTTGAACGCAATATGTGCGCTTTCCTATGCATTTGCTTATTTCTTATGCATTTGCTCATTTCCTCTGCATCCTGCTCACTAGTTCACGCTTCCCTTAGCTCAGGCAGCAACTTTCTCCCTTGGCGAACGAGAACGAAGCCGCCGCCGCTTCCCGCCATAAGCGATAGAAGGGCAACGGCTAATTCATCCGGCTTATAGTCACTCTCCCTTTAGCTCAGGTGTCGGACGGAGTAGATCGCAGGCCTAGAATTTTACGGCGAAGGGGAGAGCCCCAACAGTTCCGCAGCTCTATCGCAATTCCGGCATCGTGTTCATGAGGTCGGGGCAAGCCGATTCGCGGCCGCTATCCATTCGTCGAGGCATTAAATTATGCGCCGCGCATCTTGCGGGTTGTAACCGTCAGGCGGAGAGAGAGACGCCTGCGGACAAGCGAACCAAGGAATCGAAGGCGGACTGTCCGCGTAAACCGCAATTCACCCGATAAACGAACTCGTCCAGATACGACTGCAAATAACGGGTTCCAAGCCCGCGGAAGGTGTCGTTCATCCAGCGGTAGGCGGCTTTGTGATACGGAATCAACGCTTGGCAATGGCGGTAAGCCAGGAGAGAGGAGAAGGCGAAGGACACCGAAGCCGAATCCGAGCTGACAAAACGATCCTGGAACTCTCTCTGGCCGATGGGAAGCCAGCACCGGTGCTCCAAATGATTGGGCGGTAGAAGCACCATTTTAACCTGACGGGGCTGCCCGCGTTCGTCGACGGAGAGACTTGTCACGACGGGGCGGGGATGTTCTTCGCTCAATTCGCGGGCGGTCAAGTATAGGCGTTGGAATGGCGTAAGTCCTGCCTGAACGCGACCGGACAGTCGTTCGGCATCGGTGAAGGCGCTGATGGCGAGACGGATCTTGCGGAGCATGGCGAAAGCGGTCTTGTAGGCGACGGAGATTCGGGCAGCCAGTTCGACGGCATTGACGCCATGTTCGGGCAAGGAGACGAGGTACATGGCATAAAGCCACTTGGCGATCGGGGTACGGGTCTTCTCCAGAATCGTACCGGCGGTGGGCGAGGTTTGGCGCGCGCAACGGCGGCATTCGTACAAAGGGAGGCGTCGCGTAGTAACGGTGCAAGCTTGTGTATGGCCGCAGCACGGACAAGAGAAGCCGTTCGGCCATCGAGCCTGGAAGAGAAGCTTAACGCAATCGGCTTCGGAACCGTAACGGTCCATGAACTCCTCCAACGAAATCGCCTTCAATTCGCCACCTCATTTCGGCATGGTAATGAATCCTATTTTTCTCTATTATATCGAACATACGTTCCTATGTCAAGCCGAAAAGAGGCGTCAGCCGGGCGGGAAGCAGCGACTAAAGAAGAGAAAATCGAAACGGAGCCAGCGTGAGAACGGCAAAAAGGAAGGTCCTAAAATGCGATTGAAGTCGCGCTACAAAAGACGGCTGATGGTGTACGGAGCAGGCGGGATAAGCCTCATAGGCGGCGAGAACAAGCAGAGTGTTATGCGGAAGCCCGACTGCGCGCAGGGAAGAGAGAACGGAGGCTACGATGGGACTGAGCTGAAGGGAGAGCCGGCATAAGGGCAGAAGACGGACGGAGGGATGAGTTAGAGGGATAAGCAGGCATAAGGAAGTAAATGCGAAGAAAGGCCGGATGCGGGCTGAGCTAAGGGGAGAGCGGTCATAAGGAACGAAAAGGGGGGGAGGGAGCTTGTAACTGTTGAGTGCGTGGATGGAATAATGAGCAGAAGAGGCGATATTGGCGAGTAGGCGATATTGGCGAGTATAGGGAACAAAAGGGAGAATGGCTGAGCTAAGGGGAGAGCGGTCATAAGGGACGAGAATGAAGTTGGGCGAGGGAACTTGTAACTGAAGAGCGCTTGGATGGGATAAAGGGCAGAAGCGGCGATATTGACGAGTATAGAGAACAAAAGGGAGAATGACTGAGCTAAGGGGAGAGCGCTCATAAGAGAGCAGCGGTGCTATGTCAAGACCATAAATCAGACGAATTTGAATGAACCGCACTCTTTTCAGGGGGTGACCCGGAAAAAGACAAAC
>NZ_JACJVR010000174.1 GCF_014212175.1 Cohnella xylanilytica | reverse complement strand
ATCGAGTATCTCGGTCGGAAAAAGGGGGCAGCGGAAAGGAGATGTTCTAAAACATCGAGTATCTCGGTCGAAAGAGGGGGCTAGCGAGAGGGAGATGTTCTAAAACATCGAGTATCTCGGACGGAAAAGGGGCTAGTGAGAGGGAGATGTTCTAAAACATCGAATATCTCGGTCGAAAAAGGGGCTAGCGAGAGGGAGACGTTCTAAAACATCGAATATCTCGGACGGAAAAGGGGCTAGTGAGAGGGAGACGTTCTAAAACATCGAGTATCTCGGTCGGAAAAAGGGGGCAGCGGAAAGGAGATGTTCTAAAACATCGAGTATCTCGGTCGAAAAAGGTGCTAGCGTGAGGAGATGTTCTAAAACATCGAATATCTCGGTCGGAAAAGGGGGCAGCGGAAAGGAGATGTTCTAAAATATCGAGTATCTCGGTCGGAAAAGGGGCTAGTGAGAGGGAGATGTTCTAAAACATCGAATATCTCGGTCGGAAAAGGGGCCGGCGAGAGGGAGATGTTCTAAAACATCGAATATCTCGGTCGAAAGAGGGGGCGGCGAGAGGGAGATGTTCTAAAACATCGAATATCTCGGTCTACACGGGGGCTAGCGAAGGGGAGTCCTGAGGCCTGGGCCCGAACGGCGTCGGATATGGTATAATGGCGGGAAGAAATGGACATGGAGGAATCGTACGCATGCCTTATTCCCGCACCCAGTCGCGCCGGAAATCCAAGAGGCGCGTTCGCAAGCTGTTCTACGTGAATATGGCGCTGCTTCTAGGCATCGCGGTCGCGGGCGGGCTGCTCGCCTACCGCTGGGCGAGCGACGGCGACGGCCGCGAGCGGACGGCGGCCGTCGAAGGCCCGGCC
>NZ_JACJVR010000173.1 GCF_014212175.1 Cohnella xylanilytica | reverse complement strand
ACCGCCAGCAGGCCGACGCCGGCCGCGGCCCACGCCCACGCCTTCCGCCGCGAGCGGCGCTTCGGCGGCTGGCCCGGCTCCCGCGCCGATGCGAGCAGCGGGCTCGCCTTCGATTCGAACGCTTCGTAGACCGGGCCCGCCTGCGCGAAGCAATAGTTCGCCTTGCCCTCCTCGCCCCTCTCCGCGTATTGCTTGCCCAGGAGGTACCACGCCATCTGGTTGTTCTCGTGCTTCAACAAATAATCCTTCATCGGGAGCGTGTCCCCGACGTCCGGCACGTTGTCGTAGAACTGCTTGATATGTTCTTCCAGCTTGTCCTTCTCGGAACTCATGCGGAATCTCCTTTCGGGGGTTCCTATTTCTGTATATATCGGCAGACCTGCTCAATCGGTTAATGAGCGGTATGGCACAAAAAAAATCCCGAACCTTCGGCGCATTCGCGCCAAAGAATCGGGAAAGGGCAGAAACGCTATACGGTCATATTCGTAATGACGACCTTATAGGCGATTCGGGTTCCATTGTTATCGACTAGGAAAATAAAAGTGCTGCTCTCCGTATCGGGAATGGGAAGTTCGAGCGTACGGTCATCTAGATAACTATATACCGCGTCGATAGAGCTGCCCGTCAAACTGTACGCGGAGACGCTGACATTGTCAGCAATCGCTACATCCACCTGAAGCGTCGTCGGAGCCGTCTTCCCTAGATCGGACAAGTAAGCGTGCCAGGACGAGTCCGGCGCTTGCTCGAATCCAGCCGTCGCAATCGTCATCGCCTGCACTTCCGAAGAGCTCCGGTTGTAAATATGAAGCTCCTTTTTCGCCGAATGTCCTTCCGAGTCTGTGTATTTCAACCAGAAGGTGTTCGCGCCGGGGGCTAACGGAAGAGCAAAGTCGGAGCCAATCGCATCCCCGCTATCTTCATAATAGTCAGCCAACAGTTCCAAAGCTGCGGATCCATCGAGGAAGGCACTTAAATGGACTTCCGTAGCTTCAGGGGCTTCCGGTTGGAACCACAGCTTCCCGTCTGCGTACAAGGCCGGCGCTCCGTCGATCTCGAGCTCCGGGAACTCCGGCTCTCTAGCAACCATTAACGTATAATGTCCCGTCGTTCCGTCGGACGCCGTAACCATTAAATCGAATTCGTTATCGCCAGCTTCGAGACCCTTCAATGCGAGCTGATCTCTTGGTCTATTATTGTTGGCCGTCAAATATGGGCCCCCGTTAACCGTAAGCGTGGCGTCCGACCGGTTCGTGTCGATCAGCAGCCTGACTTGGCTTACCTTGCCGTCAAGCGCCGTACCGTTCAATTTGTAGATCCCGTTCGTATCGTCATAAACGACGGCGTAGGCCCCGTTATCCACCAAAACGTTGATATTATAGATGCCTGCGTCGCTATTCAGCACCTTAACGAATTTGAGCGTGTAAGGGTCCGACAGCGTCGTGCCGTCCGCCGACTTCACTTGGAACGGAATGTCTACGGTCTGGGTTAGCGTAAGTTGCGTGCTTATATACTTGCTGATCGTCATTCCGTTGATTGTAGCCGTCGCGCCCGGATTCGTCGCGTTTAACGTGATGTTCGCATTTACGTTTGCTTCCGGGGTGCCCGCTTCGAAATTCCAGATCAAATTCCGATCGGCATCCGGGTAGACATTCGCTCCGTTAATCACCAGGCTCACTAATTCCGCTTCGTTGTCCGGCGCAGGCGGGAACAGCTTCAACGTATACGTCTTTTGCCCCCCGCTAATGCTCGTCACGACGATCGGAACGATCTTGGGCTCCGACCAGTTTACCGGCAACGTTACGAAATGGGAGGAAGAGTCGGCCAACTGGCCGTCAATCTTTACGGTGCCGGCTCCTGCCGGAATTGCGGTTACATCGATTTCGCCGGACATCGGAGCGATCACATACACGTAATCCGTCTCGCGGTCAGGAGCTGAATCCATCGCAAGCATATGTGGGCCCGTACTGTCGAATACGGATAACGAATTCAGCTTCGCTTCGGTCTCTTTGACGATTCTTAATTCGTAAACGTATCGCTTGCCATCCGCCGCTTGCAGAACTACCTGAACGGAAGTGGTCGGATCGTAATCGTCCAACGGAATCTCGTAACGGCCGTCGGAGGCGGCGATCATTCGATCCTCCGAATAAACGGCGACAATCGTTTGAGTCGAGCTCGGTTGGATGCTGACGCTTGTCGAAGCGGCGGGAACGACTACGGAATCCGCAAGTATGCCGGCTGGCGATACCGTGTCCGCCGATTCATCACCTATCTTGACATTCCAACCGTTCACTTTGATTCCGGTCGGACCTGTCGCACCCTTCCATATTTTCAGGTGGTAGATGCCTTTGACAAGACCGTCCATCTCGTAACTCGTAATCTCGACATCTTGCAGACCGTCCGGTTGAGCCCCCAAGTCAATGTAGGATGTAGCCGGCTGACCGTTCAGTTTGAACTTGAATATGGCCGATTCGGAGCCGTAGGAATCCGGGTATACGTTCACCTTATCGGATTCCGTCTTCGCGAAGTAGCTGTTGGACCCGATCGGAGTCACCGTCAAGGAATCTCCGTTCTCTGGGTAGGCGTCGATCCCTCTGAGCGACATCTCTCCGCGAACGACGTGCAGGGTGAACTCTCCATTATCGTAACCTTCGCCTCCGAGCGGCTTCTCCAGATAGAACGTAATCGAGTTGTACCCCGTACGCAAATTCAGTTCGAATGTCGACGACCCGTCGCTCTCGATCGCCGGGGAGTATTCCTCTCCAGCCTCGCCGCTTCCGCGAGCGTAGGCAGTCGCGGCAACTCCCTCTTCCAGTTTCAAGTTGACTTTGACCGCCGCCAACGTATCCGAAGCGGCAACGTAATACTGTTTGTCTCCGTCGTAATCTCCGAACATATTCTTCTTGAATCTATTATCCGGATCGTTCGGATCGGAGACCGTCCAACCAGTGACGAATGCGGGCAGTTCGTTTTTATGGATGAACAGTGGTTCCGCCCAACGTTGCCCCTCGGCAGAAGTGACGATGCTGGCATATGCCATCTCCTCGGTAAGGGGAACGGTATAAGTGCCGTCGCCATTATCGGCTACGCCATGGCCGATAACGTTCACGGTTGTCCCCGCAGTCGCGCTCGGCTTAATCCGCAGGCTTGTATCGTCCGCGAACAATTGATATCCCTTTAATAGCTCGTTCCAGTTTGCTTGCTCGCCATCGGCTGTCAGAGACGTAACGCCAAGTCCCGGAACCTTCGAATCTCCCCTGTAAACGAACAGCTTGTACGTATTGGAAAACTGTCCGCTCGTATCGGATACTTTGACCGTGAAGGCATTGTATCCCGGCGACAATTCGATCCGGCTCAAGTCCGAGATGGGAACGCCGGCCCGGCTGATGGCTAATATCCCATCGTCAAGGAGCTTCGCGCTAATCCAATCCGCCGCATCTTGAACTCGGATGAAGTACTCGTTCGAATCCGATAACGGGTTCGCCAAGAAATAGTCGTAATCCGGCATGACAAACCGCGAGAAAACAACGGAATCCATCGTATAACTCGACGGATCGGGTTCTCCCCGAAGAACGGTCAAACGGGCCGTTCCGACAACGCTAGAATCCTTCATAAACTCCAGGTTAATCGTCGTATTCGAAGCCGTCTCCGGGAAGAGAATCGTCTTCGTCTCGCCAGGGGCGTATGTTATCACAGCTTCCCCGTATCGAAGGGATACGGAGGTAATCACGGTATCATCGAAATCCATCGTAAGATCGAAGCTGGATGCCATATCGTCCACTTTTGCGGAGAAGTTGGAGGCATCAATTCGATAGAGCTTCATCGGCTGTTCCGTATTAGTAATAGCCGACCAACCCGTCAGCCATTCGGGATGCCCTTCAACGGAACCTTGCTCGGCTCTCGTGACGACAATCTCGTACGTTCGCTTCGTCACGCCGTCCTGAGCCGTCACTTCAATGACGATCCTGTTGCCGCTGCCCACTTCGAATCCGGAGTTGCCGGTTACGCTGACATTGGCGTTATGGTCAGCCGCCGCAGCTGCGACTTCGATAGAGGTCTTCGCGTAGGGCACCTCGTACGAATACGTCAGTCGCTCCGCCGAAAAGCCTTCCAAGTCGACTCCGTCCAGCTTGATTCCGGAGAGCGTCGCATCGCTCGAAGCGGAAGGTTCGGCCCGATAAACCGTTACCGTATACGTCTTCGTCGTCACGCCGTCTTGGGCCGTAACGAGGATAGAGATCGGATTGACTCCGACATTTAAAGGTACGTTAACGGTCTGTCCGTTCTCCACGGCTTCGTCCTTGACCTTGATCGTGCCGCCGGCCTCGCTGGTCGGCTTCACGCCGATGGAGGCCACGTCGTTGGCGACATTCACTGCGTATTCCGCCGTATCCGGATGAAATGCTGGAGACAGCTCGCCGCTCGTCACCGACAACGCGCTCAGCTTCGCGACGTTCGAGACCGAAGGCTCCAGGCGCGTAACCTGGATCGTGTACGTCTTCTTCGTCACGCCGTCCTGAGCCGTCACTTCGATGACGATGTTGTTGTCGCTGCCGACTTTGAGGTCCGTATTGCCGCTGACATGCTCCGCGGCGCGGCTGTCGATCTTCGTGACGGCTACCGCGACGGAGGTCTTCTCGTTCTCTACCTCGATCGAATAATGATAATGATCCGGCGAGAAGCTGGCGATCGGCTCTTCGTCGATTCGGATGCCGCTCAATCTGGCTTCGCTCGAAGCCGCGGGAGCCGCCCGGTTGATCGTAAGCTTGTACGCCTTCTTCGTGACGCCGTCCTTGGCGGTAACGGTAACCGTAACCGTGTTGGCGCCGACCGATAGTTCGACCGGGCCGGTCCCCTGGACGGTCGCCCCATCGACGGTTGCAACGGCCGCGACGCCGACCGAAGTTTTCCCGTTCGGCACGTTAAGTTCGTACTCCAGCTTGTCCGGCGAGAAGTCGGACAGCGCGGTTCCGTCGATCGAGAGGCTCTTCAGCGTCGCCACGTTCATCGCCGGCTTGATCGCGAGGATCGTGTACGTCTTGGAGACGCCTTCGATGACGGCCGTCAGCTTGATCTCGTTGCTTCCCGGCGCGAGCGGGATCGCATATTTCCAAGCGGACGGAGCCGACAGCGCTACGGCCGCCATGGCTTTCAGACCGGCCGCGGACACCGGCTCCGGCGTCACCGGGCTGCCGTTCGCGACGACCGTCAGCTCCGGACCGCCGCTCGGCACGGTCAGATCGAGGCTATCCGAGCCGGCGGGCACTTCGAACTCCGTGTTCGGATTCGCCGACGTGAAGTCGATCTGCAGCGGCGAACCCGACGGGAACGCGATCTTCACCGCGTTCAATAGCTGACGGGTGATCTCGACCGTATACGTCTTCTTCGTCGTGCCGTCCTGCGCCGTCACTTCCACGTTGACCGTATTGGCCCCATAGCCGAGCGTCACCGCGCGGCCATCGGCCGTCAGCGGCTCGCCGTTCACGCGGACGGCCGCGTTCGAATCGGTCGCCGCAGCCTTCACGGTCACCGATCCGGTTGCGCTCGGGACGCTCGCCTTGTAAGCGGTCGTCTCCGGCGCGAAGCCCGGGCTCAGCGTCCCCGCGGACAGCGTCAGCGACTGAAGCGTCGCCGTGCCAGAAGGCGGCGTCGCGGCCCGCGCGACGGCGATCTTGTACTCCTTGATCGAGCCGTCCTCGGCTTTGACCTTCACCGAGATCGCCGTCGTCGTCCCCGGCGCCAGCGGCACGGACGCCTTGCCGCCCGACAGCGCGGACCCGTTCACGGTAAGGGTCGCTTTGTTGCTCGCGGCAACCGGGATCACGTCGACAGCGAACACTTCGCTGGCGACCGAAGCGGAGTAGCTCGTCGTCTTCGCGTCGAAGGCCGGCGTCAGCGTGCCCGCCGACAGGTCAAGCGACTGCAGGTTCGCGTTGCTCGACTTCGACGACCCGGAGGAGGTCGACGGAGCCGGCGTCGCCGTGCCCGCGCCTTGCTCGTTCTGCTGCTTGTTCTGCTCGAACTTCGCCTTCTCCGCGTCGCTAAGCTTCTTCTTGAGCTCGGCTTCCGCCGCTTCCTGCGCGGCTTGCTGCGCCCGCCGGTTCGCCTCTTGAATCTGCCGCATCTGCTCTTGAAGCTGCTTTATCTGCTCGCCCAGCTCCCGCTGGAGCTCGGCTTGCTGGTCCTGCTGCTTCTGCTGGGCGTCTTTCGCTTCCTGGGCTTGCTGCTTCTTCAGCTCTTCCTGGCGTTTTTGCTGCTCCAGATCCAGACCGATTGTCTTATCCAGGCCGATCGTATACCCGGTCTCGTTCTTCGTCCGCTGAACGGCATTCTCCGCCGCCCATTGCTCCAGCTTATACTGGTCGACGGCCTCCTTGATCAGAGAAGGCAGCAGACTGTCGATATTCTCCGCGATTTGGCCGAGCGTCTCCAGGCCGGAAGCGATCGCGCCCGGATTCTCCTGCAGCTTCTTCTTCTGCTCTTCCTGCTCTTCCTTGATCGCCGAGAGATGGGTGACCAGCGCCTGGATGACTTCGGGAGGCGCGGTGCCGATGAGGCTGCCCACGTCCACGATGCCGACCTGCCCGTTCAGGTCCGCGGCCGGAGGCAGCGTTCCCGGCAAGTAAATCTGCTGGGAAGGATACACCAGCACCGTCTGGCCGAGGCCGTTCGGGCGGTTCGGGCCGTTCGGGCCGTTCGGGCCGGTCGGCGCCGCCGGCATCATGCCCCCGACCGCTCCGCTCGAAGAGCCGGCGATGGCCAGCTGCCCGGCTTGGGGGACGTTCGCCCGCACGACCCCGGCGAAGACGGTGAGGTTCGTCGCCGACGTGTTCGGGTCGACCGCCGACAAGAAGTGCGTGCCCCGCACGCCCATGACCGCCGTCGGCGTCTCGAGCTGGAACTCGTCGTCCTTGTTCCGAATCGACTTGACGTCGGACCAGACCGTTCCCTTGAGCATGCTGACCTTCGTCACGCTGCCCTTCTTGTTCGACAGCTTGGAGAACGTCAGCGCCGTGTTCGCCGCCACCGTCATCTGGTCGTCTTCCGACGTGCCGTTGGAGAACTGCAGCGTCGCCGAGCTCTCCTCCCCCGTCGTCAGAATATCCCCTTGGTTCAGGCTCAGCTTCGCGAACGCGCGGAACGCCTTCGACCCGCCGGCCTTCTGGACCTTCACGTCCCCCGACAGCTCCTTGATGACGGCGATCCGCGAGGAAGCCGCCCCGGCCTCCTTGCCGAAGACGCCCAGCAGCGGCAAGGCGACGAGCAGCGTCGCCATCAGTTGGATCAAGCCTTTGCGCAGCATGTTATGCCCTCTCTCCTCTTCCCCTGGCTTCTATTCGAACACGGGATCGCGCAGCACGACGAGCTTCGCTTCCGCGTCCCATTGAATGTCCAAGTTCGCTTCGCCGGCGAAGAAGCGCACCGGCACGAACAGCCGCCCTTGCTTCTCCAGCGGCGCGCCGTTCAACTCGATCTGCGAGGCTTGTCCGTCCGCGGCCGTCTTCGCCGCCTTCGTCTCGCCCGCCCGGATCGCGTACGTCGCGCCGCCGCGCGTCAGCTT
>NZ_JACJVR010000172.1 GCF_014212175.1 Cohnella xylanilytica | reverse complement strand
CTGCTCCGCCTGCTCCGACAGTTCCGCCTGTTCCGCCGTCTGGCTCATAAGGCGTTCCCTCCGCCGATTATAATTTGAACGCCGAGGCGTGCCTCTGCAGCTCCTCGGCCAATTGGGTCAGCGACACCGTGGAAGCCGAAGTCTCCTCCGCGGCGGCCGCCACCTGGTCGCTCGCCGACGCGATCGTCTCGATCGCCCGCTGCACTTCCTCCGACTGGGCGGCCTGCTCTTCGCTCGCCGCCGCGATCTCGGCCACCTGCTGGGCCGTCTCGTTCGCCCGCGAGATAATGCCCTCGAGCGCCTCGCCGGTCCGGCGCGAGAGCGCCACCGCCTTCTCGACGGCCGACGAGCTGTTCTCGGTGTTGCCCTGCATCCCCTTGATGATGGCGCCGATCTGCTTGGTCGCGGTGCCGCTGCGTTCCGCCAGCTTGCGGACCTCGTCGGCGACGACGGCGNNCGCCTCGATGGCGGCGTTCAGGGCCAGCAGGTTCGTCTGCTCGGCGATGTCCGCGATCACCTCGAGGATGTCGCCGATCTTGTCCGAGTCTTCCTGCAGCCGGGACATCGCCTCGTGCACCTGGTTCATCGCCTGCAGCGACTCCTGCACGACCTTGCCGCCTTCGAGCGCCCCCTGCCGGGTGTTGTCGGACAGGGCGGCCGCCTCCTCGGCGTTCTGGGCGACGGATTCGATCGCCCGGGACAGGTCGCGGAACAGCTCGTTGATGCTCTGCACCGAAGAAGCCTGGTCCGCCACGCTGCTCGCGATCTCCTGCGAGGTGCTGGAGATCTGCTCGGAAGCCGACGCCACGCTGTGGGACGAGCCGGCCACGTTGCCGGCGAGCTTGCGCAGATTGCCCACCATCTCGTTGACGGAATCCGACACCTGCCCGATCTCGTCGCGAAGCTTGATCGAGGACGTCTGCGTCAGGTCGCCGGTCGCGACCCGGGAGAGAAGATCCGCGATCTTCCGAAGCGGGGAGGAGATCCTCTGGGAGATCCAGAGGGCAAGGAGCAGCGCCAGGACGACGGCGACGGCGCTCAACCCGATGACGAGCGCGCGTCCGGAGACGAACACCTGGACCGAGCCGTCGGTCGCGTCGTTGGACTTGGTCGTGCACAGCTCGACCAGAACCTTGATCGCGCTCTGCGATTGGTTGAAGTTGTCCTGCGTCTCTCCGATCAACCGGATGACCTCGGTATAGTCGGAAGCCCCCATTCCCGCCTTCAGGATGGATGGAATGTTCGCCGTGTACGCTTCGAAATTGCCGGAGAAATCCTTGAACGCCGCCTTGGCCTGATCGCTCAGGAACATCGGCTCGAGCTCGGCGCTCTCCTTCTTGATCGTCTCGAGCAGCCCGTCCAGCTTCTCCTTAAGCCTCTCTTCCTCCGAAACCTTCGTCTCCAGCGTGATTCTCAGCAGAAGCCGCTGGACGTCCGCCACGTTGGCGTTCAGGTTCGTCAGAATGCTCATGCTCGGCATCCATCGGCCGTCGATCTCCTTCGCGTAACTCCCCATCCTTCCCATCTGGGTCACGGCGATCGCCGAGACGGCGATCATAAGCGCCAACACGGCGAAGAAGCTTGCCAGCAGCTTCGTGCGAATCGTCATGGTCATGGTGTGTGCCTGCCTTCTTCGAATGGATTAGTAGGTTCAGTAGGTTGCCCGCAGCATCTCCCGGAGATAGGCGTCGATGCCCAGCACGACGACCATCCGGCCCGCGCGATGACAGATGCCTTCGATCCGCTCTCCTCCCGTCGAGGGGAGAACGTCCGAAGCCGGCTCGATCTCGTCCTTCCGGGCTTTGAACACTTCGCCGATCTCGTCCGTCCACACCCCGACTTCCCGGTCGTCCGATTCGACGACGATAAGGCGGGACGACGGCAGCGGCTTGCGGGGAGGAAGGTTCAGCGCACGGCTAAGATCGAGAACCGGAACGGTACGGCCTCTCAAGCGAATCATTCCGGCCACTCCGGACGCCGCCGAAGAGATCGGCGAGATCGGCGGAACGGGAATGATCTCCTTCACCCGGTCGGTTCGCATGGCGTATATCTCCGAATCCATCCGGAAGGAGACGTACTGCTCCCCGGTCTCCGTCTCCGCCCGGGCTTCCGTCCCCGCCGTCCCCTCCTGCGCCAAGCCGAGCCCGTCTTCCCGCGACAGCGCCGCCACGTCCAGGATGAGGGCGATCGTTCCGTCGCCCAGCAGCGTCGCCCCGGCCATGTACGGCACTTGCCCGACGTACGCGCCGAGCGACTTGATGACGATCTCCTGGTTGCCGATCGTCCGGTCGACCGCGAGGCACACTCTTCTGTCGGCCACGCCGATCATGACGACGAGCAGCCGTTCTCCCGGCTTGCGCTCGCGATCCCCTCCGCTTATTCCGAGCTTGCGGCCCAGTCTCGCGAGCGGGAATACCGTGCCCCGGATCAGGCACACTTCCCGGCCCCGAACGGTCTGAATCTGATCCGGCTCCAGCCGGACGATCTCGACCACGTTGCCGAGCGGCAGCGCGAAGGTGCTGTCCCCGACCCCCACAAGCAGAGCGCGAATAATGGCGAGCGTAAGCGGCAGCTTGATCGTGAACGTCGTCCCCTTGCCGACTTCGGTGTCGATGTCGATCAGGCCGTTCAGCCGTTCGATGTGCGCCCGGACGATGTCCATGCCGACGCCTCTCCCGGACAGGTCGGTGACGCTTGCGGCCGTGGAGACCCCCGAGTGGAAAATAAGCCGGACCGCCTCCCGGTCGGACATCCGGTCCGCTTCGGCTTGCGTCGCCATCCCCTTGCGGACGGACGCCTCCCTGATCCGGGCCGGGTCGATCCCCCTTCCGTCGTCCGATACCGAGATGACGATCTGGTTGTCCTCGTGCGAAGCCTTCAGGACGACCGTGCCGCATCTCGGCTTGCCCAGCCTCTCTCGCTCTTCCGGCGTCTCGATCGCGTGGTCGGCGGAATTGCGGAGGATGTGGATGATCGGATCGGTGATCTCTTCGATCAGCGTGCGGTCCAGCTCGGTCTCCTTGCCTTCGAGGACGAGGGCGATCTCCTTGCCGAGCTGCTGGGCCATGTCCCGCATCATGCGCGGGAACCGGTTGAACAGCTGCTCGATCGGCAGCATGCGCGTCTTCATCATGCCGTCCTGAAGCTCTCCGATGACCTTGCCGATATGGTGGCCGATCTCCGAGAGCTCGTCCGCCTCCGGCTCGTCCGCGTACTTCTCCCCGAGTCGCCGCCTCACGTCCTGCAGCCGGGTATTGTCGATGAGAAGCTCCCCGACAAGGTTAAGCAGCTTCTCCAGCCGTTCGACGTCGACGCGCACCGTCGCGCCCGTCCGGCGAGATTCGCCGCCGGGCTTGGACGCCGCGGGGCCGGCCGGCTCCGCTCCCCGGACTCCCGGAGCGCCTCCCCCGGTTCCGGGCAATCCGCCTTCCGGCTGCAGATCGTCCATCCGCACGGCCGTCACCTCGATGCCGTCCAGCTGCGACAGACCCGCCATCCGGGCCGCGACCTTCTCTTCCGGCTCCGGCGTAATGAGCAGCATGATGACGAAGCCGTGCCGCCTCTCCGGTTCCCCGAGCTCCTCGATGCTCGG
>NZ_JACJVR010000171.1 GCF_014212175.1 Cohnella xylanilytica | reverse complement strand
CGTGCCTCTGGGCACGCCGCAAAAAAAAAGGAGGCGCCGGGGAGGCGCCTTCGGTCATGAGGAGAGCCCGAGCCTGGCTCCGAGCCACTCCCGGTTGTGCTTCACGTGGGGATCGTCGGGACGGTAACGGGCGGCTTCTTCGTTGTGCTCGTAGGCGGTCTTCAGGTCGCCGAGCTTGTAATGGCAGACGCACAGTTGAAGACGGGGGTACCAAGTGTGGTAGGCGGGGTAGCTGAAGCTCCATTGATCCGGGTCCGGGGGCGTTCTTAGCGCCGACTCGTACCAATAGACAGCGGTTCGTTGATCGTTCTTGCGCGCGAACCAGTCCCCGATCCGGCACAGCGCCTCCGCCCGCGGCTTGCCGTGCTCGAACGACTTGAACAGGAAGACCAGCTCGTTCTCCCGGTCGTTCAGCGAGCGATAGCAATCGGCCGTGTAAATGCAGGCGAAGATGCGGTCGTCGACCCAGCCTTCCGGGTGGGCCAAGTGCTTCGCGTACATTCCGATCGCTTCTTCGCAGTAGCCCCCCTCTCTCAACTCGTTGCCGTAATAAAAATAATCCCGAACCGCGAAGGCGTCTCCTCTCTCCCATTTTTTGCGGTAGATGCCCAGCGTTCGCCCGGCCGCGTGCTTGATTCTCCGGTGGGTGACGGCGATGTCGGCTTGAAGCGTGCGCCCGGACACCGGCAAGTGCTGATGGCAATCTCCGACCCATCGGAAATTTCTCGATCTTTTGACGAGCCGGTAGTAGCGGTAGCGCAGCGAGACGTTGCCGTATTCGTCCGTCCCGTAATCGTAGTACATGGATACGGCGTCGATCCCGGGATCGAGCGTCTCCTTCAATCGGCGGAACGCTTCCCGGTCCTTCGGCAGCAGGACGTCGTCGGCGTCGAGATAGAGAATGTATTCCTGCGTCGCCTTGGAGAACGAGACGTTAAGCGCTTCGGCGAAGCTGTCCGGCCATTCGTAATGGAACACCCGGTCGGTATATTGCCGGGCGATCTCCACCGTGCGGTCGGTCGACCCGGTATCGACGATGTTGATCTCGTCGACGAGATCGTGCACGGACTCCAGGCAGCGGCCGAGCGTCTCTTCTTCGTTTTTGACGATTATGCATAGGCTGACGGTGGGCAATGGTCCATCCCTCCAGCGAGTCGATTGGATCGATCGTCCCGTCGGCGGGAAGATCGAGTTCGCAAGGCGACTACAAGTAGTTGGTGACGGTGATGTTGTTGTTGGTCGCCGTTACCGTCGTCGTTCCGCCTCCGCCCGTCAAGGTGAAGGACGCCTGAATGGAGTAGGCGTTGCTTCCCGCGGCAGGAGCGACATCCGTGTACACGAACACAATCGGACGGATCGTCGTCGTACTCACGGCGGTTCCCGACAGTTCGAAGTTTACGGAATTAATGGCGATTCCGTTCAGCAGAGTAGATGTAACCGTGAACGTTGTCGGCGCCGGGGCACCGAACGTCGTATTCAATTGCCATGCGTAGTTGATCTCCAGTCGGTTGTTGGCCGCGACGGTTAAAGCGGGACTGCTCGTCACGGTCGTAGTCGGCGTACCGGATAGAGCAACCGGTCCGGCCGCGAAGCCCGAGGCGTAGCTCGGTACGGGACCTGTGGCGTCGGTTGGACCCGTGGCGCCCGTTGGGCCCGTGGCGCCCGTCGGGCCCGTGGCGCCCGTTGGGCCCGTGGCGCCCGTCGGGCCTGTGGCGCCGGTTGGGCCTGTGGCGCCCGTT
>NZ_JACJVR010000170.1 GCF_014212175.1 Cohnella xylanilytica | reverse complement strand
GCTCGTCTCTTCGGCGGTTCTATCGTTGGATCAGGCTTTGGCCGCAACCGCCTCCTCCAGACGGCGGCAAGCCTCCGTCCAGGAAGGGAGCGACAGCTCCTTCATATAGGCGAGCATCCCCCGAACGACGATCCGGTCGGGGAACGGCTCGGCGAATTGCTCCTCCAGCAGGGACAGGGCGGACAACAGGTCCGCTCTCCTCTCCTCGTCCTTGTCCGTTACGGATTCCCGTTCCACCCGCTCCCTCAGCTCCCGGGCGGCATTGCGCACGGCTTCCTCATAGCCGGCAGCGGGCGAAGAGTCCGACCGATCCAGGCCGTAATCGCGGCCGAGCAGCGGCCGCTCCCTTGAACGGATCATTCCGTTCATCAGGTCGTCCATCCGGTCGGCGACGAAGTCGGCCAGCCGATTCCCGTCGAGCGGCTGGCGGCCGATCAGCAGCATCTTCGTATATTCCATCATGATGCCGCTGACGGAGGCCGCCGCATCTCCCGCATAAGGCGCCGCTTCCTCTCCGTAGAGCTCGTCGATATGCTGCCTTAACCACTTCAGGAATCTGCGCTGGAAGTCGACGACCATCTCGTGCAGCCTCGTTCGCTGGCTCTCGACGGCGTACGGCTCCCTCATGAGCATTAGCGGCAGGTCCTTGTTCTCCTGGAACGAGGCGATATGCCGCTTCAGCTGCGAGCGGAATCGCTCGCGGGGAGGGAGATGCCGGTCTTCCGGCAGCTCCGCCATTCCCGCGATCAGCTTCTGCCCGATGTAGGCGATCACTTCCAACAGCAGGTCGTCCTTGGACTTGAAGTAGAAGTAGATGGAGCCTTTGGCCATGCCGAGCTCGTCCGCGATCTCCTGGATCGATGTCCCCTGGAACCCCTTGCGGGCGAAGCAGCCCATGGCGGCTTCGAGGATCTGCTTCTTTCTCCCGTTCAACGGCAACCTCTCTCCTTCCCCGCCCTTCGGTCCGGCCTCGCCGGACGATCAGGCTTCCTTCTTCTTG
>NZ_JACJVR010000017.1 GCF_014212175.1 Cohnella xylanilytica | reverse complement strand
GTCCTGCGCCTCCTGCGGCATGCTGCCGTGCAGCGGCGCCACGTCCACCGGGCGGCCCGCCAGCGCCGCCCGCAATCGCGCCTCGACGCGGCGAATCTCCGCCGCGCCGGGCAAGAACACGAGCGCGTCGCCCTCGCCGTGCTCGGCGAGCGCCTCCAGCACCGTCCGCGCGACCGCCGCTTCCGCCTCCAAGCCCGTCTCCCGCCGCGCCGCGTACCGCGTCTCGACGGGATACATCCGGCCCTCGCTCGCGACGACCGGCGCTCCCCCGAGCAGCTCCGCCACGGGCTCCGCCTCGAGCGTCGCCGACATGACCGCGAGGCGCAGATCCTCGCGGAACAGCTCCCGCGCCTGCAGGCACAGCGCGAGCCCGAGGTCGGCTTGCAGGCTGCGCTCGTGGTACTCGTCGAAGATGACGAGCCCCGCCTCCTCGAGCGACGGGTCCGCCTGCAGCATCCTCGTCAGCACGCCTTCGGTCACGACCTCGACGCGCGTCCGCGGGCCGACCTTCGTGTCCATCCGCACGCGGTACCCGACCGTCTCCCCGACGGACTCGCCGAGCGTCCGGGCCATGAACTTCGCGGCGTTGCGCGCGGCCAGCCGCCGCGGCTCCAGCATGACGATCTTGCGGCCGGCCAGCCACGGCTCGTCGAGCAGCGCGAGCGGCACCCGCGTCGTCTTCCCGGCGCCGGGCGCCGCCACGAGCACGGCCTGCTTCCGCTCCGTGAGCGCCTCCTTCAGCGCCGGCAGCGCGGCATCCACCGGCATCGGCATCCCATTCATCGTCGATCCATCCTCTCTATGCTCAAGAGATCGCTCTCTTCTATATCTACTTCCGATCGCAGCCGTTCGTCGCGACATCTCGAGGGCTCGTCTTTACGCCGGTCCCTCGTCGCCGGTCCCCTCATCGCCGGTCCCTCGGCGTCGCTCCACGCGGCGGCCGCATCCGCTTCCGTTCCATTATACTCGTTATCGGACGTGCGCGTCTTCCAAGGAGAAGCCGCCGGCGCGCGATCTCCGCTTCGCCGCGCTTGCCGGACGGCTCCGCTTGGGAAAATCCCCCGCAGACGCTACAATAGAAAAGTACGGGCATCATGAGGAGGGATATCGAGATGCGCACGATCGTTGCTTTGTTCGGATTCGCGCCGGAGCAGGAAGCCGCCATCCGGGAGGCCGCTCCGGGCTGGAACGTCGTCTTCGCCAAGCCGAAGGAGATCGGCGCGGACGTCCTGCGTTCGGCCGAGATCGTCTGCGGCTGGCACCCCGTCGTCGCCTCCGCGCTGGAGGGCGCGGCCGAATCGCCGCTTCGCTGGGTGCAGACCGGTTCGGCCGGCGTCGACAACCTGCCGCTGGCGGAGCTGGAGCGGCTCGGCGTCACGGTGACGACGGCGAGCGGCGTACACCCGGTGCCGATGGCCGAGACGGCGTTCGCGATGCTGCTCGCGTTCACGCGCAACCTGCATCTGGCCGTGCGGAACCAGACCGAGCGGCGCTGGGAACGGGCCGAGACGTACGGGGAACTGAGAGGCAGGACGATGGGCGTCGTCGGCGCCGGGCAGATCGGCTCCGAGGTCGCCCGCCTCGCCCGGGCGTTCGGCATGCGCACGCTGGGCGTCCGCCGGTCCGGGAAGGCGGCGGAGCATATCGACCGAATGGAATCGTTCGAGGGGCTGGACGGCGTCCTCGCCGAGAGCGACGTCGTCGTGAACATTCTGCCGGACACGCCGGAGACGCGCCGGCTGTTCGACGCGGACCGGTTCGCGAAGATGAAGCCGGGCGCCCTGTTCGTCAACATCGGCCGCGGCGCCTCCGTCGACACGGACGCGCTGCTGGAGGCGCTGCGAAGCGGCCGCCTCGCGGGCGCGGGCCTCGACGTCGTCGATCCCGAGCCGCTGCCGGAGGACCATCCGCTGTGGAACGAGGATAACGTCATCCTCACCCCTCACATCGGCGGCAACACGGACAGCTACAAGGAGAGGCTCGCCGAGCTGTTCATCGCCAATCTGAGAGCCTACCTGGAGACGGGGCGTCCGGACCGGAACGTCGTGGACTACCGGCTCCGCTATTAATCGTTCGACCGCAAGAATAAGAAACGGGGGCCGAGCCCCCGGGTCCTCCAAGACCCGGGGCTCGGCCCCTCGTTATTATCGGTCGTTCATAAGCTGGTACAAGCGATAGATCCTCTGCGCCGTCTCGGCGCGCGTCGCTGCATAGGCGCGAAGTGTTATGCGTTCGATAATCGAATCCATCGGGGGAGAAAAAAAGCGCGAACGCGAAAAACCGCGTCCTCCGACGCGGCTCGCGATCAAGAAGCTATCCTTTTACGATCCGATGAATCATGCGGACGAGCTCGTCCCGGTACGTCTGCGGATCCGTCTTCTTCCCGGCTTCCGGAATCAGCATGTATTCTCCGATCGCGCCCTGGATCATCGTGGCGACGACGTCGACGCGGAACGCGCCGAACTCTCCCGCGCGCTGTCCTTCGGTCAAGATCCGCCTAAGCTCCCGCTGAACGGGATCCTCGTCCTCGTCGTCGCCCAGCTTGTAATACGGGACGCCGTCCGGCGTTCTGGCGTTGAATACGATCTCGACCAAGGCCGCGTTGCGCGCGGGATGGGCCGCTTGGTAATCCAAGCTCGCGACGATGTAGGCGTTCAGCTGATCCGTGGAAGACTTCTCCCGTTCGACCCTCTCCAGAATATAGGCTGCCGACCTCTCGACGAGGTGGGTCAGCAGATGGTTCATCAGGTCGTATTTGTCCGCGAAATGATAGGAGATCAGCGCCGTGCTGATCCCCGCTCTCTTGGCGATCTGGGCGAGGCTGGCGTTCACGTAGCCGATCTCGTCCAACGTGCGGATGGCGGCTTCCCGGATCTGCTCGCGCCTCGCCTCGGTAATAAACGACGCTTTGCCTTCCGGGCGCTTGTCTTCCTTCATGGGAACTCCTCAATGGCTGTCGGTTTTGGATTCTCCTTCCTTAAGTAAACCAAGGATAACGAGAACAATCAAGACGGCCGCCGGGCCGATCAGCTTCGCCGGGTGGGAGAACAGCCGCTCGATCCATTCGAAGGCGTCGCCTCGGAACAGCTTCAGGACGTTCCGGACCGCGAGAACGATGAGGTTGACCGCGAGCATCGCCGGAATGAGGGAGAGGCCTCCCTTCAAGACGTCTTTTCCCGACCTCCTGCCGAGAAGATATAGCACCGCGGCCGCGAAGCAGAGGAGGCCGGCCAGCGAGACGAAGCCGAAGCGAACCCATCCCAGCCATGGAAAAGGAGCACCCCCGATCAGCGAATCGAACCCGATCCAGACGAAAGCGAGCGCCCCTCCGCCCAGCAGGGCGCTTAAGAGCGTCATTCCGATTCTCTCCGGCTTATCCATTTCTCTCTTCTCAAGCTTCATGGGAGATCCCTCCGTTCGCGATCGTTGAATCCTTCTTGACCGTTCTTCTCAGCGTATGGGCGATCCATAGCAGCAGGCCGACCGCCATAAGCGCGAACAGGCCGTTGCCGAACCAGGCGACCGTATCCGTCGGCCGCACGAGCAGCGTCACCGCAAACCCGAGCCAAGCGCAGGTCAGCAGCGCTCCCGCGATTAGGGAGAACCGGTGCCGGTCGTTCCACCCTCCCCGGGCGGCCCCATATCGGACGAGCGCCCATGCCGAAGCGAGCAAGACGACGCCGAGCGCGACGCCCGCCCAATTCTCGGGGTGCGCCGCGAACATACTCGCGACGACGAACGATCCGATGCCGAGAAGCCAAGGATTCCAGGCCTTGCCCCTCGCGATAGGCCGGGCGCGTCCTCGCTTCCCGCCGGCCGCGAACGCCGCCGCGATCAGGACGATCGCCGTTGCGGCCGCGCCAATCCGCTGGGCAGGCGATGCGATGAACCGGGTGTCCGCGTAAATGAACGAAAAAACGATGGCGCAGCCGGCCAGATACAAAGCGGCGGCCGCGATCAGCCCCGTCCGGCCTAACCATGGCCTTCGGCTTCCGGAAGGCGTCAGCATCTCCGCCACGGCGATCGGCAAGGCGATGCTCCATATCGCGTGCCCCGCGACGTAGGAGATAGCATTGCTCGCGCTGATGCCGAGCAGGGGAATTCGCGTATCGTCCGCAATCTCCGGACCCAGGAAATCCGGGTTGAAGAGCGACTGGTCGAGCAGCCCCGCCTCGATAACCCCGTAAGCGGCCCCCAGCAGCAGAATAGTCGGCCAGCCCCGCCCGGTACGCCGCGCGATCTCCCGAATGAGCAGGGCTCCTCCGCCGTACAGAGGAACAAGCAGCGCCACCGCGGCGAGCAGGTTCTGAATCGGGCTGCTGCCGAGCAGGAATTCCCCCACCCAGGGAGACAGCAGCAGCAATCCCAACGCCGGAGCGAGCCGCCGTGTATACCTTTTCTCTACGGCCATTCGTTCACCGTCCTCGCATTTTTTAGATCATTTAATCAGTTTTCTGATCGATTAATCAAATTTTATGCGTCGGAGGGTCCTTTGTCAATCCGGTCATTCGCCTATACATTCTTTTGTGACAGAATCGGTATCGGAGTCAGCCCGCAGACGGCTAGGATTAAGATCGCGGGGCCGTTCTGAATCCGTTAGAGTTTACGCCCGGCGGGCATTATGTCTTGCCTGGTTCCCGTATCGATTGGGGGAGGCGGCTAACGAATCGAGGAGACGCTATTTCGTTCCGGATGTCCGTTTTTGCCCCGGGCGGACCCGAATAAGATCGCTGGGGTTCGTTAGAGCGTCACTGCGTAGAAAAAAATCGGCACCCCGTCGGAATGCCGATCCTTGATCTCCCTCTATCGAATCCCTTCCCCCGCTTGAACGACCCTTCTCTCCAGCTTCGCCAGGCTCTCCAGCAGGAACACGCCGCTGAGCTGCGCGCTGAGCGTCACTCTCTCGCCCGGAGCCGCCGACCAGCTCGTGCCGAACAGCCCGCGCCGGGAATCCCGGCCCCGCTCCCACAGCTCCTCGGCGACGCGGCGAAGCCAGTCGGCGCGGTCCGAGCGGCCGGTCTCCGCCTCCTCGAGAATCGCCAGCTCCGTCAAATACCGGACGAAGATGCCCTTGAACAGCCCGCCGTCCCCGTCGCCTTCGTCCGGGAGGCCGCTCTCGCCCCATTCGGCGTAGGCGGCCGACGCGGTGCGGGACGCATCCGCCAGGTAGTCGCGGTTCCCCGTCGCCCGGTACAGCTCGACGCCCGCTCCGATGAACACGCCTTGGCAATAGGTGAACCGCCAATCCTTGTCGATCCGGCCGTCGCCCTGGCGGTTGATGCCGTCCCAGACGAAGCCGCTGTCCGGATCCACGAGAACGGAGCGCATCCACCGATAGATTTTCTCCGCCCATTCCAGCTCTTCCGCTCCACCGAGCGGCGACCGGGACAGCCGGGCCGCCGCAATCGCCGCCGGACCGTTGGCCGGAGCGTTCTTGTACCCGAGCTGCTCCTTGTGCCAGGCGATGCCGCCTCCCATGGCGTCGTTCCATCCGGTCTTGATGTCCTCCCACAGAAGGCGCGCCGTCTCCCCGTACTTCGCCTCCCCGGTCGCTTCGAACGCCCGCAGCCAGGCGATCGCCATCCATTCCATGTCGTCGTAGAGCAGATTGGGGTAGGCTCCGCCGTTCTTCTCGCGAATGCCTTCGTGCAGCTCGGACAGCCTCTCCCCGTAGAGCGGAGCTCCGTTCGTCCGCAGCCAGCCGTCGACCAGGCCGTCGGCCGCGTGGGCCATCCACCAATAGTGGAAAATCGTGTTGCACTCCCCGTTCGGACAGGGCGTCTCGATGTCGTACATCCGAATGGACGGATTCCACATCGCTCTCTCCAACGCTTGCTGGGCTTCCTCCGCCCTCTCGTTCCACCGCACGGCTTCTCTCTCCTTTTAATCGTATCTTTTTATAACGGCCGCCCAACCTTCCCGTTCTTCCGTCAACCCTTGATTCCGCTGAACGCGATTCCCTGCACGAAGTACTTCTGCAGCAGCAGGAACAGGACGAGAATCGGCAGCACCGCGATCAGCGCCCCGGCCATCATCGGCCCGAAGTCGGTCTGATGGTTGAAGGAGAAAGCCTGCAGCCCCATCTGGACCGTCGCCTTGTTCGGGTCGTTGAGCACGATCATCGGCCACAGGAAGCTGTTCCAGCCGGCCTGGAAGGTGAAGATGCCGAGCGTGGCGAGTGCGGGCTTCGTCAGCGGCAAGTAAATGTTCCAGAAAATCCGGAATTCCCGGCAGCCCTCGATCCGAGCCATCTCCATCATGTCGGAAGGCAGCGTCAGGAAAAATTGCCGCATGAAAAACACGGCGAACGAGCCCGAAGCGCCCGGCAGGATGATGCCCCAGAACGAGTTCAGCAGCCCGTTGCCGCCCGCGCCGTACCAGTCGTTGCCTCCGGCGAACGGGAAGTGCTTCAGCACGTAGAAGCTCGGAATCATCGTCACGATGCCCGGAATCATCATCGCCGCGAGCAGCACCCGGAACAGCGGCTTGTTCAGCCGGAACGGCAGCTTCGCGAACGCGTAGCCGCTGAGCGAGCCGAAGAACAGATTGCAGGCGACGCCGGCGACGGCCAGCACGAGGGAGTTCCAGAAGTAGAGACCGAACGGCACCGTCGTGAACGCGCTCCGGTAATGCTCCAGCGTCAGGCGCGAGGGCAGCCACCGGATCGGCATCGAGAAGATCTCGTCGTTCGGCTTGAGCGACGTCACTAGGCTCCAGAAGAACGGCAGGAACATGAAGGCCGAGATCGCGATAGCGACAATATAGAACGCGGCGTTCCACAGCGTCCTCGACGTCCGGACCGAGCGACCTCCCAAGGCTTGAGCCGGCGAGACCGCGGCGGTTCTGCTGCTCATGGCTCTCCCCTCCTTGTATGCTAAGAGCA
>NZ_JACJVR010000169.1 GCF_014212175.1 Cohnella xylanilytica | reverse complement strand
GCGCAGCCGGAGACGTCCTCCATTCTGTTCACCCCGCGAGAGAAGGAAGTTCTCGATCTGATGATCCAAGGCTACACGAACCAGGACATCGCGGAGCATCTGTTCATCAGCGCCCACACCGTCAAGAATCACCTGACGAAGATCTACATGAAGCTCGGAGTCGGCGACCGCGCGGGGGCCATGCTCAAGATGCTGAGGCCCGATTCGTCCTAGGGAGACGGGCGATCCGGATCACCCGCGAGGGTGATTTTCTTTTTTTCTCGGCGGGCGGAATAGCGATTCCTCGATTCGTTAGCGCTTCCCGGTTGTTGCGAACGGAGAGGCATCCGCCGGGAAAGATTCCCGGCGNNCGCGATGATTAAGAGGATTAAAGAGTTCCACAATCGGGCGACACCGTCTGGGGAAGCGAGGGGCGAGACACACTTGATGGACGACGGCATGTCGGAATATTTGGGAATCTTCCTGGACGAGCTGGAGGAGCAGCTGCAGATTCTGGACGAGCGGCTGCTGCTGCTGGAGAGGGATCCGGCCGATTCGGGCACGATCGGAATCGTTTTCCGGGCGGCTCATACGCTCAAGGGCTCGTCGGCGGCGATGGGCTTCGGCCGGATCAAGGAGCTGACGCATCAGATGGAGAACCTCTTCGAGCTGATGCGATCGGGCCGGCTCGCGCCGAACGCTTCGCTGATGAACGCCCTGTTCCGGAGCGTCGACGAGATCAAGACGATGAAGGCCGCGATTCAGGCGGGCGAAGGAGACGAAGGGCGCGATATCCGGGATCTGCTGCGGCAGTTGGCGGACCATGCGCGGGAGGCGGCCGATGCCGAGGAACGGGAGCCGAGGAAGCCGGCGGCGGACGAAGGGGAGCCGGCGCCGGACGAGGGGGAGCTGGTGCTCGACGGCTTCCACCGGAAGGCGATCTACCACGCTTGGGATCAGAAGCTGAACGCGCTTCGGGTGCTCATCCGCTTCGCATCGGACGAATCGTTCGCGTACGCGAGGGCGCTGGTCGTGCACCGAACATTGGAGGAAATGGGGGAAGTGATCGCGTCGTTCCCGAGC
>NZ_JACJVR010000168.1 GCF_014212175.1 Cohnella xylanilytica | reverse complement strand
GGAGCGACCTGCAGCAGGCCGGAGCCGACCGCCATCCGGCCGCCCGGGATGCGCCGCGCGTTCGCCCGCAGGCGGGACCCGACGGCCGAAGCGCCGAGCCGCGGAGACAGAGCGCGCAGCAGCGCCGAGCCGCCGGTGACGTGCGGGGCCGACATGGACGTGCCCGACAGCCGCACGTACCGTCCGCCCGGCCACGTCGAGAGAATGTTGACGCCCGGCGCGGCCAGGTCGATCCCGCGGCCCCGGCTCGAGAACGACGCGACCCGGTCGCCCCGCGTCGTGGCGGCGACGGCCAGCGTCTCGGGATACCGAGCCGGCGCGTCGATGACGCCTCCGCTCTGGCGCCCATCGTTGCCGGCCGACGCGACGAGAACGATCCCGCGCCGTCTCGCCCGACGGACGGCCGCGCGCAGAGCCTGGCTGTCCCCGGGCATGCCGAAGCTCATGTTGATGACCCGAATCCCGTTCGCGATGCACCAATCGATGCCCTCTACGATATCGGAGACGAAGCCGCTCCCCGAGCTGTCGAGCGCCTTGATCGCGTAGAGCCCGGCCTGCGGCGCGTTGCCGAAAATCCTCCCGCGCCCGGTCGCGGCCGCGATTCCCGCCACGTGGGTGCCGTGGCCGTTGTCGTCGGCGAACGAGGTTCCGCCGATCGTGTTGACGCCTCCGGCGATCCGAAGGTCCGGATGCCTGGCGATGCCGGTGTCGATGATGCCGATCTTCACCCCGGCGCCCCGGGTGCGCGTCCATACCGGAGGGGACTGGACGCGGCACACGTTCCACGGCGCCTTGGGAGGGCAGTCGGCCTTGGCCGACGAGCGACGGACGCGCACCTTCCGCTTCGTATCCGGCAGGCCGTGGGCGGTCACCTTCGCGTCCTTCTCCGCGTAAGCGACCTTCGGATGGGATCTCAGCTTCCCCCAATCGTGCTTCTTGTTCGCGCGGACGCAGATCAGGCGAAGCGCGGAAGAGGTCTTGACGGGCTTCACGCCCATCGCGGCCAACCGCCGCAAGCAGCTTCGGTAGTCCGCCGGATCGCGGAACGCGACGATTCGCCGTTCGGCGGAGCGGGACGGCTTCGCGCGAACGGAACGGCACAGCAGTTGCTCGACGGAATTCATTCTAGCGCAACTCTCCCTTGGAACGGTCGGTTTGGGCGGGTCTTGGCCTTCCCTTATGCAATGTATGGGTGCTTGACGGATAGGGTGCATTCGCCTTGCGGGAACGGGCGGCGGCGCATGTTCCGGCTCTCGTCCACATATCGTGTACAGAGAGACAGCCCTGGATCGGAGGAGAGCCCATGAGAGCTTCGGGAGGCGGAAGATGGCTCGAACGCCTGCAATTCACCCTGCTTTTCCTCGTGCTGACGGTCATGGTGCATCACGTGTTCGCGTGGATGCAGGATTGGATCGTTCCGTTCGACCCCTATAAGGTGCCGGAAGGAGGAGCGACCAAGGTGTTCCGGACGGAAGCGGCGACCGGCAGCCCGGAATCGTGGGAGGAGCGGCTGAAGCTGTTCCTGTGGCTCGGGGAGTGAGGGGGGAGCAGGATTCCCGGGCTCCGGCGTGGAATATAGAGGTGTGAAATATAGAGATGCGCAGGCGAACGAACGGAATTGCCGCCAAGAACGACGAGAGGGTACCGAACCGACATGAGAGATTGCTTGGAGAGCTTTATCGACGATTTGCGGGAACGGAAGCGGCTCGCTTCCAACTCGCTTGAAGGGTATAGACGCGACTTGCTCGACTTGATCCGCGCGCTGGAGGAGCAGGGAATTACCGAACCCGGACAGGTCCGGCCCCACCACCTGTCGGCCTATCTGCACGGCCTTCGGGCGAAGGCCCGGACGAACGCCACCGTGTCCCGCAGGCTCGTGAGCTTGCGCTCCTTTTTCAACCATCTCGTCTCGTTAGGGAAGATCGCCGCCAATCCCGCGCTGTCGCTGGAATCCCCCAAGGTGGAGCGGAAGGCTCCGCGGATTCTGTCCGAAGCCGACGTGGAGAAGCTGCTCGCCGCTCCCCGCTCGGATACGCCAGCCGGCATCCGGGACCGGGCGATGCTCGAGGTGCTGTACGCGTCCGGGCTCCGCGTCTCGGAGCTGATCGCGCTCGACGTCGAGGACGTGCGGACCGACCTCGGCATTTTGTCGTGCCGGGGCCCCGGGGGCAAGGAGAGAATGGTTCCGATCGGTTTCCACTGCGCGGAATGGATGGTAAGATATATCCAGGAATCCAGGCCGCGCTTCGCCAGGGAGGACAAGCCGGACCCGGCTCTGTTCCTCAGCCATCTCGGCAGGCGAATGACGAGGCAAGGATTCTGGAAGCTGATCAAGCAGGCCGCGAAGGAAGCCGGCGTGGACGAGGACATCGCCCCGCATACGCTTCGGCATTCGTTCGCCGCCCACTTGTTGGCCGGCGGGGCGGATCTGCGCTCCGTTCAGGAGATGCTGGGGCACGCCGATCTGTCTTCCACGCAGATTTACCAGCCGCCGGCCGAAGCTCGAATCAAGGAAGTCTACGAACGCGCTCATCCCAGATCGCGCAGAGAAAGGTAGGAGGAGGACGCCATGACATTCCGCAGAATCGCCGTTATCGTTCTTGACAGCGTCGGCATCGGAGAGCTCCCGGACGCGGACCGGTACGGGGACAAGGGAGCCCATACGCTCGGACATATCCTGGAATCGCAGCCCGGACTGCGGCTGCCGAACCTCCGCAAGCTCGGTCTCGGCAACATCGCTCCGCTCGGAGATTGGCCGGAAGAGAGCGCTCCGACGGCATACTATGGGAAAATGGCGGAGGTCTCGGCCGGCAAGGACACGATGACCGGCCACTGGGAGCTGATGGGGCTCAAGGTGCCCACTCCGTTCCGCACGTTCCCGAACGGATTCCCGGACGCGCTGATCTCCGCCTTCGAGCGGGAGACCGGCCGTTCCGTCATCGGCAACAAGCCGGCTTCCGGAACCGAGATTCTGGACGAGCTCGGCGCGGAGCAGATGCGCAGCGGGGCGTGGATCGTCTACACGTCCGCCGACAGCGTCTTCCAGATCGCCGCTCACGAAGACGTCATTCCGCTCGAGGAGCTGTACGAAGCCTGCCGCGTCGCCCGCCGGCTGACGCTCGCCGACGAATTCTCGGTCGGACGCGTCATCGCGAGGCCGTACGTAGGCAAGCCGGGCGCCTTCGAGCGGACGCCGAACCGCCACGACTACGCGCTCAAGCCGCCGCAGCCGACGGTGCTGAACTCCCTGAAGAAGGCGGGGCTCGAAGTGTCGGCGGTGGGCAAGATCAACGATATTTTCAGCGGGGAAGGCATTACGAAGGCGATTCCGACGAAGAGCAACGCGCACGGAATCCAGGCGACGATCGCGGAGCTGGAGCGTTCCTTCGCGGGACTGCTGTTCACGAACCTGGTCGACTTCGATTCGCTGTACGGGCACCGGAGGGATCCGGCCGGGTACGCGAAGGCGCTCGAGGAGTTCGACCGCGCCGTGCCCGACCTGATCGGGCGGCTGGCGCCCGACGATCTGCTCGTCATCACGGCCGATCATGGCAACGACCCGGTCCACGCCGGCACGGACCATACGAGAGAGTACGTTCCGATTCTCGTCTACGGCCCGTCCCTCAAGACTCCCGGCGATCTGGGAGTTCGGCGGACGTTCTCGGACCTGGCCGCGACGATCGCGGACAACTTCAAGGTAGCGGGCACGGGCAACGGCGACAGCTTCTTGTCCCTGCTTCAATAGAGATTGAGGGAGAGTGTGGAGATGGCCATCCAAACCAAGCAAACGATCGAGGAAGCGGCAGCCTATATCGCGTCGAAAACATCCCTGAAGCCCGAGATCGGGCTCATTCTGGGATCCGGCCTCGGCGTTATCGGCGACGAGGCGGAGGACGCGGTGACGATTCCGTACGCGGACATCCCGCATTTCCCGGTGTCGACGGTCGAGGGCCATGCCGGCGAGCTCGTCGTCGGACGGCTGCAGGGCCGCGTCATCGCGCTGATGCGCGGACGCTTCCATATGTACGAAGGCTACGAGCCGGAGAGGACGGCTCTGCCCGTCCGCGTCATGAAGCAGCTCGGCGCCAAGACGCTGCTCGTCACGAACGCGGCCGGCGGGATTAATCTGGACTTCGCTTCGGGCAACCTGATGATTATCTCGGACCATCTGAACCTGACGGGCCGCAATCCTCTCGTCGGGCCGAACGACAACGCCCTCGGCGTCCGCTTCCCCGACATGTCCGACGCGTATACGCGCCGGCTGCGCGAAGTCGCCAAGGAGACGGCGGCGGAGCTCGGCATTCCCGTCCAGGAAGGCGTCTACGCCGGCATGCTCGGCCCGAACTACGAGACGCCGGCCGAGATCCGGATGCTGCGGGTATTAGGGGCGGACGCCGTCGGCATGTCGACCGTGCCGGAGGTTATCGTGGCGCGCCACTCGGGCATGGAGGTCGTCGGCATCTCCTGCATCACCAACATGGCCGCGGGCATTCTCGACCAGCCTCTCTCCCACGAGGAAGTGATGGAGACGACGGAGCGGGTGAAGGGGCAGTTCGTCTCTCTCGTCCTGGCGCTGCTGCCCAAGCTGTAAGACGGTCAGGACGGTTCGGTTATATTGCGGCCGGGCTCGACAGAGAGAATGACGGGATGGAGGAAGAGCCATATGCGCATGGTAGACCTGATTCGGAAGAAAAGAACCGGCGAAGAGATGACGGAGCCGGAGATCCGCTACGTCGTGGACGGCGTCGTGTCGGGGACGATCCCCGACTACCAGATCGCCGCTTGGGCGATGGCGGTCTGCTTCACGGGCATGACCGCGGCGGAGACGGCGCGCTTGACGATGGCGATGGCGAACTCCGGCGACGTAGTCGACCTGTCCGCCATCCGCGGCGTCAAGGTGGACAAGCACAGCACGGGCGGCGTCGGGGACAAAACGACGCTCATTCTCGCCCCGATGGTCGCCGCCTGCGGCGTTCCCGTGGCAAAGATGAGCGGGCGCGGGCTCGGCCATACGGGCGGCACGATCGACAAGCTGGAGGCGATCGCCGGGTTCCGCACCGAGCTTAGCCGGGAAGCCTTCTTCTCGCAGGTGAACGAGATCGGCGTCTCGGTCATCGGCCAGAGCGGCAACATCGCGCCGGCGGACAAGAAGCTGTACGCCCTGCGCGACGTGACCGGCACCGTCGATTCGATTCCGCTCATCGCGAGCTCCGTCATGAGCAAGAAGATCGCCGCCGGCGCCGATGCCATCCTGCTGGACGTGAAGTTCGGCAGCGGGGCGTTCATGAAGACGGCGGAAGAGGCGATCGAGCTGGCCAAGGCGATGGTCGCCATCGGCACGGAGGTCGGGCGGAACACGGTCGCGGCGATCACGGACATGGACCAGCCGCTCGGCCGATTGATCGGCAACGCGCTCGAAGTGCGCGAGGCGATCGAGATTCTGCGCGGCGAAGGGCCGGCCGATCTGCGCGAGCTGTGCCTCGAGCTGGGCAGCCATATGCTCGTGCTCGGCGGGCGCGCGGGGGACGCGGCGGAAGCGCGGGAGAAGCTCGAGCAGGCGATCGCTTCGGGCGAAGCGCTGCGCAAGCTGGGCCGCTTGATCGCCGCGCAGGGCGGCGATCCGGCCGTCGCCGAGCGGCCGGAGCTGCTGCCGCAGGCGGCGGCTCGCGTGACCGTCGCCGCGGCGGCGGACGGCTACGTGCACCGCATCGACGCCGAGGAGATCGGCGTCGCCGCCATGCGCCTCGGCGCCGGCCGCGCGGCGAAGGAC
>NZ_JACJVR010000167.1 GCF_014212175.1 Cohnella xylanilytica | reverse complement strand
TTCAGCCCTTTACTCTAGAATTTGATATTTACCTCGGCAAGGTTATTTGATATCATAAATGCAATATCAAATGCGATGACGAGACGAGTAGATAAACAGGTTCTTCCGCAGAGAGCTCCGGCAGCTGGGAAGGAGCGAAGAACGGTTTATTGAACAAAGACTCCGAGCAGCGCGCCGGAACCTCGGACCCGAGGGGGTGGCGCGACAGGAGCTCCTGTTACAGAGCTAGAGTATACGCGTTGCGCCGCGATGCCGTACTCGAAGAGGCGAATGGGGCGACCCATTGGCGAAGTTGGGGTGGTACCGCGAGAATCGTAATCTCGTCCCTAAGGTTAGCGTCTTGGGGGTGGGATTTTTTTATTGCATAAGCAAGCCTGGAATACGCGAACTGATTGATTCCATCTAGAAAGGATTTGAACAGCTCATGTCAGCAAAGTTGAAGGTAGGCATCGTCGGAGGAACGGGAATGGTCGGACAGCGGTTCGTCCAGCTTCTGGATCAGCATCCTTGGTTCCAGGTGACGGCCATCGCGGCCAGCGCCGGCTCGGCCGGCAAGACGTACGAGGAAGCCGTGCAGGGAAGATGGAAGCTGTCCGGCAGCATCCCGGAAGACGTGAAGAAGATCGTCGTCCAGGACGCCTCCAAGGTGGAGGAAGTGGCTTCCGGCGTCGACTTCGTCTTCTGCGCGGTCGACATGAAGAAGCAGGAGATTCAAGCGCTCGAGGAGGCGTACGCGAGAACGGGAACGCCGGTCATCTCGAACAATTCGGCTCACCGCTGGACGCCCGACGTTCCGATGGTCATTCCGGAGATCAACCCGGAGCATATCGAAGTCATCGCGGCGCAGCGCAAGAGACTCGGGACGAACACCGGGTTCATCGCCGTCAAGCCGAACTGCTCCATTCAGAGCTACGTGCCGGCGCTTAACGCCCTGCTCGACTTCAAGCCGACGAAGGTGGTCGCGACGACCTATCAAGCGATCTCCGGCGCGGGCAAGAACTTCGCCGACTGGCCCGAGATGGTCGACAACGTCATCCCCTATATCGGGGGAGAAGAAGAGAAGAGCGAGCAGGAGCCGCTGCGCATCTGGGGCCGCGTCGAGGGCGGCGCCATCGTCAAGGCGAGCTCGCCGCTCATCACGACGCAGTGCATCCGCGTGCCGGTAACCGACGGCCACATGGCGGCGGTGTTCGCGTCGTTCGAGAAGAAGCCTTCGAAGGACGAGATTCTCGCCCGCTGGCGCGAATTCAAGGGCCGCCCGCAAGAGCTCGGCCTGCCGAGCGCGCCGAAGCAATTCATCACCTACTTCGAAGAAGAGAACCGTCCGCAGACGGGACTCGACCGCGACATCGAACGCGGCATGGGCGTATCGACGGGAAGACTTCGCGAAGATACGATCTACGATTACAAGTTCGTGGGGCTGTCGCACAATACGCTGCGGGGAGCGGCGGGCGGCGCCGTTCTGATCGCCGAGCTGCTGAAGGCGGAAGGCTACATTCAAGCGAAATAATCGGTTGATCATCCTTTAGGAATCGAAGGCGGGTTCTCGCGTAAGCGCGGAACCCGCCTTTTTGTATACAACGGTCTCTTTACATACGATATCGCAGGGCATGTCCGGGTCCATCAAAAGAAATTGGTATGAAATATCCTATACAGTTCAAGCTAGGCGCCTTCATGGGACAATTTGTATGAAATTTCATATAAAATTCAAGCGATGCGTCTTCATGAGGCAATTTATATGAAATTTCATATAAAATTCAAGCGATACGCCTTCATGTGACAAAATTTGTATGACATTTCATACAAATTTCTAACAATTCGTCCTCACGCGAAAAATATGTATGATATTTCATACAAAATTCTAGCGATGAGCCGCCTTTGGCCAATATCACTTCTTAATATTCCAAAGGGCCGAATCCCTAAATATGCCGCAACAAATCCGTTTGCAAAGTCTTTCTTGAGTTTTCGCGTTGATCCGTATATATTGATTATAAATTGTTATGTTTAATTATAATTAGATATAATTCGTGTGACGCGCGATAGGTTCCGCCATTCCCTCGCTCAGGTCTCGTACAGAACCTGCCCGGTCATGGACAAGTCGTAGCCCGATATGGCGCCGAGCTCGCTTAGGAACGCGGGCGACCGCAAAATGCCGACGACGGATTCGATCCATTCCCGGTTGTCCGGCGTCTTCAGGAACACGAGATCGTAGCGCTCGCGGATCAACGGAAGGAAGTCGACTTGGCCGACGATCGCCGCGGCCTTCTCGATTCCGACGCCGACGTCCGCTTCGCCGGAAGCGACCTTGCCGGCTACGCCGATATGGTTGGTCTCCTCGTTGCCGTAGCCGACGAGCGATTCGGGACGGATGCCGTGCAGGCGGAGCTGCTCGTCCAGCAGCACGCGGGCGCCCGAACCGATCTCGCGGTTCGCGAGGCGCAGCCCCGGGCGGCCCAGGTCGCTCCAATCCGCGATGCGAAGGGGGTTGCCTTGACGGACGTACAGCCCGGCCCGCCGCACGAGCAGGTTCACGACCAGGTAGGATCGTCCGGTCAGCAGCCGGCGAACGTAGGGGAGGTTGTACTCGCCGGTATCGCCGTCGAGCAGATGCGTGCTGACGATGTCCGATTCTCCCCGATACATGGAGACGAGGCTGTCCAGGCTTCCGACGTAGGAGCGAAGGGGGCGGATGCCGGGGACGGACTTCTCCATATGCTTCGCGAGCAAGTCCAGGCTAAGATCCTGGCCGGTAATGACGACGGATCGTTGGCCGCTCCTTGCGGCAGATGCCGCGGCTGCCTGGGAAGAATCATGCGCGGCGGCGACGGCTGCCGGCGAATCGGCGGTTTTGGACGCGCTCTTCATTCTCTGCTTGTAGGCTTCCAGATCGGACGCGTCCACGCGCATTTGCTTGCCGACGCGGTAGGAGGGCAGCTCGCCCTTCTTGATCAAGTCGTAGACGGTCAGCTTGGATATTTTCAAGATGGCGGCAATCTCTTCCGTCGTGTACGAGATATCGCTGGACATCGGAACTCTCCTTATTCGGCCAAAGTGGGTCTATGAGCATCATTGTACCACATGCGGGACGACGCCATGGCCGGAGAGATGATATAGAGGATTATCGGAACAAGCTGGATAAAGAGAGGGAGAGGTCTCATGCTGGGACACATCAAAAAAAGTACCGCGTTCGCCGTATTGCTGACGATGACGGCCGTTGTCGCGGCTTGCGGAGCTTCGAAGCCGCAGTCGAACGATACCGGGCCGGCAACCGAAGCGAGCGCTAGTGCTAGCAACAGCGCTAGTGCTAGCGCCAGCGCCAACGCCGGTACAGAGACGACGGAATTGACCGTATCGGCGGCCGCCAGCTTGACGGACGCGCTCGGCGAGATCGAGAAGGCGTTCGAAGCCGAGCATTCCGATATCCGGCTGATCTTCAACTTCGGCTCGTCCGGCGCGCTGCAGCAGCAGATCGAGCAGGGAGCGCCCGCCGACCTGTTCTTGGCCGCCGCCGCCAAGAACATGAAGGCTCTGGTCGACAAGGGTCTCGTCGAAGAAGATAAACAAACCAACCTTTTGAACAACTCTCTGGTCGTCGTCGTGCCCGCGGACGGCGGAGCGGCCGTCTCGCAGCTGTCGGACCTGGAGAAGCCTGAAGTGAAGAACGTAGCCGTCGGCATTCCGGAGAGCGTGCCGGCCGGCAAATACGCCCAGGAGGCGCTGACCAACGCCAAGCTGTGGGACGCTCTGCAGAGCAAGACGGTGCAGGGCAAGGACGTTCGGCAAGTGCTCCAATACGTGGAGACCGGGAACGCCGACGCCGGATTCGTCTACAAGACGGACGCGCTGACTGCCGATAAGGCGAAGGTCGCCTTCGAGGTCGACCCGGCGACGTATTCGGCCATCGAATATCCGGTCGGAATCGTGAAGGCGACGAAGCATGGGAAGGAAGCCGACGAGTTCTACCGCTATTTGCAGTCGCAAGAGGCGCTCGACGTCTTCATAAAATACGGATTTACCGTTCCGAAGTGACCGATCGCGATGAATTGGGATGACTTCTGGCCGCCGATCCGCTTGTCGCTGCAGGTGTCCTTGTTCGCCAGCGTACTCGTTCTGCTGCTGGGCATCTTCGTCGCGAGATGGATGCATCGCTCCGCCTTCCGCGGCAAGACGCTGCTCGAGACGGCGTTCCTGCTTCCGCTCGTCCTTCCGCCGACCGTGATCGGCTTCCTGCTGCTTGTGCTGCTCGGCCGCCGAAGCTGGGCCGGGCGGTTCATCGAATGGCTGTCCGGAGCGCCGATCGTGTTCACCTGGTGGGCGGCGGCGGTCGCGGCCGTCGTCGTCGCCTTTCCGCTCGTCTACCAGACGATGAAGGTCGGCTTCGCTTCCGTCGACCGAACGCTGGAGGAAGCCGGGCGCTCCATCGGCGCGAACGAATGGCAGGTATTCCGCTACATTACGCTTCCGCTGACTTACCGCTCCTTGCTGTCCGCCTATGTTCTCGGCTTCGCGCGAAGCCTCGGCGAGTTCGGAGCGACCTTGATGATCGCGGGCAACATCCCGGGAAGGACCCAGACCGTCCCGACGGCGATCTACGTCGCGGTCGATTCGGGCAACGGCGCGATGGCCTGGGCTTGGACCGGCGCCATCGTCCTCGTCTCCTTCGTCATGCTGCTCGTTACCGGACGACAATCGAAATGAGGGCGGGTACCTGCAGCTATTGCAATAACGCGATTGACAAGGTCCGTTTCGAGTAAAGTAGATTTCGGCATGGAGGCAGGCGGGCATACGTCCCGCTTGCCTCTTTTCGATTTTAAGGAAAATTTAAAGATTAACCGCCATTCTTTTTAAAAGGATTTTTATATCCTTCAAGCAGACGATGGATGGGAAGGAAGCGGGTTAGGCCGCCGGAGCGCTTCCGGGCTTCGTTCTATCCCGAACGAATCCATTGAATCGGAAGCAGGTCTGGGCTATGCTTGTTTAGGAAAAGGAGAGAAATCGACATGAAACCGATCACGATCCTGATCGCGGATGACGAAGCGGAGATCGCCGACCTGATCGAGCTGCATCTGGTCAAAGAGGGCTACCGTTGCCTGAAGGCCGCCGACGGAGAAGAGGCTCTCGAAGCGATCCGGACGGAGTCCGTGGATTTGGCGATTTTGGATATCATGATGCCCAAGATCGACGGGTACGAAGTAACCCGGCGAACCCGAGAGGAGCATCATCTGCCGATTATTTTTCTCAGCGCGAAGGCGACCGACCTGGATAAGATTACCGGACTGGTTCGAGGCGCCGACGATTATATGACCAAGCCATTTAACCCCATGGAGCTGGTAGCGCGGGTGAATGCTCATCTGCGTCGCTTCATTCAGTTGAACCCTTCGATGGCGGTTCGTACGGACGCGTCCGTGCTGGAGGCCGGGGGGCTGGTCATCCATCCCGATCAGAGGACCGTGCACATGTACGGCCGACCGGTGGAGCTCACGCCCAAGGAGTTCGACATATTGGTGCTGCTGGCCAGCCATCCGAAGAAGGTATTCAGCTCGGAGCATATTTTCCAGAGAGTATGGGGCGAGACGTATTACGAAGGCGGGAATACGGTAATGGTGCATATCCGTACCCTTCGGAAGAAGCTGGGGGAGGACCAGAACAAGAACAAGCTGATCCGTACCGTCTGGGGAGTTGGTTATTCGTTCCATGGCTAAACCTAAATTCCGCAGCTTCCGCTTCCGGATGATCCGGCTGTTCGCGATCAGCATGCTGCTATCCGCCGGCACGACGCTTCTGATCTACTTGGCGCTGCGGCAGTATTACTATACGCTGCATCGCGAAGACCCGTTGTACGAAGTTCGCGAAACCATAAGAGCGATCGGCGATATTAACGCGTTTCTGATTCTTTTTTTTCCCATTTCGTTTGCCTACTTCTATCTGCTTACCCGGCGTTACGTGGCTTATTTCCGGGAGATCTCCCGCGGGATCAACCAACTGGCCGGGGGCGACTTCTCCCATCGGGTCCATATTCCGTCCAATGACGAGATCGGCAGCATTGCCCGGGATATCAACCTGGCCAGCGAGAAGCTTCAGCAGGCGGTGGAACGGGGGGATTTCGCCGAGAACAGCAAGGAGCAGCTGGTGCTTAACCTTGCCCACGATTTGCGAACCCCGCTGACATCCGTCATCGGGTATTTGGATTTTATCCTTCAAGGCAAGGATCTGACCGCCGATCAGATGAAGCATTACACGACGATCGCCTACACGAAGTCGCAGCGGCTGGAGAAGCTGATCGACGAGCTGTTCGAAATTACGCGAATGAATTACGGCAAGCTGAATATCCGCCGCGCGCCGCTCGACCTGAGCGAGCTGCTGACCCAACTAACCGAAGAGATGGTTCCGGCGTTCGAAAAAAGCGAGCTGACCGCGCGCCTTGAGATCGCTCCGCATCTGATGGTGTCCGGGGACGGCGAACTGCTTGCGCGCGTGTTCGAGAACCTGTTGTCCAATGCCGCGCGATACGGGAAAGACGGCGAATTTATCGATATTCGCGGCCGTCTGGAGGAGGATCAAGCCGTCGTTCAAGTCATCAATTACGGCGAATCCATTCCTCGGGACGAGCTTCCTCACGTATTCGACATGTTCTTCACCGGGGATCGCGCGCGAACCCATCAGGAAGGGAGCACCGGGCTCGGCCTGTTTATCGCCAAGAACATCGTGGAGCAGCACGATGGCGTCCTGTCGGCGCAGAGCGATCTCATCCGCACCCAATTCGAAGTGCGGCTGCCGCGTGCTTGACGGCACCGGCGCAAGCCGATTCGCTTTTATAAAAAGTTAAGATTTACCCCACTTCTTATTTTAACAGTCCAGCCTATGCTTAGAGCATGAACGGCAGGGGGACTGGGAGATGAAGAAGTGGTTTTTTTTATTTGCGCCGCCCGATTGGGCCCGGCGGGCCTGGACAAGGCGGAAGAGCCGGGACGCCGCGGCGGCGTGGTTATTTCTCGCGCCGAGCGCGGCGGGGTTTGCCTTGTTTTATCTAATCCCGTTCGCCATGGGGGTCATGTATTCGTTCCGGAGCGGAGCGTCCGGGGGAAGGTTCGCGGGCTTGGCGAATTATCGGGAGCTGCTGGCCAGCGATTCCTTCCGGAAGGCGGCATCCAATACCTTCTATTTCAGCGCGGCAAGCGTTCCGTTCATGCTGGCGTTGTCCCTGGGGCTGGCGTTATTGCTAAACCGGCAAATTTATTTTCGGAAGTGGCTGCGCGCCTCTTACGTTTTGCCGCTTGTCGTTCCGGTCGCCTCGGTCCTCGTCATCTGGCAGCTGATCTTCGACTGGAACGGGGCTTTGAACTACGCGCTGAGCCGGTTCGGCATCGACCGGGTGGACTGGATGAAGACGGAAGCGGCCCGGTACGTGGTCCTGGCGGTTTATCTATGGAAAAATGTCGGCTACAACGTCATTTTGTTCCTGGCGGGTCTCCAGCAGATCCCGAGAGATTACTACGAAACCGCGCAAATCGAAGGGGCCGGGCGTTTTCGCCAGTTTTACGGAATTACGCTGGTCTATTTGACCTCGACGACGTTCTTCGTCGTGATCATGTCGATCCTCAATTCCTTCAAAGTGTTCCGGGAGACGTATCTGCTGGCCGGCGACTATCCGCACGACAGCATCTACATGCTGCAGCACTACATGAACAACATGTTCGCGTCGCTGGACATTCAGAAGCTGACGGCGGCGGCTGTCTTGATGGTAGGAGTCATTATGGCGATCGTCCTTGGGCTGTTCGGGCTGGAGCGCCGGTATCGGCAGTTCATGGAGTAGGGAGGCGCGGAGTTTGAGGGTTAGGATGGCGGTGCGAAAAGGTCTGTTAACGGCGGGGCTGGGGATGATCGGGTTGCTGCTGCTGCTCCCGATCGCGATTACCTTCACCCATTCGCTTATGACCGAACAGGAATTGACGATCGACTACGGGCCGATCGGTCAACGGACGGAAGCGACGGAGACGGGCGCCGATACGTTCGTCAATCTTAAATGGCTGCCGGACAAGGTGACTCTGGAGCAATACGGCAAACTGCTGGTGTATACCCCCAACTATTTGCTTATGTTTTGGAATTCGGCAGGTTTGGTCGTGCCGATCATCGTCGGCCAGACGGCGGTCGCGGCGCTGGCGGCCTATGCGTTCGCGAAGCTGAAGTTCCGCGGCCGCGATTCCCTGTTCTTGGCGTATTTGCTGGCGATGCTGATGCCGTTCCAGGTCACGCTGGTTCCCAACTATATCATGGCGGATAAATTGGGCTTGCTGCATCGACCGGGGGCCGTGATCCTTCCGGGCGTCTTCGCCGCATTCGGAGTGTTTATGCTGCGCCAGTTCATGCTGCACATTCCGTATGCCTATATCGAAGCGGCCAAAATGGACGGGGCCGGCCATCTTCGAATCTTCCTGACGATTATTCTTCCGATGGTCAAGTCGGGGATGGCGGCGCTTGTGGTTTTGCTGTTCGTCGATTATTGGAATATGGTCGAGCAGCCGTTGATCTTTTTGGACGATCCGTTTAAGCAGCCTTTGTCGGTCTTTCTGTCGAGGTTGACCGGCGAATGGGGAACGGTTTTTGCCGCGTCCATGCTGTACATGTCTCCCATGCTGCTGTTGTTCCTGTACGCGGAGACGTATTTCATCCAAGGCGTTCAATGGTCCGGAATCAAAGGGTAGGAGGAGACGGCCGCGCATATGGAGATATCGAAGGAGCAGGTCGATTTTAAACGAAAAAGATGGATAGCCGCCGCGTCGATTGCACTGTTCGGATTGCTGCTGTTCTTTACGCTATTCAGCAATACGCTGCAGTCGGTCGCCTTGCCGAAGGTAAGGACGGGGACGGCGACGAGCGGAGGACTCGCCTATACGCTGGAAGGCAGCGGCGTCTTGCGGCCGATCAAACAGGCAGAGTTGCCGAACCCGGCCGGTTGGCAAGTCCGCCAAGTCCTTGTGAAGGAAGGGGAGGCGGTCAAGGCAGGGCAGCGGCTCGTCTTGTACGACAGCTCCTCTGCCGAACGGGAGCTGGAGGACGAGATCGCGCAGTTGGACAAGATGTACATCGCCCTGGAAGCCGCGCAGGATCAATACATAGCGTCGACGGTCGGCGGGGACGAACTCGGTTCCCGGGAAGCCAAACGCGAATTGGCCGCTCGCCAAATCGATCTATCGGTGCAGCGAAGGAAAATCGAAGGGCTGCGGGAGCGACTGAAACGGCAGCGAGAACTGACCGCTCCGTTTGACGGGATCGTAGTGGAGATGAATGCGGTCGAAGGTCTCGCTTCCGCCGGTCAACCGGATGCGGTGATCTCGAGCCGCGACTTCGGCTACCAACTGGATCTCGTGGCCGACGGAGAGCTCGTCGACCGCCTCGAACTCGCGGCCGGACAGCCCATCGAGCTGAGAATCGCGGCGGCGGGGAAGCAGCCGGAACGTTCGCTGAAGGGAATCATCGACGAGATGACGGACGAAGACTCTCGGAGAGCAGGTTCGCCGGAGGGCGACGGCGGAGAGACTTCTTCGGCCGTCCGGCAGAAGCGGTTGCGCATCCATGTGGCCGATTCCTCCCTGAGAGGGGGTGAGCAGGTATCGGTCCGGTTGAAGCGGCCTTCGTCCGAGAAGGGGTGGATCGTCCCGAACGAAGCGGTTCATCGGGAAGGCGAGTCGAAGTTTATTTTCACGGTGGATCAGCAGCGGGGGGCTCTAGGCAATGTGTTCGTGGCCCGCAAGGTTCCGATCGAGGCGAGCGCGTCCAACGGTCGGGAGACGATGATTCCGCCTGACCGCCTGTATGCAGGGGATCTGATCATTCTGGAGAGCAGCGAGCCGTTGCAGGACGGGAACCGGGTTCGTTTGCAGTAAAAATCGATAATAGAAGTTAGAAGACAGCGTATGGAGGGACAACCCATGATCAAACGGTTAGGCGTGACGACGGCAATGGCGGGTATCCTGTTAGCGGCAGTGACCGCCTGCAGTACCGGAGGCAACGGGGAGGAGGCAAACCGGGAGACAACGGCTGCGGAAGGCGGTAAAACCGTCCTCACTTTGTCCATTATGGAGTCTACGGCCTTCTATGAGGCTCTGGAGAAAAAGTTCGAGGCCAAGCATCCGGATATCGATCTGCGGATCCAAGCGTATAAGCAGGCCGGAGAAGAGTTGAAATCCGGGGATTGGGAGGAATACCGGAAGTCGGTCCATACGGCCTTGATGTCTGGAAAAGGAGCGGATGTACTCGACTTGGAGGGATTGTCCGAAAGCGAATATATCGGGAAAAACCTGCTTCTGAACTTGGATGATTGGCTGAAACAGGACGACACGCTGAAGCAGGACGACATTCAAAGGAATATTTTGGAGGCCATGAAGCAAATGGGCGGAACGTATTCGGTTCCGTCGGGATTTTACCTGAGAGCGTTCATCGGGGAAGGAGAGGCCTTGAACAATGCCGGCATCGACGAGAAATCCTGGACTTGGCAAATCTTCGCCGATAAAGCCAAGAAGTTGACGGAGGGGAAGGACGGCTTGTATGCGATGGCGGATTATCCGCCGGATATGATGATGCAGGAGTTGATGGTGGACGGTTACGGCTTGTACGTGGACCAGGAGGCAGGAAAGGCAAAGTTCGATTCTCCGGAATTCGTGGCGTTGTTGAAACAAGTGAAGAAAATGTACGATGACGGCGTAATGACCGCGGAGCCGGCGGAGCGCGGCAAGCAATTGTTCTACTCCGCCGTATTGCGCGAGCCGGCCGACGTGATCGACGTCACGCATACGGCGTTCAACCGCCCGAGACTGCTGCAAAAACCGCACAGCTTGGAGCAGTCCGGCGCCATGCGGATTATCCCGGCGACCCAATTCGCCATTCGGGCGAAAACGGCCGTGGAGAAGGAAGCCTGGAAGCTGCTGAGCTTCCTGTTGTCCGAAGAGGGGCAGTCGATGCCGGAACGGGACGGATTCTCGCTTCTCAAGTCGGTGAACAGACAGAAGCTGGACGCGATCAAGGAGCAAATCCGCGCGGGCACCTATAAGCTGCCTGACGGCCAAGCCGTGACGGCGGAGGACGAAGAATTCGCCCGGTTTACGCAGCTGCTGGACATGGCGGACGTCTATTCGATTCTCGACGCCAAAGTGATCTCCATCGTGGGGGAGGAATCTCTCGCTTACTTTAGCGGGCAGAAGTCCGCGGAAGCAGCGGCCGAGCTGATCCAGAACCGGACCACAACCTATTTGAACGAATAAGCGTCGCAAACCCATGAGACCTTGCAGGGGACTCATGGGTTCGTGTCTACGAGCCGCTATCCTATATTAGCGGTCTCGTACGTCTCCCGGTAGGACGCCGCGGCGAAATCGCGGAACGCCATCGCCGCCCGCGATAAATAATGATGGTCCTGCCAAACCAATTGAAACGTCGTCCGGTTGCCGGGAGATACGATGCGAAGCAGCGACTCGGGAGGCAAAGCGGTAGTGTCGCCCCTGTTGCAGGCCCCGATGATGGCGAGCCCGAGACCGGCCCGGACGAGACTCGACTTGGCTCCGCCTTCGTCGACTTCGCAGACGAAGCGGGGGACGACGCCTGCATTCAGCAGCAGCTTCTCGTCCCGCTTGCGGTAGAGATGATTCGGCTGGTAGCCGATGAACGGCTCGTTCGCCGCTTCGGACAGATGAATGCTGTCCCGTCCGGCGAACGGGTGGCCGGGAGGAACGGCGAGATACGCTTCCTCGCTCAGGACGGGAAGCTCGCGGAGGCCGGGCTTGCGCACGGGCAGCGCCGAGAAGCCGAAGTCGATCTTGCCGGCTTCGAGCAGCTCTTCCATCTCCTCGGCCGTCGCTTGCTTCAATTGGAATCGGACGTCGGGATGGCTCTCCAGGAACTTGCCGATCAGAGCCGACAGCCGGCCCAAGGCCGGGGACGCCACGTGGATGGTCCCGGCTTCGAGCCCCGCCATATCCGCCACCATTCGCCGGCCCTCCTCCAGCGCTTCGAGAGCGGCTTCGGTCTTCTCCAGGAACGCCTTGCCGATCGGATTCAGCCGGATCTGCCGGCCGCGCCGGTCGAACAACGGAACGCCCAGATCCTCCTCCAGACGGGCGATCGTCTTGCTCAGCGCGGGCTGGGCGACATGAAGCTCCTGAGCCGCCCGGCTCATATGCTCGTGCTTCGCCACCGCCCGGAAGTATCGCAGTTGCAGCAACTCCATTCCGCTAACCCCCTCATATATCTTATGGAATAAGGGATATGAACAATTATATATTTTTTATTATAACTTATCGATCGTACAATGGAAGAGCGATGAGGAGCGGCGTCGCAATCCGAACGGAAGGCGGGATGGAAAATGACTCAATCCGCGTTGTCTGCGGAGTCGTCCGACAAGCTGCTTCGGATCGTCTCGCTGACGCTGACGATAGCGGTCATGTGCGCGACGATGTTCAACATCGTTCTCGGCCAGATCAAGACGGAATTCGGGCTCGGTTATTCCGAAGTCAGCTGGATCTCTTCGGCGTATCTGCTCGTTTACGCGATCGGGTCCGTCATCTACGGCAAGCTGGCCGATATTTACAAGCTCAAGAACGTCGTCACCTTCGGGTTCGCGACGTTCGCGATCGGATCGTTGATCGGGCTCGCCGCGAATTCTTACGGCATGCTTCTGGCCGCCCGCATCGTGCAAGCGGCCGGAGCCGCCATTTTCCCGGCGCTCAGCGGTATCATTCCCATTCGGTACTATGACAAGGAACGGCGGGGGAAGGCGATCGGCACGCTCGTATCCGGCTTGTCGCTCGGCGCGGCGATCGGTCCCGCCGTTACGGCGCTGATCGTCAGCTTCGCGCATTGGCGCTGGCTGTTCTGCCTGCCGCTGCTCGTCTTGCCGCTGCTGCCTTATTACCGGAAGCGGCTGGATGGAGATCCGGGCCGCTCGAAGAGCATCGATTGGCTGGGCGGAGCGATTCTCGCGGCGGCGGTTACGCTGCTCATGCTCGCCGTGACGTACGAGAACGGGATGCTCATTCCGGCGAGCGCGGCCGTCGTTCTCCTGTTCGCGCTTCGCGTTCGCGCCGCAGCCCATCCGTTCGTGGAGCCGGCGCTCTTCCGCAACGGGCGTTACTTGTTCGGGCTCTGCCTGGCTTTTCTCGTTACCGCGCTCGGTTATTCGATTCCCTTCCTCAGCCCTCAGCTTCTGGCGCAGGCGAACGGCATCGGGCCCGGTTGGATCGGACTCTGTCTCATCCCGGGCGCGCTGGCGTCGGCGTGGCTGGGGCGGAAGGGCGGGAGGCTGGCGGACAAGAAGGGGCATGCCGCGTTATTCTATGCAGCGTCCGCCTTGCTGTTAATCGGGTATCTGCTTCTGTCGACGTTCGCCGGCGGCTGGCCGGGCGCGATCGCGCTGATCCTGATCGCCGCGAACGTGGGACAATCCTTCATCGTCATCTCGGTGTCTCACCAGGTATCGAGCTCCCTAAGTCCCGAGCAAGCGGGAGTCGGCATGGGCATGCAGTCGCTCATGAACTTTATCGCCGGCGCCATCGCCGCGGGCGTCTACGGCAAAATCGCGGACCAGCGGGCGGCGGTAAGCTGGAATCCCGCGAACGGCCACGCCGAGGCTTACGTATTCGGCAATTTATACTTGGCGCTTGCCGGGCTGCAGATCGTATTCGTGCTGCTGTTCTTCGCGGTTAGGGGCCGGGCGAGTCGGACGGCGGCGAGGTAACCTCGAAGATACCCGGTCTCTTTGAAGTGCCCGCTTCCTCGGATCGGGTTATAGGGGTATGATAACGCATAGCGATGTCATTTCGTCGCGGAATCGGGGCGCGGCGAGGCCGTCGGCCTTAGACCCGGCATTAGCCGCGATCCCATCCCAACACCGGAGGATGAATACGATGAAGCTATTGGTAACCGGCGCGACCGGTCAACTCGGATCCCTGATTGTCGAAGCCCTTCTGAGGACGGTTCCAGCCGAACGCTTGGCCGTCGGCGTGCGGGATCCGCGGAAGGCGAGCGGCCTGCAGGAGCGGGGAGTCGATGTCCGACGCGCGAACTTCAACGAGCCGGAATCGCTGGCTGCCGCCTGCGCGGGAATCGACCGTCTCTTGTTGATCTCGTCGTCGGAGCTGGAGAACCGGGTCGAACAGCATAAGGCGGCCGTTCAAGCGGCCCAAGCGGCGGGCGTCGGCTTCATCGCCTATACGAGCGCGGCGAACGCGCGGGACAGCAAGTTCTTCATCGCTCAGGATCACCGCGAGACCGAGGAGGCGATTCTGCGAAGCGGAATTCCTTACTCGTTCCTGCGCAACAACTGGTATCTGGAGAACGAGCTGTCGACAATTCAAGCGGCTCTGAACGGAGCGCCTTGGGTTACGTCGGCCGGAAGCGGAAGAGTCGGGTGGGCGAGCCGCCGCGACTTCGCCGAAGCGGCCGCTCGGATTCTAAGCGGCGACGGCCACGACAACACGGTCTACGAGCTGTCGGGCAAGCCCCGGACGCAGGAAGAGCTGGCCGCGATCGTATCCGAGGTCGGAGGACGGGAGATTCCGGTGCGGCAGGTCGATGACAAGACCTATGCGAAAATCATGCTCGACGCCGGCGTGCCGGAAGCGGTCGTGCCGTTCCTCGTCGGGGTGCAGAGCGGAATCCGCGAAGGCTATCTCGACGTCGAGAGCGACGATTTCGAGAAGGTGCTCGGCCGCCCGAACGCTCCGCTCGGCGAAGAGCTGCGCCGATTGCTGGGGTAAGCGAACGCGAACGCGAATACGAATACGAACCGGAACAGCCAAGCAGGCCGCCTGACGATCAGGCGGCCTGCTTGGCTAGCGGCTTGGCGCCAATCGGGTACCGCAGCCAGGTTCGGGCCGAATTGTAAACACCCGTAATACGATCCGCCTAGATAAAGCCGGCCCCGAAGTTACTTTTGCACAATCTGAATAAGGTTGCCGCACGTATCGTCGAAGACGGCTATCGTGAGCTGTCCCATTTGGGTCGGCTTCATCGTAAACTTCACGCCGTTATCCGCCAGACGCTTGTACTCTTGCTGAATATCCGCAACGCCGAACATGGTCGCCGGGATGCCGTCGGCGAAGATCTTCCGTTGATACTCTTTGGCGGCAGGATGGTCGTTCGGTTCGAGCAGAAGCTCGATCCCGTCTTGCTCATCGGGAGATACAACCGTTATCCATCTGAATTTCCCGACGGGAACGTCCTCCTTTTTGACAAATCCCAGCTTCTCCGAATAAAACTCCAGTGCCTTGTCCTGATCTTGAACGAAAATGCTGGTAATGATGATTTTCATCCTTTTTTCCTCCTTGTAGTATGGTCGAAGCTGGAGCTTGGCGGCAATCCGCCCCAACTCGGATTACTCAACCCATCCTTTAAGCAAATTTTTAAGCGGTTCGTTGTTGAAAACAAGCACTCGAAATTTTCCCTTTTTTTCGGATTTGACGAGCCCGGCGTCCTCCAATGCGGAAAGATGTTTGGCAATCGCCTGTCGCGAAATGGAAAGGCCGTGCTTCATAATGAGACGTGCCGTAAGCTCGTACAACGTCTGCTCGTTGCGTTCGGCTAGTTCGTCTAGCATAAGCCGCCGAGTCGAGTCGCCAAGCGCTTTGAAAATAGCGTCTTTGTCCTCATTCATAGATCGAGTATAGGCAACTCTGGGGTTGCGTGTCAAGATCAAGCAACTTTAAGGTTGCTTGTGGCGAAGCTCGGGAGTACGTTCAAGGCTTCCGGCATGAAAAGAAGAGCTGCCTCATCGTCATCCAGGATGACTTCGAGACAGCCCTATGCGCTTCCTGAGTTCTTGAACCGCTATCTACCGGTCCAGTCTCTTGCGGACGGCCGCCTCGAGCCAGCTCCAGGGGAGGAGCTTCGAGGCCAGGACGAGCAGCCGCGAGCCTCGCCCGATCGGATAGCGCAGCCGCCCGGAGCGCCGCCGCTTGGCGAGCCGGGCGACGAGCTCGGCGACCTCCCGCGGATCCGGCGCTTTGTCGGCCGTCTTGCGGGAGAATTCGAGCACGGCGTTTAGCCGGCGTTCGTACGGAGAGTTCGGCCGCTTATGAATGCCCGCGAAGCCCTTGGTCCAGATCGGCGTCCGATAGGCGCCGGGCTCCACGAGGTAGACCCGGACGCCGTAAGGGGCCGCCTCGTGACGCAGACTCTCGGCGAAGCCTTCGACCGCGAACTTGGAGGCGGCGTACGCGCCGTAACCGGGGAAGGCGACCCGGCCGCTGACGCTGCCGATCTGAATGATCGCGCCGTTCCCTTGGGCGCGCATGATCGGGAGGACGGCACGGGTCACGGAGACGAGGCCGAAGAAGTTCGTCTCCATTTGCGCGCGCCACGCTTCCTCCGGCACTTCTTCGATGAACCCTCCAACGGCGAAGCCGGCGTTGTTCACAAGCGCGTCGATGCGGCCATACTTGTCGACGATTCCCGTCAATGCCGCTTCGATCTCCGCGGCGTCGGTCACGTCCAGCTTCGCGATATCCAGCCTGCCGGCGACTCCGGCCTTCCGGGCTTCGCTCAGCAGCGGCTCCCGCCGCTCCGGGTCCCGCATCGAGGCGACGACCCGATAGCCTTCCCGGGCGAGAGCGACGGCGATAAGCAGGCCGAAGCCGCTGGATGCGCCCGTGACGAGCGCGATTTTCTCCTCTTGCGGCATCCCGACAACCCCCTTATGCGAATAAAAAAGAACTAAAGCTTGAACTTGCGTAACAAAGGAACGCCGATCCGCGCGAGCAGCCATTCGAGGGAGATCCAGCACCAACGGCGACGAAGAGGGAGGTGGCGAACGCGCACCGCCGAATATTCGATCTCGGCCTCGGCCCCCCGGTTCCGTTTGAACTGGGCCGCGCCCGAGCTCTCGTGAAGCAGCAAGCCTCGTTCGCGGGCGATCTCGATCAGCCGCGCGGACAGCACCCGGTATAAACCGAGCTCTTGCGGAAGCGAAGTGTCGTAGCCGAACAGAGGCGTCGTCATCGCGCCCTCCCGGACGTAGAAGCCGAGCACGGCATCCAGCCTTCCGTCCCGGCGGAAGCCGTGAAGCTCCAACGTTCCTTCGCGCAGAGCTGTCTCCAGCATTCGCTCCGTGAACTGGGGATTGTGCCATGAATACTTGTCCAGATAGAGCATGCGGTACAGCTCCGCGATCCGGGGGATATCGGCATCGGTCATGCCGCCGGCGCCGACCTGCTCGTAGCCGTTCTTGGCGGCCAAAGCGCCGTCGCGCTTGAGCAGCCAGCGGGACTTGGCGTTGCCGAACCCTTCGGCGTCCGTCCGCAGAAGGTAAATTTGCCTGCTCGGCACGAGCCGGCACTTCGCCGCGCGAAGCCGATCGAGCAAGCCGGCGTTCAGAGACGGGCTGATCGAGCGGAAGACGACGGCGTGGCGAGGGAACAGGGAGACGATGCGGTCCAGCACCGCCGCCCATTGCTCCTCGCTCAGCGCGGGATACAGGTTCGTCGACAGCAGCCAGTTGTTGACGTGAACGACGCGATTGAAGGAGGAGAGCTTCAGCAGCAGCCCGATCCCCGTCAGCAGCGCCTCGAGGCCGCGGATCAGCGCCCGGTTGCGGAGGAGGACGAGCTCCTCCTTGGCGTAGCTGACGTAGTGGGTGTACGGCGAGCAGACGTAGGAATTGTCGTATTCCCGATCGTTCACGGTGACGGGGATCGGCGTGCCGTCGACCGAGAACAGGAGAAGCCGCGTGCGCACGTTCCGGACGTACGCTTCGGCGCCTTCCTCCAGTATGGGCAGAAGAAAGCGTCTGGCGTGACGGCCGTATTCCGTATCGGGCCAACGATACGATCGGATCGTCGAAGCGTCGAACCATTCGATCCGGGGACTCGATGTGGCCGCGTTCACGGGCGCCAGCTCCTCTCGATTCGTCGCAGCTTCCGGTCGCCGGCGGGAGGCGAGTAGGGGGCGAATTCGAGCGCCGGCACCCGGCAGCGCAGCCGCCCGCACAGCGCCGCGACCTCTTGGCGAACCCGTTCCCGGATCGTCTCGTCGCGAAGCATTGGCGATTCCAATTGAACCGTCCAGCGGTCCAACGCCGTCTGAACGACCCGGTATTGGCCGATCTCGGGAGAAGCCGCGATGATCGCGCGGGTGACGAAGTCGGGATACACGATGACGGGTTCGCCGCCTGCCTCCATCGATGTCGAGTAGAAAATGTCGTCGCACCGGCCTTCGATCCGTTCGATGGCGGTGAACGGGGAGCCGCAAGGGCAAGGATGCTCGCTCTCCGTCAGCAGGTCGTTCAACCGATACCGGACGATGGGCTGCGTCGTCCGAGAGAAGTCGGTGACGATCGGGACGAACGTCCTCGTTCGTCCGGGCACGTACTCCTTTTCGATATAGACGAGATCCTCGTTCAAGTGCAGCGTGCCCAGAGGGCAGGTGCAGCCCAGGAAGCCTTCCGTGCATTGATACACTTGATGGACGATCTGACCGAACGCCCGTCCGATATAGTCCCGGTCGAGCGGGTCCAGCACCTCGGCGACGGAGATAATCCGGCGCGGCCGAACGTCCAGCTCGCCGGAACGCAGCGCCTCCGCGAGGCGACGCAGCACCGAAGGAGGGGCCGCGATGACGTCCGGCCGCTGGCGTTCGAGGCGCGCGAAGTGGTCCGCCATCGGATCGAGCAGATCGTAGAAGGCGAACGAGATTCTTTTGCCGCGGACGGACTCGTACAGATTGCTGTTCGCCCGCAGGAAGAAGGCGACCGACGCGCGCGAGAAGATCGAGCCGGGCAGCATCTTGCCGAGCATCGCGCCGGCCCAGCCCGCCCGTTCGCGGCCGCCGACGAGGAACACGCCGCGGTTGCCGGACGTGCCGGAGGACAAGCCGACCGTCACGTCGCCGATCGCCGGCTTGAAGTTCCGCGACGCCTCGGCCGCCGCCGCGACGTTCAGCGCCTGATTCAAGGCGATGCCCGCCGTATTCAGGCGATCGAAGTGGCTCATCAGGATCGACTTGTCGATCGGCGGGAACTCTCTCCATCGCGAAGAAGGAATATCGCCCCACCATTCCCGGTAGAAGGCGGACCGGCTGCGAACGTAGTCGATATGCTTGACGACGCGCTTCTCCCGCCATCTGTCGAACGGCTCGCGTCCCGTCCATTCGCCGCGTCTGCGGCCGAGACGATAATAACGGATAAACGCCAGGGCGTTCCTCATAACCGGCGAACCTCCTTGCCGTCGAGATCGAAGTAGTCCCGGCAATGGCTCGGGACGATGATGAGCTTGGGATCGGCGGCCTGCCACCTTCGCAGCCGCTCGAACGTGTCGCGATAGGCCGCGCGGTCGTGCATGACGAGACCCGCGGCCGGATGGGGCGGCCGATTCTCGCGAAGCGCCCGGCTCGACCAGGATGCATCGGCGCAGAGCAGCACCCGCGAGTTCGCCGTGGACAGCAGCAGGCCGATCTGGCCGGCGGCATGGCCCGGCAGCGGAACCGAGATCAGGCTGCCGTCTCCGAACAGATCGAGGCAGCCTTGGAACGGCGCTCCTTCGCCCGGATCGGCTGCCTGTGCTTCCCGCTCGATCGGCGTCGCGGCGTCGGCGAAGGCATCCGGAAGCAGCCCGGCGATGAAGCCGGCGCGGGTCGCGCGGACGGGGCCGAGCGCGCGAACGGCGTCGTACGCCGCCTGCGGGTACAGGAACCGCGCATCGGGGAAGTCGCGGGCTCCTCCGATATGGTCGGCGTGGAAGTGGGAGAGAATGACATAGCCCACATCCTTGGCACCAATGCCAAGCTTCGCCAGTTGCCGGACGGCGGTCGCCTCCTCGCTGAGCCGGACCGGAGTTAGACGCCGGTACAGCGAGTAGGGGAGCGAAGCCGTCAGCTCTCGGAACCGGGCGGAATAGCCGGTGTCGAACAGAATCCAGCCGCGCGACGGATGGCGGATGCAGGCGAAGCCGGCCGGATAGGCGGCCGGGCGCATCGAGCCGCCTCGCAAGGTCACGAATTCGGGATGCAGGCAGTAACCCGCGGACAGCAGCAGCAGCTCGACCGGCACCGTCGGGCGATCCGTCGTTCGGTTCATGCGAGTCGACATGCGGGCCGATGTTGGATTCGACACGCAATTCGCTTCGGGATTGGATAGACGGTTCGATAGATGGTTCGATAGACGATTCGGTAGGAGGTTCGATAGATGTTTCGATAGACGATTCGGTATACGATTCGGTATACGATTCGATAGGCGATTCGTCATCCGTTCTCGCGCCTCCACCAGTCCGCGAATCGCCGCAAGCCTTCGTCCAGGCGGATTCGGGGCTCGTACCCGAGCTCGCGGCGCGCCTTCGCGATATCCAGCGTCTGGCTGTAGGCGAGCTGACCGACCGTATAACGCGTGAACGGCGGTTCATCGCCGAGCGAAGGGAACGTCCGGTACAGCCGCTCCATCGCCCGGCCCGCAGCCAGGGCGACGGGGCGGGAGACGCGCTTCGTTCGCAGCGGCGTTCCGATCAGATCGAATAGCCTCGGCAGCAATTCCTTTAGCTTCAAGGGTTCGCCGTTCGTGATATGGAAGACTTCTCCTTCGACCCGATGGACCGGCGCTTCGCAGGCGAGAACGATCGCGTCGACGAAGTTGTCGATGTAAGTGAGGTCGATACGCGCTTCGCCGCCCCCGACCAGCGGAATGCCGCGCGACTCGTTCGCGCGCAGAAGCCGCGGGAACAGGGACGTGTCGCCCGGGCCGAACAGAGCTCTCGGGCGCAGGACGACCGACGGCAACCCCCGCGCGGCGGCATCCAGGACGACGTTCTCGGCGATCCGTTTGGTCGCGGCATAATCGTTCGCCGGGCTGCGCGGGAGGGCCGCTTCCTCGCCGAGATCCAGACGGTCGCCGTAGTCGAAGAGGACGCTCGACGTCGAGATATGGACGAGCCTCTTCGCGCCGTGGCGAAGACAGCCCGCGGCGACGTTCTCCGTGCCGTCCGCGTTGATCTCGTAGAAGTCGCGGTAGCGCCCCCAAGGCGAAGACAACGCCGCGCAATGGACGACGAGATCCCGCCCTTCGCAAGCTTCCTCGATCCGCTTTTTGTCCCGCAGCTCCGCCTGCAGGAAGCGAACACCCCGCTCGGTCAAGAGCCGTCCGGCTTGCGGGTCGCGGCCGAGGCCGGCGACTTCCCAGCCAAGCTCCCGCAGCCGCAGAGATACCGACCGCCCGAGAAAACCCGTCGCCCCCGTCACCAATGCCTTCGTCATCGTTCACCATTCCATTCGATATCGATAGTCGAAGCCTCTTGCATAGAGAGGCTCCTCCGTCGGGCGACGCGCCAAGTCCAGGCGAGAAGCCGGAACTGCTCCGCGAACGGCTTCGGGTCGTCCCGCCTGTACACGACGTCGCGCCCGCTCCGATAGGCTCGCAGCCATTCGCCGAGCTTGCGCCGGCCAATCGCCTGCGTAAGCCCGTATGACAGCATCGCGGCGGACAGCATGGCGCCGCGGCCGTCCTTCGCGGCAGGCTCCGCTACGCGTCCTTCCGCGAGAAGGGCGCCCGGCGCCAATATCGCTTCCGCCAGCCGTCCTTCCGCTCCGAACAGATGAATCCCGCTTGTGGCTCTCGGGTTGCATTCGAGCGGAAGGAAGACCCCGTCCGACGTCCGGATGAAGTCGAACGCGAGCTGGCCCGAGAAGCCGGTATGCTTCGCGAACCGGCGAACCCATTCCAGCAGACGAGGCTCCTTCTCGGCGGCGTAGTGGATGCTGGCGCCGCGCCCGGCGCGGAACCGGCTGCGGTACGCGACGTGGGCGGCGACGATTCCTTCGTGCGCCACGCTGTAGGTGCACCATTCCTCGCCCCGGAGCAGCCGCTGGGCGACCCAAGGGCGGGCCTGCGATGCCTGCGCTTCCTTCAGCTTGCGGACGATCTCTTGCCGCGACGCGAAGCTGATGGGACCGCGGCTCGGATCGAGCAGCAGGGTGCGGGAGGCGAACCGGGAATAGGCCGGTTTGAGCACGAGGCCGTCGGCGAACCGGGGATCCTCGAGCAACGGCAGCCAGCCGTCCGGGGATTCGACCGGCTCGGTGGCCGGCACCGCCAAGCCCGCGTCTTCGGCGGCCCGGATAAAGCTTCCCTTGTGATGGAGGCGATCCAGCTCGCCGAGCGGCGCGGCGAACACGCGGCAGACGCCGTCGAACCGATGAAGCTCCCGGGACAGATGGAAGATCTCCTCGCAGGTCGGAACCAAGACGTCGATGCCGTTCGCGCGCGCGATCTCGATCAGCGCTCCGACGAATCGCGGATGATCTTCGGCGGGAGCGGGCACCTGGAAGCTGCGCTCGACGCAGGCGGACGCCCGGCACAGATGGTACGGAGCGGACTCGGCGGCATAGACGCGATGTCCGGCGGCGCGGAACAGCCGGGCGAACTCGAGCGCGGCGGGCGAACGTCCGCCGGTCAACAGAATGCGTAGCGGGGCGGGCCCCGCGCTAGTAGTCAAGGACGAGGCCTCCCAGCGTCAAGCCCGCGGCCGTTCCGATCAGCAGCGCGCGGTCGCCCCGCCGGAGTTTGCCCGTCCGGATCGCTTCGTGCAGCCCCATCGGGATGGAGGCGGCGATCGTATTGCCGTGATCGGGCGTGATGTAGACCATCTGGCTCTCCGAGATTCCGAGCTTTTTGCGCATAAGGCGGACCGCCATGGCGCTCCCTTGATGGGGAATGACCGCTTGGAAGTCTCCCATGGCCGAGCCGGTCGACTCCAATAGCTCCTGCGTGAACGCCGGGAGCAAGCGGGACGCCATTCGGAAGATGGCGGGACCGTCCATCCGGAACAAATAATCTTCCGGTCCGGCGGGAAGAGGGCCGCGGGGATGACGCTTCGTGCCTCCGGCTCGAATCTCGGAATAGAGAGCTCCGGCGCCGTACGTTCGCATGGAAGCGCCAAGTATGCCGGACGGCTCGCCGTCTTCCGCGGGGCCGACGACGACCGCGGCCGCGCCGTCGCCGAACAGGCCGGCGCTCTCCTTGTGCGTCCAATCGAGACCGACCGAAGCGATCTCGGAGGAGACGATGAGAGCGTAGCGGTATCGGCCGGCCGCGATCATGCAGGACACGGCGTCGAGCGCCGCCAGGAAGCTCAGGCAGGTCGAGTCGATATCGAAGCAGGGCACGCCCGATTGCTCCATGCCCATCTCCCGCTGGATAAAGACCGCGGTGCAAGGCAGCGCTTGCTCCTTGGTGCCGCTCGCTCCGACGAGGCAGTCGAGGTCGGCGAAAGTCAGATTCGCGGCTTCGAGCGCTTGCCAAGCCGCCTTCGCGCCCATCGAGGACGCCGTATCCCCGGGGCCTGCGAAGTGCCGCGCCGCGACGTCCGTCATCCGGCGCGTCCAGCCCGGCGCCGTTCCGAGCCGGGCGTCCATGTCCAGGTCCGTCACCGGCGCTCCCGGCAGGTAGGTGCCGGTTCCCATTATTTTCACTTTTCGTATCGTCAAGGTTCTCAATTCTCCTCTCCGGAGCATGACGTCCTCACGCCTTCATTGTGCGGGAGAGAGCGCCGACCGGATAGTACCAATTCGCTCTAGTACCGCCATCGTTCGACGGCAACTGTTGATATTCGACGCGGCGAACCCGGGTTCCTGTACCCGCGCGCGAAAAAAGACCAAGCCGACGTTGTTCCAGACTATCGAGTATCTCGGCCGGAAGAGGGGTGATCAAAGGCGAGATGTTCCAGACTATCGAGTATCTCAGCCGGAAGAGGGGTGATCAAAGGCGAGATGTTCTAGAATATCGAGTATCTCGGCCGGAAGAGGGGTGATCGAAGGGGAGATGTTCTAGAAAATCGAGTATCTCGGCCGGAAGAAGGGGGTTCGAAGGGGAGATGTTCTAGAAAATCGAGTATCTCGGCCGGAAAGGGGGGTTCGAAGGGGAGATGTTCTAGAAAATCGAGTATCTCGGCCGGAAG
>NZ_JACJVR010000166.1 GCF_014212175.1 Cohnella xylanilytica | reverse complement strand
GGACGATTCGTCCAGCGCCAGCTTCAGCTTCGTCAGCTCGTTGAGCGTCTGCTTGAGATCGTCGCGGAACGCGGCATCCTCCCGGGTAGCGCCGTCGAGCTGGGAGAGCAGGCGGTCGACGTTCCGGCCGATCCCCTCCGGGTAACGGCGTCCGTTCTTCTCCTCAGACGTCAAAGTTCAACAACCCTTTCTTCAGAGCGTACTTGACCAGATCGGGCCGGGTGCGAAGCCCCAGCTTCTCCATGAGATGCGCCTTGTGGGTCTCGACCGTCTTCACGCTGATGATGAGATTCTCCGCGATCTCCTTGTTGGAGTAGCCCTTGGCGATCCAAGACAGAATCTCCTTCTCTCTCTCGGACAGCGTCTCGTAGGAGTCGGAGCCGTCTCCCCCGTGCTTCACTCTCTCCATGTACTCGTTCATGAGCCGCTTGGTCGCGGTCGGATACAGGTACGCGTTGCCGGAGGACACCGACTCGATCGCCGTCAGCAGCTCCTCGTGGGGAGCGCTCTTCAGCACGTAGCCGGAGGCGCCGGCTTGGATCGAGCGGAACAAGTATTCTTCGTCGTCGTGCATCGTCAGGATGAGCACGTTCGTATCCGGCAGCAGCTTCTTGAGCTCGGCCGTGGCGGTCAGCCCGTCCTTGCCGTGCGGCATGCTCAGATCCATCAACACCACGTCGGGCTTGCACTGCAGCGCGGCGCGAACGGCCTCGTCGCCGTCCGCCGCGTCCGCGACGACGGTCAGATTGGGCTGGCCCTCCAGCAGCATTCGAAGTCCCGTCCGGACGACGATATGGTCGTCCACCAGCATGATTCGGATCATCGCGCACTCTCCCCTGGCGTTCTATGCTCCTATCCTATCACACGATCAATGCCGATGAGGAGCCGGAGCCCCCTTCTCCGCGTAATCCCTCAGCTGGCCCAGCCATCTGGCCGAGAGCTCGACGACGAGGAGATGATCTTGCGAGTACGCGCGGGCTTGGCGGTTGCCCACGAGAAGCACTCCGCACAAGCCCTCTTCCCCGGAGACCGGATACGCCGCGGCCGAGTGCAGTCCCTCGACCAGCATGAGCGCCGACTCCTCCCGTCTGCGCGGAGTGCCCGGATCTCCCGCGTCCAGCACGAGCGGCCTGCCGATCCGCGGCACCGTCCCTTCGAGCCCGCGGCCGGGACGGATCGCCAACGTCCGATACCGGTCGTCCGAGCAGCCGGAGGCCGCCCACCAGGCGAGCCGCCGGTCTTCCGCGCCGCTCCACGCCACCGCCGCCACGTCGATCGGCAGCAGC
>NZ_JACJVR010000165.1 GCF_014212175.1 Cohnella xylanilytica | reverse complement strand
CCGAGGCGAATCTTGGACGACAGGGTCGTGCTGTTCATCTGGTCGGAGGTCGTCACCGGACGGGAGCCGGAGATCAGAATCTCGGGAATCGCCGCGTTGCGGGCCGAGCTCGTCAGCTCCATGGCCAGCTCGTACATATTCGTCGACGGAAGAGCGGAGTACAGCCGGTTCTCCGTCCTCATCGTCTCGAAGATGCCGTCTCCGGGAATGATCTGGATCTGCATGAGCTGCTCGATGATTTTGCGGGCTTTCCCCTCGGCGATCAGGACGTTGACGGTCTCCCGGGCGTCCGGGTTGCGGAAGTAGACGTCGATGATCGGCTTCAGCCCTTGGCGGGCGACTTCATCCGAGATGACCACTACCCGGTTGTGAGAGAAAAACAGCTTGCGAGGGCTCTCGAACGCGCTCTGGAACACCGCTTCGCGAATCGTCGGCCCGTGGGTGGAGTAGACGATGACGGGCAGCTGGGAGGCTCCCCCCTTCACGTTGCCCATCGATCCGGAGATCGCCGACGGAATGACGACCTGGTAGGAGACGACCCATTGGTCCTCGTCCCGGTCGAAGGAGGTCGCCGCCGTGATCGACAGCTCGTTCAATTCCGTGCGGTCCCAGCACCCCGCCAGCGGGAGGATCGCGAGGAGCGAGACGATAAGCTTCCATGTCTTCAAGCGTTGGTCCCTCCTATTCCCCGTCTCCCCTTGCGGAACGCCAAGCACGCGAACCAGAGCGCGAGCGGAAGCAGCACATTCAGGCTGATCAGCGCCAGATTCGATATGTACTCGCCCGAATGCAGCTTGTAATCCCTCCTCCATGTCAAGGAGGCGTCCAGAAGCAGCAGAAGGCCCGCCGCGAACAGGTAAGGAGGTTGTCCGGCCCGCACGCGGAACGTCCGCTCCAGGCAGTGGACCGCTACGAACAGCAGCAAGCTCAGCTTGATGAAGACGGTAACCGTCCAGTACATCACGAAGAAGAGATCCACCCTCTCCAGGAACCGGCCGAATTCGATGACCGAGATCAGCGTAAACGAAGGGTATCTCATGTCCTTCACGATGTTCGGGCCGAAGACGAGCAGCGCCTGCAAGACGGCGAGCAGCAGCTCCGCTCCGACGAGCAGCACTCCCCAGAACGCCGCCTTCGGAGCTTGTTCCGGCTTCGCCATGTAGGGGGCGAACAGCAGGATAGCGGCCCCCTCCGACATGAGTCCGAACGGCGTTATGCTGCCCTGCACGATCTCGCGGAAGGAATTCTCGCCGATCGGCAGCATGAAGTTCGGATGGACGTTGGCGTACAGCAAGAGCATGGACAACGCGTACATCGGGGCGGACATAAGCGTCGCCAGCAGGCAGATGCGGCCCATCGTCTCCAGTCCTTCCGCTGCCGCGTAGATCATGACCAAGATCGTTACGCCGTACAGGACCGGGTTCGGCGTATTCGGCATCACTTCCGCGGAGAGGAATTGAATGAACTCGTGAAGCGCCTTCGACGTCGTCGCGAAGTAGTGGACGGCCAGCGCTAAGCCGGCTGCGGCGGCGGCGGGACGGCCGATCCGGCCCGCCAGCCAATCCAGGAACGGAACGCCCTCCCGGTTGCTCCGGGCGAATACCCCGAGCACGGCCATCAGAAGGGCCGCGGCAGCCGTCGACAGCAGAACGGACATCCAGGCGTCCTGGGACGCGTAATTGAGCGTGGCGGTGGGGACGATCAGGAAGGCAGTGGGCGCGATAATCATCATGATCATGGTCGCGCATTGGTAGAAGGTCAGATTGCGCTTCATGTTCGACGCTCCTGTCTGCCCGACGATTCGTCCCCGGGAGGGGTCGGCTTCTGTCCCGGAGCTTGCCGCGTGCGATTGTTCGGGGAGATGGTCATCGGACGCTTCTTCATGGCCCACCAGGGGACCCGAACGAAGACGTCCTTCATGTTCGGCCAGACGATCGGGGTGAACGGCGTCATGTACGGCACCCCGAACGAACGCAGGCCGACCAGGTGAATGAACAGGATCATCATCCCCGCCATGATCCCGAAGAGGCCGAGCGTTCCCGCGAGAATCATCATGACGAACCGGATCAGCCTTGCCGCGATGGCCATGTTGAGCGCGGGAATGACGAAGTTGGCGATGGCCGTGAACGACACGACGATGATCATCGCGGCCGAGACGAGGCCGGCCTGCACCGCCGCTTGGCCGAGCACGAGCGCGCCGACGATGGAGATCGCGNNCATCTCCTGGTGGAACGTCGTGATGGCGATATACATCGATGGAAGCAGCATCGAGACGAAGAACGAGACGAGACGAAGGATTCGGAGGAACGTCGCGATGTCGTAGCGCTGATAATAGTCTTCGCTCGATTGGAAGAACTTGACGAACGTGACCGGAGCGTAGAGAACGAACGGCGTCCCGTCGACGATAATCGCGATCTGTCCTTCCAGAATGCCGGCCGCGACGGCGTCCGGACGCTCCGAGTTCTGGATCGTCGGGAAGGGGGTCCATGCCTCGTCCTGGATAAACTCCTCCACGTACCCGCTCTCCAGAATGCCGTCCACATCGATTCGCGAGAGCCGAAGGCGGATCTCCCGGACGACCTTCTCGTCGGCGATTCCCTCCATGTAGACGAGATTCACGTCCGTCTGCGTATGCCGGCCGATCTTCAGGCTCTCGACCCGGACGAGCGGGGATTTGATGCGCCGGCGGATGAGCGAGACGTTCGTCTGGACGTCTTCCGTGAAGCTCTCCTTCGGACCGCGGGTGACCGTCTGGGAGCTCGGTTCGTCGACGGACCTCTTCTCGCCGCCTCGGGTCGCGGCCGAGAACGCCAGGGAGCTGCCCTCCAGCAGCACGATCGTCGAACCGGAGAGCATCGCGTCGATCAGAGCCCCGAGGCCGCCGATCTCCTTCACGTTCCCGATCCGGACCGCCTCGCTCGTCAGCATGGACTGCAGGTCCGGCCCGGGAATCCGGTTATGGCCGGCCAGCTCCTGAATGCGGCTCTGGATCGGATCGAGAATCATCCGGTTGATCGCGTCGACGTTGACGATTCCGCCAATGTAAACGACGGCCGCGAGGTCGCGGCCGGACGGATCGGGGAGCATCCGGATCGTCAGATCCGAGCTGTTCCCGAGCTCGCGGCGGATGATCTCCAGGTTGACCCGAAGTTTCCGGGAGAGGGCGGGCCCGTCGGTCCGGCCATTCTCCGGCGCCGCGCTGTCGCCGGCGGGTTTGCGCCGTCTTCGGAACGGCAGCGGCAGTCCGAACCATCTCATTTTATTCCCCCGTCGTCGCAGGTTTGGGAGACCGAATCAGCATGACCGTCAGCAGCACCAGAGGAATCGCGATCTGGAAGATCGGAAAATGGTAATTCAGGTTGTACTTGAAGCCGAATCGCACCTGCTGCATATAGCTGCGGAACGCGAGCGAACCGAAATAGATCAGGGCTCCGATCGGCACGATGGCCAGCTTCCGGTTCATTCCGGTCAGCTGCGACAGCGCCAGGGAAGCTCCGAGATAATACGCGGTCTGCTTCATGTACACGCCGATGAACAACATCAGGAGGACGAACGGATCGAGCCGTTCGGCGAACTTCAGCAAGCTCGTCACCTCCAGCAGAGGAATAACGCTCGTTCCGGCCATCGCCCCGAGAACGCAGATCAAGGTCATGTTGGCGAAGACGAGGAACAAGCCTGCCGAAGCGAAGGAGAACAGCGTCGTCCGGGACGTCTCCCGCGCGCGGTCGGAGTGCTTCCAGAACATGAGGAACAGCACCATCTCCCCGAACGGGAACGAGACGACCTCCGGAAGGGCGGCCTCCAGCACCGGCTTCAGGCCGTGTTCCATGACGGGCTGAAGGTTCTCGGGATGGAACAGATGCGAGAAAATAATAATGCCGAACAGAATCGCGTACATCAGAACGATCCAGGGCCAGAGCAGCTCCGCGAGCCGGAAGAACACTTCGACGCCGTGGTAGACGGCGAACGCGGAGATCAGCATGAGAACGAGCATGATGAAGTACAGCGGCGTCTGGGGAAGCAGGTAGAGGATCATCCAGTCGCCGAATTCGCGCACGTTCCGAACGGATTTATAGGAGAAATAAAGCACGTAAGCCGCGGCGACGGCGCCTCCGAGCCACTTCCCGAAGTACGCGGGCAGCATCTCGATCAAGCTCTTGCCCGGCTCGCGGCGGTGAATGGGAAGCGTGACGAGAATCAAGAGAAGAAGCCCGGACAGCATCCCGACGAGCACAGACAGCCACGCGTCCCTGCGGGCTTCCCCCGCCAGGAGGAACAAGGGCGAACTGCCGAGCTGGAACAGGAAGACCGTCGCGGCCAGCTGAACGCGGCTGAAGGACTGCATATCGAGCTCCCTCGTGGAATGAACTGACATCGCATTGATAATATGGAACGAATGGAGGAAAATCATGCATCCCGAGCGGCCGCGCCATGGACGCGACGCCGAAAGGGCCGTCCCCCCCGGTCCCGGTCGACCATGGAGAACAGCCCCTTCGGCTTGTTCGTCTGCTATGAACGGGGTGGATCGACGGCGCGTCGGCCTCCGTTCACTTGCCCCTCAGAACGTTCGTCACGACGTCGACGACCTTGCCTTCCAGGAACGGCTTGACCACGAAGTCCTTCGCTCCCGCTTCGATGGCCGACACGATCAGCAATTGCTGGTCAAGCGCCGAGAAGACGACGATCCGCGCCCGGGGCTCCTCCCGGAGAATCTCCCGGATCGCGGAGATGCCGTCCAGCTCCGGCATCGTAATATCCATCGTGACGAGATCGGGCTTAAGCTCCCGGTACAGCTCGACCGCCTGCCGCCCGTCCTCGGCCTCTCCGACGATCCGATGTCCCGCGCGCGTCAGAATCGAGGCCAGCATTCTCCTCATGACCGGCGCGTCGTCCGCAATCAGAATGGTTGCCATGGCTGTTCCTCCAGAATCCGTTCGACTTTCAAGATACCCGCCAAACCTTCGCCGGTCCGGCCGATCCCTTCGCCATCGGCCGCTCCCGGACCGTCCCTCTCCCCGCCGGCCGGCTGAACCGAACGCATCCTCACGACCCGCGATACGCCGTCCACC
>NZ_JACJVR010000164.1 GCF_014212175.1 Cohnella xylanilytica | reverse complement strand
CGTCGAAATAATCGCCAACAAATGAATTTTGTATGATTTTTCATCTAAAACGTAAGCAACGCACCGTCATAAGAGCAGCGGTGCTATGTCAAGACCATAAATCAGACGAATTTGAATGAACTGCACTCTTTTTAGGGGGTGACCGGGAAAAAGGCAAACCCAAACTAAACCTGCCCTACCCGGACTTTCAGATATTTCCTTATGTACCGGGAAATGGGTGGTATTTTTGTGAACCTATGTCACCCGTGTTGTCGGATCACCTCTCTGGGTTCGTAAAGTCGGTTGGTTCGGAGCAGGTAATCGACCAACCGCACCAGTTTACGAGCTGTAAGCGCAAGGGCACGTTTTTCGGCATATTTGGCCGGCTCGGCCGCCTTGAGGCTGAAGTACTGCGCAAATACAGTGTCGTGCACCTGAACACTCTTTGCGGCTTCGGTGAAGTAATACTTCAGATAGCGGTTGCCGGATTTAATAAGCCGAGATTCAACGCCTTTAAAGTCGCCGGACTGGCTTTCCGTCCAAGCGAGGCCTGCGTACTTCGCAAGCGCCATCTGGTTTGGAAAGCGCTGGATGTCGCCGATCTCCGATAGGATACCGGCGGCGAAGATTGGACCGATTCCGGGCACGGACGTAAGCGTCTGCGGAATGGTGGCCAGATGCTCTTCAATCGCCTTCTGCAGCGATTTGGCCTGTTCCTGAAGCGAACGGATAATCCGGATGTTGGAGGCCATCGCCAGATTCACGGCATCCGCCATTGCCTTGGGCAGGCGGTAAGAAGAGCGAGCCGCCTTTTGCAGAGCTTGGGCGACGTCCTGCGGGTTCTCAAAGCGATTTTTACCGCACCGGGCAACGAACGCCACAAGATCATCCACGGACATGTCGATAATGTTCTCGACGCTGGCGAAGTGCTCCATTACCGCAAGGCTCGTTGCCGACGTTTTCTTGCCGAACGGCCCGGCCGAATAGCTGCTGAACTTCAGGAACAAATTGGTCAGCAGGAAATTCGTCTCCCGTGTCAAACATTGAGTAACGTGGAAACGAGTCCGGCAGAGGCGCTGCAACGCAGCGAGCGATTCGCTCCACGTGAAAGCACGGGGTAGATGACCGGATCGGAGCTTCGCGGCGATGAACCAGGCGTCTACCCTGTCGTTTTTTGGGGCGTCAAGGAAGTGCGACTTCTTGAACACCTTGATGAGACTGGGGTTGAACACATAGACGCTGTGCTCACACGGCGAGAAGCTCAGCACGCTCTCCAAGTACCGGGCGAGATGGCTGGAGTAACAGCCGGTCGCCTCGAGGCCGAAGCGAATGGAAGACAGATTGTGCTTCTGCATGAGGGCGAGGATCCGCTCATGAAGGGTGAGCACGCCGGGCTCGTCGTTAGACACGGTAAAGCGGCTTAAGGGCTTGGCGCTGTCGCCTTCAGGGAGGCAACAAACCACGTTGTTCTTGCTGCTTACATCGATCCCGACAAACAAGATGTGGGACATGGAAATCACCTCCTTTGGTTTGAGCTCGGCGCTACGGTCCTGGGATGTCCTTGGGAAAGCTCTCCGCTTACAGCCTTGCGAGCTATTGGCATACACCGCGGCCCATCAGTGCACGAACCTTCCTCTGCAATGCGGAAGGGATGGCGACGCGCGCGGGATACAGTCAGCGTGTAGGAAAATACGGAAGAGGCCAAGGGAACAATCTTAAGTGGAAGAACCCGAATTTTCGAGTCAACAGGTAGAATTTGGAACATTCCCGTCGGTAGCACCTATTGGCATTTTCCCAAGGACAGCCCAGGA
>NZ_JACJVR010000163.1 GCF_014212175.1 Cohnella xylanilytica | reverse complement strand
GCCCGTTGGGCCTGTGGCGCCGGTCGGGCCTGTGGCGCCGGTCGGGCCCGTGGCGCCCGTTGGGCCCGTGGCTCCTGTCGAGCCAGTTGCACCAACTGGACCTGTTGGACCTTCGGGGCCAGTAGCTCCAGTCGGGCCGGTTGCACCCACTGGACCCGTTGGCCCTACTGGACCTGTTGGACCTTCAGGTCCCGTGGCTCCAGTCGGGCCAGTCGCTCCCGCTGGACCCGTTGGCCCTTCGGGACCCGTGGCTCCGGTCGGGCCGGTCGCTCCTGTTGGACCTGTCGGCCCTTCCGGTCCCGTGGCTCCGGTCGGGCCGGTTGCTCCCGCTGGACCTGTCGGTCCTTCGGGGCCCGTGGCGCCGGTCGGGCCGGTTGCTCCCGCTGGACCCGTTGGCCCTTCGGGGCCCGTGGCTCCGTTCGGGCCAGTTGCTCCCGCCGGTCCGGTCGCTCCTGCGGGACCTGTCGCTCCCGTCAGACCGGTTGCTCCTGATGGGCCCGTTGCCCCTTCGGGGCCTGTTGCACCAGTCGGGCCGGTCGTCCCTGCTGGACCCGTCGGCCCTTCGGGGCCCGTGGCGCCGGTCTGGCCGGTCGCCCCTGCTGGACCCGTCGGCCCTTCGGGGCCCGTGGCTCCGTTCGGGCCGGTTGCTCCCGCTGGACCCGTCGGCCCTTCGGGGCCCGTGGCTCCGTTCGGGCCGGTTGCTCCCGTTGGACCCGTCGGCCCTTCGGGGCCTGTGGCTCCGGTAGAGCCGGTTGCTCCCGCTGGACCTGTCGGTCCTTCAGGGCCCGTGGCGCCGGTCGGGCCGGTTGCTCCCGCTGGACCTGTCGGTCCTTCGGGGCCCGTGGCGCCGGTCTGGCCGGTTGCTCCCGCTGGACCCGTTGGCCCTTCGGGGCCCGTGGCTCCGTTCGGGCCGGTTGCTCCCGCCGGTCCGGTCGCTCCTGTCGGACCCGTTGCCCCTGCGGGGCCCGTTGGCCCTTCAGGACCTGTTGCTCCTGTCGCGCCAGTTGCTCCTGCTGGACCCGTGGCCCCTTCGGGGCCTGTTGCACCTGTCGGGCCCGTCGCTCCCGCTGGCCCCGTTGGCCCTTCGGGGCCCGTGCCTCCTGTTGGACCGGTTGCTCCAACTGAACCTGTCGGTCCTTCGGGTCCGGTCGCACCTATCGGGCCAGTTGCCCCCGCAGGTCCAGTCGGCCCTTCAGGCCCTGTTACCCCTGCCGGGCCGGTTGGTCCAGCAGGTCCTGTCGGTCCTTCGGGTCCCATGGCTCCGATTGGCCCGGTCGCTCCCGCTGGACCGGTCGCACCTGCCGGACCTGTTGCGCCTGCGGGGCCTGTCGGCCCCATCCCTCCTCCGCCTGCACTCAGAAACGCAACATCATCTATATAAAAACCGGAAGATTGGGCTACGGGGGGCTTTTGAATCAATAGTAGAGCCGTCGTTGTATTGGCTGGCGCCGGTGTTGTAGTTGCATAAACTTCCAGCCATTCGTTGTTCGTAACCAGTGAAATTCGTGCGGATACCCACATGACGAGACCGATTCCAAGCAAATTTAAAGCAGCGTCGTAATAGTTAACTGAGAACAAGACAGAAGGAATAGTTCCTGGTCCTCTCGATACCGAAGCAAATAACTGATAAGATTCACCCGGTATTACAGGAAAAGCCTGAAACAAAAAAGTGTTAGCTGTCCCGGCTCCCATATCCGCGCTGTACACCCCGGAGTGACTGAAAGCTGAGGTTATCGTCACTCCAGAACTTCCCCAAGGCGACAACACGCCGGATTCGAATCCTCCGTTTATCACCAAATTGTTGATCGTCAGGGTGACTCACCTCCTCTATTGGAGTGCAGTACAAAAAGTGGCTTGTCACACAAACTTGTTTTCAAACTATGTGCCTCCGACCTCGTGGGTTCTTCCATTGGCCTTGACGGCATTAGATTCCACGTTTGAGGGATACCGACGACTCCGATCAAAAAAAGAGGACACTTCCCAAAAGGAAGTGTCCGTGTGATTGCGTATTTATGCCGGAGTCTATCCGAGATTGATAACGTTAATGTTATTGACCGAACTCGTGACCGACTCCCCGCTCGTCGTGCCGCTAAAGGTATAGGATGCTTGAACGCTATAGGTGACGGACGTCGTGGCCGGATTCGTGTCGACATAGGTGTAGGACAGCGGATAGGTATAAGTGACTCCCGGTGCTTGCACGCCTACAGGGATCGATAAGGTAACTGTCTCTATAATAGTTGCGTCTCGAAGCAGCGACACGGTAACGGTGAAGGCTCCTGCGTCACTTACGTCGCCGGTAGCGATAGTTATATCAACGGCATAATCCGCTTTTACGCGATCGCCAGCCGTAACGGCAAGCGACGTACTAGAAACGACCGTTGTCGGAGAACCGCTAAGAGAAGTCGGGGTCAAATCGATTCCGAAAGCCAATTGAGGCAATGGTCCAGTCGGTCCTTCAGGTCCCGTTGCCCCTGCCGGGCCAGTCGGCCCTACAGGCCCTGTTGCTCCCGCAGGTCCTGTCGGCCCCTCTGGGCCGGTTGCTCCCGCAGGTCCTGTCGGCCCCTCTGGGCCGGTTGTTCCCGCAGGTCCTGTCGGCCCTTCGGGCCCCGTAGCCCCTGCCGTGCCTGTTGCACCTGCAGGTCCCGTCGGCCCTTCGGGCCCCGTTGCTCCTGTCGGGCCGGTCGCTCCCGCAGGCCCTGTCGGCCCTTCGGGCCCCGTTGCTCCTGTCGGGCCGGTCGCTCCCGCAGGTCCCGTCGGCCCTTCGGGCCCCGTAGCCCCTGACGGGCCGGTCGCTCCCGCAGGTCCCGTCGGCCCTTCAGGCCCCGTTGCCCCTGCTGGGCCAGTCGCTCCCGCAGGCCCTGTCGGCCCTTCGGGCCCTGTTGCCCCCGCCGGTCCAGTCGCTCCCGCAGGTCCCGTCGGCCCTTCAGGCCCTGTCGGCCCTTCGGGCCCTGTTGCCCCCGCCGGTCCAGTCGCTCCCGCAGGTCCCGTCGGCCCTTCAGGCCCTGTTGCCCCTGCCGGTCCAGTCGCTCCCGCAGGTCCCGTCGGCCCTTCAGGCCCTGTTGCCCCTGCCGGTCCAGTCGCTCCCGCAGGTCCCGTCGGCCCTTCAGGCCCTGTTGCCCCTGTCGGGCCGGTCGCTCCCGCAGGTCCAGTCGGCCCTTCGGGCCCTGTTGCCCCTACCGGGCCAGTCGCTCCCGTAGGCCCTGTCGGCCCTTCGGGCCCCGTAGCCCCTGCCGGGCCTGTTGCACCCGCAGGTCCCGTCGGCCCTTCAGGCCCCGTTGCCCCTGCTGGGCCAGTCGCTCCCGCAGGTCCCGTCGGCCCTTCGGGCCCCGTTGCCCCTGCCGGGCCAGTTGCTCCCGCAGGTCCTGTCGGCCCTTCAGGCCCTGTTGCCCCTGCCGGGCCTGTTGCACCCGCAGGTCCTGTCGGCCCTTCAGGCCCCGTCGCCCCTGCCGGGCCGGTTGCTCCCGCAGGCCCTGTCGCTCCCGCCGGGCCAGTCGCTCCCGCAGGCCCTGTCGCACCCGCAGGCCCTGTCGCACCCGCAGGCCCCGTCGCCCCTGCCGGGCCGGTCGCTCCCGCCGGGCCCGTCGGTCCGGCCCCCGATCCGTCTGCGGCCAAGAAGGCCACGTCATCGATATACAGATTGGTGGACCCCGCAACGGCCGGCTTCTGGATCAGCAGCAACGCCTGGGTCGTCCCTGGCGGCGCCGGCGTGGTCGTGACGTATACTTCCAGCCACTCGTTGTTGCTCACGATCGGGATGCGAACCGACACCCATCTGGACAACCCAACGCCAAGCAAGTTATTGCTTGCGTCGTAGAAGTTGACCGAGAACAGAACCGACGGCGCGGTCGCTCCAGCCCCTCTGGATACGGAGGCGAACAACTCATAGGATTGGCCGGGCGTCGCGGGGAAGGCCTGGAACATGAACGACGTCGTCGAACCTGCCCCCATATCCGCGCCGAAGAACCCGGAGTGGCTGATGGCCGAGCTCACCGTTACCCCCGAGCCTAACCACGGCGCCAAGGAGCCGGATTCGAAGTCGCCGTTCGTGACGAGATTGTTTATCGTCATTTTTTCTCACCACCCTAGATTGAAGTTCGATTGAACGACAGCCCGCGCGATAGGCAGGCTTGTCATCAATCTTGCTCCAAACTATGAGCGGCGTCGTGGAAGAGTTCTTCCAAAAGCCTTGTTGAAACAACGTTCCACGATTGAAGAGGCGCATTCGTACTCTCCCTTCGGCTTCGCGTTCTGCCCGCCCCCGTCAACGATGCGAGAAGCGCTGCCGGTATCGCCGCGGAGAGATGCCTTCGACCTCGGCGAACCGCGAGCTGAAGTACGGCGTCTGGTTGAACCCGACCTCCTCGGCGATTCGCTCGATCGAATAATCGGTCTGCAGAAGAAGAAGCTTGCTCTGCTCGATCCGGTAGCGAAGCAGGTACTCCATCGGCGAACAGCCGTATTCCTGCCGCATGCAGCGGGCGATATAGACCGGATGGAAGCTGAGGCGATCCCCGAGCTCCTTCGCGGTGATGTCTTCCTTATAATGACAGCGCAAATATTCGGCCGCCTTCTCGGCGCACAGGGTGACCGGCGAAGAACGCCGCGACTCGATGGAGGCCGACAGCAGCTGCACCGCTTCCTGGAACAGAACCTGCTGCTTGAACTTGACCGTGTCGAGGTGCCCGCTCGGACCGAGTTGAATGAGCTGCCGGAGCGTCTCCTCCATCTTGCCCGGATGAAGCACCTTAACGAATTGGGAGAGAATCAGGGGGAACGTCCGCGTCGTGAAAATCTGGCTGAGAGCCGCTTCGTCCAGCTTCTCGGGGTGGCCCGCCGGAGGCAGGACGTCGGTCGTCCGCCAGCTCCCCGTCGTCTGAAAGTGGAGCCAGAAGTAACCGGTTCGCTCCCGGCACGCCTCCGCTCCGTAATGATAGCAATCCGGACGCAGAATCAAGGCGCACCCTTGCGGCACCTCGTATTTGCGCTCCTCTTCTCCGATATATAGGCAGCCCTCCGTCACGAAGAGCAAATCGAACACTTCGATGTTGCGGCGGTTGACATGTCGGTCGCCGGGCGCGTTCACCGTGTAACCGCTCACAATGTAGTGAAGCATCGGAGGCACCGTAAACTGGAGCAGCTCCATGCCCAAACCCCCTCGATACAGGTTGCGAAAATGAAAATTTCCGTTGGATTCCTGACACACGCTATGGATTATAGCATCTATAATTTGTTCTGAACACGGTCCGAAGTTCATCGCATTCACCTTGGCTCCACTGCAACCGGAGGGTTGGAAACATGCAAACGCTCGATAACCGATTCTCGCTATGGGCTCTCGCTTGGCCCATCTTCATCGAAGTGCTGCTGCAGACGATGCTCGGGACGGTCGACACCGTCATGGTGAGCCGAATCTCCGACGACGCCGTCGCGGTGGTCGGCTTCGCCAACCAGCTGTTCAACGCGCTCAACACTTTGTTCATGACCGTAGCCGGGGGAGCCGGCATCCTGATCGCCCAGAAGCTCGGCTCGAAGCACAGGGAAGACGCGCGCACGATCGCCATCATGGCGGTCACGTCGAGCACGGCGATCGGGTTGCTGCTCAGCGCCCTGCTCTATACGCAGCCTCGCGCCATCGCGCGGATGCTTCACCTGTCCGACGAGCTGCTTCCGCTCTCGGACACGTACATCTCGTACGTGGGCGGCGGCATGTTCCTGGCCGCGATGACGGCCGCGCTCAGCACCGCCATCCGCAACACCGGCAACACGAGGGGCCCGATGTACACGGGCATCTTCGTCAATCTCCTTCACATCGCGCTCAACTACGCGCTGATCTTCGGCGCGTTCGGCTTCCCGAAGTGGGGCCTGACCGGGGTGACGGTGTCGGACAACGTCTGCCGCTTCCTGTCTTCGGCGATTCTTCTGTACATGTTCCTCTTCTCGTTCGAGAGAAGGATCCGCTGGTCGGAATTTCGCGTCTTCAACCTCAAGCTGTTCAAGGACGTGCTTCGCATCGGCTGGCCGCTCGGCGTCAACATGAGCTGCTGGGTGTTCTCCCAGCTCGCCATTTACTCCTTCCTGGCCATTCTCGGAGCCAAGGAACTGGCCGCGCGAACGTACATGAACACGCTGGAGTCGTTCTGCTTCATGCTCGGGTACGCCTTCGCGCTCGCCGTCCAGATCCAGATCGCGCACCTGTACGGAGCCTCCCGGATCCGCGACGCGTACAAGGCCGCCTACCGGGCCTTGTTTATCGGGCTTGCGCTCGTCGTCGCCAACGCGCTGCTCCTGTTCGTGCTGGGACGCCAATTGCTCGGTTTGTTCACCTCGGACTCGGAGATCTTGTCCATGGGCGTCTCCCTGCTCGGACTGAACCTGTTGCTGCAGCCGGGCAAAATGCTGAACATGGCGCTCGGCAACGCCCTGAACGCGGTGGGAGACACCCGCTATATTATGTATACCTCCCTCGCGTCCATGGGGTTGATCGCGACGGGCTGCTCCTATTGGTTCGGCATCCATTGGGGGTGGGGGCTGATCGGCATTTACGCCTGCATGATCGCCGACGAGTACGCCCGCGGCATCCTGTCCCTCCTTCGCTGGAGGGAGCGCAAGTACCTGAAGCGGGCGGAAGCCGCGCATGCATGCGCCGGAACGGGGGCCTCGTTCCCCGTCTGACGCGAATCGCGGCGAGATTTGCCACTCCTTGCCGATCCATGTATAATGAGCGAACAAGCAAACGTACGTTCGCAGCCCGCGCCGTCGTTCGCCGTCATTATCGTTGGATCTTCAAGGAGGACGCATGAAAGGTTCCACCCATCTCGCCATCGGCACCGTCATCGGAATCGCCGCTTCGGCCTTCTATCCGTTCCGCCCGGAGAGCGCCGTCTATTACGTGACGGCCGCGGCCTTCTCCGCGCTGAGCGCGGACCTCGACGGAACGAACATGCTCAGCAGCAAGCTCGGCAAGGTGTCTCACTGGATCCGCGAGATCGCCTTGTGGGGCGGATTGCTGGCGCTCGCCGTCAACGCTTATCTCTATTTCGCCCAGCAGCTTCTTTACCCGCTCTATGCCATGGTCAGCTTCCTTCTCGTCCTGCTCGGCCTGATTCTAAAGGAAGGCGTCCTGCGCAACGCGCTGGTGAGCGCTTGCGGCATCGGCCTGCTGTATGCGGGCTGGCGCTCCGATTCGACCGGACTGATCGGGCTGGGCGTCTTCGTCGCATGGGTCCCTTGGCTGAACCACCGCGGCCTGACGCACACGATCTGGGCCGTGGCCGCGTGGGCCTGGATCGGCTCCGCCTTCGAGCGGGAGCTCCAGATCGAAGGACTCGCCGCCGTGGCTACCGCGGGCTACTTGTCTCACCTGGTCGCGGACACGTTAACCCCGAGCGGGGTCAAGTGGCTGTACCCCCTCATCCGCAAATCATTTAAGTGGAGAATTTAAGGCTAATTTAATCTTACGCTCAGTTTGCGCTAAGGCTGGGGAGATAAGATGATCTCACGACCCCTTCTGATATAGATACATTGAGGCCCGCGTTGCCAAGGCGCGGGCCGCTTTTTTTTTATTTGGGGCCCGGCAGGCCAAAGAGGCGGCGGATCTGGCGTACGAGGAGATTGTTGTCGAACGTGGGCTTCTTTGCTTCGCTATAGATCCTCCTCCGAGAAAATAGCTCTCAGCTCGATGCCTAGACAAGGAACCGTAGGCGAGACGACCCGATCGGACTCTGTAAGCGTTGCTGCCAGAGAATATCTCCCGTCGATGAGCACGAACTGCTCCACGACTCGGTAGACAGGATCGACCAGCCAGTACTCCCGTACGCCGAACCTCTCATAGGTTTCTTTTTTGATCGTTTTGTCCCTTCGGCCGGTCGCGTCGGATAAGATCTCTACTACGAGATCCGGAGCGCCGTATATGTATCCGTCCCGGATGATCCCTGCATTATCCTTCGCGATATAAATAATGTCCGGCTGTAATACGTTGTCCTCGTCGAAATGCACGTCCAACGGAGCCAGCAAGATTTTCCTTCCCCTCCGCATGAATCGCGAAAGGCCAAATGCAAGTCTCCTAGAATTTGCTGATGGACGTACTTCGGCGAGGATAAAAAATCGTATCGAACGCCGCCGATGATCTCGTATCTCTCGTCAATGTGATACCGTGCCGACTGTTCCTTTACCTTTTTCGAAGAATCCTCCGCCACCGCGATCCCTCCCGACAACGAACATTTTTTCCCATTATAGCACAACTCTGGCGCCGCCTGTCTCTCCCTAGAGCAGCTTCGCCTTGCCGTTATTGACCCAATAGATGCGGTCGGACACCGGACTCGGCATCAACCGGCAGCTTCGTTCGACTATCTCCTTGAACGCGCTCTTCACGGCCGCGTCCCTTGCCTGATGCGCCGTATCCATCCGTTCGCCGGTCTGCAGGAGCAGGACGGTCTTGCGATTCGTATAAGCGATCAGGTATTGGGATGGCAAATAGCGCGAGGTCCATTCCGGCACAAGAAACTGACAATCGATCGGATGAGACGGCTCGGCGAACACCTGGAGCACGCACGTAGGGTGGTTCGGATGGGGCAGGCGCATACTAGGCTCTACCCAACCTGAAGCCTTCAAGTTGGCATATGCCTGCTTCTTGACTTCCTCTTCGTCCAGCTCCGGATTCTCGTCCAACAACTGCCGGGTGAGGATTATACAGAAATCCTCGTGAACCTCCAAATAAACGATCCGCAAGCCGGGCAGGAACGGATCCGATAACATGGGCGACTCTTTGCCCGCTTCCTTCACATACCGTTCGTCCCGGACAGCCGGATAAACTCTCGCGAGATCGATCTTCTTCATCTCGTTCTCCATGCGCAAACGAACCGTCGTCCGGACAATGTTGTTCATATAATCGACAGCCGTATTCAGGTCTCCTCCTGCCATGTACGTGTCGTAAGTTTGATGAAGGCTGATCACCGCCTTGCCATCCTGCCGATCGGCATCGTCAAGCGCAATCTCCAGCTGGAGAGGCTCCTCGATCTTCGATCCAACCTTCAATCCCAGGCTCTCGCTAAGCTGCCGAGCCATCATCTCCGCGAACTGTTCCGGCTTGTCGTACAAACGAACCGCTCCCATTCGTACCCCTCCCATTAGAATCCCTAGGAAAAACAAAAACCCCGGCTCCGCGTCCAAAATAGACGAGAGCCAGGGTGTGCTTCACCTCTGGAATATTGTGTAAATTATAGCATACAACTCTCCGGTATGCAACAGCAAGGTTTGGACTCAACAAGAGTTTTGTTGTACGCGAACGGGCTTGTTCCTGTAATATAGAAGGAAAAACGAGGTGCGCCGTTTGAATTCGTCCAACCGGAACCCGTCCCGCCGGAATCCCGGCCCATCGGGCAAGTCCAATCCGCTGCAGATGGCCGTGTTCGGCCTGCTCATTCTCGTCTTCGGCATCATCGACATCCTGCTGCTGAGCCCGATTATCGGCGCCGTCCTCGCGGTCGTCGGCGCGGTCATGGCGGCCGCGGGCTGGAATCGGCACAAGAAGCCGAAGAGCTGAACCTATTCGCCTAAGCGCGAGAGGACGCATTCCCCTCCTTGGGGGGATGCGTCCTCTTCCCTTAATCGTTGTCGCAGCAGCCTTCTTCCAGATGGCCGGAGCGTTCGATCTTCGTCTGGAGATAGTTCCGGTTGAACTCCGATTCCCCTCCCCACAGCTCGACCCGGCCTTCGACGGCCAGACCCGCGCTCCGCAGCGCGTCCAGCTTCTTGGGGTTGTTCGTGATGAGCGTCACCGGCTTCGAGCGCAAGGTGCCGAGCACTTGGATCGCGTCGGAATAGATCCGCGAATCGTCGGCGAAGCCGAGCTTTAGATTCGCGTCCACCGTGTCGTATCCGTTCTCCTGCAGAACGTACGCCATCGCCTTGCTGAACAGGCCGATTCCTCTTCCTTCGTGGTTGGCCAGATAGAAAAGAGCGCCCGCTCCGTGGTCGACGATTTTCCTCATCGCCCGCTTAAGCTGGTAGCCGCAATCGCACCGCTGGCTCCCGAAAATATCCCCGGTATGGCAGATCGAGTGCAGCCGGATGAGGGCACTGTCCGCTCCGGCGAAGTCTCCGTAGGCGAGAACGCTCGACTGCTGATATTCCGCCAGATTGATCGAGGACAGCTTCTCGACGATTCGTTCGAAATTCTCCGTGACCTCGTCGCAATTCAGCCAGCAATACCACTGAAATTCCACGGTCTCCTCATATAAGCTTACGGGCAGCCGGATCGGTCCGACCAGATAGATCGCCCGTTCGCCCTGGCGGATCAGCCGGATTTTGCCCTTCAGAATGTTCATTACCTTGTCGTCCAATGCGGGCTGAGCCATATGCTCGCGAGTCTCCCTCCTGTTGCCGATGAACCCATTATTCCATAACGTCCCCGCCCGTATCCGTCAAGCGGATTCGATAACGGGTCGGAACGTATGCGAGAGAGCCATCGAAGCGCGAGTTCGCGCTGCCGCTCCCGGCAGGGCCTGATTTCTTTTCCATCGATAAAAAAAACGGAACGCCACTCGAGGCCGTATCGGCTCTCCATGGCATCCCGCTTGGCCGGAGACCGCCCGCGTTAGAACGAGCTCGCTTCCGACGGATTCATCTTGTTCTTCGCCAGCTTCAAGTAGCCGTGCACGTTCTGCAGCTCGCTGTTCTCGACGAAGCGCAGCCGCATCGTGTCCGCCGCTTCGAGGATATACGGCTTCAGAGCGGATGCTCCGCCGCCGAGCACGTAGAAGCATTGGATATCCGGGTACTTCTTCCACCGCTTGCGGATCAGATCGACGATCTTCTGGGCCGCGCGGCCGAAGTACGTATCGACGATCGGGCGGATATCGGCTTGCCCTTCCCCGACCCGCTGGATGAGATACTCGCCTCTGCGGATGCGCTGGATGAGCTTGGTCCGGCTGGGGAAGCGGTACCCGTGCTGATCCTCGACGTCGCGGATGATCGAGTCCAGGTACGAGGCGAGGCCGAGCTGTTCGCCGGTGCTGAACTGGTTGTCGATGCTCATTCGCTTCACGACCGGGAAGTCGGTCGTCAGCGCTCCCATCTCGCAGATGCCGATGCAGCCGTAGTATAGTTCCTCGTCCCGGACCTGCAAGTTGTCGTTCGTCGCCATGTTGAACAGGGCCGCAGCTCCTTCGACCGATACGATCGCCCGGCGAATGAGCAGCCGGACGGTCCGTCCTCGCAGCTTCGGCGTCGATAAGAACGACACTTCGTGCTCGCCGACAAGCCGCTCCTCGAAGAGCTGGTGATACCGCGCGTAGGCGCGTACCGGAAGGCCGGTTCCGATCACGTACTCCACCTCGTCGGTCGTCTGGCCCGGCTCCCTCGCCGCGCCCGGCCCGGTCACGCTCGCGTAGGCGAGAGCGGTCAGCGCCACGATTAGCGACTGATCGCTCGTCGCCTTGTTGTCGGTCTCCTCCTGCTCGGCGTTGTCCTGATCCTCCGACGCGATGAGGCCAACGAAGGTGCGGACGCTCTTCTTCTTCAGCTTGGGGCTGTAGACCATGACGTCCAGCGCCTTCAGAGGCGAGTCCTCTTCTTGCAAGACAAGTCTGTCGTACCCCGGAGAGACGACGTTCGGGATTACGATCGGTTCGTTGTTCCCGCTGACGATCAACTTCACGCTATCGTTGCCGATGTCGATGCCGGCTAATCGAATCATGATTTTCCTCCTACCTTCGGACGATGGCGACCGGTAAATAAGTCCATTTCCTTGTAAAGTTTCGCTCTATTCCGACAAAATCCTTCTTTTTTCGTAAGTTAGTTTGAAAAATATACCGAAAATAAAGGAATATCGTTCCATTATGTCGAACTTTAGTCTGACGATGTTGTCCAGAAGAACCAGGAGGTCAGTCATGAAGTGGAGCAAGAAACGGTTCACATTCGTGATCATTCCGGATGCGAACGGTTCGGTTAAGCGAGTAAGTTTGCCAGTCGCCCTAGTCGTCCTTATCCCTGCGTTATTTATCCTCCTCGTCCTAGCCGTCGTCTCCTTGGCGATTCTGTACCGGGGCAACGCGGGAAGCGTCGATTCGCTCCAGCATAAGCTGGCGGATTCCTCTACCCGGTACGAGAAGATTCTGGCGGATAAGAACGACAGCATCGAGTCGCTTCAGACTCAAGTCGCCGGCTTGTCCGAGAAGGCCAAGTCGATTCAGGAGAAGATCGAGGAAGTGAACCGGCTCGAGACGCAGGTGAAGGACATGGTCGGCCTGCATCCATCGTCGGATGCGAAAGGCGGGACGTCCAGCGTCAAGGCGGCCGGCTCGACGGCGGTCGGCGGCACGGTCGTCGACGGGGATCCGGCGGACGGCGGCATGGGGGGCGAAGAGCTTCCCGTCACCGACGAGGAGATCGACGCGATCATGAACGAGACGCGGAGCGACCTGATGTCCATGGAGCCCGCTGTGGAAGAGTTGAAGAGCCGGCTCGAGCAGACGAAGCTCGAAGTCGCCAAGGCGCAGAAGGCGCTGCGGAAGACGCCCACGATCTGGCCGACGGACAACCGCAAGATCACGTCCTTGTTCGGCGTCCGGAAGGACCCCTTCACCGGGAGAGCCCGGTTCCACGCCGGGATCGACATCTCGGGAAGCGTAGGGGATTCCATCTACGCGACCGCGGACGGGATCGTCATCCATTCCGGGCGCGACTCCGCCGAGGGGAACAACATCATCGTCGACCACGGCAACGGAATCCGCACGCGATACATGCACCTCAGCAAGCTGATCGCCGAGGCCGGCGACAAGGTATCGAAGGGCGACGTCATCGGCGAGCTCGGCTCGACCGGACGGAGCACCGGTCCCCATCTGCACTACGAGGTCCTGCGCGGGGACGAGCAGACCGATCCGGCCCCGTATCTCCAAGCCAGCAGAAAGGTCAGTGAATAATCCATGTTCAATAAGAAGGCGAAGATCGATCCGAGCACGACCGATACGTTGATCGGAGAAGGCAGCACGTTCGAAGGGAAGATCCGGTCGCAGGCCAGCATCCGGCTCGAAGGCGAGATTACCGGCGACCTGGAATGCGAAGGCGACGTCATCGTCGGCGAGAAGGGCGTCGCCAGATCCAATGTGGCCGCGCGCAACATTATCCTGGCGGGCAAAGTGTACGGCAATATCTTCGCCAAGGGGAAGCTGACGATCAAGTCGACGGGGTATCTCGCCGGCAACCTGAGCGTATCGGAGCTGGCGATCGAGTCCGGCGGTTTTTTCAAGGGGAACAGCCAGATGGAAGACAGGGCCGGCGCCGGAGACGCGAAGCCCGAGCCGAAGGAAGCGAGGGCGGTCGCAAGCGCGTCCCCGGACGGACTGGCGGCCGCAGGCTCGCAATCGACGCTCCAGTCGAACGCCGGCAACGCCGACATGTACAAGACATGGTGACCGAGACCCGCGGGCGGCTTTCGCTCGCGGGTTTCTTGTAGCGCACGTCTCCTTTTCCCCCGATCTCCGATCCTGCAGCTCGTTCCCTTCAACCGCCAAGCCTTCCACCTATCTACGCTTTCTCATCCCTGGGGCGGATGTGGTATACTTAATGGCGGTCTATCGCGCTATACTTCAATCTACAAGGAATAGGTGAGCTTCATGGAGCACAATCCGAAATATCAAGTTCTGCTTTATTATAAATACGTCCATCTGCCCGACTCCGAGCAGTTCGCCCAAGATCACCTCGCCTACTGCAAAGAGCTCGGCGTCAAAGGCCGCATTCTTGTGGCTAGCGAAGGCATCAACGGCACGCTGTCCGGCACGGTCGAGCAGACCGAGAAGTACATGCGGGATCTGCGCGCGAATCCGTTGTTCTCCGACATCGTGTTCAAGATCGACGAAGTGGACGGGCACGCGTTCAAGAAGATCTTCGTGCGGCACCGCAAGGAGCTGGTCACGCTCCGTTACGAGGAGGAAGAACTCGATCCTAACGTGACTAGCGGAACGCGGCTGAATCCTAAGCAGTTCCACGAATACCTGCAGCGGGACGACGTGGTCGTGCTGGACGGCCGCAACGGCTACGAATACGACATCGGGCATTTCCGCGGGGCGATCCGTCCGGACGTAGACAGCTTCCGCGAGTTCCCGGAATGGATTCGCGAGAACATGGGCGAGTTCAAGGACAAGCCGGTGCTCACCTACTGCACCGGAGGCATTCGCTGCGAGAAGTTGAGCGGCTTCCTGCTCAAGGAAGGCTTCAAGGAAGTGTACCAGCTTGACGGCGGCATCGTCACGTACGGCAAGGACGAAGAGGTGAAGGGCCGCCTCTTCGACGGCAAGTGCTACGTGTTCGACGAGAGAATCTCGGTGCCGATCAACCACACCGACGAGGACGTCATCGTCGGACGGTGCCACCACTGCGGCAAGCCGGCCGACCGGTACATCAACTGCGCCGACGACACGTGCCACCTGCAGCATATCTGCTGCGAGGAGTGCGAAGCCGAGCACAACGGCTACTGCTCCGAGAAGTGCGCGACGCACGATCAGATGGCCGGCTGAAGAACCAGAGAGCTCCGAGCGTTTCCGTAACTTCCAATTTGGAGATTACGGGTCGTTCGGGGCTTTTTTTCTACACATATGACCCTTTCGCTAACGGAACCCGTCCTGGAACATTTGAATTTGGACCCGATTCTGTCTCGAGAAGACGACCTGCTTGTATGGTGTATGTATGATGAAGATGCCTTGCTTGATTTGTGTATGAAAATTCATACAAATTGTGCCTTAGAAAGGCGCCTTGCAGGTCTTTGTATGAAAAATCATACAAATTGTGCCTTAGGAAAGCGCCTCGTAGGATCTTAGCGTGAAAAGAAGT
>NZ_JACJVR010000162.1 GCF_014212175.1 Cohnella xylanilytica | reverse complement strand
GGGCGGCGAAGGCGCGGCGCTGACGGCGCTCGACATCGGCACGGGCAGCGGCGCGCTCGCCGTCACGCTGGCGGCCGAGCGGCCGGCGTGGCGCGTCTTCGCGTCCGACCTGTCGCCGGACGCGCTCGAGGTCGCGCGCGGGAACGCCGCGGCGAACGGGGTCGGCGAACGGATCGCGTTCGCGCAAGGCGACTTGCTGGAGCCGTTCATCGCGGCGGAGCGCGGAGGGGCGGGGACGGCGGCCGAAGGCGGATTGGCGGCGGACATTCTCGTGTCCAATCCGCCGTATATTCCGTCCGCCGACCTGCCGGGCCTGCAGCGCGAGGTGCGCGACTACGAGCCGCGTCTCGCGCTGGACGGCGGCCCGGACGGGCTGGCGCCGTACCGGCGGATGGCGGAGCGGCTGCGGCTGCTGCCGCGGCTGCCGCGGCTCGTCGCCTGGGAGGTCGGAGCCGGACAGGCGGACGACGCGGCGGCGCTGCTCCGGGCCGCGGCCGAGTGGGAGCGCATCTGGTTCGTGAAGGATTACGCCGGCATCGACCGCCACGTGATGGCGATTCGCCGGTAAGCGAACGGGCGGGGCGGGGATTCCGAATCCTTCGCGGAGTCCCTCCCGCGAGACGGCCCGCAAGCGAATCGAACGGCTGAGGCCGCCGATTCAACAAGACATCCCCCTTTTCCCGGGACTTAGACGGCATTTGCCGTTCGAAGCCCGAGAGGAGGGGGATTTGCTCGTCCCGAGAGGGATTTCCTGTTCTTTTGGTAGATCGGATTTGATAGGTTTAGAGATTCGGACGGGGGACATACTAGGGCTAAGACGTTCCGGAACGCATCGAGCGGCGCCGACGGGCGCTCACGAGGAGCGAACTAACGATGCGTGGTCTTGGCCCTGCAATTATTCTTATTATCGTTCTGTTGATCGGCGGGACGGGAATCGCCGTCCATGGATGGGCCCCGGCGGCAAGCGCCGCCTCCAGCGAAGAGATTATCCCGGATGAATCCATCCGGATTCGGATTATCGCCCAGTCGGACAGCGAAGAGGACCAAGCGGTCAAGCGGGCGGTTCGCGACCGCGTATCGGACGAGATCGAATCGTGGGGCGAGATGCCTTCCACGATCGAGGAGGCCAGAAGCTTTATCCGTTCCCGCTTGGAAGACGTGCAGCAAGCCGCGGATCGGGCGCTGGAAGAGCGCGGAGCCGATTACGGCGCGAAGGTGGAGCTGGCGAAGGTGCCGTTCCCCGAGAAAAGCTTCAAAGGCTCCGACTATCCCGCCGGAGAATACGAGGCGCTGCGAATTACGCTTGGCCAAGGGGCCGGAGCGAACTGGTGGTGCGTGCTGTTCCCGCCGCTCTGCCTGACGGCCGCCACGGCGAAGGACGACGCGTCCGCCGCGGAAGCGGGCAAGCCGGGCGCAAGCTCGAAGGCGTCGGCCGGAGCGAAGGCCGAAGCCGGCTCCAAGACGGCGGCAGCCGCGAAGGCCGCCGACTCCGTCAAGGGCGAGCAGGCGGGCGCCGGCGACGAAGGATCGGATTCGCAAGGCGCTTCGGAGAAGCCGAAGACGGAGTTTTTCCTCTGGATCATGTTGAAAAAGCTGTTCGCGTGGATCGGCTCCCTGTTCTCGTAAGATAGAGCTGCGAGCTGTGATATAATAAACGCCATCCATAGTTCGATACGATAAGGATGACGACACGATGACGAATGAGACCCGATATTGGCCGCCGGAGCGAACGGACGACGGCGTGCGAGAAGCCGCCTCCGCGCTAGCCGCCGGCGGCGTCGTCGCGTTCCCGACCGAGACGGTGTACGGGCTCGGCGGCGACGCGCGGAACGAGGAAGCGGTGGAGAAGATCTTCGCGGCCAAGGGACGGCCGTCGGACAACCCGCTGATCGTGCACCTGGCGAGCGCCGCGGATGCGGAAGCGCTGGCTTCCGCCGTCAGCCCGCTCGAGCGGAAGCTGATGGAGCGCTTCTGGCCCGGCCCGCTGACGCTCGTGCTGCCGGTGCGGCCGGGCGCCGTGTCCCCGCGAGTGACCGCGGGACTCGACACCGTCGCCGTGCGCGTGCCGGGGCACGAGCTGGCGAGGCGGCTGATCGCCGCCTCCGGCTGCCCGGTCGCCGCGCCGAGCGCGAACCGGTCCGGCCGCCCGAGCCCGACGCGGGCGGACCACGTGCTCGAGGACCTGAACGGGCGCATCGACGGCGTTCTGGACGGGGGACCGACGGGCGTCGGCTTGGAGTCGACGGTCGTCCGGGTGCTGGGCGGCGCGATTCACGTGCTGCGCCCCGGCGGCATCACGGCGGAGCAGCTGCGGGCCGCCGCCGGGGACG
>NZ_JACJVR010000161.1 GCF_014212175.1 Cohnella xylanilytica | reverse complement strand
AGGTCCCTGCAACCGCCATTTCGGCGGTTACAGAGCCGCCTCCCCCGCGTTCGAGAGCTTCTCCCATCCGTATGTGCGAATGAAGTAGGTCGGAGTGCAGCTCCAGGCGTGGCAGTAGCTGTTGATCAGGTTGCTGCCGTACGGGGACAGCTTCTTGTCATCGGGATTGTAGATCTCCCAGAACGTGTCGGCGCCGTCCTCAAGCATGCCGCCCCAATAGGTCCGCATGTGCGCGACGGCTTCTTCCGCCATCCCGTGCATGAACAGCGCTTCGACGAGGTGATGGTGCATGTACGGCGTCGTCATGCCGACGGCCGGCTTCTCGGCCAGCAGCTTCCGCAGCAGCGCGGCCCCTTCGGCGGCCGGCAGCACCTCGGCCAGCGCCATCCACACCTGCGTCGCCCAGCTCACTTGCCGGCCGGCGCCGCTGACGAACCAGCCGCTCGCCTCGTCGCGCAGATGCATGAGCGCGGCCTTCGTCGCGCGTTCGATCCCCGCGGCGATATCGGCCTCGTCGCCCGCCAAGCCGAGCTCCCGCGCGAGCTCCAGCCCCCGCCGAAGGCAATAGATAAGCACCGCCTGGGCCGGCGCCTGCTTATTCAGCTCGGGATGCCAGTCGATGAAGCAGTACCAGCTCTCCTCGTCCCGGACGATATCCCGCTCGTCAAGGCGCCGCAAGCCAATGCGGACCTGCTCCATCGCGATCGGCCACAGCTCCTCCAGCGTGGCGCGGTCCCCCGACGCCTTGAAGTAATCGCGCAACGTCGCGATGAAGAAAAGCGAGTAATCGTATAGCCGCGTATCGTCGACGTGAGGCTCGGGCTTCTCGAAGACGCAGGCTCCGACGGCGCCGTCCTCCAGACGCATCCCGGCGAACAGATACAGGCAGCGGCGAACGAGCTCGTAGTTGCGGAACGTAACGTAGTTCGCCTGAGCCTGGAGCCGCAAATCCCCGATCCACAGCCGGCGGTCGCGCTTCGGCCCGTCCTCGAACACCGTCTGCATGCAATCCTGCAGCGTCTTGATCGCGACGCGGTCCATCCGGCGCAGGTCGTCCGGCACCGAAGGCGGGAGCGATTCGACTGCGCTCCTGTCGGCGGACGAGACGGCTTCGCAGACGACGGCGTCGAACGCGGCTTTGTACTTGGGAGACGCATCCACGACCTCGATCCGCAAAAAACGAAAGCTGTAACGCCTAGGCAGCCGGATCTCGGCGGGAAGCACGTCGACGAACAGCGTCTCCTCCTGCAGCCAGGAGCTGCTCAGCCAGCCCTCGTACTCGGCGAAGCTCTCCGCGATCTCGCACGGCATCTCGCCGAACGCGAGCCGAAGCTTAAGCGGAGCGTCCGGCGGGCTTCCGACGTGTCTCACGGACAGCGAGACATAGCCGACCTGATGGTCGCCGAAGTCGAGCGCGAAGGATTCTCCTTTGCCGTAGGCGGAGGAGCGCCATTCCGCGAGGGAAGAGACTTCGCGGACGCGCCAGCCTTGAAAGGCGGATTCGTCTGCGACCGCCTCCACGAGCCGGACGGGCTCTATGCGCGTCGTATGCAGCGTAGGGATCTGGCGCTCGGCGGCGGCGACGAGGCCGGGGTTCGTTGTCGTTTGCATAGTCATGATCTTAGGCTCCTCGCGATCAGCCTTTGACCGCTCCCGCGGTCATTCCGGCGACGATTTTTTTGTTGAAGAAGATGAACAGGACGAGAGGCGGCAGCGAGATCAGCATGATGTCGGCGAACAGCAGGTTCCACGACGTGTTGTACATGCTCGTGAAGTTGTAGAGCGTCAGCTGGATCGTCGCGTTCTTCGCCCCGGGGAAGAAGTAGAGCGGGTTGACGAAGTCGTTGTAGATGCCGACCGAGGACAGCACGACGACGGTGGACGTGACGGGCATGAGCAGCGGGAACACCATCTGGAAAAACATCCGGTAGCTGCCGCAGCCGTCGACGACGGCCGCTTCGTCGATCTTGCGCGGAATGGTCGCCATGAAGCTCTTGTACAGGATGACGGCGAACGAGATGCCGAGGGCGACCTCGACGAGCACGATGCCCGTCATCGTTTTGAACAGGCGGATCGAATCGAGCACCCAGATCGTCGGGACGACGGCCGGAGGAATCATCAGCCCCGCCATGACGAGGAAGTGGATCGGGCCGGACCAGCGATCCGTACGGCGCTGAAGCACGTACCCGGTCATCGCGCAGACGACGACGAGGACGGCGATGGACAGCAGCGTGATGACGGTGCTGTTGAAGAAGGCGCGAACCATCATGTAGTCCTGGGCGGCGAGCACTTCCTTGTAATTTTCGAGAATATGGAACCGGCTCGGCCAATCGATGTTCAGCAGCGACGATTCGGTCCGGTCCTTGAACGAATTGATAATGACGAAGTAGAACGGAACCCAGAAGACGACGACGGACAGCAGGAAGGCCAGCGCCTCCAATAGCGTTCTATTCCAACCCTTGCTCATAGGTCTACCTCTCTCTTGTTCAGAAGCTTCAGCAGCGGGAAGGCGAGCAGCGAGACGCCGACGAACAGGATGACGTTGCCGGCGGTGGACAGGCCGTAGAAGCCGCCCTGGTATTGCTTGTAGATGATCGAAGCGATCAGGTCGGTGCTGAAGCCGGGGCCGCCCTTCGTCATCGCCCAGACGAGATCGAACGAGCGGAGGCCTCCGATGAACGCCAGGATGATGACGGAATTCATGGCCGGAGCGGTCAGCGGAATCGTGATGTGCTTGAACTTGTCCCAGGCGTTGCCGCCGTCGATCTGAAGCGCCTCGTAGTAATCCTCGGGGATGGACATAATGCCGGCGATGAAAATGACGGTAGCCATGCCGACGCCCTTCCAGACGTCGACGAGAGCGACGGACAGCAGCGCGATGCTCGTGTCGCCCAGCCAGTCGGGACCCGCGATGCCTGCGAGCGCCAGCGTCTTGTTGATCAGCCCTTGCGTCGGATGCATCATCGTGCTGAACGCGATGCCGACGGCGATCGTGGAGAGCAGCGTCGGGAAGAAGACGACGGACCGCAGGTAGCCCTTGATCCGAAGACCCGACGTCAAGGCGACTCCGAGCAGGAGGCCGAAGACGACCTTCAGGCCGCAGGTGACGACGGCGAAGACGAGCGTGTTGCGAAATCCGATGTTAAGCGACGATTCGGAGAAGAACGTCGCGTAGTTGTCGAAGCCGATGAATTCCCAATCGACGAGGTCCCAGCGCGTCATGCTGAAGAAAAAGGACATGATCGTCGGCAGCAGGAACAGCGCGAAATAGACGAGGCCGGCGGGCAACAGGAACCAGTAGGTGTACAGTTTTCGGGCCGATTTGGTCATGCCGATCGTCTCTCCTCCGTCCGGTTAAGCGATCGGCCCCGCCTATAGGAAGCAGGGCCGACCGACCGTTCTCTTGATACTTCTTACCAGCCCGCGATTCCGAGCTGCTTCGCTTGCTTCTCGACGTCCTTGTCATACGCCTTCGCGCTGTCTTCCGGAGACTTCATGCCCGCGCCGGCTTCGACCGTGATCTGCGGCAGGTTCGGTCCCTTGAGCGGAGACAGGAACTCGAGGGCCGGAGCGGTCTTGCCTTCGTCGAAGTACGGCACCATCTCCTTGACGCCGGCATAGGCGTCTTCCGGCAGCTCGGCGCCCTTGACGACGTACGGACCCTCCGGCTTCGCCTTCGTGGCCATGATCTTCATCGCTTCGGCGGAGGCGAAGAAGTTGACCCACTTCTTGGCGGCTTCGACGTTCTTGCCGTCCTTGTAAATCGAGATCGCGGCCGGCATCCAGACGGTCAGGCCGTTCTTGTCGGCGCTGTCTCCCGGCTGGGCGAACACGCCGATGTCGTCGATCTTGTCCGGGTACGTGGCGAAGATGTTCGACAGGGCGAACGTGAGCATCGGGTAGTGGACGCCGGTTCCGTCGACGAGCATCTTGAGCGCCTGGTCGTACGTGGTGGACAGGTAGTCCTTGTTCATGTACGGCTTCAGCTCGGCGAGCTTCTGGAAGCCCTTGAGCGCGGCCGGGGTCGAGGCGAACTTCGCCTTGTTGTTCGTGAAGTCGTCGGCGAACGTCGGCGCGTCGGCCTGAACGTTGTAGTAGTCGGCGAGCAGAACGAGCTGGGACGTCCAGCTGTCCTTGTAGGAGCCGATGACCGCCGTCTTGCCGGCCGCCTTGATCTTCTCGTTGTTCGCCTTGAGCTCTTCCCACGTCTTCGGCACGGAGAGGCCGAGCTCGGCGTAGACCTTCTTGTTGTACAGCCAAGCGCCGGCTTGGGACGAGCCGCTCGGCGCGGCGTAGATCCTGCCGTCGACGCTGACCGTCGGCTTGAACGAATCCAGGACGTTCTGCATGAACGGTTCGTTCGAGAGGTCGAGGAAGTACTTCTCGGGCTGCAGCGCCTTGAACAGGGAGCCGGCGTTGTAGAAGTTCAGATCGTCCATCTCGCCGGTGGCGAGCTTCGTCTTGACGAGGTTGTCGCCTTCGCCGCCGCCGGGGCGCAGGTCGAACTCGGTCTTGATGTTGTAGCGCTTCTCGATCTCGTCGGCGACCGCCTGGATGCCGGCGGTGGACGTCTGGTTGTCGATGAGCAGCTTCAGCGTGACCGGCTTCTCGTACCGCTCGGACGAGGCGCTTGCGGAAGGCGACGCGGAAGCGGAAGAGGATGCGGACGCGGCGGGCGAAGAGGAGTCCGCGCTCGCTTCCGGCGAAGAGCCGGAATTGTCGTTGTTGCTTCCGCAGGCCGACAGCACGGACGCGGTCAGCAGGGCGCCGGCGACGGCGTAAATGAGTTTGTTGCGCGATTGAGCCATGAATGATAGCCTCCTTCTGTTTGTGGCGGCCGGCACGAGCGTCCGGCCGATGACCCCCGTCGGCGTTGGCCGGTTCGGGATAGACGCGATCATGGATGAGCACGGCGAAGCGGGCGAGCTAGCTGTTGCGTTCAGGGCTCCGGATCCCTATGGCCCTCAGTGTAAGGGGTTTCAAAAAGCGCGTTAAGCGCCGCTTTTTTTGTCCTTCGTCGGATTTTTTTGGACGATGGCTTAGCGGTGCGGGAAGCGGGCGGGGCGGCCCGAAAAAGCCGGACGCCTCCCGAAAAAAACCGACATATAGGCCTTCGTCCAGCGGAATTTGTTCCGGAATCGTTGGATTCGGACGGCTATCACGGTGATTCTCTTCGGGAACATCGCGGGGGATAAGAAGCAATGGTTATGGGGGGCAGACTCTAAAGAATCCTGGAGCCGCTATTTGGCTTCAAAGCCGTTTTTGGAAAATCTGTCGAACCCGGACGACCTTATTTAACGCCATCGAGGGGGACAACGGGCCTCCGGAGCGAATTAGCATCTCTTGGATTCGTTACCCGACTCCCGACGCCCAAGGCAGACCCGATTCAGTACGGCCGCACGCCGCGGGAGAGCCCCCTTGTTCAGAATTTGTCCAGTCCGGTTGAATATGATCGAATCATGTCGAGCCGATTGGGCTCGCCGGAGGACCGTCTCCGAGGGACCGGACAACTACGAACAAGCGGGGTTAGAACCTTGATCCAACGGAAAAACAAGCTCATGCTTCGTCTGTCTTTCTATACGCTCGCTCTCAACGTCGCCGTTCACTTGCTTCACCGAGTCTGGAATATCTTCGGCGACTCCATGCACGGGGGCGGCATGGAAGCCGGAGCGGCCGCTTCCGCCTTCGCGCTGAACGCGCTGCTGGCGGCGCCGCCGCTCGCTTGGGCCGCCGCCTGGCTCTTCTTCCGGGGGAGGGAGGACCATCGGTTCGTTCCCCCCTTGGTCGTGCTGGCGATGACCTTGGCCAGCATCTCGACGATCGCCGGCGGAGGCGGGAGGGTCGAATTCCACTTCTCGATCTTCATGGTCGTGGCGGCCGCGGCCTATTACGAGAACGTCAAGCTGATCGGCGGGATGACGGCTCTCTTCGCCGTGCAGCATGTAGCCGGCTTCCTGTTCGTTCCCGAGCTCGTCTTCGGCGTGCACCGGTACTCCTTCACCATGCTGGTCGTGCACGCGGCGTTCCTCGTTCTCACCTCGGGGGCGACCAGCCTGCAGATTGTGTCCAAGCGTCGAATCACCCGGGAGCTCGAAGCCGCGAAGCGGGCCGAGGAAGAGCACGCCGAGTTGCTTCTCGAGACGATTCGCGGGCTGTCCGGGGATCTCGAAGGCGTGTCGGAGGCGGTCGCGGGACAATCCGAAGCGTACGCCGCCTCCAACCGGGAGATGCTCGATTCCTTCCGCCAGGAGGCGGCGGGCCTGGAGGAGCGCAGCGAATCCCTTCGCCGGCTGGACGGCGACCTTCGGGAGATTAACCGGATGATCCGTCTGAGCGCCGAATCCTTCTCGGAGCTGGACGCGAAGTCGGCCGAGTCGGAAGCCGCGGTGCGGCACAACCGGGACAATCTCGAGCCTCTGTTCGGGCAGATCCGGACGGCCGCCGGAACGATCGACGCCGCGGAGGAGTCGATGCGGCGGCTGTACGAATCGTCGCGCCTGATCGCCGGCATGACGGACGCGATCCGGGAGGTGGCGAGCCAGACCGCGCTGCTCTCCCTGAACGCGTCCATCGAAGCGGCCCGGGCCGGCGAAGAGGGGCGCGGCTTCGGGATCGTGGCGGGCGAGATCCGCAAGCTCGCGGACCATGCCGCCCGCGCGGCCGACGAGATCGCGGACAGGGCGGCGACCATCGAGCGGGAGAGCCTGGAATCCGTCTCCCGGATCGAAGCGGGCAAGCAGGCGGCCGCGCGTTCGGTCGAACTCGCGGAATCGGCGGTGACCGGTCTGGACCGGATGGATCTGGCGGTGTCGGAGACGGTCGGCGTGGTCGCGGCATTGCGCGAATCCGTCTCCGTCATCGAGGAACGCTCGCGGGGAATGGGCGAGGAGATGTCCCTACTCTCCGCGGCGACCGAAGAGAGCGCCGCTTCCGTCGAGCGCCTGCTGGACGTCTGCCGGAACCAGTCGGACGAATTCGCCCGCGTCGTCGGCGAGCTCCTCCGCCTGAAGGAGCTCGCCAACGAGCTGCTGCGGCAGTTCGCGGACGGGGGTCAGGCGCCTGCGGCGGGCGCCGCTCCGCCCGACGGCCATTCCTTCGCCTCGTAGGCGAAGCCGCGGCGCACCCGCCGCAACCTCCTTTTCGCGCCCGACGGGTCTATGTTAATCTAGTAAGCATCGAGTCATAGACGAGACTATGCTAGCGAGAGAAGGAGCATCCTCATGACGAAGCCAAGCGACGCCGTCAATACGGCGGTTATCCCCGTCTCCAAGCTGGAGGAAGACAGCTACGACTGGTGGGAGAGACACGAGCAGGTATTGAGAATCCAGAAAGAGCTCGACCCGGAGGTCGTCCTGATCGGCGATTCCATTACGCATTTCTGGGGAGGAGAACCGTGGTCGGACAACGTTCACGGAGAGAGGATCGCCTGGAACTCCGTCTTCGCCCCTTATCGGGTGCTGAACATGGGGTTCGGCTGGGACCGGACGCAGAACGTGCTCTGGCGGCTCGATCACGGACAGCTGGACGGCTTGAAGCCCGAAGTCGTCGTCATCCTGATCGGAACGAACAACACGAGCGAGACCGAGAACGCCCGCGCGAACGACGCCGACGAGATCGCGGAAGGGCTGCGGGCGATCTGCGACCGGGTCGAAGCCAAGGTCCCGAACGCGAGAATCGTCGTCATGGCCGTGTTCCCGCGCGAGAAGGAGCCGGACCATCCGCGGCGCGTCCTCATCCGCGAGATCAACGAACGGTACGCGAAGCTGGCCGAGGAGCGCGGCTACGCGTTCGTCGATATCGGGCCGCGATTGCTCGAACCGGACGGCACGCTCTCTTCGGAGACGGCGCCGGACTACTGCCACCTGACCGAACGCGGGTACCGGCATTGGGCGGAAGCTCTTCGTCCGCTGCTGCCGGCCAGATAAGGGCGACGTTGGGCGACGTTGCGTGCGTGTCCGCGATTCGCGTGAACTAACATGACGCGGAAGCCATAAGTTTACTAGGGGTCGGCTATCAAACATCTTTATAGGTAACATGGCGTCATCTATCTTGACGTCGATAGAGGATTTCATTATCCTAAAAAAGAACTGAATCGCATCGGCACAACGTCGTGCCGCGAACAAGGCATCGGAGCCCGTTCCCAACGTTATTGGGACGGGCTTTTACTGTTTACCGCAGCCTGTCAGATCTCGACTTCCAAAACCAAGAGAAGGATAGGAGGAATCGCGATGCAACCGTCCGCGTTCGTATTGTTCGGCGGTACCGGGGATTTGGCGAAGCGCAAGATTTTCCCGGCGCTGTACAACTTGTTCCTAGACGGGAAGCTGCCGGAGCGGTTCGCGATCGTCGCGCTCGGGCGCAAGCCGTTCAACGACGAGCTGTTCCGCCAGCACGTGAAGGAGTCGCTCGGCCGCTTCTCCCGCAGGGAGGGAGCGAACGCCGCCGCCATGGCCGAATTCGCGGCCTGCATTCAATATCACGCGATGGACGCGGGCGATCCGCAAGGCTACGAGCGCTTGCGCTCATTGCTGGAGCAGCGGGAGGAGGAGCTCGGCCTGACGGGCAACCGGCTGTTCTATCTATCCGTCGCGCCCGAGCACTTCGGGCCGATCGCCGCGCGCATCCGGCAGAGCGGACTGGCCGACGGAGGCGGATGGACCCGCCTCGTCATCGAGAAGCCGTTCGGGCACGATCTCGCTTCGGCCCGCGCGCTGAGCGCGGCGCTTCACGTTTCTTTTCCGCCCGAAGACGTCTACTATATCGACCACTATCTCGGCAAGCCGATGGTGCAGAATCTGCAGTCCTTGATCGCCTCGAATCCCGTGCTGAAGGCGGTTCTGAACAACCGCTACGTGGCCAACGTGCAGATTACGGCGAGCGAGACGGTCGGCGTCGAGGAGCGGGCCGGCTATTACGACCGGGCGGGAGCGCTGCGGGATATGTTCCAGAACCATATGCTGCAGCTGCTCATGATGATCGCGAGACGGGCCGAAGGGTACGACAAGCGCCAAGTCATGGAATCGGTTTACCCGGTGAACAGGGACGAGGCCGCCAACCACGTCGTTCGCGCGCAATATACGGCGGGCTCCGTCGCGGGCCGCACCGTTCCCGGGTATCTCCAGGAACCCGGCGTCGATCCGGGCTCGGCCACGGACACTTACTTCGCGGCTCGGCTTATGCTCGACGATCCGATCTGGAGAGGGGTTCCGTTCTACATCCGGACCGGCAAACGAATGAAGGAGAAGGCCACGAAGATCGTCGTCGTGTTCAAGAATCCTCTGGAGAGCCGCCTCCCGGAAGCGCCCGCGCGCAATTATCTGATCGTCAACATCCAGCCGAATCCGAGCCTCGACTTCCGTTTGAACCTGAGCGGACTGGACGGGGAGCTTCAGCCGCTGTCGCTGCAACCGGCGAACCGAGGGGAAGAGGAGCCCGAAGCATACGAGCTTCTGCTGCGCGACGCTCTTCTCGGCGACCCTACGTTCTTCGCCAAATGGGAAGAGATCGAGCTGTCGTGGAAGTGGGTGCAGCCGATTCTCGACGCGTTCGCGAACCGTCTCGCGCCGCTGCATACCTATCCGGCGGGCTCGAACGGACCGGCCGCGGCGGATCATCTGCTCGCGGAAGACGGACACGTCTGGTTCGAGACGGCGGAAGCGAATCCGGCGGTCGGCGTCTCCCCCGCAGGCGAGACGATATCCGTCGCGTACGAGCATTGACCTAAGCAATCGATAATCAGAGAGGATGGATATGGAAAAATGAGCAAACAACAAATCGGCGTCATCGGCCTTGCGGTCATGGGGAAAAACCTGGCGTTCAACATCGAGAGCAGAGGGTATTCCGTCGCGGTCTACAACCGTTCGCCGGAGAAGGTGACGGACATGCTGAACGAGTCGGCGGGCCGGAACGTCGTCGGCACGTACAGCCTGGAGTCGTTCGTGGAGTCTCTGGAGACGCCGCGCAAAATCCTGATCATGGTTCAAGCGGGCCAAGCGACGGACGCGACGATCGAGCAGCTGCGGCCGCTGCTGGCTCCCGGCGATCTGATTATCGACGGCGGCAACGCCTACTTCGAAGATACGGCGCGCCGGAGCGCTTCGCTTGAGAAGGACGGCATTCTGTTCATCGGGGCGGGCGTCTCCGGGGGCGAGGAAGGAGCCTTGAAGGGGCCCGCGGTCATGCCGGGGGGCCAACCGGAAGCGTACGAGCTGGTGCGGCCGATCCTCGAGGCCATCTCCGCGAAGGTGAACGGCGACCCGTGCTGCACGTACATCGGTCCTCAAGGCTCGGGCCATTACGTCAAAATGGTGCACAACGGCATCGAGTACGGCGACATGCAGCTCATCTGCGAAGCTTACGACCTGTTGAAGCGCGTGCTCGGAATGGGCGCCGAGGAGCTTCACGAGACGTTCTCCGAATGGAACCGCGGCGAGCTCGACAGCTATCTGATCGAGATTACGGCCGACATCTTCTCGAAGCTCGACCCGGATACGGGAGCGCCGCTCGTCGATGTGGTGTTGGACAAGGCCGGGCAAAAGGGCACGGGCAAGTGGACGAGCCAGAACGCGCTCGACCTCGGCATGCCGCTGTCCGTCATTACGGAGTCCGTCTTCGCCCGCTTCCTGTCGGCGATGAAGGACGAGCGGACGCGGGCGAGCCGCGAGCTGTCCGGCCCGTCGCCGTCGCCGTTCGCCGGCGACCGCGCGCAGTTCGCCGAAGCGATCCGTCAGGCGCTGTACGCCAGCAAGATCATCTCGTACGCGCAAGGCTTCGCCCAGATGAAGGCCGCCTCCGACGCGTACGGCTGGAACCTCAATTACGGCAACATCGCGATGATCTTCCGCGGCGGCTGCATCATCCGCGCCCGCTTCCTGCAGAACATCAAGGACGCGTACGACCGGGACGGAGCGCTTCCGAACCTGCTGCTGGACCCGTACTTCAAGGACGTGCTGGACCGCTACCAAGCGTCGCTGCGCCAAGTGGTCGCGGCCGCCGTGGCGAGCGGCGTGCCGGTTCCGGCCTTCGCCGCCGCGGTCGCCTACTACGACAGCTACCGCTCGGAGCGGCTGCCGGCGAATCTGCTTCAGGCGCAGCGGGATTATTTCGGCGCCCACACGTACGAGCGCACCGACAAGCCGGGCGTGTTCCACACGCAATGGTTCGCGGCCGAACCTCAGCCGGCGAAGGCTTGATCGCGCGTGGCCGAGGCTGCGGGTTGCAACTTACGGGTTGCAGCCTGCGGATTGCATCTGCTGGGACAACTGCGGTTGCGGCCTGCGGCTTGGGGCGAGAGGAGCGGAAGCCATCTGCTGTAACCGCCAAAATGGAGGTTAGAGAGGCTACTCGAGTCGAGTCGGTCACTGTAACCGCCAAAATGGGGGTTAGAGATCACACCGAGTGTGAGCGAGCCGTCTGACCGCGAACACTAAAACGGGACGTGCCCGAGCTTTGTCGGGTCGTCTCGTTTGTTTTTTTCTACGGCGTGCCCA
>NZ_JACJVR010000160.1 GCF_014212175.1 Cohnella xylanilytica | reverse complement strand
ATTAGTTTGAAGGGAAGGCAACTTCAAAGCACGGCGTGGTGAGTTGCAGATTGTCTTCTAGGACTCAAACCAGTATACAAAACAGTGTAAGAACCGCCATTCAAGCACAAATAAGTGGCGCGAAAAGCCCGCACGCTAACCATTGTTTTAGCCAATGTTAAAAGTGCGGCGGTTCAGTTAATGTCTTCCCTTTACTCATTTTCTATGGGAGGGAGTAGTCATGAACGTCGTTTACCCCATTTGTTGCGGCGTTGACGTACACAAAACGTTTTTCGTCGCGACACTTATCACCACCGAAGGAATTGTGCCGAAATACAAGAAACGGCGGTTCTCTACCTTCAATAACGAAATCCTTGCGTTCAAGGCTTGGCTGCTGGAGAACAACTGTCGACATGTCTGTATGGAATCTACCGGGAAATATTGGGTTCCCGTGTATAACCTTTTGGAAGATTCCATCCACGTGACGATCGCCAATCCGAAGTGGGTCAAGGCCATCAAGGGAAACAAGGATGACACCAAAGATTCCAAATGGATCGGTGACCTATTCCGAATCGGACTTGTTCCCGGCAGCTTTATCCCCAATCTTGAGACTCGCATCCTTCGAGAATATACGCGGTATCGTTTCAAGCTGGTATCCTGCAAATCCAGTGAGAAAAACCGCTATCAAAATGTGTTCACTGTTTGCAATGTCGCCCTTGATGCTGTCGTTTCCGACATGTTTGGCAAATCCGCCTCATCCATCACGGACTACATCGTTAATTCGGACACGTTTGAACCTGAACACTGTGTTTCTCTGCTACAGCGCTCGCTTAAAAAGAAAGCAGACGAGGTTGTAGCATCCATCGAAGGCTTTAAGATGACTGCTCCTCAGAAACAGCGGGCTAAGATGGTAAAGGCGCATTATGACTATCTGTGCACGCATATTCAAGACTTGAACGCCCTAATTGATACGCTTGTGGAACCACTTCAACCTGCAATTAACCTGCTTTGCACCATTCCAGGAATCAAGCGTGATTCAGCGATTATCATTCTTTCAGAAGTCGGAACCGATATGTCGCAGTTCAATTCCTCCAAACGGTTTTGTCGCTGGGCAGGTCTTACACCAGGAAACAATGAATCCGCTGGAAAGAAAAAGTCGGTGCGAATTACTCGTGCAGGTGCCTATCTCAAGCCCGCTATGGTTGAAATCGCTCATGCTGCCGTCAAGTCGACCACTTTTCCTTATTACAAGATAAAGTATGAGCGGATCAGCAAACGCCGGGGGAAGAAACGCGCCATTATTGCGATTGCCCGAATGATTCTGACCGCTATTTTCCATATGCTCTCCACCGGTGAACCCTGGAATCCAGTCGATATGAAGCAGATTGATATGCCTCCTGAACTGAGAGTAAAGGAAGTTCAATTGTCTTTGCGACGTGCTGTTAAACTGCTTGAGACTCATGGGATTGTTCCGCCGGATACGATTCAAATACCGAAGGCCGCCCC
>NZ_JACJVR010000016.1 GCF_014212175.1 Cohnella xylanilytica | reverse complement strand
ACTTTCGAAATTCAGGATAAGTTTTCTCTGCAATTACACCATAATTCAAGTACTCATACGTTAGACGAATAAATAGGGAATTTTGTTTCTATATGCTATCTAATATCAATAAAGGTGGACGGCGACTTACCAAGCAAATCTGCCTGTTAGCTTAAAGCCCGACATCTATCTACAACTTCATTTTCTCAAGGCATCAAGCTAATCGATGGTACCGCCGCGAATGCTCTTTTCATCGGTATTCGTCCTATTTCCCGGCGGGTTCTGGAAGTCAACGCGAGATGGTTGTCTCGCGTTGCAGCAAGCACTGAATTTGGTCTCCCCAATTCGCTTGTTGTGGGCTGCACCCCCAATCCCCCATCTTCACGCTGCCGCAGCGGTGGTGAAGCTGTATAGCTTTGTCAACAAAGGGTGACGGGATTACAATGTTGTTGATTTCATTGCAATACGAATCAACAGGGGGGGGGTGATAGAAATGAACCATATGTCAGAAATCTTTGAAAGAGCCCAAATTCAGTGTATTCGTGAATTTTTGCTACGTGGCGTGGCAGGCACCGACATCAATCCGAAGAGCCACAAGGAGCGGATTGACGAAGTGCATAAGTCTGTTATTGAGTTTCTAGAGGATAAGTTCCCCGACATGGCTGAATACGAAGAAGCAACTGCAAAGGTTTATGACTATGCAGGTACATGCGAAGATGTGTATATGGAAATCGGTTTGCAATGCGGGTTTATGCTGGCCGTGCAGATGCTCGCTAATTCGCAGGTTAAACCAGAACCAACCAAATAACATTCCGAAAAGGTCGCTGCGATTCAATGGCGTCCTTTTTTCTTTGCGTAGAAAATACAAGCGTCAGAACTGCGAGTCGACACCGTTCCGGCGCTTTTTATATAGATGTGTCCCCCTACTCGCTCAATGTGTTGAAGTCGTAGCGGCGGCAAAATGGCGGGGTCTTAGGGGCGAAGCCCCTAACAAGCGAATTTGGATATCCAAATTCAGTGCTTGCTACAACGTAAGACACAGTCTCACGTTGCCAACAGACACCTGCCGGGAAAAAGGAGGGAATACCGCCCGATGAACGAAATGGTTACGACCATCCCTATAGATCAGCTTCACCCGTTCCCCGAGAATCCCTATCAGGTCGCGGACAACAACGAGTTGCAGGCCATCGTGGAAAGTATTCGGACGCATGGCGTAATCTCGCCGCTTATCGTGCGGCCGCGGGAAGAAGGAGGCTATGAAATCATATCTGGACATCGCCGAAGGGCAGCTTGTGAAAAGGCGGGGATCGCTGCGATCCCCGCCTTTATTCGTAAAATGGATCGAAACGCCGCGATTATCGCCCTGGTAGACAGCAATCTGCACCGCGAGTATGTGTTGCCGTCCGAAAAAGCATGGGCTTACAAAATGAAGCTGGATGCAATCAAGCGGCAAGGGCAGCGCAACGATTTGACTGATAGCGGAACTCCTGACCAACTCGGACAGAAGTCGCGGGAGCGCGTTGCCGTTGATGTGGGAACGAGCGCGACACAAGTTCAACGCTATATCCGGCTCACCGAATTGATTCCGCCGCTGCTTGAAATGGTGGACAGCGGGAAGGTGGCGTTCAACCCTGCCGTGGAGCTGTCCTATCTGTCCGAGAAGGAGCAGGAAGCGCTGCTGGAAACGATGGGTAGCGAAGACCGCACCCCCTCTCTTTCCCAAGCTCAGCGCATGAAAAAGCTGAGTGCGGACGGCCTACTCGACATGGAAGCGATATTCAGAATCATGACCGAGGAAAAGCCGAATCAGCGGGAGCAGATCAAGTTGCAAAAGGAAAGCATCAAGGACTATTTTCCGAAGGGCTATACGACTCAGCAAATGGAGAAAACCATATTGAAGCTGCTGGAGGAATGGCGAAAAAAGCGGGAACGAAGCCGCGAGAACAGCCGCTGACTTTTTCCCGGCTGGTAAACGGGGCATTGGGCGACCGATGCCTCTTTTTCGTCTGAGCTCCCTTCCTGCTCGGCCACAAATCAAACGAAAGGACTTGAAGGCATGAAGGAAAAAAAGAAACCGAAGAAATCGCAACGCGTTTCCCGCAAGCCGGCACGGCTGGTGGTAGAGCGGGAATTTGTCGGCAGTCAGAGCGCAACCGATGCGCTGCTGCCCGTTGTGCTTGAGGATTTACTTCGCCATGCGGAGGAAGTCCGCACCTTCGACAAGGAGGACGACAGCACATAGAATGTACGCAAACGACGGTTATCCGCCGTCAGCAACAAGGAGGAGGGAACCGATGAAAACGGACAGGATTTACAATGTCGGCGTCTATTGCCGTTTGAGCAAGGATGATGGCAACGAAGCGGAGAGCGCCAGTATCGGCACCCAAAAAGCGATTCTGACCGACTATGTGAAGCGGCAGGGCTGGCATCTGGTGAAAATCTATGTAGACGACGGGTACAGCGGCACAAACTTCAATCGACCGGATTTTCAAGCTATGCTGAAAGACATTGAGAACGGGCTGATTGATTGTGTCGTTACCAAAGATCTCTCCCGGCTCGGTCGGAACTATTTGGACTGCGGCTTGTATCTGGAGGTGTTCTTCCCGGAGCATAACGTCCGATATATTGCTGTCAATGACGGTGTAGATACCCTGAACCGGGCGGCTATGGACATCACGCCGTTTCGCAATATTTTGAACGAAATGTACGCTGCCGACGTATCGGTTAAGATCAAGTCCGCGTATCGGGCGCGGTTCAACAAGGGAAAATTCATGGCAACCAAAGCGCCGTATGGGTACATCAAAGACCCGGCTGACAACAATCATCTGCTGATTGACGAAAAGACCGCGCCGATCGTCCGAAAAATATTTGACCTTGCACTGGCGGGCAACGGGATTGGGAAAATAAGGAAATATCTGAACAGCCAGCGCATATTGCGCCCGGCCGCGTATGCCGCTGAAAACGGAGAAGGATACGAGCGCTATTTTAAGGATTCGGAGGAAAACCGTTATATCTGGAGCGAAAACAGCGTTCGGAGCATTTTAAGAAGTCCGGTGTATGCGGGGAATCTAACAGGCTACAAGCGTCCGACCGTCAGCATGAAAAGTAAGAAGCGTCCCTCTCGCCTGCCGGAGGAATGGGAGACCGTTCCCGGAACGCATGAGGGCATTGTGACACAGAAAGAATTTGATACAGTGCAGCAGCTTATGACCAGTCGAAGGCGAGAAAAAAACCAGTATGGATATGACAATGTGTTCCTCGGCGTGTTGAAATGCGCAGACTGTGGTTACGCCATGCGAGCGGCCAGCGCAAACCGGCGCAAGCGCCCGGATATTATCGACTGTGTGCAGTACTGCTGCAACAATTTTGGTCGATACGGCAACGTGCATTGCACCTCGCACACCATTGAGGCGCGCGACCTGCTGAACGCCGTCATGACCGACATTAACGAATATGCGCGGATGGCTGTAAATGACGAAAAGGCGGTTAAAACATTGCAGCAGCGTCTGTCCAAGATCAGCGATCAGGAGGCCCGGGAATACGGCAGGGAACGGCGGCGGCTGGCCAAGCGGGTTGCCGAACTGGACAAGCTGTTTGCCGCCTTGTATGAGGACAAGGTGATGGAGAAAATCACCGAACGCAATTACCGGCTGATGGCAGCGAAGTACGAGCAGGAGCAGATGAATATTGAAGCTCGACTGAGCGCCATAGACGCGGAACTGGTTGCCAAGGGACGCAACGATAAAGGCATAGCTGCCTTTGTGGAACGTATTCGCGAATACAAGGGAATCACAACACTGACGGCCAGAATCGTGAATGAACTGATTGATCGCATCACGGTATCTGAGCGGGTAAAGGTCGAGGGCGGCGGCTATGAGCAGCATATCCGAATTTACTACAAGTTTGTAGGGGCGCTCGACCCCGCACGAGTCCATGAGGTAACGCCGCGGCGGTGCCTTGTGCCGGATAAGGCATGCCAACGCTGCGGAGAAGTCTACTCCCCTCTTTCCAACGTGGCAAAGTACTGCCCGACGTGTCGGCCCATTGTCCGCAAGCAGCAGGAGATCGAAAGCAGCAAGCGGCGCGTACGCAGCAAGAAGCGCCAAAACGGCGCGTGAAATAGACTGTCCGCAAAGAACGTCCGACAGATCTGGAGCAGCGCAGCGGGCGCATTATCCGGCAAGGCAACCAGAACAGCGAGGTGCATATTTTTCGCTATGTGACGGAGAACACGTTCGACGCGTACCTTTATCAAACGCTGGAGAACAAGCAGCGTTTCATTTCGCAGATCATGACCAGCAAGTCGCCGGTGCGTTCCGCCGAGGATATTGACGAGACGGCGCTCTCCTATGCCGAGGTGAAGGCGCTGGCGACCGGCAACCCGTACATCAAGGAGAAAATGGACTTGGACATCCAGGTATCCAAACTGAAGCTGCTCAAAGCGAACCACTTGAGCCAGCGCTATGCGCTGGAGGACCGGCTGCTCAAGCTGCTGCCGCAGCAAATCAAGTCCACGGAGGAACGAATTGCCGGCTATGAACAGGACGTTGCTTTGTATACACGTTCTCTGGCATCCGAGGCAGATGGGGCAGATAAATTCCCCGGCATGACGGTCAAAGATTACACCTACTCGGAGAGGGCGGCAGCGGGCGCGGCTTTGCTGGACGCTTGCAAAGGAATGACTTCGCCCGATCCGCAGGAAATCGGCAGCTACCGGGGCTTTTCCTTTTGGCTGTCCTTTGACAGCTTCCATAAGGAATACAAGGTTACGCTGCGCGGCGCGCTCGCTCATACGGTGACGCTCGGAGCGGATGCGGGCGGCAACATAAGCCGCATCAACAATGCCTTGTCCGACTTGCCTGCGAAGCTGGAGCATGCCCGCGAGCAGCTTGCCACCTTGCGGCAGCAAATGGAAACGGCGAAGGAACAAATCGCGGCTCCATTCGAGAAGGAGCAGGAGCTGCAAACGAAAGCGGCGCGTCTTGCGGAATTGAATGCGCTGCTCAACATGGACAAGCGAGAAAACGAAGCCGTGGACAGCGTGCCGGACGAAGAACCGGAAGCGCCGGAACGGCGGGTGGTGGGCCGTGAGCGATAACGGTCTGACACCGTCGTTCCTCCCCCTGAAAGGGAACTTCTTGCTGACCATTACGGAAAAGAACATGGTATCGGTGCGAGCATTTCACAGGTCGAAGATAGCTCACTTGTTAAAGTTATAAATCACATGATGAATTGGACTCCGGTTTTGGGGTCCTTTTCTCATTTCCGGAGGAATGAACATGTTGTATGCCATCCCAAGCGGCGGATGCTTTTGTCCGATTTTGCCGCCTTTTGGTTACGGAACCGGCTTGATCGAGGAGGGAGAAACCGTGCCGTCATTGGAGTTGATATCCAAAGAGAAGAACGGATTTGGCGACACGTATTATTACATCCGCGACTCAAACGGGGTGACCAGTCAAGTTCATGAAGGCGATTTAGACGCATTCATGAAAAAGAAAGGCGTTACGAAGTTGAAGGAAGGCAGAGCTTATCTGTACCCCAAAAAGAGGGGTAAAGCACGATGAACAATATACCCATCGGACGCTGTCTGGATTTCCAAATGGAGCTGCGGCAATGAGCTACGTAAACAAGGAACAGATCGAACGTGCCAAAAGACTGGATCTGCTCACATATTTGCATATGCACGAGCCGGCAGAACTGGTCCGATGCTCTCGCAATGTCTACACCACCCGGATACACGACAGCTTGAAAATTTCCAACGGCAAATGGTACTGGTGGTCAAGGGGGATCGGCGGACGCTCGGCGCTGGACTATTTGATCAAAGTGCGGGGCATGTCTTTTCCCGATGCGGTGCTGCAAATTGAAGGCGTTCATCCGGGCAGCGCACCTGCATTTTCGCAATCTTTGCAACAACGCTATTCTCCAGCGCGGTTTGAGCTTCCCGAACCGAATCGTACATCGCATCGCGTCATGGCCTATCTCAGCAAACGCGGTATCCATCGCACGTTGATCGACTACTGTCTCGAAACGGGGCGTTTGTATGAAAGCCGCCGCTATCACAACGCGGTATTCGTCGGTTTCGACCAGCAAGGAACGCCGCGCTATGCGGCGATACGCGGTACGACAAGCACCCGTTATATGGGGGAAGCCGCTGGCAGCGACAAGCGGTATTCGTTTTCCATTCCGGCCTCGGGAAACTGTACGGAACTGCATCTGTTTGAGAGCGCCATTGATCTCTTATCCTACTGTACGCTGGAACATCTCGCTGGCCGGGATTGGCGGCAGGCGCATAAGCTGTCGCTGGCCGGAATATACAGGCCCAGGACAAATGGGGAGGACTCTATTCCCCCGTCAGCCCTAATGCATTACTTGCAGTGCTTTCCCCAGGTGAATCGACTTGTCCTGCATCTGGACAATGATGAGCCGGGGCGATTGGCGGCAGCCACGATACAAAGACTCCTCTCTCCAGCCCTTCTCATATTCGATGAGCCGCCTAAGTTCGGAAAGGATGTAAACAACGATTTAATGGAATTCCGAAGAAGACGCGGTGAACCATCCCGATAGCGGTAGACGCTGAACGGTTGGCGTCTTTTCTTTCTGGGCTACGGAAAATTCTCACTGTATGTGGATAAGATGTGAATAGATTGGGGATAAGCGCAACCACATTGATTATATAGCATGTAATAGGTATAATAAAATCAATATACAGCTATGCAAGGGGTGACCATGATGATTATCAAACCTTCCGCCAGTATCCGGCAAAACTATAATGAAATCGCCGATCTATGCAAATCGTCCGGGGAACCGGTTTATCTGACCAAGAACGGTGAAGGCGATCTCGTCGTGATGGACATTGAGACGTTCTCCCGTCGCGAGAAGATGTTAAAGCTGCGCGAAGAACTGCTCGCTGTGCAAGAGGATCGTTTGGCGGGCCGTGCTGGTGTGACGCCGGACGAACTGGACGCTTACCTGGAGGGCATTATTGACGAGGTTCAGCATGGAAAAGATGCCCCGTTATAAGATCGTCGTCTCCGATCGCGCCCGCCAAATGCTGGCGGTTCATGTGCGATTTCTTGCGGAGAAAAGTCCGGATGCGGCGCGGAAAACGAAAAACGAATTGCTGCAAGCGATACGTTCCTTGGCGCAAATGCCGGAACGCTATCCTTTTCTGGAAGCGGAATTTATTCCGTCAAACAAGTATCACAAGATGTTCGTGGAAAAATGGTATCTGGTGTTGTATCAGATTCAGGATGAAATCGTGTATGTCGATTTCATTGTAGACTGCCGCCAGGATTACCGCTGGTTGGTGCGATAACAAAAAAGTTCTGCGGAAGACGCTGAGCGGATCGGCGTCTTTTTTGTGTTTTTGGGGCCTCTCTTTTTCCCGGCAGGTGCTTTGAAGGCGACACGAGACGAATGTCTCGTGTTGCAGCAAGCACTGAATTTGGATATCCAAATTCGCTTGTTAGGGGCCTGCGCCCCTAAGACCCTTCATGATCGCTTGTTTATTGCGGCGTAAACTTCTTCGAATAGTTGATTTTGAAAGGGGGTTGTTCGTTGAGAAAACGTTCGATCTCGTTTCTGCTTCGTTTAAGTGAAAGCGAACATGTTCGTCTAATGAATGAAGTGAAACAAACAGGTCTTTCTCGGGAAGCGTACATCCGGGCGCTCATCAATGGGTATATACCGAAGCCGCTGCCGCCGCCGGATTATTATGCGATGATGCGAGAGCTTCACGCAATCGGCAATAATCTCAATCAATTGGCGGCGAAGGCGCACGCAACCGGGCATCTGGATCGGGCCGCTTTTCAGCAGGAGGCGGATCAATTGCGCCGCGCCGTCCAATACATTCAACAGGCTGTAACAGCGCCGGAGCCTAGAACCAAGCCGGCGGGAATCTGAACGTACATCCGCCGTAAAGGGGGGCATGCGTATGGCGACAACTGCAATCTGGGACGTTACCGATCGACTCAAGCGCGTGCTGGACTATGCTTCCAATCCCGACAAAACGGATTTAGGGCGCATCGAGAATGAAGGTTTGCAACAGGCGCTCGTATATGCAGCCTCGGATGTCAAAACAGAGAGGCATCTTTATGTGAGCGGAATCAATTGCGATCCGCTCACCGCTTATGAGCAAATGCAGCGCACCAAGCGTCAATTTCAAAAGATGGATGGCATCGTCGCGTTTCATGGCTACCAAGCGTTTGCACCAGGCGAAACGACGCCGGAAATGGCGCACACCATCGGCGTCAAGCTGGCACAGGAGCTATGGGGCGATCGTTTTGAAGTCGTGGTATCGACCCATCTGGACAAGGAGCATTTGCACAATCACTTTGTGCTAAACTCCGTCTCCTTTATGGACGGCAAACGGTATTACGACAACAAAGCCTCCTACGCCCTTCTAAGAAGAACATCCGACCGGCTATGCCGTGAACATGCATTGTCTGTGATCGAGCAACCCGAGCAGAGCAAGGCCAAACACTATGGAGAATGGAAAGCAGATCGGGAAGGCAAGCCGACTTGGAGGGGGACGATTCGGAGCGATGTGGATCAGGCGATTGCGGCATCCATGACGTGGACCCAGTTTATCGCCTCTTTGCAAAAGCAAGGCTATGACGTGAAGACGACCGTGAAGCATATGGCAGTGCGTCCACCGGGTAAGGAACGTTTCGTTCGTTTGCGCAGCTTGGGAGACGACTATACGGAAGAGGCTCTGAAACAGCGGATTTTACGAAATCGCATTCCCCGTAAAGCACAGCCTCCGCCAATGCCGCGACGCACGCGCGCCGTTTGCAAAGGAACGCTTCGATCCGGCAGGAAGTTCAGCGGCTTGCAAGCATTGTACCTGCGCTATTTATATGAGATGGGCATATGGCCCCGTTTTCGCGCGTCCGTGAGAAGGACGCCTTTTTTATTACGGGAAGACTTGCGTCACTTGGCGGTTATTACCGCGCAAACCAAGCTGCTCTGCCAGCACCGTATCTCCAACAAGGAACAGCTTTTGGACTATGTATCTGTTACCCGGCAAGAGATGCGCTTGCTTTACGGCGAACGCAAAGCGCTATACAACCGCCTCCGCCGCTGCAAGGAGGAAAGCCAGATCGCCGCTTACAAAGAGCAAATAGCCGAGCTGTCCAAGCGGCTTGTCAAGCTCCGAAAGGAGGTGAAACTTTGTGCGGGTACCTTTGCCCGGTCGGGTGAAATGATGACCAAACTTTATGGAAACGAGCAGTACAAGCCATATCGAAAGGAGGACGCCATTCATGAGCAGTGGAGCCGAGGCGGCCGATCAGGTCGTCAACATGAGTCTGCGGGGCATCGAGGTGATGGCCAAGATTTCCGGCGAAGGCGCTAAACATCTGGCCGTCTATTTGTTTGCCGCCCTGCAGGGGCAGAAGCGGACGAAGGGCAGCATCCGTCTGGAAAGCTTGCTTCGCAGCGGCAAGGAATTGAAAGTGTTTGCCGTCAAAAACGAGGACCTGCCCACGTTCTGCAAGGAAGCCAAACGATACGGCGTCCTGTACTGCGCCCTGCGGGACAAAAAGAATGTCGATGGCTTGTGCGATGTGATGGTGCGGGCCGAGGACGCGTCCAAAATCAACCGCATCGTCGAGCGGTTCAAACTGGCGACCGTGGATACAACCAGCATTAAGAGTGAAATTGAGAAATCCCGCACCGGGAAACAGCAGGACAATCCAACGCTTGGGGAGGGTCAACAACAAGCATCGGACCAAACCCGGCAGGAGACGGAGGTACAAGGAGCGGCAGTCAAGGGAACTTCTGCGTAGAAGAGCAACGACGATTTTTTGGACGAACTGATGCAGAGACCCGAATCGACGCAACCCGCTTCCCCGGCGAACGGCAACCCAAACCCCGCGATGGCGACGACGGAGCCGTCCCATCCGTCCGAGCCTACCTCCGGGCGCAACGAAGCATCCGCAAGGGGTATGATTGAACCGAAAGCCGGGAAAGTGCAGCGGCGGCCATCGATCCGCGAACTGCTGCGCGAGATCCGGGAAGAAAATCGGAAGGCGGAGAAAGAACGGCGTCAGATGGTCAAGGAATCGTCGCTGCCCAAGCGAAGCGAGCGAAATAATGGAAAAGCGAAGACGGGCAAAACCAAACCAATCGGAACACGAAAGCGAGGGAAAGCCAAATGAGCAATCTGGACGATTTATTCCGGCAGGAAGCATCCGGCCATTCTTCCGCGAATCCATCCGAGCAACCTTTTGACAAGGAAGCGTGGGCACAGAAAAAGCAGGAACTCAGGCAATGGGCCTACGAGACGATTGATGCCGCCACGACCGCCATCTCGCAAAGCGGCGATGAATTTCAGCGGTATCTGGATGTGCAAAGCCGTTTCGACCGTTACAGCGTATCCAATGCGCTTCTGATTCTCATGCAGCGGCCGGAGGCGACCCGCATCGGCGATTTCGATTCGTGGAAGGAACAAGGCGTCTTTATTCGCCGCAAGGAGACCGGCTTTTACATTTTGGAGCCGGGCGAGGAGTACCGGAGGGAAGACGGCAGCACCGGCATCAGCTATAACCTCAAAAAAATGTTCGACATCGCACAAACGACGGCCAACCCAAAGCGGGAGCAACTGACCAATCCGGACGACCGGATGCGCATCAAAGCGCTGATGGATCGCGCCCCTGTTCCGATCGTCATCGGCGATGCGCTGCCGCCGGAAACGCATGCGCTCTATCAGCCGGACATGCGGAATATTGTCATCCGCCGCGGCATGGATGCGGGAGATATTTTTCGGGCGCTCGCGCAGGAGCTGGCGCATGCGGAACTTGATCGCGGCGATGGCCGATACAGCCGTTCCGATTTTACGTTCCATGCATATTGCGCCTCTTACATGCTGTGCAAACAGTTCGGCGTGGACACGTCGTCCTTTCGTTTCCATCGAGTGCCGGAGAAGCTGAAGGACATCGAGCCGCAGCAAATTCGCGCCGAACTTACGGTGATGAAAGATACCGCTCATGACATTGCCCGCAGGATGAACCGGATGCTGGCGCAGCAGCGGCAACAACAACGGACGGAACCGGTAAGGTAGGAGCGCCGCGTGGGACATGTTCAATTTTTGTTCGGGAGGGAATTGCCTGTGAAGGAGGAAGAACGTATTCTCTGTTTGGATCATTACGAGCATGGCATTGTGGTGCATGCGCTGAATGCGCTGCGAAACGATTTGATCGGCGAGAAGCGCCCCACCGATGCCGTCGATGAACTGTTGCTCAAAACGATTGACGCTCCTTATCAAAAACATAAACGCCGGGGTCACCATGAGGCGCGTTGAAACCGCAAGGAGTCATTTGATACTCTTTGCGGTTTTTTTGATTCCCGTCCTGTGGGCGGCATTGCTCACCGCCCCTTCTCTTTCCAGCGGGCTTCCGGCGATGGTGGAGCATCTGAGCGTGGCGATCAACCACCCGTTCGACATTCAGTGGGTAGACGACACGCCGCGCTGCCTATTCATTTTTACGCTGGCCTATGGACTCGGCGTCTGTATTTACTTGGCCTCCCCGCGAAACTATCGACGACGGGAGGAGCACGGCAGCGCCCGCTGGGGCCGGGCGAAAAGCATATGCGCCAAATATAGAAGCAAGCAGCCGGGACAAAACAAAATTTTAACCAAGCAGGTTTGCATCGGGCTCGACGGCCGCAAGCATCGCCGGAATGTGAATGTGCTCGTCGTAGGCGGTTCCGGCTCCGGGAAAACGCGGTTTTACGCCAAACCGAACGTCATGCAAGCGAACACGTCGTTCGTCGTTCTCGACCCGAAAGGCGAAATCTTGCGCGATACCGGTCATCTGCTCAAGGCCGAAGGGTATGACATCAAGGTGCTCGATCTGATCAATCCGCACCGCTCCCATGGCTACAACCCTTTCGCCTATTTGCACGACGACAAGGATGTGCTGAAGCTGGTCACCAACCTGATTCGCAATACAACGCCAAAGGGCAGCAATACGAACGACCCGTTCTGGGAACGTTCCGAAACGGCGCTGCTGGAGGCACTCATGTTGTATTTGCTTTATGAAGCCCCCCCGGAGGAACAGAATTTTCCGATGGTGATGGAGATGATTGCCGCCGCCGAAGTGCGGGAAGAAGACGAAACCTACCAGAGTCCGCTGGACGAGTTGTTTGAACGGCTGGCGATGCGCGACCCGGAGCATTTGGCGGTCAAACAGTACAACATCTTCAAGCTGGCAGCGGGGAAAACGGCCAAATCGATATTGATCGGCCTAGGCGTTCGGCTGGAGAAGTTCAACTTGCATTCGATCGCCGGGATGAGCTTGGTCGATGAAATGGATCTGGCTGTCATGGGAGAAAAGAAGACGGCGCTGTTTGCCGTCATTCCCGACAACGACAGCAGCTTCAACTTTATCGTCGGGATGCTCTACACCCAGCTTTTTCAATGCCTGATGTATGAGGCCGACTACCGGCATGGCGGACGCTTACCCGTGCACGTGCATTTCGTAATGGACGAATTTGCCAACGTCGCCTTGCCCGATGAATTCGACAAGCTGCTCTCCACCATGCGCAGCCGCGAGATTTCGGTTTCCATCATCCTGCAAAATTTAGCGCAGCTCAAAGCGCTGTATAAGGAGTCGTGGGAATCGATCGTCGGGAACTGCGACGTGTTCTTGTACCTGGGCGGCAATGAACAATCCACCCACAAATACGTCTCGGAGCTGCTGGGCAAGGAAACGATCGACACGAACACATACGGCCAAAGCAAGGGACGCAGCGGCAGTTATTCGATCAACTATCAGTTGTCCGGCCGCGACTTGCTGACGCCCGATGAGGTGCGGTTCCTCGATAATCGCTATGCCTTGCTCTTTATTCGCGGCGAGCGCCCTGTTCAGGACGACAAATACGATTTGCTCAGGCATCCCCATGTCGCGCTCACGACGGATGGCAAAGGTCCTCCCTTCCAGCATGGCGGCACGGAACACGCTTTGGATTGGCGAACCGTGACGCTTGATGAAAACGGAGAGTACGAGCTTCTGTCGGAAGAAGACATGGAGTCGCTATTTTTACGAAGGGAATGATGAAATTGAAGTTCAAAAGGAAACGGCTGCTGTCACTGTACATCATGCTGATGTTAACGGGAACCGTATTCGTCCCCACCGCTTATGCCGAGGGCGATCCGATGACGACGGTCAACAATTTGTCCACCTTCATATTCGGCTTCATCCGGGCCATCGGCATGATCATACTCGGCTTCGGCATTGTCCAGATCGGATTGTCGCTCAAGTCTCACGACCCTTCCCAGCGGGCGAACGGGTTCCTGACGCTCGCCGGCGGGATTATCATTACCTTCACGAAGGAAATTCTTACCCTGATTGCCGGATAAACGGGAGTCGCAAATGAGGGGAACGGACGGTTTGTCTGTTCCCCGTCTACAGAAAAGGGGTGAGAATATGGCCAAAAACAGTTGGATCATTGACAATCTCGAACATGCGCTCGATACGTGGAACGAGAAAATGAACGAAATCTGGCAACTTGTTACCGAGTCGCCGTCCGACTTCAAAGGCGGCGGCGTGTGGCGCGTCATTACCGACATTCACGGCGCGTTGCAGGCGACGGGACTGGCGCTCCTGGTCTTGTTTTTTGTGATTGGCGTGGTGAAGACGACCGGCAGTTTTGCCGAAGTGAAAAAGCCGGAGATGGCCGTCAAGCTGTTTATTCGTTTTGTCCTGGCCAAAGCGGTCGTCACCTACGGGCTGGAGCTCATGATGGCGCTGTTTACCATTGTTCAGGGAATCATCTCCACGATGATGGGACGTTCCGGGTTCGGAAAGACGGAGGCCATGACCTTGCCGAACACCATTGCAAAAGCGATTGAAGACGTCGGCTTTTGGCAAAGCATTCCGCTGTGGGTCGTCTCCCTTCTGGGCAGTCTGTTCATCACGGTGTTGTCTTTTGTGATGATTCTCTCGGTGTACGGGCGGTTTTTTCGCATCTATTTATATACGGCGATCGCTCCCGTTCCGCTATCCGCCTTTGCCGGAGAGCCGAGCCAAAATATCGGCAAATCGTTTCTCAAAGGGTATGCGGCCGCTTGTCTGGAGGGAGCGATTATCGTGCTCGCCTGCATCATCTACTCCGCCTTTGCCTCCGCTCCCCCGGCGGTCGATGAAGGCGCAGGCGCGGTTACGATGGTGTGGACGTACATTGGCGAATTGATTTTCAACATGCTGGTACTCGTGGGGACGGTCAAAATGGCGGACCGGGTGGTGAGGGAGATGATGGGGCTGTAACTTCATTCCGATTCTTCGCCCAGCAATTCCCGGACGGAAACATCCAACGCTTTGGCGATCGCTACGACTTCGTAGTCTTGGACAAGCCGGTACTGCCCTTCCAGACGCGAAAGACTGGTAGGACTGATGTCGAGGCCAGCCGTTTGCAATCTGGCAAGAAACTCCTTCTGTTTCATCCCTTTAGCCTTGCGAATGGCAACGACTTTTACGCCGATTATATTTTTATCGCCCGGCGGTTCCTTTCGATGTTTCATTTGTATGCACCTCACATTACAAGCAAAATTGTACGTGAGTGCATCGTTGTTTTAATGCGAATATCGAATTAAAATAAAATAAACCGATTTTCGCAATAAAATGGAACGGCAATCTATCTTTTAGACAGCCAAGAACGCCGATCTAATGAAGACACTGGGAGGCCGACTGATGACACGTTTGCTAGGTCAATTAGAGGAAGAAAGAAGGAAGCTGAACGAACTGGGAAAAAAATCTCTTGAACACGGAATTCCCCTGTACGAGAATGAGGCGGTTCAGGCTCAAAGTCGGAAGGTAGACGAGTTGATCGTTCAACTGCACCGCAAGAGGGCCGAACGAGAGCACCAGTTACGCTAACACTCGTTTCACGAGGAGGGGGGCAATCAATGCAATTTCCGTCATGGTTTCAAAACGCGATTCAACGGCGGTTGGATCACGTTACAGCTCGAATCGAACACCATCCCGAGTTGCGTAGATGTCGCGATGAAGAGAAATCGGCTTTTCAAGCAATGTTTTCCGGCGTGGATATGACGCAGTTGCCGGCGTTTATGGAATGGGAGGACAAGCACCATTTTAAGCAGGCGATCATGAATGAATGGTTATATTTGCAAGGAATGCGAGACGGCGCTCAGCTTGTATTTGCGCTTTTAGCCGATCCTCTTCTATCCGGCGATAAGTTGTTGGCAAGATCGAAAAAGACAGAGCCAACATCGGTTCAACCGGAAGCTGAGGGCGAGTTGTAGACCATAGTGAGCATCGTTTATGGGAGGATTTCAAATGGAAGTGAAAATTAACCGGGAAATCCGGGATTATACGGAAAGCTTATTCTTTGGACTGTCCTTGCGGCAGTTCTTTTTTTCTGTGCTGGCTGTTGGCGTGGCGATCGGACTATATTTTGGACTGCGCGGCCGCTTTGGCTTGGAAACGCTCAGTTGGATGTGCATTTTGGGGGCCGCGCCCTGCGCAGCCTTGGGTTTCATCAGCTATCACGGCATGACGGCCGAGCAGCTGCTTTGGGCGTATGTGAAATCGGAATTTCTGCTGCCAAGACGCTTCGTCTTCTATTCGACCAACATCTACGTTGAAGCGCTGAAAAAGAGCATGCAGCATCATGAGCAGGAAAGGATGATAAGCCGTGATTAAAACGCTCAGACGCATCATCAAGCAGGACAAGGAACGATTTGTTATCCCGAAAGGCGTTCAGCAAGTCATCCCGATTCGCGCTCTCTGGCCGGACGGGATTTTTTTTGTCGGCAACAAATTCTCCAAATCGTATCGGTTCGAGGATATCAACTACGCCGTAGCGTCCAGGGAAGACAAGGAAGCGATGTTTTTGTCTTATTCCGAGTTGCTCAATTCCTTCGACAGCGGAGCGACCACGAAAATTACAATCCATAACCGGCGTTTGAATCGGGCCGATTTTGAAAGCTCGATTCTGATTCCGCTTCGGGAGGATCATCTAGATGTGTACCGGCAGGAGTACAACGAGATGTTGCTCGCAAAGGCCATCGGCGCAAACGGTACGATTCAGGAAAAGTACGTTACCATTTCTGTGGTCAAGAAAAATGTAGAGGAAGCCCGTCAATATTTCGCAAGGGTCGGAACCGAACTGATGACGCATTTTTCCCGTCTCGGTTCCAAATGTATCGAACTGGATGCAACCGACCGTCTGCGCATTTTCCATGATTTCTTTCGGATCGGCAAGGAAGCGGATTTTCGTTTCCATCTGTCCGAAACAATGCGCAAGGGTCATGATTTCAAGGACTTCATTTGCCCAGACACATTCGAGTTTGAAAAGGATCATTTTCGGATGGGCAGCTTTTTTGGCCGCGTCATCTTTCTGCGGGAATACGCCAGCTATATAAAGGATAGTATGGTGTCCGAGCTTTGCGATCTGAATCGGAATTTGCTGTTGTCGCTGGATATCATCCCGATTCCGACCGACGAGGCCGTTCGCGAAGTGGAGAGTCGTTTGCTCGGCGTGGAGACGAACATCACCAACTGGCAGCGGAGACAAAACCGGAACAACAATTTTTCTGCCGTGGTCCCTTACGATATGGAGCAGCAACGCAAAGAGAGCAAAGAATTTCTGAACGACTTGACCACCCGCGATCAGCGGATGATGTTCGGTCTACTGACAATGGTCCACATTGCGGACAGCAAGGAGCAGCTTGACAGCGATACGGAGGCGCTGCTCACAACCGCCCGCAAGCATTTGTGCCAGTTTTCCACGCTTACCTATCAGCAAATGGACGGCCTGAATACGGTGCTCTCCTACGGCTTGCGGAAGGTTCACGCGCTGCGGACGTTAACGACAGAAAGCACGGCTGTCTTTATTCCGTTTCGGGCACAGGAAATCGTGCATTCGGGCGGCATTTACTACGGACAAAATGTAATCAGCAAAAACATGATCATCGCCAATCGCAAACAATTGCTGAACGGAAACAGCTTTATCCTCGGCGTATCCGGTTCCGGCAAAAGCTTTACCGCGAAACGGGAAATCGTCAACCAGATGCTGGCCAGCGACGACGATATGATCCTGATCGACCCGGAACGGGAATACTCCGCGCTGGTAAACGCAATGGGCGGCGAGACGATTCATATATCCGCCACCTCGCCCAACCATATCAATGCGATGGATATGAACCGGCAATATGGCGACGGAGCCAACCCGATTATTCTCAAATCGGAATTCGTCCTCTCGCTCTGCGAGCAATTGATTGGCGGTTATCAGCTGGGAGCCAAGGAAAAGTCGCTCATTGACCGTTGCACCGCCAGCGTGTACAGGAAGTATTTGCAGAGCAACTATAAGGGGCAGCCGCCGACGCTTCAGGACTTTCGCGCGGAGCTGCTCAAGCAATCGGAGCCGGAAGCGCAAGATATCGCGCTTGCGATTGAACTGTTTACTTCCGGCAGTTTGAATACGTTCGCCAAGCCGACCAATGTCAATGTCCATAACCGGCTCATCTGCTACGACATTCTCGACTTGGGCAAACAGCTTCTCCCGATCGGCATGCTGGTCGTACTGGACAGCATCCTGAATCGGATTACACAAAATCGGGTTAAAGGCAAAAATACGTTTATCATTATTGATGAAATCTATCTTCTGTTTCAGCATGAATACAGCGCCAACTTTCTGTTCACGCTTTGGAAGCGCGTCCGAAAGTATGGCGCTTTTTGTACGGGCATTACGCAAAACGTGGATGATTTGCTGCAAAGTCATACGGCCCGGACGATGCTCGCGAACAGCGAATTTATCGTCATGCTGAATCAAGCAGCTACCGACCGGGTAGAGCTTGCCGAGCTTCTTAATATTTCGGAACTGCAACTCTCTTATATTACCAATGTTGACGCCGGGAATGGATTGATGAAGGTAGGCAGCTCCCTTGTGCCGTTTAGCGACAAGTTCCCGCGGCATACGAAGCTGTACGGCCTGATGACGACGAAGCCCGGGGAGTAATAAACCGAGGACATCGACTGGCTTAACGGCAAAGCAGATTGGAAGAAGCTTGCCGGGATCGGGATGATCGTCTCGGAGCGACAAATTGGGGAACAGCGCACCACGGAAACCAGCTACTTTATCTATAGCCAGCAAGGCGCGACGGCCCAACAATTATTGGCCGCCCGCCGCAGCCACTGGGGCATTGAAAACAAGCTCCATTGGGTGCTGGACACGGTGATGCGAGAAGACGAAAGCCGTGCGCGTACGGGGCACGGCGCTGAAAACTTGAATGTCTTGCGTCACCTTGCCCTGAATCTGGTCAAAAAGGAAGCCACGATGAAGGGCAGCATGCGCACCAAACTCAAAATTTGTGGATGGGGTCATAATTATCTACTCAAGGTGCTTCAACTTCCGATTTCAGACTGATTTCGTAAGCGATTGCCCTGTGTCGAGGTACGGCTTCATCGAGTCCGTCTTGCGCGAGTTGTCTCCCCTGTTTTCCGGCGAGAACGCATACAGCGTGCCGGCGCGGGGAACCTTCTTTATGCGGAGGCCTGCCTTGATGACGCGCAGCATCCAATCCTAATAATTCCGCATTTTCTGGATCGAAGTGGCGGATCGTGTCGTTCATGCAGCCGGTTCCGGTACAGCGAGCCTGAAGGAACACGGGTGTTGTACCGGCGGAACAATTCCGGGTCATGTTCATAGGCGAACAGGAAGAGGCTGATCGCGTGGCGCAGACCGTTTTTCAAAACATATTCGAAAATTTCCGCATCTCCGTACACCAGATCGGCATCCTGCGATTCCCTCAGCATCACTTCCATATGATTCGGAACGATCAGGTCGTCGTCGATCAGCATGATCCACTCCCCGCGCGCAAGCGGGGAGTGGCATTCCGCGCCCAGACGTGGTACGAGTTGACCGGCATGTTGATCACTTCCACGTGCAATTTCGGGTAGTGACGGACGACATCGTCGGCCGGTTAACCGGCGTCGTTGACAAACAGTACCTCAGAATCGGTGAACGTCTGGCGGCTCAGCGCCTCCAGAAGCTCCGCAACCGTATCCGGCCGATTGTACGTCGACGCAATGACAGCTATGACCGGCACCGGTCGAACACCTCCATGCTCTTTTCCAATCCGCCAATCCCGCTACTTCAAACAGCTTGACGGCGACTGTCTTGCCCTTCATCATGGCTCACCGATGGAATTGAGAAGCGGAGAGAAGCGCAGACGGTGCTCCCTCCCCCCCGCGCAACGAATCAAGTAACAGACTCCGCATAAATTCGGCACAGCTGCTGCAGATCTTCCTCCGGCATAGGCTCCGGCGCGGAAGCGCCGCTGAGCAGTCCGCCAACGACGGCATGGCCGATCAGCGGCCCGACGAACATTCTCATCGACATTTCCACATCGTCGTCCTCCAGCTTCACCAGCCCCGTTTCCCTGCACTTCTTCAGCAGGTCTGTCAATACCTCGGTACTTCTGGGAAAGGATTCGAGGAGCAACTCCCCGAGCTCGGGGAAGCGGACCGATTCCGCAAAAACAATGCGAAGAATCGATAGATACAGCGGGTCGCTCAGCTTTATGGCGATGACCTGGGCCATCATCAGCAGAATATCGAAGAGCTGTTCCCGGTTTTCGGGCAGGGGCAAGCTCGCCAGCGACGGCTGCTTCTCCTCCGTAAGCTCGTGGATCACCTGGCTCAGCAGGTCGGAGAACAGCGCTTCTTTGGTGGCGTAATAGCGATACAGCGTCTGCTTGGATATACCGGCTTCCAAGGTGACGAGATCCATGCTCGTTCCGGCGTATCCCCGGGTCAAGAACAGGCTGCGGGCAGCCGTCAAAATTTGTTTGCGCTTTGCCGCTTCCCGCGGCGACAGATTTGCCATAGGGTCCAGATCACTCCTCCCTGCTTTGTTTTGCTTGTTCAAATTATTCCACATCGCACAGGTCGGGTCAATGCGGCGCGAATGCTGTCGTCTTGACAGAAAGTGTAACACCCTTTATATTAAAAATCAAACTGAACTGTACGGTTCGATTCTTCCGAATTCGTCTAGCTCAAAATTTTCAGAATGTGGAATATGATATGCAAATCGGATTATAGAATGCGGGAGTGTTTATCATGTTAGGGTTAAAAAGTCGAAAGCTCATTTCCCTTATTCTATCTTTCATGTTGCTGTTGATTTCGGCGATACCCTACGGTGTCGGGGCGGCGCACGCGGCGCAAGCGGGCAAGGGAAGCCCGTATGTGAAAGTCTCGGGGGGACTCGGGCATTCACTCGCGCTGAAATCTAACGGCACTGTCGTCGCCTGGGGATATAATAACTTTGGTCAGTTGAACGTGCCGGCCGGGCTTGACGGCGTGACGTCAATTGCCGCGGGATATTATCATTCACTGGCTTTAAAGTCGGACGGATCCATTGTTGCCTGGGGATATAATAACTCTGGTCAGTCGAACGTGCCGGCCGGGCTTGACGGGGTTGTAGCCATCGCGGCCGGATTGGATCATTCGCTGGCGCTTAGAGCGGACGGCACCGTCGTCGTCTGGGGATCGAATACCGATGGTCAATTGAATGTGCCGATCGGGCTCGACGGGGTTGTGGCAATCGCGGCGGGATCTCATCATTCACTGGCTTTAAAGTCGGACGGATCCATTGTTGCCTGGGGACGTAATAACACTGGTCAATTGAACGTGCCGGCCGGGCTTGACGGGGTTGTAGCCATCGCGGCGGGAATGAATCATTCGCTGGCGCTGAAATCTGACGGCACCGTCGTCGTCTGGGGATCGAATGTTAATGGTCAGACGAGCGTGCCGGCCGGGCTTGACGGGGTGACGGCCATCGCGGCGGGCGGGTATCATTCGCTGGCGCTGAAATCGGACGGATCCGTCGTCGCCTGGGGACGCAATGCCTATGGTCAATCGAACGTGCCGACCGAACTTGACGGGGTGGCGGCGATCGCAGCGGGAGATCAGCATTCATTGGCTTTAAAGTCAGATGGAACTATCGTCGCTTGGGGATATAATAGCTATGGTCAGTCGAACGTGCCTGCTAGGACTGCTATGCCTGTCAAGGCAGTCGGGATCGCAGCGGGATACTCTCATTCGCTGGCTTTAAAGTCGGACGGCGCCGTCGTCGCCTGGGGATATAATAACTCTGGTCAGTCGAGCGTGCCGGCCGGTCTTGACGGGGTGACGGCGATCGCGGCTGGGGTGGATCATTCGCTGGCGCTGAAAGCGGACGGCACCGTCGTTGTCTGGGGAGATAACAGCCGGGGGCAGAGGAACGTGCCGGCCGGTCTTGACGGGGTGGTGGCCATCGCGGCGAATGGGTGGCATTCGCTGGCGCTGAAATCGGACGGCACGGTCGTCGCCTGGGGATATAATAACTCTGGTCAGTCGAGCGTGCCGGCCGGTCTTGACGGGGTGGTGGCGATCGCCGCGGGCATGCATCATTCGCTGGCTTTAAAGTCGGACGGCACCATCGTCTCCTGGGGATCGAATTCCTATGGACAGAGGAACGTGCCGGCCGGTCTTGACGGGGTGGTGGCAATCGCGGCGGGGGAGAGACATTCTTTGGCGCTGAAAGCGGACGGCACCGTCGTCGCCTGGGGCGAGAATATCCTCGGCCAGGCGAACGTGCCGGCAGGGCTTAACGGGGTAGCGGAGATCGCGGCGGGAGAGTTTCATTCGCTGGCGCTGAAAGCGGACGGCACCGTCGTCGGTTGGGGCGATAACAATTTCGGCCAGGCGAACGTGCCGGCCGGTCTTGACGGGGTGGTGGCCATCGCGGCGGGCATGCGGAATTCGATGGCGCTGAAATCGGATGGCACGGTCGTCGCCTGGGGATCTAATAACTTTGGTCAGTTGAACATACCGGGCGATGACCGTCTGAGCGGACTGACCGTGCAGGGAGGGGGTCTGAATCCCTCATTTTCCCCTTCGGTCACCGCTTATACCTGTTACATCGGTACGTCTGTATCGAGCGTACATATCACGGCGACGCTGGCAGACACGAATTACGCGGAACTATATGTCAACAACCAGCCGCACCCCAGCGGGACGGCTGCCACGGTCAGCGTTTCGGGAACGCCGATGGTTATTCCGATTCGGGTTGAACCACACTTGAAGCCGCCTCGGACGTATACGATCACCGTGCTGCCAGACGATACGCCTCCCGACGTTCAGTTCGCCGCGAACGGCAATGCGACACCTTCACAATCGGCGGAAAGCACCGTGACCGTGACGGATGCGGAAAGCGGTGTTGACGCGGACTCGCTGCAATACGCGTGGTCGCAAAGCACGGCCCCTCCCGCAGACGGCTGGACCGATTTTGCCGACGGCGATACGCTGCGGCAGACGAGCGGGGACGGCAACTGGTACTTGCATATCCGCGCGCAGGATCTGGCCGGGAATGTCGCCGACGCGGTATCGAATGCGTTCGTGCTGGACAACACGGCGCCGGAGCTTGCGCTGAACGGCAGCAATCCGATGAATATTCCGCAAGGCGGGACGTATGCGGAACCGGGGGCGGTGGCGCTTGATGCGATAGACGGCGCGATTCCGGCCTCGTCCATCACGATTTCGGGAGCCGTTGACACGACCCGCCTCGGCAATTACCCGATTCAATATGAGGTCACGGACCGCGCCGGGAATACCGCTTCGGTCATCCGCGATGTGAACGTGTACGACGGAGACGGACCGGCGATTTATTTGAACGGACCGAATCCCATGACGGTGGAAGCGAACAGCCCGTTTGCCGATCCCGGCGCAACGGCGCAGGATGTGCAGGACGGCGACCTTTCCGCTTCGATCACGGTGACCGGAACGGTGGATACGTCGACCCTCGGCACTTATACGCTAGCTTATAACGTTTCCGATGCCGCAGGCAATGCGGCTGCGACCGTGACGCGCACGGTCTATGTGCAAGATACGCAGCCTCCCGTTCTCACGCTGCTCGGCGATTCCGCGATGAACGTGCCGCTGGGCGCAGCGTTTGCCGATCCCGGAGCGCAAGCGACCGATGCCTATTACGGCGACATCTCCGATCGCATTGTCGTGACCGGAACGGTAGATACAAGCCACGCGGGTAAGTATACGCTGCGGTACAGTGCGGAAGATCCATCCGGCAATGCCGCCGCGGTCATCCGCGATGTGAACGTGTACGACGGAGACGGGCCGGCGATTTATTTGAACGGACCGAATCCCATGACGGTGGAAGCGAACAGCCCGTTTGCCGATCCCGGCGCAACGGCGCAGGATGTGCAGGACGGCGACCTTTCCGCTTCGATCACGGTGACCGGAACGGTGGATACGTCGACCCTCGGCACTTATACGCTAGCTTATAACGTTTCCGATGCCGCAGGCAATGCGGCTGCGACCGTGACGCGCACGGTCTATGTGCAAGATACGCAGCCTCCCGTTCTCACGCTGCTCGGCGATTCCGCGATGAACGTGCCGCTGGGCGCAGCGTTTGCCGATCCCGGAGCGCAAGCGACCGATGCCTATTACGGCGACATCTCCGATCGCATTGTCGTGAGTGGAGCCGTAGATACCCACAAAGCAGGTACATATAGACTCCGTTACAATGTGACGGATCCGTCCGGCAACGCCGCCGCAGAAGTGACACGCACGGTGACGGTCACTGCTCCTGCTGGATCCGGCGGATCTAGTGGCTCTGATGGCTCTGGTGATTCCGGATATTCGGGGAACTCGGGAACGGGAGGCGGGTCTGCGGCGCTCCATCAGGTGATCATCAAAATCAACGGCCTGGTCAAACGGGTCGACGCCTTGTATGAGTCGTCCGACGGGCAACGTATAACTCGGATTTTCCCGACGGTGGGGCAATTGTCCGAAGCGTTGGCAGCTCAGTCGTACTATATTCGGATCGAAGCACAAGACATCGGAGAGGCGGTCAAAATGGACCTTCCGGCCGCCTCACTGCTGCATGCGGTGGAACTTCGTCAGGACGCCTGGTTGGAATGGAGCGTCAACGGAAATGGGCAGCGCCTTCCGCTCCACGTCCTGCAGGGCATTCCAAAAGAGGCGACGGTAACCTTCGGGATCGCCGCGGCAGTCGGTTCCGTCAGTGATACCTCGAACGGAGCAATTGCGAGTGTCGATGGGGAGCCGCTGCTCCCTCATCCGGTCGTTTATTCGCTGGAGGCCAATGACGGCAGCAGCATGAATTGGGGCCGAACATACGCAACCTTGACGGCTCATCTGCCCGAGCCCGCCAATCCGTACCAAGCGACGGCCGTGCGCATCGACGAAAACGGGCGCATACGATTCGTCCCGTCCATTTTCTCGAACAACGGTTTGGTGACGATCCGATCGCCTTACGATGGAGCTTATGCGGTGATTGAAACGGATCATTCGTTTGCGGATGTGAACGGACATTGGGCGCAAGAGGATATCGTCCTGATGGCGAACAAGCTGCTTATTGAGGGGAGAGGGCAAGGCCTGTTTGTGCCGGACGATTCTGTCAGCCGCGCCGAATTTGCCGCCATGCTCGTGCGGGCCCTAGGGCTGGACGATGAACCGAACGGAGCGGCGCCTTTCCGGGACGTGGCTCCTGGTGCATGGTATGCGGGAGCCGTCCGGGCGGCTCAACAACATCAGCTCGTCGTCGGTTTCGAAGACGGGACGTTCCGACCGGAAGCTCCCATTACCCGCGAACAAATGGCGGTCATGATCATTAGGGCGATGGAATACGCCGGATATGCGCCGGACGCGAACGGGGCGACGACGAGAACGTTCGCCGACGAAGCGGACATCGCGCCGTGGGCGCGCGACGCAGTGGATCGGCTGACCGGAGCCTCCATCATTCGCGGTTTGACCGAAACGAAGTTCGGCCCCCGGGAACATGCGTCCCGCGCGCAAAGCGCCGCCCTGTTGAAGCGGACGCTGCAGGCAATGCAATTTATAAATCCGTAGGATCGTGCTATGGAGGGAAGGGCGGCGAGAGCCAGTACACGGCTTTGTTCATGCGCCAGAGGAGGTAAGAGTCAGTGAATGCGGCAATATCTACTAACTGCGCCAAAGATAAAGCTCGACAAACCGCACTATACCATGGGCGGATGTCGGAGAAGTGGAGAAAGAGCGTCTGCGTGTTGTTGTTATTAATCAGTGTCGCCGCCGCAGCTCTGCCGAGCGCGAATGCGGCGTCTCCTGTTAAAGCAATCGCGATTTCCGGAGGGGGAGGACAAGCGCTCGCCTTGAAATCGGACGGCACCGTTACTGGCTGGGGGATGAATATTGGGCCCGGCAACTATGTGAATACGCAGGTGGCGCAGGCGAATCTTACCCATGTGACGGCGGTTTCCGCCGGCGAACACCATTGGATTGCGCTGAAATCGGACGGCACCGTTGTCGGCGGAGGGTTTGGCGACCACGGCAGAATCAACACGTCGTCATTTTCCGGCGTCGATGCGATTTCGGCGGGGGCGCATTATTCGTTGATGCTCATCGACGGGAAGGTGCACGGGGTTGGACAAAATTATCATCAAGAATTAAATATTCCCGCCGGTTTAAGCAATGTCACGGCCATCGCCGCGGGATATTATCATGCGCTGGCGTTGAAGGAGGACGGCACCGTGACTGCCTGGGGCAACGGGTATTGGGGGGATACGCCGGACGTTTCCACCGTTCCTGCCGAGCTGACCGGGGAGACGGTCGTCGCCATTGCCGCGGGAGACGACCATTCGCTGGCGCTGAAGGAGGACGGAAAGGTCGTCGCTTGGGGGCGCAACACGAAAGGGCAGTCTACCGTACCGGCGGGTTTGACCGATGTGGTCGATATCGACGCGGGCTTCGAATTTTCGTTGGCGCTGAAATCGGATGGGAAGGTCGTCGCCTGGGGGGATATGATCGTTCCGGAGGGTTTGACCGATGTGGTCGATATCGACGCGGGTTACAGTCATGCGATGGCTTTGCGAGATGATGGAAGCGTTGTCGTTTGGATGAATGGTGTGACCGGCTTGATAACAACCGTGCCGGGCAGTGGGGATTTAAGCGGCTTGGCGCTGCAAGAAGGTCCGTTGGATAAGCCGTTTCAGGCTTCCGACACGGACTATACCTTTTACAATTCCGATCCGGATCGCGAGAGTGTGCATCTCACCGCAACGTTGGCGGACGCCGACAATGCGGCGCTATATATTAACGACGAGTTGCAAACGAGCGGCAGCGAGGTAGAAGTCGACCTGACAGGGGATGTAACGGAAATTTCGATCCGCGTAGAACCTTATTTGCTGCCGGGCAAGACGTACACCGTTACGGTCGCGGACGACATGACGCCCCCCAACGTTCATTTCGGCGCGAACGGCGGCGCCGAGCCGGAGAAAAACGCCGTCACGACGGTAACGGTATCCGATGCGGCAAGCGGTCTGGACGAAGATACTTTGGAGTATGCATGGTCGGAAGATGCGAGTACGCCGGACGAAGGATGGACGAATTTCACGAACGGGGCCACGGTGGAAAAAACAAGCGGAGACGGCAACTGGTATTTGCGTATCCGCGCGCGGGATTTGGCCGGGAATGTCGTCGACGCGGTATCAAACGCGTTCGTGCTGGACAACACGGCGCCGGTCATCACGCTGAACGGCAGCAATCCGATGAATATCCCGCAAGGCGGGACGTACACGGAACCGGGGGCGACTGCGCTTGATACGATCGACGGAGCCATTCCGGACTCGTCCATCGCGATTTCGGGCGCTGTGGATACGGCGCGCCTCGGAAATTACACCGTTCAATATACGGCTGCGGACCGCGCCGGGAATACCGCCACGGTGACCCGTGACGTGTACGTGTACGACGGAGACGAACCGGCGATTGATTTGATCGGGCCGAATCCGATGACGGTGGAAGCGAACAGTCCGTTCGCCGATCCCGGCGCAACAGCGTACGATGTGCAGGATGGCGATCTGACCGCCTCGATTCAGGTGACCGGAGCGGTGGACCCGTCGACACTCGGCACTTATACACTCTCTTATGACGTTTCAGATACCGCGGGCAACGCGGCCGCGACCGTGACGCGCACGGTCTATGTGCAAGATACGCAGCCTCCCGTTCTCACGTTGCTCGGCGATCCCGCGATGAGCGTGCCGGTTGGCGCAGCGTTTGCTGATCCCGGAGCGCAGGCGACCGATGCCTATTACGGGGATGTCTCCCCGCTTATTGTCGTGAACGGAACGGTGGACACAAGGAAAACGGGTACGTATACGCTTCGTTACAATGTGACGGACCCTTCCGGCAACGCGGCGGCGGAAGCGACGCGCACGGTGACGGTCACCGCTGCTGACGACTCTGACGATTCCGACGACCCCGGAAATCCGGGGGACTCGGGAACAGACGAATCCTCGGGCAGCGGCGGGTCTGTGGGCATCTTCCAGGTGAGCGTCAAGATCAACGGTGTGGTCAAACGGGTCGACGCATCGTATGAAACGGCCGGCGGGCAGCGCGTAATCCGGATTTTCCCGACGGCGGAGCAGTTGTCCGAAGCTTTCGCAACCGATCCCGAAGGCATCCTGATCGAAGCGCAAGACATTGGAGATGCGGTTAAAATGGATCTTCCAGCCGCCCCGCTGCTCAATGCGGTAAAACTTCGTCAGGACGCACGATTGGAATGGAGCGTCAACGGAAACGGCCTGCGCATTCCGCTCCATGTCCTGCAAGGCGTTTCGGACGAGGAGACCGTTACCTTCATGATCGCGGCAACTGCGGGTTTCGCCGGAGTCGATTGGAACGATCCGATCACGAGGGTCGAAGGAGAGTTGCTGCTTCCCCATCCGGTCGTTTATACGCTTCAGGCAAAACACGGAGACAGCATCGATTGGCCCCTGACGAACGCGCTTTTGACGGCCCATCTGCCCGAACCCGCCAATCCGTACCAAGCGACGGCCGTGCGCATCGACGAAAACGGGCGCATACGATTCGCCCCGTCCATTTTCTCGAACAACGGTCTGGTGACGATCCGATCGCCTTACGGCGGCGCTTATGCGGTGATAGAAACGGATCATTCGTTTGCGGATGTGAACGGGCATTGGGCGCAAGAGGATATCATCCTGATGGCGAACAAGCTGCTTGTTGAAGGGAGAGGGCAAGGCCTGTTTGTGCCGGACGATTCTGTCAGCCGCGCCGAATTTGCTGCCATGCTCGTGCGCGCTCTCGGCCTGGAGGATGAACCGGACGGTTCGACGCCTTTCCGGGACGTAGCGCCGGGAGCGTGGTATGCGGGAGCCGTCCGGGCCGCTCAACAACATCAGCTCGTCGTCGGTTTCGAAGACGGGACGTTCCGACCGACGGAACCCATTACCCGCGAACAGACGGCGGTCATGATCGTCAGGGCGATGGAGTACGCCGGATCTGTGCCTGTTGCGGACGGGACTGCGGCGGAAATGTTCGGCGACGCCGCGGACATCGCGCCGTGGGCGCGCGACGCAGTGGATCGGCTGACCGGAGCCTCCATCATTCGCGGTTTGACCGAAACGAAGTTCGGCCCCCGGGAACATGCGTCCCGCGCGCAAAGCGCCGCCCTGTTGAAGCGGACGCTGCAGGCAATGCAATTTATAAATCCGTAGGATCGTGCGACGATTCAGGTTTACAGGAGCTTTCTCCAACTTGGTTGACTAGGGGAAAAGCTCCTTTTCTTTGATGCAGATAGTAAAGTGTACTTTACGCATATCCGTCTTAGTCGAATATAAAAATAAATTGACACATTGAACTACATCATGTAGAACAACCAACTTTGTTTTAGTGGCTTGTATCAATCAAGTCCTTGTCTTTACTCGAATGGCTAAAAAAGATCGTTGGTTTGTTTTCTAATAAATATTCTTCAGTACTTTCGTATGACAGCACCATCACAAATAACAGATTGGCTTTCCTTCTCGCAGCGGTGTTGCCATGTGAGGATGGAGCTGATATTTATGTATCCCCATTTGCTAATCATGTTAGGCCTCAATCATTTTATGAAATTGTACTGTGGCTTTTAATACGAACACTTTCGGACTTTGCCGCAATCGAGCGTGGACGCGCTCTCCGGCAAGGTCCTTTTTGTTTTCTACAGCTGTTATACAAAGGCACAAAAGGTAGCGTTGGCTGTCGTTCTCCCCCCCTCTGTTTTGGTTTGCCAACAAACCAAAATGGAGGGACATGAATGAAAAAGATGAATTTGCGGGATATGTATCCTTTTATAAAGTCGGATGTATGGGTTGATGTAGATGAAGAAGTTGCCCACGAAATGCGGCGATTCGACTTGGAAGAGGGTGCTTACAGACTTCGAACATATCGCCATCGGGCCTATTATTCGCTTGATCGCAACGATGGGATTGAGCAGCATGTTTTATTTCTTTCGATTTCACCGGAGGAGTATTACGAACGCAAACTTTCACGGCAGCAACTTTATGAAGCAATGTGCCTTTTGCCGGAGAAATCTGCCAGGCGGATTTACGCCCATTATTTCTTGGGTATGAGCAAAGTCGATATTGCCAGAGCCGAGCATGTCGATGAGCGGGCGGTTCGTAAATCGATTCAACGGGGCTTGAAACAAATGGAATCCTTGCTCAAAAACATGTAATCGTTTCGTGGGAGGGTCCGATTTTCCTGCCAAAATGAACGGTTATATAGAGGACCATGTTCAGACAGCGGCTGGTTGCAACCAGCCGCTGCATTCTATACGAAAGGGGTATGTGACGATGCAACAGGTTCGGTTTCGAGATGATGAACACGAGAGGTTTTATGTTCAGATGCTGGATGAAAGGAAATGCAACGACGGCTATCACCGAGCATTGTTCTATACATTGGGCATTTCCCGAGAAACCAGAAGTCATATCCGTGATTTGTATGATTTTGCTAATGGCGGCATTAAGCCCGAAGGCCTTTCGGCCCCTTGGCAAACCGGCAGTTCCACTCGGGTATGCCGGCTCGCCTTTAATTTGTGGAATGGCTGGACCGAAGCGGGGGGCGAGCATCACTCCACTCCCCATGAATTATTTGATTGCAGCTATGCCCCCTACTTTTTTGAAGCGATTCGTCTTCGTTACCCCGAATATTGCCGAAGTCACGAGAGAACGTTCAAACGGCTGGCCGAACAAACCCGCTGAATGGCTGCCAACATTGGGAGTTGATTGGGACTATGAAAGAGATTAAAACAAGAGATGTTGTGAAAGACATCAAACGTTTGGATAGATTCCTGAACGTGTTGCCTCGTGTAAAGCGTTCAAGCGATCGTGCCAAGCGGCAGGGTGAGAATGACAAGACGACTTCCCAGTCTCCGGTTGAATATGCGCAGCGCGAGTCCGCAGCGGCTACGATAAAAACGATACGTGCCCAAATGGGGATGAGTCTGCATATCAACAAGAGATTGATCCGGCACATTCTAAAAAGGAAGCCGTTGCCAGATGGTAATTCTGTCGCAAGCCAGAGCCCAATTGATGTTAATGCGGAGTCTTCGATTACGCGTACACCGCGACTTGCCCGTAGGATACGTCTCCGGAAGCCGGTTGATGGAAAATACATCTTGTCTTCTGGCTCGCATTCAGGAAAACAACGATTTATACGAAGCCGGGTCAATGCCCGGCTTCTGCATCGTTCTCGAACAGGCCGCTTTCCTGAGCGGATGCAGAAAAGGGATATCGGCCCTCTAAAACCGGTCGGGAAGAAGGAAACATTCTCCGCCGCGGTATCTCGTTCAGCAAATGGACGCGTGAAACCGTTAACCCGAGTCCCCTCTGCTATATCAAAACAATCAGGTTATACGATCAAACGGAAAGTACGAAATTTTAAGACATTATCGCCATTTATAAAAAATGGGCATCGGCTAGAGCACGCTAACAATCATTCGGATGCTCAAACTGAAGGGAAAATGAATGCCGTCAAGGAAGCACAGCGGGCTGCGCAGATGGCGATGTCTGCCCGCCGGTCCATTCAAACCGCGCGAGCTATCGCGAGATTGAATCGCCTTATCATTAAAATGGTTGCAAGAGCCACCGCCCTGCTTGTCAAGGGATTGACTGCGCTTTTGGGATTCAGCGGTTCGGTAATTGTAGTTTTGTGCATTGTCATGGCGAGCGCCGCGGTCATTTCCTCTCCTTTCGGTATCTTTGTGTCTGGTGAAAATACGGATGCCGATGTAAAGCCGCTTACCCGAATCGTTCAGGAAATAGACGATGAATTTGCCGCCCGATTGGTAGAAATACAGCAATCCGCTGGCAATGTAGACCGGGTGGAATATCATTATCCCGGCAGCGCGGACAATACGCGGATCGATAACTGGATGGACATTATCGCCGTCTTTGCCGTGAAGACCGTCACGGATGCGGAAAACGGAATGGATGTGGCCACGCTTGATGCAACAAGAAACGGTATCATCCGATCGGTGTTTTGGGATATGAATTCGCTGGAATCTCGTGTTGAAACGATAGAACATAAGGAAACGGTTACGGTTGAACATGAGGACGGGAGCACCAGCGAAGAGACGATTACCCGACATGAACGCATTTTGCATATTACCGTCACTAGCCATACTGCGGAGCAACAGGCAGATACTTACCGCTTTACAAGTGAACAGATGGAACTTATGAAGGAAATGCTGTCCGAGGAGTTTCGCCCGCTTATGTTTGCGATACTTGGTAAAGATGCGGATATTGGCTTGACGCCGGAGCAGCTTGATTTGGTTCAACAGCAATTGCCCGAAGGTGAACTGGGCAGTGAAGCCGTCAAGTTGGCGCTGACTCGTCTAGGCGATCCGTACAGCCAACCGAAGGCCGGTCAGGACCACTTTACGGATTGCAGCTATCTCGTCCAATGGGCTTATCGACAACTGGGTATCAGCTTGCCGCGAACCGCCGCGGAGCAGGCCAGATTTTGCGTAGAGAATGGCCTGACCGTAAGCACGGCCGATTTGGTTCCGGGCGACCTTGTATTTTGGAGCTATGAGCGTAATGGAAGATTTATGGATATTACTCACGTTGGAATTTATGCGGGTGATGGCAAAGTTGTAGATGCCTCCTCAAGTCGTGGGCAGGTGGTTTATCGCGGGGTGTTCGATTCGGATAAACAAGTACTGTTTGGTAGACCGCATCTTTCAAGCGCTAATTGATGTTCTGAAGAGTTTTCTTCCCCATTCCCGAGGGCCGTTTGTCCCCTCCTTAAACCGAGCGACCCGCGCGCTTCTTTCATGGTGCTGAACGAGGAAGGCTGGATCGGCGCTTTGACCGCACCCGCGCCTTGTTCCATTTTGCGAAGCGAGATTTTCCCGAACACTTTCTCCGGCTGCACCAGCGCAAAAAACTTTACGCTCATTCGAATTACTTCTGGAATCTATTCCCTAACGAGCCATTCGAGTTGGTGCAAATATGAAATCACCTTGTTGCCCCTTACTTAGCACCGTTCTAAAAATATTGACAGATTCCAAAATTTGCATACTCTCTTAAAGAAAGGTACTAATAGAATGAAGCCCTTCTTCATTTATTCGTTCCCCAAGTTTTGTAAACCCGAAAACCATGAGTGCACGAGCATATATAGGGCTATTTGTCGCTTACCGCGATATGCTGGCTCGAGGGGTGGACCTGTCGTGTATTCACCGAGAGTCGCTGAGAAGTCGGTTGAGGTGAGCAAGAGGGCAGCCGTAGTAACTTGAATCTAATGATTCTTAACAATCTCCGCCGCGCCATGCTGCGTCCGATTATGAATACCAGACCCACGAAAGGAGGGTTACCGCCATAACTGGAAGACGATATCATACGCAGCGTTCAAATGGCGCTGGAACGGACGCAAATAGAAATGAAAGCGAATATTTACAATTTCGCGGATGCCTTCTATCGGAAGTACCCGAGGGAGTGGTCGAAATAAGGGCCGCTGGGACAATCTTTATTCCCATTTGGAAGTCAACATACAAGCTAAGGTCAAAGTTGTCCGTCCCGGCATGACCAACAAAAGCATATTCAAGCCGGAGCAGAGGTGATGATGGAATCATGTTATGGGAGGGATTGCTGTGCGTTGCCGCGTATGCGCGGAGCTACTCGTTGTGGCCTGGATCAAAAGACGATGGGAGAAGAAAAATATGCAGGATTGAATCGCGGGGACAGTTGGACGCGTTCTGATATGATAAACATCCGTTTCAAAAGAATAGCGCCAACCTTCTGTTCACGCTTAGAAAGCCTGTCAGAATGCTTGACGCTTTTTACCGCTCTCAAGTTTAGCGAAAAGTCAGGTTTTCTATCATGCAAGAGATTTTTGCTTCAAAGAAGTGGATAGAAGACTGGCTCTGCTGATCAGTTCTCGAAAAGACAACGAAAAAAAGTCAGGTACGAGATAGCCGTTTATGATTCCCACCGATGCGGATAATGTAACGTTTTGAATGACGACGGGTTGGGACAGGGCCGCCTCTAATTGCATGGCATCGTTCTCATTCCGGCATGTAATCACAATAAACTCATCCCCTGCATACCTGCATACATAATCCTGTTCGTTGGTTATTGTACGCAAGCGATTGGAGAACTCGACTAGAAAATCGTCCCCTACCGGATGCCCATGAAATTTGTTGATTTCACCGAAGTTATTGAGATCAATAAAGAGCAAACGGAAATGTTGGTGACGGTTCAGAAAATGTTCGCCGATATGCTGGATATAAGGTGCACGGTACAAACCCGTTAGCGGATCCACGATTTGGTTCAGCTTGCCTTGAAGCGCTACTCGGGTCACGATCCCGATTGCCTGTTCTTCATGAGTGACAAGCAAACGTTCAATGCAATGTTGTTCCATCACTTCTAAGGCGTCCCAGGCAAATCGGTCAGGCGAAATGCTGATCGGGTTTGGGGTCATCGCATCTGCCGCAATGCGATTGGGGTGGGAAGATCGGATATCCCGAGACGTAATGATCCCTACGATTGATCCATGATCTGTGACGACCAGCGAACCAATTTTAAGTTCATTCATCATGTCGGAGACGAACTGGACGCCTCGTTCCGATGAAACTGTGTAGACCGGGGACGACATGAATTCCGCCACCTTCATGACAACTCCACCTCCCGCTGAACGGACACCGAAATTTTCAGTTCGGAACGAAGGACCATGTTGTCGCTGATCAACCGGTCCGCTTCTTCCATTATGATTTGCATCAGCAAACGTTCGTCCAACATTTGAAGAATGGAGTTCCGAATCAAGACCGCTTCAATTTTGGCATGGTCCAATTTCACGATTGTAAATTGTTCCGGCGATAGCGCCTGCGCCATTCGCTTTACCGCTTCCGGCCCGATCGGGGCTTTTTTCCCGATGATCAACAAATCCTGCATGGGTGGAACTTCAAACTCTGAAATTTTTAAAGAGAGCGTTGCTTTGCGGAAATAGTTCAGTTTATCCTGCATCCTGATTACTCCTTCATGTTCGGGTGAGACTTCACGTTCGACCGTTTACGTTAACCGATTCGGTTTTCCGAATAAATAGCCTTGTCCCATCTTGATACCCAAAGACAGCGCGGTATCCAAATCCTCTTCTTTTTCGATTCCTTCCAGGATCAGATTGGCCTCGTCATTGCAGTACTCGGCAAACAGTGCGACAACTTTTTGTTTTTTCCTGGATGTACTCAAGTCAGAAGCAAAGAAGCGGTCGATTTTGATAAAATCAGGCGAGACGTCCACAATATTTCGAAAAGAAGTTGTTCCATCTCCTACATCGTCCAGGGCTATCAGGAAATTCAGTTCACGCAGCAATCGGATGGCATCTCTGAAAGAAGCGCTTTTCCATAAGAGGCCCTCATAAATGGACTCGTTAATCTCAAATACGATTTGGTTTCTATATAGCTCGAATCGCTCGGCAAGGGAGTCGAGTAAGTCGATAAATAAAGGCGAGACCAAAGTTGAAGGGAATATGTTAATAAACAACAGGTTATGTTCCCGTGAGCCCGGAAATTCGAAGTAGGCTGAAATCGCCTGGAAAATTGAAAAAGAATCGACTTCGAACAACTTGTTCTGCTCCATGGCGCGCTGAAATAAAAGATCCGGATTCATGTTGGAGTTACTGCGAATGAGGGCCTCGTAACCAAGGATTCTCTTTTCGGGAAACCCCAAGATGGGCTGGAACACATGATAAAAATCGTTTTGTACTATTAATTGTTCAATATTCGGCATCGAGGCTACTCCCTTTGCTGGAGAATCAAAATAAGAAGCCACCCCGATTTGGGGCAGCTTTGAGCTCGGAAGCAATAATTTCGGCAACCCAGCTACCATAGATATCATCCTTAGGCCTGAAGTTTTGCGCCCCCATTTTTCAATGGGTTTGCCGTTTCGTTTTTTATGATCCTGAAAGAAAGGGATCAGCCTGAGGACCTACGAATAGAACCTCCCCCTTTTGAATGAAGTTGGATCATGTACGACAAAATCCTTCTTTATACCCAATAATTCGCGCAAAAAGCGCCAACTCCTTCCAAACGGGTGTTCCTAAGAAACCGTATTTATCCAAAAAATCGGTAAAGACTTGCCATTTAACATAGAGAATCGCGGTAAATAAGCAGCAAGCGGTTGGTTCAGATCGTCCCAACCGCTTGCTTTTTTCATAGCTTGAATCACTTTTTACGAATCTTCGGTTGCCGGTTCCAACAGTTCCCGTAAAATACGATACGCTTGTCGCTGTTTGGCATCGTTGTGTTTGAGCAATAAGAGAATGCTGGCCCATAACCATTTTTTTTGTTGCAAATTGGCCTCTTTCTCGTCGCTGAATAAATCGTATACGCTCATATGTAATGCCAAAGCAATTTTTTCAATTGTCTGAAGTTTGACGTTTTTTTCGCCGCGTTCAATCTGACCAAGATATGTCGCGGCCATGCCGATCGATTCGGCTAGTTGTTCCTGAGTCAAATTTTGCTCCATGCGGTATAGGCGAATTTTTGCTCCGACTATTTGTGCAAAGGTAGACATAATGTCCCTCACAACCCCTCTCTATAGTAAAGTGTAGTCAAAGCAGTCGGAGGGATGGAGTACTCTTAAACTACAGTCCATTCAATTGATTGTACCTTTAAAATCTTTGCGATATAATTTTCCAAAGAGCTTATTTTGTCACAAATTCCTTTAAGCCAATATTTTCGATAAAAAGGAGTCAGAAGTCATGCATCATGTCATGATAGCTGCGCAGACTGTATTGTTTGGGAATCGGCAGGAAATCGGCTTGAGCCATAATCAAGTGGTCCAGCTTTCCAAGGAGATTACAAGACTGACTCGATTATTGGAAAGCGTAAGTCAACAGACTGAGAATGGAATGCGAGAAATAAGGGGAAGGGTTGCCACGAGGCTGCTCAGCAAGGAACAACTGCTCGAATGTATAGCGACAGCTTGGGACATGGGACTTGAAGAAGAGTTTGTTGCTTTTTTGTTCAAGGAGCTGCTATGGATGGAATCCGATACGGAATTGTCCGAAATGGAATAGGAGGTTGTCTTCAGAGAGAAAGCTTGATGGATGTAAAATGGTTACGGCATTGCTGCCGACGTGGAAGCGCGATTGATCGGATGTATCAATCACGCCGCGAATCCATCATTTGAAAATCGGAATTTTCAACATCTAGGCTTGACTGGGCTTTAACTTGTACCTCCCCGTATTGGTCAGTTGAACACCGATTCGTATGTTTCGTAAAGAATCCTCATGCAGCACAAAATGATTTTCGTCTTCGATCCGGTGCCATACCGAGGGATAGCGTCGAAACAACGACTCGCCCAGATTATAAACATCAACCTTCCGCTCAAAGCCTTTCCGGTAAGTATGGCGAATTTGTTCTTCAATCTTTCGTTCGGCCAGGTCGATCAATTCTTTCTCGGACATTTCCTGATGCAATTCGTTAATGCCTGCCTTTACCGTTAGCTCGACGTCAAAATAAACGCGAAGATCTTGAACAGACGGCTTGATGCGCACTTTTGGCTTCTCCATGACCAATACAGCCGCTAACGATTTTTCACGTTCGAGAGAAAGCGGCACGCGAACCGTCTTTTTATGCATCCAAGGCAATCCTTGCAAATCGTCCGGATCCAATTCTCCATGGTACCGATTGTTCCAAAACACGGTTATACCTGCATATTCTAACAACGGATGCGTTTTTCTGCTTACTTCCCACTGATTTTTCTCAATCCGTAGAGCAGGCAGGTAACTCATCCGCGAATCTTCTTTCAGCGTCATGACAAATTGATACAACCTGATCAGTGAAATGATCGATCGTTGCCGATACTGGTCCTCCGGATTGTGCAAAATGGACATCATCGGAGACTCATTAAAGAACGGAGTTGAGTTGAAAATATCTTCAATCGATTCTTTGGTACTGAAAACCCAAACCAAATAGCGGATTTCCCTGTAACGGTTCAGCAAATCCAATACATCTTGAAATTTATTCTGTTTCAGAATGTGTTCGTTGAACACGAGCGTGGAAACATGACCCCAAAACACTCTTTGTTGCGACGTCTCATATAAATTGTTTGCAGCTTCCGTAAACGATGCGCCTGTTCCTTTACCGACCCATACAGGTGCTTCCCTCGATTTTTGTTGTCCTTCCAACTTGGCGACGCTGGAAAAATCAATAAGTTGCAAATACACAATGTACTTTCCGTCACGATAATCGAACCCGATGGCGGTTGCATAACTAATATTTTGAATTTCCTTAATATTCCAGCAACCGGTCGTGATGACGAGTAAAGCAATCAAGATTCCTGTTATTTTCATGCCTTTCATTTTGATTGTTCTCCCCGGTTTGTATCGTCAATCGTATGAAGCATCTCCGGACGCTTTCTCTTCCACGCTAATGGCAACCGAAACAAAGCATGCGGTAAATCTTTAAAAAACGGAGGAGACATCGGGGCCAGATACGGAACCCCGAAAGACTGAAGAGACGCCAGCAAAACCAGCAACAAAAATACGCCGAGAAAAAAACCGTATAAACCGAATATGCAAGAAAATAAAAACAGTATGATTCTCAGTATGCTCACCGCACCTCCTAACGCCTGATTGGTAAGTGTTGCGCCGAATACATGCGTGATCGCGCCGATGATCACGATTCCGGGCGACAAAATTCCGGCTCGAATGGCTGCATCGCCCAAGATTAAGCCTCCTACAACGGTAAGTGTCGAACCGATAGAGGAAGGAAGGTGAACGCCGGCCTCGCGCAACATTTCAAGAAAAATGAGCGCAAGAAACATCTCCAGGCCGGTGGATAAGGGGATCCCGAGACGATTCACGGTCAGCGTCGCCAGCAAGTAAAATGGAAGCTGGTCTTGATGATAAGAAAGCAGGCAGAGCCAAAATGCGGGAAGCATGAGCGACACGAATAAACCTAACAACCGCAACATTTGTCCGAACGTTGAGGATAACGCTGTAAAATGAATGTCTTCCGGCGTTTTGATCAGGAGCATTAAGTTAGCCGGGCCAATTAATGCCGCCGGCGTTCCGTCCACCAATATAACAAATCGCCCGTTCGTCAAGCAGTTGACGGTAAAGTCGGGTCTTCCGGTATACGCCATAAGGGGAAATAACGCCCATGTCGGTTCAATCATTTCTTCAAGTTCCGTAGCGCTGAATACTCCGTCTATCGTTATCTTCTGCAGGCGCTGTTTCACCTCCTGTATGACCTTTGGATCGGCGATATCGTACATATACATCAATCCGATCCGGGTTTGCGTACGTTCGCCAAGCACCATTTGCTCATAGGCTAACGAAGGCGATTTAAGCCGTTTGCGGATGAGCGCGGCATTGGTGGCCAACTCTTCCACAAAACAATCCTTGGCTCCCCGAACGGAGACTTCGACATTTGATTCTTCCGGTTTTCTCGCCGGAAGCTTGGCAATATCAACGGAACAGATGATCTGAAGCGCAGGAATATACATGAGCAATTTGCCTTCAAACACCTGTTGTGTTGCTTTCCGTTGCCAATTATCATCCGGCAGACGTTCCAGTTGAAGCTGACTCGCCGTTTGAAGCATGCCCGCGTCCGTAAAGCCGTATGTCTCATAAAAACGTTGCAAACGGGGAAGCACCACCTCATGAATCATATGTTGGCTATCGCTCATCCCTTCGCAGAAGACGAATAGTACGGTTGAACGTTCCTCCAGTGCGTTCAAGGTGTAAGTATGATGCTTGACATCGGCGCAACGATTGAACAAATTTAAAATAACTGAAGCATCGGCCAGTTCAACGGCTGGCCGTTCGGAAGTTGAAGGGGATGGTTGAAAAGAGTCGGCGACAGATTTTTTGAAAACAAACGGCCTCAACCCCCTTTTGAACATGGGAATTCACCTCCTCATTCTGTTGGAAATCCAGATTTTCGCGACAAACAATGCCGTCAAGCCCAAAGCAGAGTAAACAGACGCCGGGAAAAACACGCTCCCAAGAAAATCGAGGAACAGTGCATCACTCACGGGCAGCACAACGACAACGATCATCAGCGCGCCGTATAGGATGAGCCACGGCAATCGCTTGCCCGGTTTCCAAATGTCAACCATAAGAAACAGGGCCAGCGAGACGCGAACAAACGTGCCGGAAAGCCACTGGTAGATGGAGAAGAAATCAAGGTGCGAAATATATTGCCCGAGTTGAACCAAACGCCATTGCTCGTATGCAGGGTAGCGTTGATTTGCCGCCTCAGCAGGTCCAAACACGGCGATGGCACCCATCAGCGGTCCCAGAATCAATCCGGCAAGCAGCACATTCACCAGCATGAGAGTGCCGAAGCGAGGACGTTTGGATAAATGCTCCTGATAAAAAAGGATGCAGATGATCTCCAAAAGCCCCCCAGCCGCATATAATGCGCCTTTCCATACAGGCTCCCACCCGAACTCGAAGACCGGAAACAGCAGGCTGTAATCCTTATACTTGTAGTTGGCTGTCATCACAAAATCGCCGAGCACGATCACAACCGGGAGCAAAATGCCGGTGACGATTGCAATCACGCGCAACCCGGCATATGCCGCCAATAGATTGCATCCGACTCCCGCAAGTACTAACGCCAAAGCAGGCGTCTGCGGCAAATAGGAGGCAATCGTCCATGTGATGGTGTCTTTTAGCGAAATGGCGCCCATTACGAACATATATATCGTGAAAAAAACGAGCATACCGGTTGCAGGCAGTTTGCCGAAATGACGATACAACCAGGTTTTGACCGGCGTCCCGTTCATGTTTTTGAGAATATAAGATAAACAGGCGATCCAGACTGGCGATGCTGCCAATACGGCTAAAACGGATACCCAGGCATCCCTTTTGGAAGCAGTCAGCAGAAGCGGGATAATAATCACGTGATTCAGAATGCCTATCGCCATCAGGATCACCATGTATCCTTGCAGCAACGAAATTTTTTGATTGACCGATGCGATACTTGTCACCACTTTCAGATGAACCTCTTCTTATGCTTTCCAAATCCCCCCCCTTTCTAAAACAACGTGCATGGATGGACCAATAGCATTTTAATTCAGATGAACGGCAACGAAGGCTGACGACTACGTTCGTAGTATGCGAATCCGACGAAAGGCAAGGAGTTGGACCGTTGTTGTCGAATATGTCCGTAATGTGGTCATGAAATTGCATTGAATGTGCAACAATCGGTATCGCGCATCTAGCAACCTTATCCGCGGTTCGAGCTCGCCCGGACGCCAACGTCCGTCCTTTGATCCGATGTATGGGGGGCTTTTCCATTGGGCTTCCTCATGCCGAAAACAAGCTGCTTTCCTGGAAAACGAACAAAGAAAAAGAAGTCTGCGCTTTTTTGATCCATCACGAAGAGACGCCCGCGGATACCGCGCTCATCATTGAGTCGATTTGGCCGGGGTACGATGTGAAAAAGGCGAAAAGCTACTTGTATACTTGTCTGTCCTACTTGCGGAGAAGCTTGCAGGAGCATGACGTCCCCATAAGCGTAGACAAAGCCGGAAACGGGTTCACGATCCGGCTGGACGGGGCGGCTGCCGATGTGACGACATTCGAGGGGATGCTGGACGACATGTTGTCCGAATTTCCCGCCAGCAGCGGCATCAACGAATCGATCTATTTGGGGTATGTCGCGCAAGTTTCCGGGCTGCGCGACAAGGCGCTCACGCACGACTTGATTACGTTACAGCCTTTCTGATGATGTGATTGTATTTTGTCGGCTAGTACTCCCAACGGAAAAACGATTATTCCCTGATCGTATTCGGGCTGGTGTGCATGTTTTTCGCCCTGTTCACCAGCACGCGCGGCGAAAGAGTGTTGTTCAGCCTGTTCGGCTCCGTTCCGTTCTGGCTGTATCTTCGCATTCAGATGGTTTCGGCGATTGGCGCGGCATGGGATTTCTCCTGTACGTGTATACGGCGTTCCGTCCGGTTTACTCCTGATGGTTGATCCGGATCGGGTTGATATTTGGGACGGTTCTGGCGGTCTGGGCAATCGGCTTCATCCCCCGTTCGCGACGGATCTGTTTAGGCAACTGGTCACGATCTACGCCACCTTCCCGCAAAGTGGAGGGGAGCCTGTATCTGGCCTTCGCCGTGATCGCCCTGAACGTCTTTGCGCTGGTGCAAAATCTGAACGTCTATTTCGCCGTACCGGTTGATTCGGTGCCTCCGTTCGAACCGCTCGTGTACCTGCTGATGCTGGCATTGCTCATGTCGCTTCGCTTCTCCAACGCATTCCGGAAAATCGAAGAGCTCTCCGTTCAATTGCTGAAAGCGGACAAGCTGAAAGACGAGTTCCTGGCCAGAACGTCGGATGAGTTCAAGTCGCCGTTGCACGGCGTCATGCATATCGCAAGGTCGATGCTTGACAACGCCAATCATCCGCCGACGGCGGAGCAGCGCGAGAAGCTTGAATTAATCACGAGCATCACCGGCAGGCTTTCGCAGCTGGTTTACGATATTCTGGATTTTTCCAGGCTGAAGCAAGGTGAATTGGCCGTCGATTCGATGCCGGTCGATGTCCGCCCGGCTGTCGAGATGCAGGTGCGCATCTATTCGTTTCTGTGCGCGGACCGCAACATCCGGCTCGAAAACCGTGTCCCCGAACATTTGCCCTATGCGATTGCCGATGAAAGCCGGTTCGGCCAGATCGTCGGCAACCTGCTCGGACAACGCGGTCAAGCATACGGTGAACGGGAGCATTGTCGTCACAGCGGCGGAGAATCGCAGCATGATTGAAGTTTCGGTCAAAGATACGGGGGAAGGAATCGAAGCGCAGCACATCCCGCACCTGTTCGAAGCGTTCCAATTGTTTGATGAGCGAGCGGAACGCCGGGGCTTCGGGCTCGGGCTGTCCATCGTCAAACAACTGGTCGAGTTGCTAAAGGGAACCGTAACGGTATCTTCGACGAAAGGCGTCGGCACGACGTTCACATTCACCCTGCCGATCGCAGGCAACGCGGGAAACCGATAGCGGCTTCCCTGTTAAGCGAACGTCCGGTCAAAGCACCGGAGTACGCTTTCGTGACGCCTCATTATCTGAATTAAAAAGGGAAGCATACCAGCGGTCGATCTGGAAGTGGCGTTTCTGCATTCGCAGATCAAGCCGCATTTTTTGTACAACGTCGTTGCATCAAGTTATACGGATGCGGAACGTTCGCGAAAATTGACCGCGGATCTGGTCGATTATTTGCGAGGCAGCTTCCGGTTAAGCCATATGGAGAAGCGGATCGCTTTCGTGAAGAGTTCAACCTGATCCGGACATACGTCGATATTGAAAAAGCGCGCTTCAAGGATCGCTTACAATTCGAGGATGTACCGGGTGAGCATCCCTCCCCTGCTGCTGCAGCCGCTCGTCGAAAACGCGATTCGGCACGGGATCGGCAATCGGATAGAAGGCGGAACGGTCAAATTGACGACTTTTGAAACGGAGGGCGAATATTGGTTTGTGATTGAAGATAGCGGTGTCGGCATCGAGAGCGAACAGCTAAGTCGACTGCCGGCTTCCGGATCGGACAGGCGTCAGGGCGTCGGGCTGCTGAACATCAACAAGCGTTTGAGACACGAATACGGCATGGATCTGCGGATGTACGGTTATGCTAGCAGACGCACTGAGATTGGAGGGAACTGATGCAACCCTTACCTTCACGGATCAGACGAAGATCGGTGACTGGCCAACCAGGCGGTTGCTCTCGCTGTAAAAGCGGGAATCGTCAGCGGGTACGAGGACGGCAGCTTCCGACCGGATGCTCAGATCATCCGAGCGGAGATGATATCGATGATCGCAAAACCGCTGAAAGTCTCACTTAATTCGCATACAACAACGGGCTTTGCTGATGACGAAAACATTCCGAGGTGGGCAAAAGGCTCGGTGGAAACGATCCGCAAACTAGGTATTATTGACGGCCGAACGGCAGCAAATTCGTTCCGGACATTACGGCCACTCGGGCGGAAGCGGTAGCCATGCTGCTAAGGTTACAGGAACGAAGCGGTTACGGGTGTTTCAAAGACGACCGAGATGTAAAGGAGATGCCCCGAGGCATCTTCTTTCGTAGCCCTGCGAGCTTCCGGATTATGCTTAGTGGTGATGAAAAAGACAACAACGGACATGGGGCAGTATAACGAATGACGACAAGTTCCAACAGGAAAAAGGCAAACCAGTGCGAAAGACTGTGACGCAAAGCCACGGGTCTTCCGCATGCTTGCAATGATCGCCGGGTTACCCTCTCTAATGCTGTCAGGAAAAGGCACGGCCTTTCGAGGGTACGTGTCTTTTCGTTTTTCCAGAACAATCAACGAGGTGATGAAAAGATGGAGGAGCGTGCAAGTTATGCCGTAGAAGTTGATGAAGTCGTTCGTTGGAAAGAAGGCAGGATACAAGTATTGCTGGTGGACAGCGACCCCATTTGGCAACAACGGACGGCGGGGCTGATCAATACAGAGCCGGATATGAATATATTTCATATTGCAACAGATAAGGAATCAGCCATTCGAGCCAGCGCGCAATTGGATTTAGACGTGATGATTCTTGATCTGATACTTCATTCATCGCAACAGGATGGACTCCATACAATTTCCGAAGTTCTGAAAATGAAATCAATGCCAATCATTATCTTGACCTCCCTCTACGAGCCTGAAATCATTGTGGAAGCTGTGCTAGCCGGGGCGATCAATTATATTACCAAGATAAACTATGCTGATGTCGTAAATGCCGTAAGGGAAGCGTATCGGGGGCAACCTTCTCTTCATGCCGATGTTGCATCCATTATCCGTAATGAAATTGGGCTGGATAAGCGAAAAGAATTACATCGAATGCTGACGCCCACTGAAAAAGAGATCTTGCAGTTGATCGGTTGGGGCTATAGACAGCCGGTGATCAGAGAGTTATTAGGCGTCACAGCGAACACCATGAAATCGCACGTTCGTAACATCATTCGAAAATTCAACGCTTGCTCCATTCATGAAGCGGCGGAAAAAGCAAAACGAAGAGGCTTGTACGATCGGCATGATCGAATCATGTGTTAGCGATTCGTACTCGATTCGAGTCATTTTGCGTTCATTCGACACTTTATGAATTGATAGCGTGATGAAAAAATCACCCTCCATATTTAAGCGCTTTATAGGTAAAATGGTAGGTGCAGATGGATATTATTAGGAGGAATTTACCGGAGGTGAGAGTCGTAAAAAGCGGAACGAAGGTTGTGAAAATAGTACCTTGTCAACTTATGCCAAACTAGAAAAGAAGGGAAGATGACGATAGAAATGGAGAGTGAACAAAGTACAACGAAGTCGATTGACTGCCGAAACTGGCGGAAAACGTTAGGAAAGCATGCACAGCAAGGAGGGATTTGTGATGTCGCGGACCCGGTCTCCATTCCCTACGAGAAAGTTGAATCATGGCTAAAGTCCTATAAGGACTGGAAAGCGAGATTGAAGTATGTTCAATCCGAACTCACTTACATCCCAGAATTGACGCGCACCCTGGATATGGTTGCGGCTCATAGCAGCAGAAAACAGGAAACGGTATTGCGAACGGTCATTCGACGCATACAGATCACTGAACATGAAATCCCATTGTTGCTATCCAGAATCGGTCTGATCGACTACGCTCTCACGGCGCTCACCTCGGAAGAGGGCTTATTTGTTCGGTTGAGATATTTTGATAATCTGGGTCCTCAGAAGCCATGAGCCGCCTGGCACTTTCCCGCCGCGCATACTTCTATCATCGGAAGCGAATTTTACGCAAAATCTACATGAAAATCAAAGATCGGACGGTTTTGCTGGATTTGGAGTCTTCTCAAGCAGATTGAATGAATTCAGAAGATTCGTTGCGCATAGATCTGTCCCAGTAATTCAATTTTGAGGATTGGAGTGCCGGAATTGCATCGAACATGCACCGAACGCTGCACCGGATGTGCCTTTTTTTGCACGAAGTATGCACACGATATGCACAGATTTCGTGTTATGATGATAGCGTGGACAGACAGTGCAGCGGTAGCAACAAGAAAACTCTGTGGTCACTCTTTATCAAGCGTCGATTCTTTCCCTGCTACCCAGCGGAAAGGATTACGGCGCTTTTTTTATTGTGTCAATGCGGTCGTCGGCTAAATCCCGGTTGCCAAGGAGCTGAACCAAGCTTAGGGCAGCACCATACATCATAGCCCGCCTAATTTCTCACTCGGTGTTGCCAGGTGAGAAAGAGGGTGAAGGTAATGTATCCCTATTGCTCTTAACTGCAAACGGCGAATTAATCGGCAAGAATGTAATCCAATTGGCCTGGTCGCAATCGCGCGTTGGCGCTCTCTGCGGGTGGGTCTTTTTTGTTGTGCTTCCTGCTTGTCGGGGAGCGTTGGCTGTCGCTCCCCCCCCTCTGTTTTGGTTTGCCATTAAACCAAAATGGAGGGACTTGAATGAAGAAGATGAATTTGCGAGATATGTATCCTTTTTTCAGGTCGGATGTATGGGTTGATGTAGATGAAGAGGTTGCCGATGAAATCCGTCGCTTTGACTTAAAAGAGAGCGCTTACAGACTGCGGACGTATCGTCATAGGGCCTATTATTCGCTGGATCGCAACGACGGGATTGAGCAGCATGTTTTATTTCTCTCGATTTCACCGGAGGAGGTTTACGAGCGCAAGCTTTCACGGCAGCAACTCTATGAAGCTATGTGTCAATTGCCGGTGAAATCAGCCAGACGGATTTATGCCCATTATTTTTTGGGTATGAGCAAAGTCGATATTGCCAGAGCCGAGCATGTCGATGAGCGGGCGGTTCGTAAATCGATCCAACGAGGCTTGAAAAAAATGGAATACTTGCTCAAAAACATGTAATCGATTCGTCGGAGGGTCCGATTTTCCTGCCAAAATGAACGGTTATATAGAGGACCATGTTCAGACAGCGGCTGGTTGCAACCAGCCGCTGAATTCTCCATGAAAGGGGTATGTGACGATGCATCCGATTTGGTTTCGAGATGATGAACACGAGAGATTTTACGTTCAGATGTTGGATGCAGAGAAATGCAGCGATGGCTACCACCGGGCACTGTTCTATACATTGGGCATTTCCCGAGAAACCAGAAGTCATATCCGCGATTTATATGATCCTGAATTTCGAAAGTACTGC
>NZ_JACJVR010000159.1 GCF_014212175.1 Cohnella xylanilytica | reverse complement strand
ATTTTCGGCATTGGAGGCCTTGCTCGCAGGCGCGGTTGCTTTGAATGCCGAATTTTTCGGCATTGGGGCCTTCTCGCGCTGCCGTGGCGGCTTCGAATGCCAAAAAAACGCCACCCCCAGCGAAAGCCGAAGAGATGAGGTTGTCGTCTACGAGCTTGATGGCTTCATAGCGACGCGCTCGGGTTCGCACGAGTTCGCACGGGTTCAGGAGGAGGGTTATCCTCGCCCCCCCCCACCTGCAGGAATCGGCATCAACCTTCTGACTAAACATCGCTTTATGAGACAGAGCGGCATCCGCAAGACGAACAACAGGGGCCGTCCCTCCGTCATCGCTAGATGACTGGTGGGACGGCCCCTTCGCGCTTCGTTGCGGCATTATGCGATATGGCTGACCGAAGGCTGCTCGCCGTCCTTCGGCCTCGCCTGCAGCTTGGCGCCGCCGACCGTCAAGGCGACGAGGGCGCCGAAGATCGTAACGCCGAGCGCCAGCACGAAGCCGTGGTTAATGGCGGAGCCGATGGCATCCCTCAGGAAGGCGAGCAAATCCGGAGGCAGCTTGTCGGCGGCGCGGATGACGTTCTCCGGATTCGCGATCTGCGCGACTTGGTCCCGCGGGATGGAGAATTTCTCGCCCGCCTCGACCGCGGAGCTCTTCAAGCTGTCGTTGACGAGAACGGCCATGACCGAGGCTCCCATGATGCCCCCGATATTGCGCCAGAAGCCGACGACGGAGGAGGAGATGCCGATGTACTTCGGATCGACGCTCATGGCGACCGCGTTCTGCGCCAGGCTCATGAGCGGGCCGACGACGCCGACGCCGAGCAGGATCATGATCCCGATCACTTGCCAGAACGGGGTGGACGGAGTCATCGACATAAGCAGAATCGCCGCGACGACGCCGAGCGCCATATTGACGAACATAATCGTGCGGAATTTGAACAGGCCGGCGAGGAAGCCGGACAGAATCGCCCCGCAGATAAGCGACGCCATCATCGGCGTCAGGATGCCGTTCGAATTGGCGCGCCCGAGAACGGCGACGGCGTAGATCGGCAAATACGTGATGGCCGAGAACATGATGACGCCCTGGCAGAAGCAGAGGATGCTCGTGCCCAGAACGAGGCGGCTGCGGAAGATCGGCAGCGGCAGCATCGGCTCTTCGGCCCGCGATTCGACGAACAGGAACGCGGCGGTCCCCAAGGCGGCGAGAACGAACAGGCCGACGATCTGCCAGGAGCCCCAGGCGTAATCCTTCCCGCCGAGCTCCAGCGCGAGCATGAGCGAGACCGTCGAGACGATGAGGAGCAGGGCTCCCCAGTAGTCGATCTTCGGCTTGCGCTCGGCGCGGGACTCCTTCAACGCGATAAGCAGAACGAGGAACGAGGCGAGGCCGATCGGCAGGTTGACGTAGAAGCACCAGCGCCAGCTGAGCTGATCGGAGATGAGCGTTCCGATTTGCGGGCCGGCTACCGACGACAGGCCGAACACCGCGCCCATGACGCCGGACAGCTTGGCGGCCTGCTTCGGATCGTTGAACAGGGTGAAAATAATCGAGAACGAGATCGGGAACACCGAGCCCGACCCGATCCCTTGAAGGATCCGGAACCAGATGAGCTGCTGGATATTGCCGGCCATTCCGCACAGCGCCGAGCCGATCAGGAACAGTCCGATTCCGATCAAGTAAAATCTTTTCCGTCCGAACAAGTCGGACAGCTTGCCGAAGATGAGCATCGTGCTCGTCGCGGCCAGCATGTAGGCGGTGAACACCCAATTGAATTGTTCGAAGCCGCCGATGTCCTCGATGACCCTGTTGATGCACGCCGACACGATCGTGTTGTCCAGCGACGCCATCAGCAGACCGAGCGCCATCGAGAGGAGGATGAGTCCCGTCTTCTGGGAACGCTGCGCCATTTGTCCTTCTCCACTCCTTCTGTTATTCGTTGCTTAATTCCCGTCCGGCGAAGAAGCCGAACGTTCCGCCTGCAGCCGCTTCAAGCCTTCCTCCAACGCCTTCGCCTTGGCGCGGATCAGATCGATGCCGACCTGCAGGCACAGCCAGGAGCCGGACGGCATGTCGGGCTCCGCGATCCGCAAATCCTCGAGCTGCTTGAGCTGGCGCTTCGCTTCCTCGATCTCGCTCGTCAGCCATTCGGCGAGGCGGTCCGTTCCGACGAATTCCGCGAAGAAGAGACGGACCAACAGGTCCGACCGGTACAAGTCCTGCTCCAGAGGAGAATTCATGTATTCGCGGAATCGGTTCCTTCCGGCTTCGGTGAGGCGGTATACGTTCTTGTTCGGCCGGTTGTCCTGCACGACGCTCTCCTTGGAGATGAACCCGGAGCTCTCCAGCTTGGCCAGGGTCGGGTAGATCGTGCCGAAGCTCGCGTCGAAGAAGAAGCCGAGCGGGAATTCGAACAATCCCTTGATCTCGTACCCCGACAACGGCCTCTTGTGGAGCAATCCGAGTATGACGTCTTGGCTGTTCATGAGGGTGCCTCCTTCGTATGCGGTCCGCGTCTTCCCTTCGCACATTATATTGGGTCGATATATATCGAGTCAATATATATCGACCTGAAATAAACAAAAAAATCCCCCGTCCGGCCAAACGGACGGGGAATTGCAACCAGATGCAGAATTCGCATCACGAGCGGGAACGAATCTCCTGCCTCATGAACGCCACGTACGACGCGGCGAACGAGATCGCCGTCTCCGCGACGATGGCGACGACCTGCGGCCAGACGAGCAGCAGGCTCTGCCCGAACGAGAGCGGAGCGTTGATCGCCAGGTACGCCTGATCCTGCGTGATGAACGGATTCAGCGTCCGGGTGTCCGGCAGCAGCAGCGTCGAGGCGGCTTCCTGGAACAAGTACGCGGGGGACAGCCGCGACAGCAGCATGAGCCAATCCTGCTGGTGCAGCAAGGCGGCCGCATCGGTCGGATCTCCGGGCGCCGTCGCGTTGCCGACGAGATTGACGATCATGCCGTAGAACACGAGGAAGAAGATCCAGACCGCGATGCCGCTCAACGCCGAAGTGGCCGCCTGGCGGAAGCGGACGGAGAACAGCAGCGACAGGTTCAGCCACAGGCCGACGTATACGGTCGTGATAAGCAGCGTCGCGATGACGCGCCAGAATTCCTCCGGCGTCGGCGGATAGCCGATCGTGAACAGCCCCATGCCCATGACGAGGAAGCCGAGAGAGAACACGACGACGGCGATCAGCAGCAGCCCGGCGACGAACTTGGCGTTCAGGAAGTCGTCGCGGTAGACGGGCTGCGACATGACCCGGCTCAGCGTCCCCTTGTTCCGTTCCGAATTGATGCCGTCGAAGCCGATCGCGATGCCGATCAGCGGGGCGAGGAACGACAGGAACGTCAGGAAGTTCGGCAGCGAGCCGTCCGATTCGGTGAACATCTTCAGGAACAGGAAGGAGTTCGCCGCGTCGCCGGAGCCGCTGCCGGAAGACGCGGACTGGCCGTCCTTCAAGGCGGTGACGGCCGCGTAGATCGAGCCGATGCACGCGAGCGTCACGATGGCGAGCAGAATGATGAACCGCCAGCTCCGGATATGGTCGCCGAACTCCTTCTGGACCATAACCCAGAAGGGCGACGGCGTCCGCGCCGAGCCGCCTTCCTCCCTGCGGGCGATCTTCAGCTTCTCAATGAACGCGGCCACTCGGATCTCCTCCTTCGAAGTAGCGATGATAGATGTCGTCGAGACCGTATCTCATCGGCCGGAGGCCGACGAGCGAAGCGCCGTTCTCGACGACGAAGGCCGCGAGCCGGGAGGCGACGTCGGCGGTGCCGCTGACGCGGACGGTGACGGCTCCGGGAGCGCCCGCGGAAGCGGAGCCCGAAGCGCCGAGCGCGTCGGGATCGGTCGTCTCGACGGACGTCACGTGTTCCATGGACGAGATCCGCTCCGACAGCCGTTCGTTCCAGCCGACGACGTCCAGCTCGACGACGTGCGACGGACCGCCGTCCAGCTCCCGCGAGAGAGCGTCGAGATCGCCGCTCGCGACGAGCTTCCCTCCGACGAACAGCCCGACGCGGTCGCAGATCTGCTGCACCTGGTGCAGATGGTGCGAGGACAAGAGCACCGTCAAGCCCTCGTTGCGGCTCAGGTCGCGAATGAGCGCGAGCAGCTCGCGCACCCCTTCCGGGTCGATGCCGAGCGTCGGCTCGTCGAGAATGATCACTTCGGGACGCTTGATCAGCACGTCCGCGAGCCCGAGCCGCTGGCGCATCCCCCGCGAATAGGCGCCCGTCTTCTTGCGCGCGGCGTCCGCGAGGCCGACCTTCCCGAGCAGTTCCTCCGCCCGGCGCTTCGCTTCGCCGGCCTCGATTCCGTTCAGGCGCGCCGTGTATACGAGATTGTCGAGGCCCGAGCGGTCCTCGTAGAACCCGACGTCGTCGGGCATGTACCCGACCCGCCGCTTCACCTGCATCGGATTGCGGGTGGCGTCGATCCCGCAGACGGTCGCCGTGCCGGAGGTCGGTTCCGTCAGGCCGAGCATCATGAGGATCGTCGTCGTCTTGCCCGCCCCGTTCGGACCGAGCAGGCCGAAGATCTCTCCCGGCCGGATCTCCAGGTCCAGCCCCGAGACGGCCGTGAACTCCCCGTACCGCTTGGTCAGCTGCTTCAGCTCGATAACCGGCTTATCCATCGGTTACCGCCTCCCGTATTTGCGGAACAGCGCGTAGATGCCGGCGAGCACGGCGGCGATGATAAGCACGCCGACCCAGCCCCAGAGCACGGACGTCTTGACCGTCACGCGGACGGCCGCGTCCGCCGACTTCTCCGCCGCCTGCGCCGTCATGGCGACGACGTAATCCCCGGACAACGCCTTGGAGGACGACTTGATCGTCGCGGTGACCGGAACCGACTGTCCGGGCTTGATGGAAGCGATCGTCTTCGGATCGTACGACACTTCCCATTCCGTCGGCGCCGTCCCGGTGAGGCTGACGTTCGTCAGCTCGGCGGTGCCGGTGTTCTGCACGACCATCTCGAGCTTGCGCTCGCCGCCGGCCGTGACGTTCGCGCTAAGCCGCTGGTCCTTCGTCGTCAGATTGATGCCGTACGTACCGGTAATGACGGCTTCCATCGTCAGATCGGCGGACGTGCTGCTGTTGGACGCGTGGACCGGAATCTCGTACGTCTGGGCGGCGGCGTTCTCCGCGGGCGTCAACGTAAGCGTGATCGACTGGGTTCCGTTCGGGTCGATCTCGACGCTCGTCACGTTGTTCCCCCCGACGGAGAACCGGGCGTCCCAGCCGGCCGGAGCTTCCGCCGTGAGCGAGTATTGCTGCTTGCCGGCGGTCCGGTTGCTCAGCGTCAAATTGTACGTGAACGTGGAGTCGCTGTGCCCCTGCATATTCGGCTGCTCCGCCTTGAATTCGGTGCGGTAGGTGCCTTGCTCGGCGACGTTGATCTTAAGCGGGAGCGCGCCGAACGAGCCCGCGTTGAGCCGAAGCGTGTAATCCCCCTTGCTCACTTCGAACGGCACCTGAACGCTCAGGTTCACGGTCTGGGAATCGTTCGGCTTCACCGAGATCTGGCGAATCGCGTGGCCGCCGGCCGTCAGCTCGGTCTTCCAATCCTTGCCCGGACTCTCGAAGCTTAGATCGACCGTCTGGATATCCGCGCTGTCGTTGATGAGATCGACGTCGTAGGAGAGCTGTTCTCCCGGCGCGGCCGACAGGCTGGCGTACGGCGTGTACAGCTTCACCGCGCCGGCGGCGGAAGTCGGAGCCGCGGACGCGACCAGGCCGACGCACAAGAGCAGCGCGACGGCGGCGACGAATCTTTTTCCGAGTGGCTTGAACATAAGTGTAGACCCCTCCCGAGGTGATGGTGTTGGATTCATATGGACTACGGGGAAGGAGGTCGAACGGATTTACCGGCGGGCCGGATTTTTAGATAAAAATTCGCTTAAAGGAAGCTTAAAGGAAGCTAAAAAACGCGGCAGCCCGTTCCCCGGACAAGCCGATTCTGTTATCTATTTAAGTAGAGAGACAATGCGATCAAGCGGGGGAACGTCATGAACGCGATGGCGAGGAACCACAACGAAGACATGGTCCGGTGGCTGAAGGAGATCGGCGAGGGCTCGGAGGAGGCGTTCGACCGGCTGTACGGGCAGGTCGTCCCTTGGCTTCTGCCGATGGCCCGCCACCTGCTCGGCGACCGGATGGAGGCGGAGGACGCCTGCCACGACGTGCTGCTCGAGGTGATCCGCCACCCGGAGCGGTACGATCCGGAGCGGGGCACGGTCGAAGCGTGGCTCGCCGTCCAGCTGCGCAGCCGCTGCCTGGACCGTCTGCGCAAGCGGAGCAAGATCGTGCTGAAGGAAGAGGCGGAGCCGATAGCCGGCTTCGGGCGCGAACCGCTCTCCCGGCCCGAGGAGACGGTATTGGCGCGCATGCAGGGAGAAGCCGTCCGGCTCGCGCTCGGACAGCTGCCCGGCCTGCAGCGCCGGACGCTGGCGGAGGCGTACTTCTCGTCGCGCAGCCAGCGCGAGTTGGCCGAGGACTGGCAGGTGCCGCTCGGAACGGTCAAGTCGCGAGTGCGGTACGGTTTGAACCATTTAAGGAAGGCGCTTGAGAAAATGGGCTGGGCGGAGCCGGAAGGAGGGGACCGTCATGGATGAGCGAAGCTGCGGCATTCCCGAGGAGAGATGGATCGACCTGCTGACGGGACGTCTGCAGCCGTCGGAGTCCGCGCTTCTCCTTCGCCACCGGGACGTCTGTCCGACGTGCGCCGCCCGGTTCGAGAGTTGGCGGGCTCTGCTGGGCGCGGCGGCCGAGGAACCGGCGGAATGGCCGTCCGAAGCCGGCCGGGAACGGCTGCGCAGGCGGGTGCGGCGGCGCGGCTTCGCGCGTTCCGCCCGCCGGGCGGCGC
>NZ_JACJVR010000158.1 GCF_014212175.1 Cohnella xylanilytica | reverse complement strand
CGCTTGCGCCGGGGGGACCGCTTGCTCCTGCGCCGGCGGCAGCGCCCGCGCCGCGAAGCAGGCCGCCGCCGCAAGGGCTAGAAAGGCGGTCTCGCGCGGGCGGGTATGGCGCGCTTCGGTTGTCGCCAAATCGCGCAAGGGCTGAGCTCGGCTGGAGCCGCTGAACAAAAGGCGGTTGGAATAGATAGCCTGCCGGCGAACGGGAAGCTCGCCGCCATAACAAAAACATCCGTTAACGCCGGATTCCCAGGCGTTAACGGATGTTCGATTGCCGCCGGCACTTCGGCGGCCTGCGGGCCCTGAAGCGGCCTGCAGCGGCTTCGGCCAGGACGGCGGCGCGCCGAAGGCCATCTTACAGAAGCGCCTCGATGGCCGGCTCCATGTCCAGCGGTTCGACCGGCGACTCGAAGCGGCGAACGACGTTGCCTTGCCGGTCGATGAGGAACTTCGTGAAGTTCCATTTGATATCGTCGCCTTCCAGATACTCCGGCAGCTTCTCCGACAGGAAGGCGTCCAGCATCTTCCCGCTCGGCGTCGACGTGTCGAAGCCCTCGAAGGGCGCTTGCTCCGTCAAATAACGGAACAGCGGATGGGCGTGCGGGCCGCGGACGAGCGTCTTCTCGAACAGCGGGAACGTCACCCCGTAGTTGATCTGGCAGAAGCTCTGCACGTCCGAGCCGGTGCCCGGCTCCTGCTCGCCGAACTGGTTGCACGGGAATCCGAGAATCTCGAAGCCGCGGTCCTTGAACTTCTCGTACAGCTTCTGCAGGTCGGCGTATTGCGGCGTGAAGCCGCACTTGCTCGCCGTGTTGACGACGACGAGCACCTTGCCCGCGTAGGCGTCCAGCTCGGCCGGCTGGCCGGCGATCGTGCGCACGCGGTGATAATCGAAGATGGACATGTTCAATTCTCCTCCCGGCCGTTCTTGATATGAATCTTGTGAAGCAGCGACGTCATCTGCTCGCGGACCGCCAAGATCTCTTCGACGGAAGCTCCCGCCTGCTCGAACAGCTTCGCGGGGATGTCGCAAGCCTTAAGCTTCAGAGCCCGGCCTTCCTCCGTCAATTCGATCAGAACGTTCCTCTCGTCCTCCGGGTCGCGGGTTCGGGTTACGTAGCCCGACGCTTCCAGCTTCTTGAGCAGAGGCGTCAGCGTCCCGGAATCCAGATACAGGCGTCCGCCCAGCTCCTTCACCGTCACCCGGTCCTTCTCCCAGAGCGCGAGCAGCGTAATGTATTGCGTGTACGTGATCCCGAGATCCTTGAGCAGAGGATGATACAGCTTCGTGATCTCCCGGGCGCAAGCGTACACGGCAAAGCAAAATTGCTGGTCAAGCTTCATAAGATCTTCGCTGTCCATGTCATCCTCCTCTTGACACGCCATTTAAATTTTATACAATTGAATTGTATCATATATTAATGGGGAGGGAAAGTCCAATGAGCCTCTACGACATTCCGGTGAACAACCTTCGCGGAGAGACTTCGAACTTGTCCGAATACAAAGGCCGAGTCATGCTGATCGTCAATACCGCCACCAAATGCGGCTTCGCCCCGCAGTTCAAAGGGCTGCAGAAGCTGCACGAGCGCTACAAGGATCAAGGACTGGCCGTCCTCGGATTCCCGAGCAACCAGTTCGCGAACCAGGAACCTCTCGAAGGCGCGGACATCCAGCAGGCGTGCGAGCTGAACCACGGAGTGACGTTCCCCCTCTTCGCCAAGATCGACGTCAAGGGCCCGAACGCCCACCCGCTGTTCAAGCGTCTGACGAAGGAAGCGCCCGGCCTCCTCGGAACGAAGAGCATCAAATGGAACTTCACCAAATTCCTTATCGACCGCGACGGCCGCGTCGTGAAGCGGTTCCCTCCGACGGCGACCCCCGAGAAGATCGAAGGCGCGATCCGAAACCTATTATAATTTCCGGACTTCGGAATATGGATAAAGGGATGGCGCCAAGCTCCTCCGAGCCCGGCGGCATCCCTCTTCGCTTGATAATCGTTATGACGCGTTATGACGGATTCGAGGCGGCGGCCCCTTCCGGGTTGTTCCCGGCGGCTTCCGCGTTCTTGGCCCTGCACTTGGAGCAGATGCCCTGGAAGTCCAGCCGATGGTCCAGCACCGTGAATCCGTACTCCCGCTCGAGCCGCTCCTCCAGCGGAATGAGCCAGTCTTCCATAATCTCCGACATGGAACCGCATTGGACGCATATGAGATGGTGATGATGATGTTTGTTGTTGTCCTGCCGCAGGTCGTAGCGGGCCACGCCGTCGCCGAAGTTCAGCTTCTCGACGATGTGCATCTCGCTTAGCAGCTCCAAAGTTCGATATACGGTGGCCAGTCCGATCTCCGGCGCGATATCCTTCACGAGCATGAAGACGTCCTCGGCGCTGAGATGGTCCTCCTCGTTCTCCAGGAGCACCCGTACCGTCGCTTCCCGCTGCGGAGTCAATTTGTAGCCCTGGGATTGCAATTGCTGTTTGACCTTCTCGATTCGGGCTTCCATGTTCTCCCCCCTCCGGCCGCTCGGCGCACTTGGTTCCATTATAGGGGGAGGCACTTTAGGAAGTCAAACCCTATTCAGCGCGGACAGGACGGCCGCCGCCGCTCCCGGGGCTACCCTCTCCAGCAGATAGGGAGAGACGTACGCTTCGTACAGGGCGGCGCAGCCGAGCATGAGCAGCATCGTCAAGGCGACCGACGTGTGCGCGAGGAAGGGCGGCAGCAGGCGGCCCTTGCGCCGGAACAGCCGTTCGCGGACGACGTAATGGGCGAATCTCGCCCCGGATACGCTGGCGATCGCGAGAGCCGGGATGACGAGGGCGTTCTGGGGCGCGACGGCCGCCAGCGACACGGCGACGCCCTTCCAGGCCATCTCCCGGACGATGAGGCCGACGGCGAAGCCGAGCAGAACCCCCTTCATAAAATCGAGAGCCAGCATCAACGGCACGCCGATGACGGACAGGCCGAGCAGCCAGATGAGAGCCAGCCACTTCGCGTAGAGCAGGAAGCGGTCCCAGAAGGCGGCTCCGGAATCGAGCTGCTCCGGGCTCGCGAACGTCGCCCAATACGCCTTCAATTCCTCCGCCAGCTCCTGCTGCTGGTCCAGCGTCAGCGCGTTCACCAGCAAGGCGCCGAAGACGGCGCCCGACAGCAGCAGGACCCCGATGAACACGTACAGGTTCAGATTGTTGCGGGCCGACAGGTTCCACGGACGTACGTTCACGGCTTAAGCCCCCTTGTCCACATGACGCATCCGGTCTGGTGCCTATGTGTATGCGGGACAAACCGCTTCTAGTACCCGTCGCCGTCCGTCCCGGTCCGCTCCCTCGCGTTCGCTCCCTGCCCGCGCGGCCCGTTCACGGCCGCCCGAGAATCCGGCCGTACGTTCCTCCGCTTCCGGATTCGAACAGGAGCTCCCCGCGGCGGGCCGACGCGATCGCCCGCGCGAGCTTCTCTCCCGCCGTCCGAGCGATCCGCTCTTCCGGCAGCCGGTGCAGAATGCTCATCTCGGTGCCGAGCTCGCCGAGCAGGCGCTCCTTCATCTTGGGGCCGACGCCGGGGAAGAACGACAACGGAACCTGGTGGCGGTACGGAGGACGAAGCTTCGCCATGACCCGCTCCGCTTCCTCCTGGCCGCGGTCGGCGAGCTGCGAGATTCGGCCCGCCACCCCGCGGACGAGCCGCGTGCTTCCGCAGCCCGGACAGACGGCTTCCGCTTCCGCCTCGTCCTTGATCGGCTTCCGGCACGAAGCGCAATACGTCGTATGGTATTTGCCCAGCAGCGGATGGAGGCCGATATTGGCGGCGATCCGCCTGCCGTCCTCCCCCTTCAGCGCCTTCGCCCATTCCTCGAACGTCGGCTTCTCCAGCTCCAGCTCGTTGCACTCGCGTCCGATCATGCCGGTCGAATGCGCGTCCGAATTCGTCAGGAACGCGTACGCGTCCAGCTCCCCGAGCCGGGAAGCCATCGCCGTGTCGGCGCTTAAGCCCAGCTCGACCGCCGCGATGCCGCCCGGATCGAGCCTGGCGTCCAGCCGGTCCGCCGAGCAGCCGAGCAGCCCCCGGTGCGGGGTGAAGATATGGGCGGGCACGAGCAGCCCGCCCCGGGCGGCCAGCTCCTCTTGAAGCTCGCGCGCCGTCGCCCGGATTCTCTGCGAGCTGAGCCGGACGTTCGTCATGCGCGGAGCCATCCACGCGGTCCAGCTCTTCATCGCCTCGAAGGTCGGCAAGTAGGCGAGAAGATGGAACGGTCCTCCGCCGGGCTCCATCACCTCGACTTCGCAGCCGGGAAGAACGACCGCGTCCCGGTAGCGGATACCGCCGCCTTCGGCTTCCTCCATCTCCCCCGAGTCGAGGCATTCGAAGATGTCCTCCTGCACGGCGGGCGAGTGGCAGTCGATGACGCCGACGAGCTCGATGCCCTTGCGCTCGGATGCTTCTTGCGCGATCGAGCGGAACGTCAGGCCGCGGCTGGCGCTGATCTTGACGGGCTCGCCGCGGCCGGTGCTGCCGATGTGCACGTGCAGATCCGCGTAGACGGTTCGCAGCCGGCCCAAGTCAGATCGCTCCCGTCGCCGCGTATTGACGCCACATGTAGACGGCCAGCAGCGTCTTCGCGTCGTAGATCCGGCCGTCCCGAACGTAGGCTTCCGCCTGCTCCAGCGTAATCGCCTCGCAGGTCAGGAACTCCTCGTCGTCCAGATGGACCTCCCCCTGCTCCAATTCGTCCGCGAAGTAGAGGTGAATGACTTCCTCGGCGAAGCCGGGGGACGTCGAGAACGTGCGCAGGTGGCGAAGGGAGCGCGCCTTGTAGCCGGTCTCCTCCTCCAGCTCGCGCCCGGCCGCCTCCATCGGATCTTCTCCCGGCTCGAGCTTCCCGGCCGGGATCTCCACCTGCACCCGTTCGAGCGGCTTGCGGAATTGCTCGACGACGAGCATCCGGTCCCCGAGCAGCGCGAGCACCGCGACGGCTCCCGGGTGGCGCACGATCTCCCGCGTCGCCGTCTCCCCGTTCGGAAGCTGCACCGTGTCCACCTGCACGTTGATCATCCGCCCCTCGAAGATCGGCTTCGTCGAGATCGTCCGTTCGTAAAAAGGATGGCGGGTCGCCTTGTTGTCTTCCATCGCCTATGAATCCTCCTGTCATGAAATGGGCTTCGCCCTCATAGGTAAACCATATAGACTTGTCCCGACATTTGCAAGCTTGGGGTCGGCCGGACGGTCCAATCGAAGGAGGAATCGGGATGTTGAAGACGTACGCGACGGACAAGCAGATCCGGTGGACGGGCAAGGCATGGGAGATCCGTTACGCCCTGCGCAGGGCGGCAAGCCAAAAAGGCGGGAAAACCCGTCTCGCCGACTGGCTTCCCGCCGCCTCTTCATCCGCTTCGTCCGCCCATACCGTTAAATCCGCGACGGATAGCTCTCCTACTTGGAAGGAATAAGCGTCAGCTCCGCCGTCTGGGGAGAAGTCGGGGATTCGCTGCCGCCCTTCGGTTCGATCGTGAGGACGAGCGCCTCCCACAGCTCCGGACGGACGTCGTCCGAATACAGGTGCGCCTGGTCCTGATGGAATTGGAGGACGCCGAGATTGGCATCCCTGCCGCCGTAGGTCGCCCACGCCTGCACGTCCCGATCCTTCGACGGCAGCATCCCTTCCAGGAACACGAACAGCTCGTGCGTCCTCACGTTGATCCAGACGGTCTCCTTCGCGTCCGCGCCGTCCCCGCCCCGGATGCGCCCGGCTCCCCCGTTCATCGAATAGACGACCGTATCGGGACGGCTCATCATCCCGGCCCCCTCGGGGGCGTGCAGCTGCGCGTAGCGTTCCGGAGGGAGGTTCGTTCCTTCTCGAACCTTGTCCGTCAGGAGCAGGCTGCCGAACAGAAGGAGCACGGCCGCGGCTCCGGCCGTCGCCCAGGCCCCGGGCCGCCGGGCGAACGCTTGCGCCGCCCGGCGGGCGGCGCAAGCGTTCGC
>NZ_JACJVR010000157.1 GCF_014212175.1 Cohnella xylanilytica | reverse complement strand
CGGGCAGGGCGGCGGCTGGGGCGGCCGCAGCGCCGTCGCCGGGGGAGGCGCTGCCGCGAAGGGGCTGCGCCCGCGCCTGAAGCTCGAGCCGTTCCTCGCGGCGAGAGGGTCGCCGAACGCGCTGCAGGTGCTGTCCAAGTGGCCGCAGGTGCTCGCGCGCGTCAAGGAGGAGCGGGTGACGGTCCACGCCTGGCTCGTGGACGGGGAGCCCGTCTCCTACGCGGACGACACGGTGCTGGTCGCCTTCCGGAATACGATTCACCGGGAGACGACCGAGAAGCCGGCCAACAAGCAAGTGATCGAAGGGGTGCTCTCCCAGACGCTCGGCCACCCGACGCAGCTGGCCACCCTCACGCAGAAGGAGTGGCAGGAAGCCGCGTCCGCGGGCGGCCGTGGCGAGGAGGCGGCGGCCGAAGAGCTTCGCCTCGAGCCGGAGGACGGCGGCGAACCGCCGCGCGAGCCTCTGGTCGAAGAGGCGCTCCGGCTGTTCGGAGAAGAGATCGTAGTCATTAAAGACGATTAGGAGGCATATTTTCCATGAACAACATGAACCAAATGATGAAGCAAGTGAAGAAGATGCAGGAGCAGATGCTCAAGGCCCAGGAGGAGCTCGGCAGCAAGACGGCCGAAGGCTCGGCGGGCGGCGGCGTCGTGACCGTGCAGGTGAACGGCCACAAGAAGGTGCTCAGCATCTCGATCAAGCCCGAAGCGGTCGATCCGGACGACGTGGAGATGCTGCAGGATCTCGTCCTGACGGCCGTCAACGACGCCCTGGCGAAGGCCGACGAGATGGCCAACGCCGACATGGGCAAGTTCACCGGAGGCATGAAGATCCCCGGACTGTTCTAATCAAGCGAATCCGGCCGGCTCCCGGACGGGCGGCGCGAAGCCGCTCCTCTCCGGCGAGCCGGCCGGCATTCGGAGGAGATTGAAGCCCTTTGTTCTACCCCGAACCGATCGCGAAGCTGATCGACTCGTTCTCCCGCCTTCCGGGCATCGGTCCCAAGACGGCCGCCCGGCTGGCGTTCCACGTTCTGCGCATGAAGGAAGAAGACACGATCGACTTCGCGAAGGCGCTCGTCAACGTCAAGCGGCAGCTGACGTACTGCTCCGTCTGCTGCAACATCACCGACTCCGACCCGTGCCGGATCTGCTCCGACAAGACGCGGGACGTCTCCGTCATCTGCGTCGTGCAGGAGCCGAAGGACCTCGTCGCGATGGAGCGCACCCGGGAATTCGGCGGTCTCTACCACGTGCTGCACGGAGCGATCTCGCCGATGGACGGGATCGGCCCCGACGATATCAAGATCGCGGAGCTGCTGCGGCGGCTTAGCGACGAGAGGGTGCAGGAGCTGATTCTGGCGACGAACCCGAATATCGAGGGCGAAGCGACCGCGATGTATCTGTCGCGGCTCGTGAAGCCGTTCGGCATCAAGGTGACGCGGATCGCCCACGGGCTGCCGGTCGGCGGCGATCTCGAGTACGCCGACGAAGTGACGCTGTCCAAGGCGCTCGAGGGACGGCGCGAACTGAACTGATTCTTTTTTATCGGACTCCGGTATCTTGACCGCTTGCTCTAGACGAACGCAGGAATTGCGATCTTGGCAGCGGCCCGGATATACGATAGAGAAAAGACGCCTTCGCCAGGCGTCTTTTTCTATGACGGGCTTATGAACTGTAACGGACCCGCATTCTTATTTGGCCGTATTTCGGTTTCATTTTCGCAGGGTGATCGTGAAGATCGTCTTCTCCTCCTCGTCCCCGCTCAGCCGGATCGTGCCGCCCATCTTCTCCGTGATTCGCATCGCGATGGACAGCCCGAGACCCGTGCCGCCTTCCGCCGAACGCGACGGATCCCCCCGCACGAACGGATCGAAGATCGTCCCCCACAGCTCCTTCGGAATGCCGCGTCCGTTGTCCGCGACGACGATCTCGACCCGGTCGCCCGCGTCGCAGAGCCCGATCCGCAGCCTTGTCCCCGGCGGATTGTGCTGAAGCGCGTTGGAGAGCAGGTTGTGGATGACCCGGGTCAGCGGCTCCGGATCGAACACGGCGTACGTGCCCGTATCCGGAATGGCGACCACGAGCTCGAAGTCTCTCCGCTCGATCTCCCCGTAGGCGTCGGCGACGACCTCCCGCAGGAATTCGCCGATCTCCCGGCGCTCCGCCTTCACCACGTAATCCGGCGAATCGAGCTTCAGCAGGTCGAGCATGTGCTGGATGAGCAGCGAGACCCGTCCGGACTTCTGATGGATGTAGTTCAGATACCGCTTCTGCCGCTCCGGGTCGTCGACCCTTCCTTCGTGCAGCGCCTGGGCGTAGCCCTGGATGCTCGTGATGGGCGTCTTGAGATCGTGCGACAAGTCGACGATCAGCCGCTGCTTGCTCTCCTCCGCCCTCCGCTTCTCGAGCGTCGTCCTCTCGATCATGTCCGCCATGTAGTTGAACGCGTCGCGAATCTGCGTGAATTCCTTCTCCGCCTCGATGGAGATGCGGGTGCTGTAATCGCCCTCGATCATGCGGCCAAGCCCGTACGAGAGCTTGTTCAGGGGCTTCCGGATGCGGCGGGCCACCCAATAGCTGTAGATGAAGATGAGGAAAAGCAGAAGGGCGATCCACAGAATCAAATAAATAATGATCCGGTTGTTGAAGTACATAAGAAAATAGGATTCGCTCGGGTACACGTCGATGGCGACCTTCTCTCTCGGCAGCTTCAGCAGCAGGTAGCGGGCCTCCCTGCCATCTTCGATCGTCGCGGCGGAGTAATAATACGGCTGGCTCTCCGAATTGCCGAGCAGAGCGATCAGTTGGGATTCGGTGTAGGTCCGCAGGTCGTCCTTCTTGACCCCTTCGACGGCGACGACGCGCCGGTCTTCGTCCAGCTTCTCCAGCCAGCCCCCGGCTTCAAGCAGGAGGCGAACCGACTTCTCGCTCCGCGCCCCGGACACGTAGTCGCTCGCGCTCATCTTCATGTCCGTACTCATCTCGGTGTAATTGCCGGAGGTGAGGGAGAAGTCGATCGCGACCGCGGCGATGGTGGCGATGACGAGCAGCCACAGCGCCAGGTTGAACCAGAAGAAGTCCAGGATGAGGGACGTGTGCAGCCTTCTTTTTTTTCTAAGATCGCGGAGGCTCTTTAGGAACTTCAATTTTGTATCCCAACCCTCTTATCGTCTTCAGATACGCCGGCTGCTTGGGATCCCGTTCGATCTTCTCCCGGATATTGCTGATGTGGACCATGATCGTGCTGTCGTCGTAGGCGTAATAATCGTCCCAGACGGATTCGTAAATCTTCTTGCGGGTGTAGAGCTTGCCCGGCTGCTCCATGAGCAGGGCGACGATCTTGTATTCGGTCGAGGTGAGCGGAACCGGCTGGCCGGAGCGGTACAGCAGGCAGCCGGTCCGGTCGAGCTCCAGCTCCCCCACGACGACGTTCGCTTCCTCCTCGGGGGAGGAGGAAGCGGTGTCGAACTCGTACGTTCTGCGCAGGAGCGCCTTGACCCGGGCTTGAATCTCGAGCGGGTTGAAGGGCTTCGCCATATAATCGTCCGCTCCGAGGCCGAGGCCCCAGATCTTGTCGTAATCCTGGCTGCGGGCCGACAGGAACAGCACCGGCAGGCGGTTCGACTCCCGGATCTTGGCGATCAGCTGGAAGCCGTCCATGCCGGGCATCATGACGTCCAGAATGGCGAGGTCGATCTTCTGCTCCCGCAGCAGCGCCAGCGCCTCGGCGCCGTTCGCGGCCGCGTAGATGCGGTAGTCCTTCTCGAGGTAAAGCCGAAGCAGTTCGATGATCTCCGGTTCGTCCTCCACGATCAGAATCCGGTACATCCGGGCGGTTCCTCCTTCTCTCTCTTAAGGCCGATCGCCCGCCGGTCCGGTCCCGGCCGGGCCGATTCCCGACGGGCCGACCGCCGTCCGCCGCCGGCGCGGTCTCGCTGCGCCGTTACTTGCTCTCGATCTCGACGGCCTGGCCATCCTTCAGCCCGTGCTGGCCGGACACGACGAGCGTGTCCCCGACGTTCAGGCCGGACCGAATCTCTTGGTAGATGCCGTTGACCCGGCCCAGCTCGACCTTCTTCTTCGCGGCCTTGCCGCCGCTGACGACGAATACGCTCGTCTCCTCGCCGTCGCGGACGACGGCGAGCGACGGAACGGCGACGACCGTCTCTTCCTCGGGGGTCGTCAGCTGCACGCGCACCCGGGCTCCCGGCTTCAGGGCGCCGCTTGCGTTGTCGGCCTCCAGCTCGAGGTCGTACGTGTTCGTGCTCGGGTCCGGCAGGTCGGACAGGCGGACGACCCGGGCCTTGGCCGGACTCTTGCCGTCGTCGGAGGCGATAAGCATCTCCTTCTTATTACGCGCGAGATCGATCGTCGCTTCGGTCAGCTTCACCTTCACCTTGACCTTGCTGACGTTCTGGACGACTCCGAAGACGGCCCCGGGGGAGACGTACGCTCCCGCGTCCGTCTTCACGCCGGTCAGGACGCCGTCGGCCGGCGCCTTGATCTCGTACTGCTGCAGGGCCAGCTCGGCCGCCTTCAGCGACAGCCGCGCGTTGTCCACCGCGGATTGGGCCGAAGCGATGGAGCCCTTCGCGTCCAAGCCCTGGAGCTGCTTCTTGTAGATGTCGAGGTTGCGCCGCGCGTCGGCCGCGCCGGCCTCGTCTCCCGCCCGCTGCAGCTCCTTCAGCTGATCCTCCAGCTTGGAGATGTTCGCTTCCAGCTGCAGGCGGCTCGAGTCGAGCTCCGCCTTCGAGCTGGCCAAGGCTTGTTCCGCGCTGCGCAGCCCCAGCTCGGCCTTCTCGCGCTCGAGGGCGGCGGTGGCGTCCTCCAGCCGGGCGATCACGTCCCCTTGCCGGACGCGGTCGCCGTTGCCCTTCAGCAGGGACAGCATCGTCCCGCCGGCCTGGGTCACGATGTCGAAGCGGACGGACGCGCTCACTTCGCCGATCTGCTCGCGCGGATCGCCCATGCTGATCCGCGCGACGGGTTCGACCTTCACGCGGTTGCTCGCGGAGGACGCTTCCGGCGTCGGGTTCGGCGCCGCTTGCGACGTGCAGCCGGCGAGCAGGGCTCCGGCCGTCAGCAGCAGGATGGAGAGCTTGGCCAAGCCGTTGGCCGGCTTGCGGCGATTCGTTGCGTTAGCGTTCATGATTATTCGTATCCTCCTCGGGCGTATCACATCGGAATTCCTTCAGGGGCGTCCGGCTGCGGCTTGCGTCCGGACAGGCGGCGGCCCCACTTGGACTTGAACGTCTCGATCCATTCGTACGCGACGGGGACGACGACGAGCGTCAGCAGCGTCGAGGTGATCAAGCCGCCGATCACGACGACGGCCAGCCCCTTCGAGATCAGGGTGCCGTGGGAGAAGCCGAGCGCCAGCGGGATCATGGCGGCGATGGTCGCCCCGGCGGTCATGATGATCGGCCGCAGGCGAACCTTCCCGGCCTCGATCAGAGCGTCGCGGGGCGACTGGCCTTCCCGCCGAAGCTGCTGGGCGCGGTCCAGAAGCACGATCGCGTTGGTGACGACGATCCCGATCAGCATCATGAACCCGATCAGCGAAGTGATATTGATCGATTCCCGGGCGACCAGCAGGCCGAACAGTCCGCCGATGACGGCCAGCGGCAGGGAGAACAGGATCGCCAGCGGCGTGCCCGCGTTGCCGAAGCAGAGCACCAGAATCAGATAGACGATGGCGACGGCCACGGCCATGGCGGCGAACAGCTGCGAGAAGCTCTCGTCGATGTCCTCGCTGACGCCTTGAAGCTCGGTCGCGACCCCTTGCGGAAGCTCGAGTTCGGCCAGCTCGGCCGAGACCTTGGCGCTGATCGCGGCCTTGTTCGGCGAGTCGATCGAGGCGGTAACCTTGACGAGCTGCTTCTGCTTCTCCCGCTGCAGCGCGAGAGGCGCCTTCTCCTTGGTCAGCTTGGCGACGTCGCGGAGCAGCACCGTCTCCCCGGTCGACGATTGCAGCGGCATCCGGCCGAGCTTCTCCAGGCTGTCGATGTCCCCGGGGGCCAGTCCCACGGTCATCTTATAGACGACGTTGTCGAGACGGATGTCGCCGAGCCGCTGCTTGGCGTTGAAGGCGGCCGCGGCGCCGCGGATCTGCGCCGGGCTGAGCCCGAACTGCCGGGCGCTCAGCGGGTTCACGGAGATCTGCACCTCCGTCTTCGCGTCGCCGAGAGAGTCCTTGACCTCCTTGATCTCCGGGAACTCCCGAAGCTTGCCCTTCACGAGAGCGGCCGCTTGCTCCAGCGCCTGCTGGTCTTCGCCGTACAGGGCGTAGGAGAAGTCCGTCGACGTGTAGCCGCTGCCGCCCGCGAGGGAGCCCGGCAGGACGACGGAGCCCTTCGGAAGAAGCGCGGCGATCCGGGCTTCGTATTGCTCCTTGAGCGCTTCGGGGTCCGAGTTCTCGCTCGCCTCCGTCACGATCTCGATCGCGTAAGGGACGCGCTCGTCGCCGAAGTCGTAGCCGACGAGGGCTTCGACGAACGTGAACGCCGGCTGCCCCTTCGTATCCTTGGCTTCGCGAAGCAGCTCCTCGATCTGCTTCGCCTGCTGGTCGGTGCTCTCGAACGGCGTCTCGTACGGGAGCTTCACGCTGAAGTTCATCTGCCGTTCGGTTCCGCTGTCCGGCAGGAAGGCGACGGGCAGATTCGGGACCGTCACGAAGATCGTCATCACGAACAGCGCTCCCGACAAGAGCACCGTCTTAATGCGGTGATTCAGGCACCAGACGAGGATGCGCTCGTAGAAGGTCAGAATCTTGCCCGAGCCGTGCTCTTCGGCGTGGGCGTGCTTGGCGTCGCCGCGCAGCACCATGAGCTTGGCCATCATCGGAATGACGGTGAGGGCCACGAGCAGGGAAGCGAGCAGCGCGCAGGCGACCGTGAAGGCGAACGGACGGAAGAACCCTCCGACGATTCCGCTGACGAACGCGATCGGCAGGAAGACGCCGGCCGTGACGAACGTCGACGAGCTGATCGCCATCGCCACTTGCCGGACGGCGTACAGCACGACCGACTCGTTCCTTTTCTGGGCCCGCTGCAGGTTCGCGTAGATGCTCTCGATGACGACGATGCTGTCGTCCACGATCCGCCCGACGGCGATGAACATGCCTCCGAGGGACATAATATTCAAGGTGATGTTCATGTAATGCAGCAGAATGAGCGTGATGAGAATGGACAGCGGAATGGACACGATGACGATCAGCGTCATCCGGACGTTCCGCAGGAACAGCAGAATCATCAGGGAGGCGAGCGCGATGCCGATCAAGCCTTCGCGCAGCAGCCCGCTGATCGATTCGTTCACTTCGTCGGCGCTGTCGTAGGCCTTCTCGAACACGATGTTCGGATGCTTGTTCTCCCATTCCTCGATCAGCCGGTTCGCCTCGTCGGAGAAGTCGACCGCGTTCGCGGAGCTGGCCTTGTACAGATTGATGCCGATGGCGGGCTTGTCGTCGAGCCGGGCGATGAACGCCGATTCGGAGACCGCCTTGACGTCGGCGAGGTCCTTGAGCAGAAGCACTTGCCCGCCGGGGGCGTTGATCTCCAGCGTCTCGAGAAGATAGAGGCTGTTCAGATTCCCTTTGACCCGGGCGATCTGCTTGTTGCCGTCCAGCTCGACCGTGCCGATGGAGCCTTCCGCGAGCGCGCCCTGCAGCGTATCGGCCACGTAGGACGGCGTCAGGCCGTAGGCGTTCAGCGTCTCCAGGTTCAGCTGCACGTCCAGCGTCGTCGTGCGGGCGCCGATCGAATCGATATGGTCGATCCCGCGGATCGATTCGAAGCCGGGCTTCAGCTCGGTCTCGTACAGGCGGTCCAGCTCCTCCTGGGTCATGCCGTCCTTGGCGTAGACGGCCAGGTAATAAGCCGGAATCGAAGCGTAGCCGAAGGTCGATACCCTCGGGCGCTCCGCCGAGGACGGAAGCGCGACCTCTTGAACGAGGCTGTCCAGGTCCTGCTTCTTCTTGTCGATGTCGGTGCCGTCCTTGAACTGGGCGATGATCGAGGACATGCTGTCGCTCGAGGTGGAGGAGAGAATCTTAAGGTCCTCCACGTTGGCGATTTTGTCTTCGATCGGCTTCGTGACCAGGTTCATGACGTCCTGCGGGGAAGCTTGATAAAACGTCGTCACGAGGACGACGGGGAAGGAGACGTCCGGCATGTTTTCCTTCTTGAGAGAGTTCCCCGAGTAGAGGCCGGCCCCCAGCAAAATGATAATGATGATGACCATGGCGGCCACTTTGTTCATGGCGAAGCTGATTAACCCTTTCAACCGTTAAACCTCCCGTTGCGTTCGACTCGCGGCTTATTCGCCTCTCGGGCCCGCGTCTCAACGTTCCGCCGCGATCAACCGCGGGTTCTCTTGCAGGACGGCCCGGCACCACCTCTCCGCGTCGAGGGGGATGACGTTGCGCGTCTTGGCTTCCTCCCGGCTGCGGATGACGTCCCGGGTGCGGAACAGCAGCGACTTCACCGCCGATACCGTCGTCCCCATGTCTTCGGCGATCTCCTGCATCGAGTATCCGAAGTATTCCGCCAGCAGCCAGACCCGGACGTTGCGGCTCGGCAGCCGCTCGGACAGCCATTCCACGAGGCCCAGCACCTCGGCGTAATCCGAATCCGAATGCCAGGATCGCGCGGCGGCCGGGGCGAGATTCCGCCTTCTCCGCTGCATCCGATATTGGTCGATCCAGACGTTGCGGGCGACCCGGCGCAGGAACGCCCTCAGGTCGTCCGCCGGCGTGTGGCTCATGAAATACACATAAGTTCTCAGCAGCGTCTCTTGCATCAGATCTTCGCCGTCCCAGCTGGAACGGGCCAAACAAACGCAATAGGTTCGTAGATCGTTCAGGTGGGGGACGACGAGAGACTCATAGCGGGTTGGGCCGCTCATCGGGCCGCGCCTCCTTCCGATCGCGTCGCTTCCAGTTCGGGGTCCTCCTTTGGAAAATGGTGTCTATGAAGTTACATCGATTTTACCTCATCTTTTTTAAATACGATCTTAGGGAAATCTAAAGATTTGCCGAGTTTTTATGGATAAAAATGACAATCGAAGCTCGCGAGGACGATGGATGCGCTCTCTCTATTTGTTCCTCTATCGGGGCGCGAGCGGGACGGATTCTAAACGAATCCCCTTGGACATAGAAATGGTAACGGGTTGTCTAATGCTCATGGGGAGGGGAACGCGGTGCGCGGCCATAAAAAGCTCGGTCTTGATTCGTTGCTGGGAGAGGAGAAGGCGAGACTCGTTCGGGAGATCCGGGAAGCGGAGCGGGAGTGCGCGGTGGCGCGGGGCCGCTTCGAGGAAGCCGTCGAGTTCGACCAGGTCGATTACGCGGTCTATTCGCTCGAGGCGGCGGAGAAGAAGCTGGACATTCTCATTCGGAAAGCGAAGCTTCTGTGGGGGCAGGAGGGTCCCGAGGCGCGGACGGCGCAGACTGTATGGGCGGAGCGGGGGACGTACCGATGAGAACGATGTGGCTCGCCCTGTTCGTCGCCTCGTCTTGCGGCCTCCTATACCTATTAATAAGGCGCAAAATTCCCGGCGGCTGGTTCACCCGGTTCGGGACCCATCTCGTCTTGTCTGCGCTCGCGATCTACGCCATCAACTTCTCCGGTCTGGCGACGGGCTGGTACGTTCCGCTGAATCCGGGCACCATCGGCACGGTCGCCGTTCTAGGACTGCCGGGGATCGGGCTGATCCTCGGAGTGCAGCAGCTGGTGCTGTCATAAAATTCATTTCGGAAATGCGCGAAAAAGCGATTGACGCGAACGGCGCGAATGTGATACATTAACTCTCGCGCCTACGAGGCGCACGATAAATCGCAGGCGGGACGGAAGCGAATTGGAAGGAATTACTTGTTGCAATGAGCTGACCGACTGTGATATATTATGAAGGTCGCTGTTACGACGGCGACGATGTAAGACGAACGAACTTGTTCCT
>NZ_JACJVR010000156.1 GCF_014212175.1 Cohnella xylanilytica | reverse complement strand
GAGGCTGTCTATAAACTGTTGAAAAGTGGGCATCTGGTCTTGCTGTATGGCAGGATTGATGGGATTTGGGGTTGGTGAGGGGGGAGGACGTGTATTGGAGTCGGCATGGCCCGTATCGTGAGCCCCTTACTTCCTTATCTTCAGGCGAGGCGGCAACGACGAACAAACCCAGGTTTTCCGCCTAAGCGCCAGACCAAGAGTTTGAGATTCACCGTGATGGCCGCCATGACGGCTTTTATGTCGAGTGCATTCTGACTTCGAGTTTTTGATGCACCCACACCGCAGTCGTTTTTCACTTCCGCGTTTTTGCGTTCGACCTGCGATCGTTGCTGGAGCAAAGCTCGTCCTTCGATACTCGTGTTGAATGCATGAGCTCGTTCGTAAACATCAGCGTAATCGCTTCGAAACACACTTCGACCTGACCGGTTCGGTGTGCACTCCTCGCGTAACGGGCATTCCTTACACACTTTCCCAAAGTAATATTGAGTGCCCTCCAACTTCGAGTTGTGATTCTTGCGTGAAGATGTATTTCCATTTGGACAGCGGTAGACATCGTTTTGGGGATCGTACTCGAACCGGCTGTTCGGGTACAGGCCCGTCGGATTCACGGCCGGAGGAACGGGAGCGACAATCTCCACACCGATCGACTTCAGCAAGTTACGCTGGCGGCCATGACCGTAGCTGGTATCCGCCAATAAAGCACAGGGGCGAATGTTCCAGAAGGTTAGCGCGTTATGGACCATGTCAAATGTCGCTTCCCGGTCGTGTTCGCAGGCGGGAATGACCCGTACATCCAGAATGGCCCCGCTGCTGGTGCATAAGTTTTGCGTCTTGTATCCTTTGATTCGCTTCCTGCTTGTCTTCATTCCAATCCGGGCATTCGGGTCGACAGCACTAATGATTCGATTGGACGAGCGGTTGGCCCGGGGGATTTTCTCATAGACGATGGCCTCGGTCGAGTCTCCAGTCGTCCCATCAGAATGACTGTCAGCGTCTGGCGATGCAGCTTCAAGCGGCACCGAGGAACCCCCTTCTGGACCGGACGGGCGACAGTTTTCCGAGAGCACCTGGCGGAGAATATCTTGGAGCTCGAAGGATTTTTGTCGCGCCGCCGTGTTTGTCCATTGCGAGAACTCCTCCACCACCTGCGGCGTGTCGAACCACTCGAGCAACGCATGGGCCTCAGAGGCCAACTTGCTGAAGGCAAGCAGTTGCTCATGCTTTGGCGATTGTAAGGATGAACGAGCCGTTAACGCGCTAAGCAGAAGAGATTTTTGAGTCATTTGATAAAGTCCGGAATGGCTCCGTTTCAAGTGCTGAAGAACCCGGAGAGCGGCTTGCTGGATCAGGCGATGAGTGCCGACCATGGCAAGGCCGGGGTTGCAAGGAAAGGAGTCCAGGATCCACGATTCATCCTGATCTCCCCAAAGGCCCAAACTGTACATTTGAGCAAGGATGTAGAGATGGCACGCGCGGAACAGTCCGAGCCCCATCCGGTGTCGGTCCAAGGCAATGGTGCTGTGGTCAAAGCCAAAAAACTCAACAGGCAGTTCCAAAAAACGCTTGATAAACAAGTCGCCAATGATTTTTTCTTCGGCTAGCCGATCAGACAACACGTAGTATCCTTGCACCAGGTGGATCTTGAGTTTGAGAGAAGGAGCGTAAGGGTGTTGACCGCGGCCGGAATACAAAAAGGCGCATAACGAATCGGCAAAGGTGAAGTCAACCTTCTCGGCGACTACGCTCCAAAAGGGATGCGGAGGAAGCTTGGAGTAAACCAGCAAATCCGTAAAGGAAATTTGGTCGAACGTTTTATAGCGAACAGGCTTTCTCAACCGAAAAACCTCCCGACCTCGTATATATCCATTATACAACGAAATCAAGAGTATTCGAGAGAAAAGTGGGTGTTATGTCAAAAAAACGCCGATTTTCGGTTAATTCTCTTCACTGTGGTTGCTCGAAATCCACAATGAATCGACAGCCTC
>NZ_JACJVR010000155.1 GCF_014212175.1 Cohnella xylanilytica | reverse complement strand
TTGCGCAGCGGCGGCGGCCGCGCCTGCGCAAGCCGCGGAAGCCCCGGCAGCCGCCGGACAAGCCGCTGCGGCTCCTGCCGCGGTTCAAGCAGGCCCTGGCGTCGAAGAGCGCGTGCCGTTCAGGGGCATCCGCAAGGCGATCGCCAACGCGATGGTCAAGTCGGTGTACACCGCTCCGCACGTTACGTTGATGGACGAAGTGGACGTCTCCGCGCTCGTCGCGCTGCGCAGCCGCGCGAAGCCGGTCGCCGAGAAGAAGGGCGTCAAGCTGACGTACCTGCCGTTCATCGTCAAGGCGCTGGTCGCCGCTTGCCGCGAATTCCCGGTCATGAACGCCACGATCGACGAAGCGGCCAACGAGATCGTCTACAAGAAGTACTACAACATCGGCATCGCGACCGATACGGACAACGGCCTGATCGTTCCGGTCATCCACGATGCGGACCGCAAGAACGTCTGGAGCATCGCTAACCAGATTCGCGATCTGGCCAGCCGCGGACGCGACGGCAAGCTTGCCCCGGCAGAGATGAAGGGCGGCACGATCTCGATCACGAACATCGGCTCCGCCGGCGGCATGTTCTTCACTCCGGTCATCAACTTCCCGGAAGTCGCCATCCTCGGCGTCGGACGCATCTCCGAGAAGCCGGTCGTCAAGAACGGCGAGATCGTCGCGGCTCCGGTCATGGCCCTGTCGCTCAGCTTCGACCATCGCATCGTCGACGGCGCTACCGCCCAGAACTTCGTTAACTACATTAAACAGCTGCTCGCCGATCCCGAGCTGCTCGTCATGGAGGTATAAGACATGGTCGTAGGAGACGCTTCTCTCGATATCGATTTGCTCGTCATCGGCGCGGGCCCCGGCGGTTACGTCGCGGCTATCCGCGCGGCCCAGCTCGGCCAGAAGGTCATCATCGCGGACAAGGGCAAGTTCGGCGGCGTCTGCCTGAACGTCGGCTGCATCCCGTCCAAGGCTCTCATCAATGCGGCTCATCACTATGAAGAGATGCTGCACGCCGACAAGTACGGCTTGTCCGCGGAGAAGGTCGGCGTCGACTTCTCCAAGGTCCAGGACTACAAGAACTCCGTCGTGAACAAGATGACCGGCGGCGTGGAGATGCTTCTCAAGGCGAACAAGGTCGAGATGTTCTCCGGTGAGGTCATGTTCATCAACGAGAACGAAGCCCGCTTGTTCAACGACCAAGAAGCGCCGCGCTACCGCTTCAAGAACTGCATCATCGCGACGGGCTCCCGCCCGATCGAGCTGAAGGCGTTCCCGTTCGGCGGCCGCATCCTGTCGTCGACCGAAGCGCTGTCGCTGCCGGAAGTGCCGAAGAGCATGATCGTCATCGGCGGCGGCTACATCGGCGCCGAGCTCGGCCAGATGTACTCCAAGTTCGGCACGCAGATCACGATCCTCGAGGGCGCGGACACAATTATCCCGGGCTTCGACAAGGACATGAGCCAGCTCGTCGTCAAGAAGATGAAGAAGAACAACGTCGAGATCGTGAACGGCGCCCTCGCGAAGAGCGCCGAGCAGACCGACAAGGATATTACCGTGACGTACGAGGTCAACGGCGAGACGAAGACCGTGACCGCCGAGTACTTGCTCGTAACGGTCGGACGCCGTCCGAACACCGACGGCGAGCTCGGCCTCGACCTGATCGGCGTCAAGGTGAACGAACGCGGCCTGATCGAAGTCGACGACCAATGCCGCACGAACATCCCGCACATCTTCGCGATCGGCGACATCGTGCCGGGAGCGGCTCTGGCGCATAAAGCTTCGTACGAAGCGAAGGTCGCCGCCGAAGCGATCGCAGGCTTGCCTTCCAAGGTCGACTACAAGTGCATTCCGGCCGTCGCGTTCACCGACCCCGAATGCGCGAGCGTCGGCTTCACCGAGAAGGAAGCGAAGGACAAGGGCTACAACGTCAAGTCGAGCAAGTTCCCGTTCGGCGGCAACGGCCGCGCGGTTACGCTCGACGGCGCGGACGGCTTCATGAAGATCATCCACGAAGTCGATTCCGGCCTCGTTCTGGGCGCTCAGATCGCGGGCGTCGAAGCCTCCAACATGATCGCGGAGCTCGGTCTCGCGATCGAGATGGGCGCGACGATCGAAGACATCGCGCTGACGATCCACGCGCATCCGACGCTCGGCGAGATTACGATGGATACGGCGGAGCTGGCCATGGGCCATCCGATCCATACGATCGCGCCGAAGAAGTAATCGCGCGAACCGCATGAGCAAGGGCCCTGTCCCGTACGGCGAGAGCCGTCGGGAGAGGGCCCTTTGACGGTTGGGCGATTCGGATCCGTTCATGACGCACGCTTAGGCGGGGTGCTCGAACCAGACGTCCTTGAAGTCGATCCAACCGAGGGAATTCAGGTTGACGCCGCGCAGCGCGGGGTGGAGGTAGGTATTGAGCCTTCGGTGGTGAAGGAACAGGAACGCGGCTTCGTCGCGGAGCCGGTCCTCGATCTCCCGAAGAACCATCCGTCTGCCTTCGGCGGATTCGGCGGCCAAGGCGGCGTCGATTCGCCCGCGAATCCAGCTCAGCCGATCCTCGTCGAGGAAGGAATTGACGATGCAGTCCCCGTGTTCGTACACTTCGATCTCGCACACTTCGTCCTCGGCCAGGACGAAGCCCGAGATCGTCAGGTCCGTCCGCGCGCGCGACTCGGGATCGGAGCCGGCCGCCCATCCGGAGAAGAACGCTTCCGCGCGAATGCCCCACTCGGCGAGCCGGCGCTCGATCCATCGGACGTCGTTCTCGTACTTCTCGTGCGCGACGATCCGCAGGACGGAGCCGTCGTATCCGCTCTCCTTGAGCGCGGCGCGAACCCGCTTCGGGTCGAAGGCCGATTGCGGCCGGGCGGCGCTGGATTCCGGACGGAAGCTGGAAGCGGCTAGCACGCGCTCTCCGCCCAGCTCCGCGATCATGTCTTGCGGATGCAGGATCAGGCGGACGGCCCGTCGGAACGCTTCGGACTGCTGCGGGCCTTCCTTGTTGAGATTCCAAGCGATCAGGGTGCAGCCTTGGCACAGCTTCATCAGCTGCTGCCATCGTTCGTCCGGCTTCCCGCCGTCGGCTTCGTTCAAGTCGGTATCGAACGTATGCAGGATGGAGGGAAGAGCGGTGATGGCCGTCTGGCATTCCTCCGGCACGATGGCGATCCGGACGCCGTCCAGGAACGGACGGCCGCCGTAATAGCCCGCATGGGCCGACAGCTCGATTCGCTGCGGGCCGCATTCGACGAGCCGGAACGGGCCGGACCCGATCGGCAATCCGAAGAAGGCGGCTTCGTCCATGCCGCCGAACCCGCAAGGCAGAACGGAGGAGGCGGCCGAGCAGAGGAAGCGGTCGAAAATTCGGTTCGGCCGGCTCAGACGGAAGCGGACGGTCCGGGAACCGATCGGCTCGACCCGCTCGACGCCGCGCATCAGCCACCGGTTCGGCGTATTCCCGGCCAGCCTGGCGAACGTGAAGACGACGTCTTCCGACGTCGCTTCCCGCCCGTTATGGAATACCGCGCCCTTGCGCAGATGGAAGATCCATTCGGTCGCATCCTCGTTCGACGTCCAGTGGTGGGCGATGCCCGGCACGATCCTCCCCTGCTTCTCGTCGAAGCGGACGAGCCGGTCGAAGATCTGCCGGACGAGGTGCGCGTCGAACGCGTAGTTGACCCGGGCGGGATCGAGCGTCAGCGGGGGCCGGTAGACGGGGAACCGGAGAACGTCGCTGGGCTCCGCGCCTTCATTCTTCTCCTTGGCGAAGCCGAACTGACCGTTCAGCCAGTCCAGGAACTTCGGCTTGACGGACGTGCCGGAGCCGTATTCGTTCAGAAGCTCGAACGACCGCTTGTATTCGCCCCGCTGCGCCAAGCCTTGGGACAGCTCGAGCAGAAGAGGCTCCTTCTCCGCCTTGAAGGCGATGCGGGAACGGTTGCCGCGCCCGCGGCCGGGAAGCCAGGCGATTAAGCCCTCCTCTTCGAGGCGGCGGAGGATCAGCTTGGCGTTCCGCGGCGTGCAGTAGAGCGATTCGGCCAGCTCCTCCAGCGTCGCCTCGACGGGAGCCCCGGCCGGCAGCCCCGCCTGGAATCGTTCGTACAGCGTCAAATAGCGCTCGACAGCCGACATCAAGCACACCCCCTAAGCGTTGCGTCATCATCGGATTGCGCTTCTTCGAATTTCATTTTACTCCGTACGATGCGCGGCAGACAATAACGATCCCGGCCTTGCGGCCGGGACTCGGGATGTTTATCCTATACCGAAGAGACAAGCGGCAACGGCTTGTCGGGAAGAGAGGGGAGACGGCATGGAAGCGAATGCCAAACCGACGAGCGTATCCCGCTCGATCAAGACGATGCTCGTTTTTCCGGGAGAGACGAATTACCATGGCACGATGTTCGGCGGCCATCTGATGAAATATATCGACGAGATCTGCGTCATCGCCGCCATGAGGCACTGCGGAAGAAGGGTCGTGACCGCCTCCACGGACAGCCTCGACTTCATGTCGCCGGTTCGAATGGGGGAGGCGGTGGAGCTGGAGGCGTTCGTCACGTGGACGAGGAGAACGTCGATGGAGGTCTACTGCATCGTCCGGGCGGAGAACCTGGAGACGGGCGAGAGAAGAACGACGGTCACCTGCTTCAATACCTTCGTCGCGGTGGACGAGAACGGCAAACCCGCCGAGGTTCCCGCCGTCATTCCGGAGACCGACGTGGAACGCCGCCTTCACGAGAGCGCCCCGGAGCGCTACGAGATGCGCAAGAAACGCCGGGAGACGAGCTTCTTCACTTAGCGGTAACCCGATACGCTTAGCGAGGCTAGCGGCTTAAATCCCGGTTCCGTACCTCCGGCCGTTCTACCGCGTTCTCCGAATAGGCGCGGCTCGTCAGGCTCGAGATTCGGCCCCAGTCGAGGTCCCTAAGCTTGGCCTCGTAGCCCTTCGGATCCCGGAACCGGGCCCCGCTCTCGCGCATCTCGCGCATGGCGCGGACCAGCCCGTCCGGCTCGGAAGGGTCGTACAGAATCGAGACGTCGGAATTCAGGTAATCCCGGAGCAGGCCGATGTCGGGGGCGACGACCGGACGGTGGAACGACAGGGCGAGGATGGCCGTTCCGGAGGTCGTGATGTTCCGGTAAGGGAGGACGACGGCGTCGGAAGCGGCCACGTAATCCGCCAGCTCTTCGTCCTTGACGAAGCCGAGCGACACGTGCAGGTTGCCTCCCATGCCGGACAGCTTGGACGCGTCGAAATCGTCGGAAGGCTCGCCCGCGACGAGCAGGTGCGCGTTCTCGTCGGCCATCGCCGCGAAGCTGGAGAGAAGCAGGTCCAGCCCCTTGTAGGGCGAGAGGCGGCCGACGAACAGGAACAGATACGCGCCCTGCGGGATGCCGTAGCGCTTCCGGATGTCGGCGCCCGAGAGGGAGTACGCTTCCTTGTAATGGCCATGGGGGATTTGGACGAGCTTGCCCGGCTTGGCCCGGAAGAGGCGAACGACTTCGCGCTTGGACGCTTCGCCCATGACGATAATCCGCGAGCAGAACGCGCACAGAATCGTCCGCATCAGGCGATGATACCGGGTGGCTCCTCCGCTGTGAGGCCATACGTTATGTACCGTCCAGACGATTCGGATCCCCCGCGCCTTCAAGTAGAGAAGGAAGAAAAGGAAGAAAGCCGTCTTGGCCGTCGTGGCCGCGGCGTTGCTTCCGGAGTAAATGAAGCTCGGCCAGTGAAGGTGGACGACGTCGCCTCTGCCGGGCTTGCCGAGGTTGCGCTTGTTGATCGGCTCGACGGTTAGGCCGGAGCGCCTCAGCGAATCGACGAGCAAATCCATGTACTTGTTCCCGGACAGACGAATGGGCAGCATAAAGACTCTGATGGGACTCACCTCTCCTAAATGATCGATACATATCGTTTATCTATATCGCCATTATACCAGAACGAGATACGAAATGTAACATGCTGCGAAAGATTGGTACTTCTGGCGCCCGTTCGCCGAACCTGTCGACAGACGGAACCGCACAATGATACAATCTTCAATAAACGACGAAGAAAAGGTGTGTTCTCGGTTGCGCAATTATTTGGATCTGCTGCAGGATATACTCGACAACGGCGTTCGGAAGGACGACCGCACGGGCACGGGAACGATCAGCGTCTTCGGCCGGCAGCTTCGGTTCGACCTGTCGAAGGGGTTCCCGCTCGTCACGACGAAGCGCCTGCATCTGAAGTCGATCGTGCACGAGCTGCTCTGGTTCCTGAGCGGCGACACGAACATCCGGTATTTGAAGGAGAACGGGGTCTCCATCTGGGACGAATGGGCGGACGAGAACGGCGATCTCGGACCGGTGTACGGCTCCCAATGGCGCGCCTGGGAGGCGCCGGACGGCCGGAAGATCGACCAGATCGCCGAAGTCGTGAACGCCATCAAGACCAACCCCGATTCCCGCCGGCACATCGTCAGCGCCTGGAACGTCGCGGAGATCGGCAAGATGAAGCTTCCTCCGTGCCACTTCGTCTTCCAATTCTACGTGGCCGGCGGCAAGCTGAGCTGCATGCTGACCATGAGGTCGGTCGACACGTTCCTCGGCCTTCCGTTCAACATCGCTTCCTACGCGCTGCTCACCCACATGATGGCCCAGCAATGCGGACTCGAGCCGGGCGAATTCATCTGGTCGGGCGCCGACGTCCACATCTACAGCAATCATATCGAGCAGGTGAAGCTGCAGCTGACCCGCGAGCCCTATCCGCTTCCGACGCTGGTCATCAAGCGGAAGCCGGAATCCATTTTCGATTATAAATACGAAGACTTCGAATTCGTCGGCTACGAGCACCATCCCGGCATCAAGGCGCCGGTGGCGATCTGAAGGCGGCGGGGGATCGAAGCGGAGCGTCCATGCGGACGCTCTTTTCGTCCCAAGGCGACGAAGGCCGTATGGCCCGCGACGCGCAGAGCCCGACGAGGCACAGGGCTCGACAAGGCGCGACCTATGGCAGAACGCGGAATCCGAACGATTCCAATCATTTGTAACCGATTGTTCGGTAGTCACCGGTCGCCCCCGTATGGTATCATGGAACTATCAATCCAAGTCGAAGGTGTTGTCGAACCATGTCCATCACTTTGATCGCGGCGGTCGCGGAGAACGGCGTCATCGGCATCGGCAACGCGCTGCCATGGAGACTTCCCGCCGAGATGGCCTACTTCACCCGGCAGACGACGGGGAAGACCGTTCTCATGGGCCGGAAGACGTTCGAATCGTTGAAGCGTCCGCTGAAGGACCGGAAGAACGTCATTCTGTCCCGAACGATGGAAGCCGCGCCGGAAGGCTGCGAATTGGTTCGTTCGGTGGACGAGGCCGTTCGCCGGTTCGGCGCCGAAGAGATCATGGTCATCGGCGGTTCCGAGCTGTATTCGCAGACGCTGGGCATCGCGGATCGCCTCCTGCTGACGGAGATCGGCCGCAGCTACGAAGGAGATTCTTACTTTCCGGAATTCGACAAGAACGACTGGGTTCTCGTCTCCCGGACGCCCGGCGTGCAGGACGAGAAGAACGACGCCCCGTACGATTTCTGCGTGTACGAGCGCCGACGACAGTAGCGGAATCGTGCAAATAATTGAGAAGATAATCCATTCTGAACGCGCGGGCAGTCTGGTAGGATGATCTATTAATATGAATAATTATGCAAGCATTTGTCTTGCAACTTTAGTCGCAGACGGATATAGTGAATGGGGTACCCCTAAGCGCTGCCATGTGCGAAACACCGATAGATGGAGGAAATGAAGATGTCGACGCCTACGGGATTCATGGAATATCAACGCGAGCTTCCGAGCGATCGCGATCCGTTGGAGCGCATCAAGGATTGGAATGAATTCCACCGGATGTTCTCCGAAGAACAATTGCGCACCCAAGGCGCGCGCTGCATGGACTGCGGCACGCCGTATTGCCATACCGGCATGGAGCTCGCGGGAAGCGTCTCCGGCTGCCCGATCAACAACCTGATTCCGGAGTGGAACAACCTCGTCTACCGGGGGCTGTGGAAGGAAGCTTACGAGCGCCTCGCGAAGACGAACAACTTCCCCGAATTCACCGGCCGCGTCTGCCCGGCGCCTTGCGAAGGCTCCTGCACGGTCGGCCTGATCGGCGATCCGGTTACGATCAAGACGATCGAGCAAGCGATCATCGACCGCGCCTTCGAAGAGGGCTGGGTCGTTCCGCAGCCGCCGAAGACCCGCACCGGCAAGAAGGTCGCCGTCGTCGGCTCCGGCCCGGCGGGGCTCGCGGCCGCCGCCCAACTGAACAAGGCCGGCCACTCCGTCACCGTCTACGAACGCGCGGACCGCGTCGGCGGGCTGCTGACGTACGGCATTCCGACGATGAAGCTGGAGAAGCATATCGTTCAGCGCCGCGTCGATCTGCTCGAGCAGGAAGGCATCAAGTTCGTGACGAACACCGAGATCGGCAAGGACATCTCCGCGAAGGACCTGGTCGACCAATACGACTCCGTCGTTCTGTGCGGCGGCGCGACGAAGGCCCGCGGAATCGGCAACGTGGAAGGAGCCGATCTGAAGGGCATCTACCCGGCGATGGACTTCCTGAACTCGACGATCAAGAGCTATCTCGATTCCGGTCTCGAGGACGGCCAATATATCTCCGCCAAAGACAAGCACGTCATCGTCATCGGCGGCGGCGACACCGGCACCGACTGCGTGGCGACGAGCCTGCGTCACGGCTGCACGAGCGTATCCCAATTCGGCACGCACGCCAAGGCTCCGCTGACCCGTGACCAGATCAACAACCCGTGGCCGGAGTTCCCGAACGTGTACACGCTCGACTACGCCCACGAAGAAGCCAAGGCTCTGTACGGCGAAGATCCGCGCGCCTTCTCCGTCCTGACGAAGAAGTTCGTCGGCGACGAGAACGGCAACGTCAAGGAGCTGCACACCGTTCAGATCCGCCGTTACGTGGACGAGCAAGGCCGCAAGATCTACGAAGAGATCCCCGGCACCGAGAAGGTATGGCCGGCCGATCTCGTCCTGGTGGCCGTCGGCTTCGAAGGCCCGGAGAGCACGATCATCGACCAGCTCGGCCTGGAGACCGACCGCCGCACGAACGTCAAGGCGGCATACGGCAAGTACAAGACGAGCGTCGACAAGGTGTTCGCCGCCGGCGACATGCGCCGCGGACAGAGCCTGATCGTCTGGGCGATCAACGAAGGCCGCGAAGCCGCCCGCGAAGTCGACAAGTACTTGATGGGCTCCTCGATGCTGCCGTAACGGCGGCGTTCGGGCACGGGCCGAACTTATCCGACAGAGGTTGTTCCCGACGCGGCGGCTGCCGCCGGGAGCAGCCTTTTTTTGGCACAGGGAGGTGGATGACGAAAATGATCAAATACGGAGACGACCGGATCACGGAGCTGCGGTTCGTCAAGTTCATCCCGCACGTCGAGAGACGGAACGAACAGTGGGTCGACGTGACGCTGCGCTTCGAGACGGCCGAAGAGACGCCGGTCCCGGACGATCTGATCGAGCTGTCGGCGCTCGTTGTGTGCACGCCCCAAGGGGCGCCGATCCAGATCGAGCCGCAGGACGAAGGCATCGATTGCGAATACCAATTTACGTTCTCGGAGAAGGAGCAGATCGAAGTGTATATCCGCAGCGAGGAGATGCAGAAGGCGATCGCGTCGGCCTAGACGGCGGTCGCTTGGCGGCGTATGGCTTCCCCCACATCTTTCCTATGTGATAAACTACGGATTAGTAGATTCGCAGGGAAGGGGAGACCGCGAGCTTGGAACGCGCAGCGCTGTTGACGCCGATGGACATTCACGTCATCCGCCGGTACGTTCAGACCAAATACGCGCCTCTGCCTCGCAGCCGTCAGGCCGAGATCGTGGCGGACGCGATTCGCGGCGCGCTGGAGCGAAGGCTGCCGAACCTGGATCCCGCGATGAAGGCGCGGATCGCCGGGGAGCTGATCCGCCGCTGCGTGGTTCAAGAGAGGCGGGAGGTCGCTCTCGACGACGTGCTCGAAGCTTGCGCCTCCGTCGGATGGGACGAAGCCGTCGATCTCGAGTCTCTCGAACGGTGGGCGGAAGACTATTCGCCTCCGGGCTCCTGGAGCCGGGAACGGATCGAGTCCAAGCTCCGGGGACGGCGCGAGGCCGCGCCGCCCTCCGGCTTAGCCGACTCCGCCGGCGCGCTTGAGCTGACGGTCGCGCCCGAAGCTGCCGGCTTCGCGCCGCCGTCCCCGGCATGGCACGGAGGCGCCGGC
>NZ_JACJVR010000154.1 GCF_014212175.1 Cohnella xylanilytica | reverse complement strand
AGCTCTCCACCGTTTACCTCTTGCCAAAACGGCTGAAATCCTGCGAATGAGTGAGCATTTGTGAGCAATCCCCTTAAATACGAGGGACGGACCCAGAAGACGCTAATTCGTTGGAAATGGGCGAATTTGAATTCTAACGGATCGTACAGACGTTATTTCGTTTCGGATGCCCGCATTTCCCCTCGATTGGCCGAAATAAGAACGCCTGAGTCCGTTAGATTTTCAAAATGGGCTTTTGACGCTAAATAGCGACTCCTGAATCCGTTAGAGCTTGTACCGATGAACCCGTGGGATGGGTTCCTATAGTAACGTCGATATTGGCATCCGAATCCAACGATTTCCGGACAAGTTCCGTTTGTCAAATGGTCATCCCAAGTTTTTTTGTGTGACGGTGCCTGCGAGCTAAATGGCGACTCCCGAGTTCGTTAGAGAACGGGCCCATGGACCGGTGCCCCGTCATTCCGATTCCGTTCCGTTACGGTTCTTGCCGGCGGCGGACAGAGCATAAAGTAACATAGAAAGGAAGGTGCATAATCCCGAACGAAAGACTTCGTTATCTCGCGGGCCGCTTGTCCGGCCCGAGGCCGGATTCGCGGCCGCCGAACGGTGTAAACGCTTTACTCGTGGACGCCATTGGGAGCTTTTGTTATAATTGTGGGGGAAATTTACCTCGTTTGCAGTCTCTTCATTCCAGTTCGCCGGAGGCGATGATGTGGAGAAATACGCAAATTCGTACGTCATTGTAACCGTCTTCCTACTTCTCGGCATCGCGTTCCCGATCGCGGTGCTGTGGATCGGCAAGCAGCTTCGTCCGAGCAAGCCGACCCCGGAGAAGGAGACCACCTACGAGAGCGGCAACGATCCGGTCGGAGACAGCCAGATCCGATTTAACGTCAGGTATTATCTGTACGCGCTAATGTTCGTGGTGTTCGACGTCGAGACCGTGTTTCTCTACCCCTGGGCCGTAGCCTACAAGAAGCTCGGCCTTTTTGCGCTTGCGGAGATGGTCGTGTTCGTCGGCTTATTGCTCGTCGGCCTCGTCTATGCCTGGAGGAAGAAGGTGCTGCAATGGAATTCGATCTGACGAAGATTAGCCCCGAAGACGTGCAGGAGCTCGAGAGGAACGTCTTCATCGGAAGCATCGAGTCGCTGAAGGGCTGGGTGCGCAGCAACTCGCTGTGGCCGCTCACCTTCGGGCTCGCCTGCTGCGCCATCGAGATGATGGCGGCGGGAGCCCCGCACTACGATCTCGACCGGTTCGGCGTCATGTTCCGGACGTCTCCGCGGCAGGCGGACGTCATGATCGTGTCGGGCACCGTCACGAAGAAGATGGGTCCGCTGCTCCGCCGGCTGTACGACCAGATGCCGGAGCCGAAGTGGGTCATCGCGATGGGCTCGTGCGCGACGGCCGGGGGTCCCTATATCAAGTCCTATTCCGTCATCAAGGGCGTGGACCAGATCGTCCCCGTCGACGTATACATTCCGGGTTGCCCGCCGAACCCGGCGGCGCTCATTTACGGCATTAACAAGCTCCAGGAGAAAATCCGCTACGAAGCCAAGACCGGGAAGCGGGTGACGAGCGGATGAGCGAGGAAGAGAAGCGCGAGGCGGAGGCTCCCGAGACGGCGAACAGCGAAGGCTCCGAGCGGGAGCCGGAGGCGGAGACGGCGGGGAGCGAAGCCGCCGAGCCCGCGAAGCCGTCGGCAGAGCCGACCCCCGCCGCGGCAGAGGCCTCGTCTGCGGATGCAGAGCCGCCGCCGGTCGCAGCTGAGTCGCCGCCGCCGGCCGAGGCTCCTCCCGCCGCGGCGCCGGCTCCTCCCGCCGCGGAAGTCGGCGAAGCGCCCGTCCGCCGCAAGGAGACGGACGAAGAGAAGGCCGCCCGGCGCAAGGCGGCGCTCGAGGCCCGCGAAGCGGCCAAAGCCGCAGCCGCCC
>NZ_JACJVR010000153.1 GCF_014212175.1 Cohnella xylanilytica | reverse complement strand
GATTTTTTGTATGAAAAATCACACAAAGATAGCGCAGGAGGAGCAACCCCTTGCTGCTTGGCGGCGAATGGTTTATTCTATATTTACTCATATACTGTGGCGAAGCACGCCCCGATCTTCCTTCTTGAGCGAAGGGAAGTCGGGGCTTATTTTTTTACTCGGGAAGGGTGATCCGGTTGAGCTTTGAGATCGAGCATGAGAAATGGATAAAAGACCACTTGTCGAAGCGTCATGGGGAACGAAAGGATGCTCTGAAAAGAGGGCACGGATTTGGCAACCGCATGTTTGCGGAAAACATATGGTGGCCTCTGATGGGACATTTTACAGGTTTGCATCCGGAATACGAAGTTAAAGATTGGCGGGGGCGGTCGTATTTCGTGGATTTTATTTGGATATGGGGCGTTCTTCGTTTGTATTCGAGATCATGGATTACGGTACGCATGGCAAGGATCGTTCGAAATATCGAATGGATCTGAACAGGGGGCTGTTCCTGCAGTCGCAAGATTGTTACGTGGTCTCTATATCCTTCGACGAAATGAAAGAAAATCCATCGTTCGTGCTGGCTATGGTTCGAAGCATTCTCGCTCCTTATCTAATAGCAGCGGATGCGAAGGATGAGACGGTTCGTCGCAAATTTCAAAAAATCGAACGCCAGTTGATGCGTCTGGCCATTCGAAACAACCGTATCCTTAGTCCGGCGAAGGCGGCGATAGAATTGGAGGTTCACAAGCAGACGGTCATTAAGTACTGCCGCAGCCTTGTGGAGAGAGGAAAATTCCGCGCGATTCCGACAGGTACAGCCGGTAAAATATACAATTACGAATACATAGGGGCTATGCAGAGTCCCGATTTATTTTGAATGCAGCCAAACGGGCCGCCGCTCGTCGGGATACGGCGGTTCGTTTTTGTTGCGGCGGCCCCGTTTGTCGTCCGACAGCGATAAGGAATTAACGCCGGTTACAGATCGACTCTCAAGGTTCCCAGCATCTTGACGAATTCCGGATCGTGGTACGATAAGAAGAGACTATCCCGCGTATCGAGGGCGGCAATACGTTCCATATCGTCCGCGCTCAACTCAAAATCGAAAATGTCGAAGTTTTCGACGATCCGCTCTTTGCGCACCGATTTTGGAATAGCAACGACTTCTCGCTGAACAAGCCAGCGCAACACGACTTGAGCGACGGACTTGTTATGTTTGGCCGCGATCGAGGACAGCGCTTCGTTGCCGAACATGTTGCCCCGTCCTTCAGCGAACGGCGCCCACGACTGGTGCTGCACTCCCTGCTCCTTCATAAAAGCGCCGCTCTCGATGCTGGTAGAACGGGTGCGTCTCGACCTGGTTGACGGCAGGCACGATCTCGTTATGCACGATGAGGTCCATCAGGCGGTCGGGCAGGAAGTTGCTGACGCCGATCGCCCTGATCTTGCCTTCGCGGTACAGCTCCTCCATCGCGCGCCAAGCGCCGTAGTAATCGCCGAACGGCTGGTGAATCAGGTAGAGATCGAGATAGTCGAGCTGCAGTTTCTTCAACGATTTGGCGAACGCCAGCTTGGCGCTCTCGTATCCGGCGTCCTGAACCCAGAGCTTGGTCGTGATGAACAGCTCTTCGCGCGGTACGCCGCTTCGCTTGATCGCGCGTCCGACCGCTTCCTCGTTCAGGTAACCGGCGGCGGTGTCGATCAGGCGGTAACCGGCCATCAGCGCTTCGTATACCGCGTTCTCGCATTGTTCGGCATCGGGTATTTGGTAGACCCCGAAGCCGAGGATCGGCATTTTCACGCCGTTGTTCAATGTTACGGATTGCATGGTCATTCCTCCCATTATTCAAAATATAAAATGGCAAACGGCCGTGCATCCCGGGAAATCGGACGCCGCACGGGGATTCCCGCTTACGGCCGTTTGCCTTACAATAAGCCTAGCGCCTTCGTGTTACACGAAGTCAAGCAGTCTTTAACCACTTTTTCTCGAGGAGGATTACGCATGTATACGGTCAAAGAAGCCGCCTTCATAACGGGGCTCACCGAGCACGCCGTACGTTTTTACACCGATAAAGGCCTGGTTCCGAGCTTAAAGCGCAATCCAAACAACATCCGGATGTTCGACGAAGAATCGATCAACTGGCTGCATGGCGTCAAATGTCTCAAGCAATCCGGAATGCCGATCGAAGTCATCAAAAAGTACGTCGATCTTTGCCTCGAAGGGGATTCGACCATTCCGCAACGCAGTGCGCTCATCATCGAGCATAAAGAAGCGGCGCTCGCGAGACTCGAAGAAGCCAAACGGCACGTTGACCATTTGGAACAAAAAGCCGCCCTGTATCAGGCCATTCTGGAGCACCGCTCTCCAGACACAACCAACCCCGGCAACTGGGACAAAATCCGGCATATGCACAGCGACGTGTTTTACTCGCCCTCTGTATAACCAACCTACGCCAATAAATTTCCATTATTTGCTTTTACCTAAAAGGAAGTGATGGTTTGAAATATTTAATGATTGTCTTCGTTTGCGCTGCCTTATTGTCAGGATGCAAAGGGGAACTAATCGACTCGGTTACGAAAAACGAACTTAAAGCAGTAAAGCCGCAAGAAGGGACTATAAGCGTTAAAATTAACGATGATTATATGCTTGGGAATATAGACTACTCTCACAGTCCGCTTGTCGTCGACCCTAATGCTTATTCGAGTAATGAGATTCAACGAGGAGACCTTGTCTATTTTCAATATCCTCCCAACCGATTTCAGAGCGCGGAGAAAAAAAGCGTTCTTCGAGTTGTTGCGTTAAGCGGAGAGAAAATCCGAATGAAAAAAGGTCAAGTATATATAGACGGACAACGACTGAATACTTTCTACGGTAAGGATTTATCCTGAATTTCGAAAG
>NZ_JACJVR010000152.1 GCF_014212175.1 Cohnella xylanilytica | reverse complement strand
TCTCCCGCATGTAGCCTTCGAACGCTTCGACCAGCGTCTCTTCGATAAGGGCCGGAGCCGGAGACGAATAGGCGGGGAGGGCGTGCGGACTCTGCTCCCGCCTCGACTGCCATCGGGCGAGCGCCAGCACTTGGGCTTCCCGCGAGTAGTCGGGAGGCGCCCGTTCGTCCGCCTGGACGGGGACGAGGCGCTTCAGAATCTCTTCCGATTCCTGGAGCACCCGGATGACGTCCGCGTTCCACGGCACGGTCTCCCACAGATAGGAGGATTCGTAGGCGCTGACGAGGCCGGCTTGGCCGATCCGTTCGATGGATGCCGGTTCGAATCCCAGCTTGTGCGCGAAGTCGGCGGCCAGCTTCGCGGTCTTCGCCGCTTCCCGGTAGGCGGCCGGATTCCACTTGGCCACCGCTTGGCCCAGCAGCTCCAGATGGCTGCGCCGTGCCAGGCCGTCCGCGTTGCGAAGCTCGAACAGCCGCATCTCGCCGATCATGGCGAGCGCCATGACGAGCAGCCGCTCCGCTTCCTTCAGCCTCTCCTCGGCGATTCCCAGCGCCAGAACCCCGACGATCTGCCGCCCGTGGACGAGAGGCAGCTCCACGATCGATTCTCCCCACTCCGCCAGCCGGCCGATCGGCTGGCGGGCGTTCGTCTGGGGCGCGTCCTTGCGGGGGCGATAGCGCTCCGCCGCTTCCCTCGCGTATTGATGGATCTGCTCCGGGCCCATCTCCCGGGAGACGAGGCGGGCTTCCGTCCGGCGGTCCGGTTCCGGCAGAAGCAGGATGCAGGCGAAGGAGCCCCCGACCAGGCTGTGGGCGGCGTCGACCAAGACGGACAGCACTTGATTGGCGTCGTGCATGAACCCGATGGAGTAGGCGATCTCGTTCAAGGTCCGAAGCAGAAGGCGGTGCTGCTGATGCTTCTCCTGAAGAGCCGCCGCCTGTCGGCCGCTCCCCCACAGGCTCATCATGAGCTCGATCAGCTCGACGCTCTCCGCAGGCGGCTCCCGGAACGAGAACGTGCCTCCGAACAGAATGCCGATCATCTCTCCCCCCGCCGTCAGCGGGTACCCGACGACCGTTCGCAGGTCTAGACCTCTCTGGGAGAAGAAGGAGAATCGCGGGTCTTCCGAGGAAGAGCTCCACACCATTCTCCGCCGAATGAGGGCGACGTGGCCGAGGCAGCCTTCCCCGGTATGAAACGCGGCCCCGAGCAGCGCTTCGCTCCGGTCGTCGCCCGCGGCGAACGCGACCTGGAACCGCTCGTTCTCTACCTTTCGCGCGAAGCCGGCCACGTCCAGCTCCAGAATGCGCAGCAGCAGCCCGGCGGCGTCGGCTTCCCGGTCGGCGAACCCCGGGGTCGCCGACCAATCGACGACCTCCCTCAGGCGGCGAAGGGCGGGGGCCGGCGCCCCTCGGTTCTCGGTGTCGTTGCGCAGAAGCACGGCGGCGATCTCGGCCATCTGGCCGAGCTTCGTCATCAGGTCCATCCGGTGCAGCTCTCCGATGTCGGGCAGCTCCCGCAGATGCCGCAGCGTCTCGGAATCGCCCCGCTTGCGGATGTCGAACGCGTCGGCCGCGGCCTTCCGGGACTGCTCGTCCATCCAGGCGCCCGCCCAGACGAAGCACGAATAGCCCTCGCGGACCCGCAGGGGGGCGACGAGGAATTTCAACCCGTAGATCGTGTTGTAATCGTATATCGTAACCGCTTGAATTCCCTGCAGATAGGAGGTATGTCTCTTCAGTTCGGCTCGCAGGTCGAAGCCGTCGGTCGAGGACAGGACGCGAGCCAGCAAGCCGTCCGACCCGGAAGGCTCCGTCGTCATCCGTCCGGTATGATCCACGATAGCGATCGCCATACGATAAGCCGTGGCATATGTATCCTGTAACTGCTGCAGCTGCCTATTATACGCCATCTACTTACCAGCCTTTGTCCTATCTGGTTTTTTTATCATAGTACAATAAATAAGTATCGCTATCGATAGCACTAAAGGCCCTGTTAATTGCCATTCCTAGTCTGAACGTACCTTGTTCGGGAGTTCGTTCCTGCCTCTTGCGTCCGCGTCCTCCCCCAACCTTCTTCCCGGTCCCGGATGGGTCGATAGGCAGCATAGAAAAGACCCCTGCGGGACGCAGGGACCGACAATCCGGTACCTGCGGCCGCAAGGGGCCTTAAAGGCGTAACGATATGAAAGGAGAAGGGATCCGCCGGTTACTCCAGCGTAACGTCGTCCACGTACAGGCTTCTCGTCCCTTCGCCGCCGGGGGAATAGACTTGAACGCCGATCGCCTTGACGAGCGACTTGTCGATGCCCTTGGCCGCGTCGTCCAGATCCAGCGAGATCCATTGATAGTCGGACGTCAGCGCCGTCTCGCCGGAATCCGCCCAGGTCCAGCCGGCCCCCGTCTTGATGAACAGCTTCGCCTTGGCCGTTCCGGACGTCACCCTCGCCCTGAGCTTAAGCAGCTTGCCTTGGCTCAGATTGCGGTCGCCCTGGAACGCCAGCTCGAAGCTCTTGCCGTTGTCCTCGGCTGGGAAGTCGACCGCGAGCACGCCGTTGTCCGCATCCTTCGGATTGGACAGATTCGACGCGCCCAGCTCGTTGGCCGTGAAGCTCCAATTCTGAACGGAGTCGTCAAAAGAGAACAGCGTGCCCGGCGCTTCGCCGCCGCCCGTGCCTCCCGAGCCTCCGCCTGTGCCCGCCAGCGTCACGTCGTCCACGTAGACGGTCTTCGTGCCTTCGCCGGTCGGCGACGAGATCTGCAGGCCGACCGCGACGACGTTCGTCTTGTCGATCGAGCCGGCGTTCAGATCGAGGGAGATCGTCTTGTAGTCCGTCGTCAGCTCGATAGGATCGGCGGCGACCCACGTCCAGTTGCCGTGCTTCACGAACAGCGTCGCTTGGGCGGTTCCCTCGGAGACGCGAGCCTTCAGCGTCAGCGCGGAGCCGTTGCTCAGATCCTGCGGAGCCATATAGGCCAGCTCGAAATGCTTGTCTTCCGACGCCGGTGCGGACGGGAAGTCCGCGCTCAGCGTCTTGGTTCCGCCGTCGTCGGAGTTCGCGAGATTCGTCGCTCCGAGCGTGTTGTCGTTCAGCGTCCAGCCCGCGATTCCCTTCTCGAAGTCGAACAGCGTTCCGACGGGGAGGCCTCCGCCTTCGCTGCCGCCGGGCACCGTGCCGGCGTCCGGATCGTTCACGGCGCGGATGTCGTCGAAGTACATCGACGAGGTCAGCTTGTTGCCGTCAGGTCTCGCGTTCGTGTAGATCGAGAACGCCTGCACGTTCTTCAGGTTCGTCTTCGTCAGCGTGCCGGTCGCGCCGTTGGCCGGCACGAACTCGTTGAACGGCGCCGTGACGAACGCCGCTTCCTTCGTCGCCGTGTCCGGGTAATACTCGTACGTCTTGCCTCCGACGTTGACCTGCATGACGAGCTTCTGGCCTTGGCCGTCCGGCTCGTACCAGAACTGCAGGGCGTTGTAGCCGGACCAGTCGACTCCGTTCAGCGCCTTCGTGATGCCGGCGTAGCCGTTGTTCCCGAGCGTATACGCATACTTCAGCCCGTAGCCGCCGACGTGCTTATGGGTTCCGTCCAGGGCGGCCGTCGCCGGATCCCCGCCGGCATGGACGAACTTCGCGGCCAGCGCTTCGTCGCTGCCGAGGTAGCTCTCGAAGTCGTCGACGAACGCGGGGTCGGAGGTCGCTTCGGAATACGTGTTGAACAAGCGGATATTGTCCGCGTAGATCGGGACCGTCTCCCCCTCCGCGGTCGCCCATCCGCCGCCTACGACCGACAGGGCGATATCGTCGGCCGCCTCGCGGGCGGCGTCGTCCGTCAGATCGAACGTCGGCGAGAACTTGACGTATTCGATTCCTCCGACCGTCACCTTCGGCAGGCTGGCGAGCGAAGCGTACGTCGTGTCCATACCGTACTTCGTCTCCCAATCCGGAGGCAGCTGCGCGACTCCGCGAATGCTGGCGTTATCGGCGGCTCCGAGCGACGCCGGAACCCACACGTCCATTTTCACCCGCTTCACGCCGGTCAGCTTGTCGCTTCCCGCCTTCTCCTTCGCGTTCTTCAGCTCCAGCTTGAACTCCTGCCACGTGTCCGCGCCGTTGAGCTTGGTCGCGTCGATTCGCAGGGAGCCGCCGTTGAAGTCGCTGCGGGAGATGCCGCCGTTGTTCGTGGAGCCCAGCGAGCCGGAATATTCTCCGTTATATTGAACGCCGTCGATCCCGTCGTCGAACGTGTAAGCGCCGATCTGGACTTCGCTCACCTTCACGAACACGGTGTTCGTCTGGCGGTACAGCACCCGGTTGCCGCTTCCGCGGTAGACGGTCACGGTCAGCTCCGCCGTCTTGCCGTTCAGCTCGGCTTCCGGCGACCAATCCGCCGTGTAATAGCCCGTCGCCGGGTCCTTGACGAGCGGCTGCTCGGCCCCGGACTCGCCGATCTTGTACGCGACCCGGATCGCGTTGTCGTTCTCGTTCAGCACGCGCACCCGGATCTTCGTCGTCGCGTCCTTGATCGTCCCTTGATCGGTCGGGGAGACGACGTGCATGAAGCCTTGCTCGGAAGAGGAGCGAACCTTCTTGTCGTAGGCGCCCTTCACGTCGCGGCTGAACGTCGAATACGAGTCTTCGTAGAACTTCTGGAAGTCCGGAAGCATCTCGTGCTCGCGTTCGGGGTCGCCCGTATGGTAAGGAACGTAAGCCGAATCCTTCACGCCGTTGAAGTTCGCCCAGGTCAGCATGTACGCCATCTTCTTCGAATCCGGATCGGACTTCAGCGCGCCCGCCAGGCGGGTGAAGAAGTCCTTCGTCGCGTTGCCCGATACCTTCATCTTCTGGTAGCCGAACTCGGTAAGAGCCGCGACCTTCTTCTTCCGGTCGGCGATCTTCGACACCGTCTTCGCTTCCGTCTTGACGCTCTCGAACCAGCTGTCGCCTTCTCCGTTATAGTAGCTGTCGAAGCCGAGGATATCGACGTAATCGTCGCCCGGATACGTCTTCAGGTACGTCTCTTCGGATTCCCCGAAGCCGCCGCCCGGCGAGTAGGCGTACAGGAAGTTGCGGACGCCCTTCTTGTCGCGCAGGTATTCGACCGTGTACCGGTAAATCTCCTTGTATTCGTCCGTCGTCGTGAACGCCGCGCCCCACCAGAACCAGCTTCCGTTCTGCTCGTGGAACGGGCGGAAGATAACGGGGATCGGCTTGCCCGCATCGTCCTTCAGGTTGTTCGCGAAGTCCGCGATGTTGTCGAGGAACGCGTTGAACGCCTCGTGCTTGTCCCCTCCCGGAAGGATGTGGGAGACGACGTTGCCCTTCGTATCGTAAAAGTCGTTGCCGGTCACGAAGTTCGGCATGTGGGCGCTGAGCGTCAGGACGCCGCCGCTCTTGTACGCCTTCTTCATGACGTCGATCAGGTTGTCGCGGCTCTTCGCGAAATCGCCTCTCACGCCCGGTTTCTCGAAGCCTTCGAGGCTGAGCGTGTCCCATCCGAACAAGCCGGGATAGTCGCCCACGCTGTCGAGCGAGTCGGAATGGGTCCCGTCGCTCTCCGTGAACGAGAGGCCTTCGGTCGTGGCGTGCTGTTGACCGAACAGAATGGACTTGCCGCGGCTCTCGTTCAGATAGACGAACAGCGACTTCGTGCGGTCGGTGGCATCCTTGTCGACCAGGTTGACGAGATTGCCTGCGTTCGTCTGCCCTCCTCCGGAGCCGCCCCCGGACCCGCCGGAGCCGCCGCCGGCCGCGCCGCCCGCCGATTCGCCGGCCGTCGCAGGCACGAT
>NZ_JACJVR010000151.1 GCF_014212175.1 Cohnella xylanilytica | reverse complement strand
CTTTCGAAATTCAGGTTCAAGTCTTGTTTGCTGGTATGGATATGGAGCGCATGCCTGAATTTGATGTTTGGGAGGACAAACACCATTTTAAGCAAGCGATTATGAATGAGTGGTTATATTTACAAGGGATAAAGGATGGTTTTCAGCTTGCTGTGGAACTATTGAGCAATCCTGTGCCATTTGATGACGACACACTGATCAATTCTGAACGCAACGAGCCTGAGGCGTAGACTGCTCATCCGGGAGGGATAAATGTGGAAGTGAAAATTAACCGGGAAATCCGGGATTATACGGAAAGCTTGTTCTTCGGACTGTCCTTGCGGCAGTTCTTTTTTTCTGTTCTGGCGGTCGCTGCGGCTATTGGACTGTATTTCGGGCTGCGTAGTCATTTCGGACTGGAAACGCTCAGTTGGATGTGCATATTGGGGGCAGCTCCCTGCGCCGCGCTCGGGTTTATCCGCTATCACGGTATGACGGCAGAGCGACTATTGTGGGTGTATGTGAAGTCGGAGTTTCTGATGCCAAGACGGCTTGTCTTCCGCTCGACCAACATATACTACGAAGCGCTAAAAGGAAGCCTGCACAAGCGTGAGCAAGAAAGGATGAAGCGCAATGATTAAGACGCTCAGGCGCACCATGAAGCAGGACAAGGAACGGTCTGTCATTCCCAAAAGCGTACAACAAGCGATCCCGATCCGCGCCATCTGGCCGGACGGGATTTTTGCTGTTGGCAACAAATTCTCGAAGTCGTTCCGTTTCGCGGACATCAACTACGCTGTCGCATCGAGAGAGGACAAGGAGACGATGTTCCTTTCCTACTCCGAATTGCTTAATTCGTTTGACAGCGGCGCGACGACGAAGATTACGATTCACAATCGGCGGCTTAATCAAGCAGATGTAGAACGTTCCATTCTTATTCCGCTCCAGCACGACGGGCTGGATGTGTATCGGCAGGAGTACAACGACATGTTGCTTGGTAAAGCGACTGATGGCAACACAAATGGGACGATTCAAGTGAAATACATCACCATTTCCGTGGTTAAAAAGAACGTGGATGAAGCTCGCCATTACTTCGCGCGGGTCGGCACGGAGTTGACGGCGCATTTCTCTCGTCTCGGCTCGAAATGTACCGAACTTGATGTGGCTGACCGCCTACGCATTCTGCATGACTTCTTCCGGATTGGCGAGGAAGCCGATTTTCGCTTCGACATGCAGGAGATGATGCGCAAGGGACACGATTTCAAAGATTACATTTGCCCGGACACCTTCGAGTTTGCCAAAGATCATTTTCGGATGGGCGAATACTACGGTCGGGTCATCTTTCTGCGTGATTACGCCAGCTACATCAAGGACAGCATGGTAGCCGAACTGTGCGACTTGAACCGCAACTTGCTTCTATCGCTCGATGTGATTCCGATTCCGACCGATGAAGCTGTCCGCGAAGTGGAGAATCGACTGCTCGGCGTGGAAACGAACATTACGAATTGGCAGCGACGGCAAAACCGCAACAACAACTTTTCTGCTGTCATCCCTTACGACATGGAGCAGCAGCGCAAGGAGAGCAAGGAATTTCTTAGCGACCTCACCACACGCGACCAGCGGATGATGTTTGGACTACTTACGATGGTGCATGTCGCGGACAGCAAAGAACAACTCGATAGCGATACGGAGACATTACTCACTACGGCCCGCAAGCATTTGTGCCAGTTTTCCACGCTCTCCTATCAGCAAATGGACGGTTTGAATACGGTGCTGCCGTATGGGCTGCGAAAAGTTCATGCTTTGCGGACGCTCACGACTGAAAGTACGGCTGTCTTTATCCCGTTTCGAGCGCAGGAGATCATGCATCCAGACGGCATTTATTACGGGCAAAACGTCATCAGCAAAAATATGATCGTCGCCAATCGAAAGCAACTGCTGAATGGAAACAGTTTTATCCTTGGCGTATCCGGTTCCGGTAAAAGCTTCGCCGCGAAACGGGAAATCGTCAATCAGATATTGGCCAGCGATGACGACATTATCCTGATTGACCCGGAGCGGGAGTATTCCGCTCTGGTAAATGCGCTGGGTGGCGAGACGATTCACATTTCTGCTACTTCGTCGAACCATATCAATGCGATGGATATGCACCGGGATTATGGCGACGGAGCCAATCCGATCATTCTTAAATCGGAATTCGTCCTGTCGTTGTGCGAGCAGTTGATCGGAGGATATCAGCTTGGAGCCAAGGAGAAGTCGCTCATCGATCGCTGTACCGCCGCTGTGTACCGCAAGTATTTGCGGAGCAACTATAAGGGACAGCCGCCGACATTGCAGGATTTTCGCGCGGAGCTGCTCAAGCAAGCAGAACCGGAGGCGCAGGATATCGCGCTGGCCATTGAATTATTTACTTCCGGCAGTCTGAATACGTTCGCCCAATCGACCAACGTCAACGTTAACAATCGGCTGATTTGCTACGATATTCTCGACTTGGGCAAGCAGCTTCTTCCCATCGGCATGCTGGTCGTACTCGACAACATCTTGAATCGGATTACGCAAAATCGCGCCAGAGGCAAGAATACGTTTATTTTTATTGATGAAATCTACCTTTTGTTCCAGCACGAATATAGTGCCAACTTTCTGTTCACGCTCTGGAAGCGTGTCCGAAAGTATGGCGCTTTTTGCACAGGGATTACGCAAAATGTGGACGATCTGCTACAAAGTCATACAGCCCGCACCATGCTTGCAAACAGTGAATTCATCGTCATGCTGAATCAGGCCAGTACCGACCGGATGGAGCTTGCCGAGTTACTCAACATTTCGGACCTGCAATTGTCCTACATTACGAATGTTGACGCCGGGAATGGTCTGATGAAGGTCGGCAGTTCCCTCGTACCGTTTACCGACAAGTTCCCGCGGCACACGAAACTTTATCGCCTGATGACGACGAAGCCTGGAGAGTAATGGATAAACAGCAGTAGGCGGCTGTTGCAAACAGGATCAGCCGCTTATGCACTAATATACATCTCTCATGGACTCTTCACCAGTAAATCTTGGCTGTTAGGAAACTTACAAAGTTCTGCCGAGTATTCGGCCGAGTATCGTCTAAAGGCCAAAGTCCGGAACGACAGCTCGTAAAGTTCCGAGAGCTTAGCATTGAGGACAGTTTTACTTTTGTCGATAAGCAGAGTGACAAGAAGGGATCGAGTTTGCCCGGCGGACGGCGTTATATTTGGTCGGCCTAAGCAGGAGATCGACGGTAAATTTGTGGAAACGTATCGGGAATGGAGAGCTGGCCAGATTACCGCGACGGAGGCTATGCGTCAGATCGGTATGAAAAAGCCTACGTTTTACCGGCGAGCGAAGGAATACGAGAAAATCAATGAGCGGTTCTAGCTGTCGCCCGTTCCTCGGTGGCTTATATGGCGGAATACCAGCGAAGCTGACACAACAATCCACAAAGTAAATGTAATTAAAGGGAATCAGTTTTACGAAATGGCTTCATACTTTTTCAGTTGAGAATGTAACAAAACATGGGACAACTTCAACGAGAGCACGACGCTGATTGACGTACTGGGGAATTACCGTGAGCGCATGGGCTGCTACCCGGCTGTTTTTCAAGCGGATCAAATCTACACTACCGCACGCGCGAGAACTGTCAATTCCGCAAGGAAGGGCATTCGGCTAAGCGGCCCAGCACTGGGAAGCAAGCCCAAGAACGGGTCGACAAGCGAGGAAAAGCATCCTCAAGCAGGACACCGGCAAACGAAACGCGATTGAAGGCAAGTTTGGAGAAGGCAAGCGCAAATATGGGCTTGGCTGTATTCGTGCACGCCTCGTCTAGACAAGCGTATCGGTGATTATCCTGCAACTGCTGGTGATGAACCTAGAGCTCAGGCTCCGTGTTCTTTTTTGCCTTATTTTCACGTTGCTGTCTCGCCGTCGCATCGCCGGGAATTTCCTGAAGAACCATTCAGCATTCCCTATATAAGCCAGGTCACTTTTCCTGAGGCCAGGTGATACTCACTTACGATTATTTTCAAATCGCCATTCGCTAACTTCTCGTTTAGGGCTGAATGTTCATGTAATTCTTCCTCGACCAATTTGACATTTTCAATGACAACCCGATCGATCACGTCTTCTTCGGCTAATCCAGCGGATATCGCCTTTTCAGCCGCTGGTTCAATCTTATTGACAATAGATTGTAAATAAGCTGGATGTTTCCTTCTATTTAATGCTTCAATAACCGCACCGCAGTTCTCATGCCCTAAAACTAACACCAGTGGAACGTTAAAATGATCCACTGCATATTGGACACTTCCTATGACATCATCATTCACGATATTTCCTGCAACTCGAATCACAAATCTGGCATCCGATACCTTTGACAAGATGTCGACACCCTTGACAACAGGAACCTCCATTGGCGATACAAACGTTACAAATGGAATTGGACCCGATCTCATGTAACGCATGAACCCCCATTGTTATGACTGCTTGCCTGCTTACCTGCATGAAAGGTGCAGTCGATTCGTGAGAGGATGACGAATCTTGATGTGATGAGTCCTTACTCGTATAGCCCGGCATTCGCACCCACTCCTATGTTCTTTTTGAAAAATCAAATAATCAGATATTTGAATATGGGGGGGGTATTATACAGGAGATGCAACCAAATCACAATCCATGCGCCGGTATGCCCTTCTTTCCAGAATGCTTTTGGGTGAAGTTGTGTTATGATATTCATATATTCAAAAGTATAACGATTAAGGAGGCGTTAGCCGTGAATCAAAATATCCAACAGTTTAAAGCCGATTTTTTTAAGGCGCTGGCGCATCCCATGCGGATTCGAATCCTGGAGGTTCTGAGTGAGGGAGATAAAAACGTAAATGAGATACAGAGTATTTTAGGCTCAGAGGGTTCAGCCGTTTCTCAGCAGTTGGCAGTATTGCGAAATAAAAATGTGGTGACGGGCTTAAAGGATGGTACTTCTGTCATTTATTCGTTACGTGACCCGTTGATTAAAGATCTGCTCGCAGTCACAAAGCAGATCTTCGATAATCATCTTGTTGATGCTATTTCATTACTTGAGGTCATTCGAAATGAATCTTAAACTGAAAAACAAGGGTATCCATGAGCAACATCAAGGATCACCTTGTTTTTTTATTTTGCAGTAGGAAACATGCGGAGTGACACGAGATTATTACGATTGACATTATTCGATGACAGGAGTAACATTTCACATATATTCAAATAATCAAATATATGAAGAAGAGAAGGTAGCTCAGATGAAATGTACGGGAAGATTTGAAGGATACCATGCAGCCGCATTCCGCAAGGATCTCATTTCAGGCCTCATTGTTGGCATTATCGCCATTCCATTAGGGATGGCGTTTGCTATTGCGGCTGGTGTAAAACCGGAATATGGCATTTATAGCACCATCGTTGCCGGCATTTGTATTTCCTTGTTCGGAGGTTCTAAATTTCAAATTGGCGGACCGACTGGTGCATTTATTCCGATCCTTTTCGCGATCGTCGTGGAATACGGATACGAAAATTTGTTGCTTGCAGGATTTTTGGCGGGAATTATTCTTGTTCTCATGGGGTTATTTAAACTCGGTGCGTTGATAAAATTTATTCCTCGCCCTGTAACCATCGGATTTACTGCTGGAATTGCCGTCATAATCTTCAGCGGACAAATTGCCAACTTTTTAGGTTTGAGCGGTATCGAGAAACATGAGAATTTTCTACCAAATATGAAGGAAATTGTAACGCATCTCGCAACTACGAATCTCTACAGTATTATCACAGCGGTCGTCTGTTTGGCAGTTATCCTCCTAACACCGAAATTTTTACCGAAGGTCCCTGGTTCCTTGGTAGGGCTTATCGTATCCACTATAGTGGCGACCGTATTCTTTAAAGGGGAAGTTGCAACGATTGGATCGTCATTTGGAGCTATTCCAAGCACCTTACCCCATTTTCATTTCCCTGATCTAACCTGGGATCGCATTGAAAACTTGATTCGCCCCGCATTTATTATTGCCATGTTGTGCGGCATCGAATCTTTATTATCGGCGGTTGTTGCCGACGGCATGACCGGCAGTCGTCATAACAGCAATAGGGAACTGATTGGGCAAGGCGTCGCCAATATGGTAACCCCTCTTTTTGGAGGCATTCCAGCAACAGGAGCCATTGCACGAACAGCAACCAATATCAAAAACGGTGCGGTCTCACCTCTGTCGGGTATTATACATGGCATTGTTGTGCTGCTGGTGCTCATTTTGTTTGCACCTTACGCATCGGAGATCCCACTTGCTAGTATGGCACCGATTCTGATGCTCGTTGCCTGGAACATGAGCGAACGAAAAGAATTTGCCCACGTCTTAAAAATCAAAACGAGCGATTCTTTTGTCCTTCTCATTACCTTTTTGCTAACGGTCTTTACGAATTTAACGACTGCCGTTGAAGTCGGATTAATTTTGGCTGTTATACTGTTTGTGAAACGAATGAGTGACGGCTTACTGGTTTCCAAGGTCTTGCCTGACCCAACAGCTAAACATGAAAAAGTGAAAGCTCATATGGTAACCGAAGGCCACGATTGTCCACAAATCGGGATCTATACCATCGAAGGCCCCCTCTTTTTCGGCGCCGCGAACATGTTTGAAAAGTCCATTATGGATACGATTCATCTAAGACCGAAAGTGTTACTGCTGCGCATGGGCAAAGTACCTTTTATGGATACGACGGGTGAATCAAATCTGTCCAGTTTGGTGAAGCATTTCGAGAAATTTGGCGGAAATATTCTTGTTTCCGGAATTCAAGCTCAGCCTTTGGATGTATTGAAGAGAACAGGGTTGTATACGCTAATTGGGGCTGAACATTTTTTTGGACATACCGGTGAGGCACTTAACTTCGCGCTATTGCAACTGGATTTGAATAAATGTCTAGGTTGTAAACATTTCGCTTTCCGTGAATGCGCGGCGTTATCAAACAAGGAGTCTCAAAAAGAAGTGATCTCCAGCTTAAAGCCAGATCCAGCAAGGACATAGCCTATTCTCAATCGAAATCGCCCCAAAGACGAAATGAGGTGTATGGTTATGCAACTTGCACTTCAGCAATACAGAGTAAATGTTTTTAAGATTATGGCTCATCCGCTGCGATTGCAGATTTTGGAGTTGCTTTGTGAAGAACCGAAAGGTGTCAATGAGCTTCAATCGCGTTTACAAAGTCAAGGTTCAACGGAATCCCGACAGCCGCCTTCATTCGCCTTCTTGTTAAATCCCGCATTTTTAATGGATTCGAGAAAATAAGGTAAAATTACGGTTGCATCAATCACACAGGTAAATATAACAAAGACATAGGAAACCGGAAAGCCTGACATATACATTCTTCCGGTTATAGCGAAACAGAACCCGAAGAATATCGCAATAAACCAGTCTAAAGCGATACAAATTCGAATCAACAAACATAACCATTTTTGACTCCAACTCATTTTGCATTGACTCCTTTTATGGTCCCATTTTTTCCAATTGGCCAAACATTTAAACCTGAAATGAAGGACAGTTCCTTAATGCCAGGTTGCCTTCGGTATTGATCCGTATTGCCATTCAGGGTGCTTTTAGTTTCCCTGCATTATTCAATTTAACCGAAACTTTAATTTCTTGCAGGGATTCCGTTGTTAAGTTGTAACCACCTTCGGAATAGATCTTTTTCCAATCTTTATTTTTCTGACGATACAGCGCATGTTCCAGTTGTAACAGGTCGGAATGGATTTCAAGCCCTTTTTCGAACGTTCTTTTGATTTCATTTTGTACTAGTTCTGCCGCTTTCTCCTCCATAAGCCGTTCAGACATGGGTTGGATGATCTCGCTAACATTTCCCGAAAGCTTAACATCGACGGTATACGTAACTTCCTTTCCCTTGACATGCGGAATGATTTTAACCTTTGGATTCTCGAGAGACAATGCAACCTGTGGCTTTCCACCACTGCGAAGTATTAAAGGGCTACGTTGGGTTTGGGGTTTCACCCAGCGGAGGCCCGGAATGTTTTCCCTGGTGAGCCGACCTCGATATTTTCCATCCTGCAAAACGAAAACACCATCCATTTCAAGCATCGAATGCGGGTCTCCACCTTTTTTCCAATGCCGATCCGAAATGGATAAAGAAGGTAAAAGGGTCGCCTTTCCTGGTTCGTGGATATCGGACACGAACTCCCTCGAGGTTATCGGGGCAATGACCGATTCTTGTTTGTAACTCTCCTGCGGTTGATGAAGCAATGACATAAGCGGTGATAGATTAAAAAAAGGAGTTACCGCGAAAATTTGGTCTATCGGCTCTGTAGTGCCAAAAAACCATGGTGTGTAGCGCATTTCATAATAGCGGTGCCGCAGTTCATCGATCTCCTTTAATCCCTTTTTCAATACGTTCTCACTTACGACAACGGTGATAATTTGGCCATAAAAAATCCGCATCTGCGATGTGTGGTACAAATCATTAACGGCACTAATTGTCGTATCCCCCATGCCTTGACCGACCCACACGGGAATTGGCTGGAGCGGCTTCCCTGATTCCATTTTTGCGACATCCGTGAAGTCCAGCAGTTGCCCATAAACGACGTATTGACCCTCGACATAATCGATCCCGATACTTGTTAAATAATTGACATCTTGAATATCCTTAATATCCCAGCAGCCAGTTAAAAGAAGTGGGAATATCAAATAGATGGACGTCAATTTCTTCCATCCCGACATTTAGGAATCACCTCTTCTCGTGGAATCTTTCGTATGCAACATTTCGGGTCGGCGATTTATTGTGTTCCACGGTTTTCGGATAACAGCCGCAATAAAGTCCTTCCAAGTTAAAGGGGATAAGGGGGCAAGATACGGTACACCAAAGGACTCCAACCGCGAAAGATACAAAACAATCGCAATCGTAGACAAAATAAATCCGTACATGCCCAGCACCGACGAACAAATCAATACAAAAAATCGGATGATGGTTACCGAACCAACGAGCGATTGATTGACCAATGTAAAACTTGAAACTGCGGTTACGGCCGCTACGACAAGCAAAGTCGTTGAGGCAAGTCCAGCACGAATGGCTGCATCCCCAACCACAATTCCCCCAACAACAGCTACCGTTTGGCCAACCGCTTTAGGCAGCCTCTCTCCGGCTTCTCGAAACAGCTCGAACATAAAGATCATTAAAAAAGCCTCCATGGGCCCAGGCATAGGTAAGCCAATTCTTGACGTCGAAATCGTTGCTAAAAGTGGATACGGTATTTGTTCCACATTAAAGGACGAAAGCGCAATCCAAAAACCCGGCAGCAGCAATGATACGACTAGACCCACAAGACGCAAAAACATCCCCAAAGTAGCATAATAAAACGGGAAATAGGCATCTTCAGGTGATTTTAGTAAGAGGGTTAAATTGGCAGGTCCTATAATGGCATTAGGGGCCCCCTCGACAATAACGGCGAATCGTCCGTGTATGAGACAGTCTGCAACATAATCGGGGCGACCGGAATAATCCAGTAAAGGGAATAAGGTGAACGAATAATCGGAAATGATTTTTTCCAATTGGCTGCTCCCCATTATGGCATCTATATCGATGTGTTGTAAGCGGGTTTTCGCCTCCTTCACAATTTCAGGCTGAATGATATCTTCGATGTAGAGCAAAGCCACTTTGCTGTTGCTCCTTCTTCCAATCGTAAATTGTTCATAACAAAGGGAATTGGTGCGAAGGCGTTTGCGAACTAATGCTACGTTGGTTGTTAGTTCTTCCACGAACCCGTCTTTTGGCCCTTTGATGGATATTTCCGTGTTTGATTCCGAGGGGCTTCGATGAGGGGGAGAAGCAATATCCAATGCATAAAGAGCATTCAGGTTTGAAAAGTAAATGATGAGTTGACCCGAAAATACGCGGGTTGTCAGATCCCCAGTCTGATCGACTCGGGTTAATTCCAGCTTTTTATCGAACCCTATACCAGGTTTCGAATGATGCAACATACTTTCCAATCGCGGAAGCACGTAATCGTTGATCTGCTGAATTTCCGCCAACCCTTCGCAATAGATAAGGTGTACCGTTTGCAGGGAGTCCACATCGCCAAAGTCATACTTATCCATCTTCACATCTGCGCAATTGCGAAATAAGGAGCGGAACCCTTCCGGTGACCATTCGTCCTTTTGGGGCATGGCGACAGATCGTTCTAAAGAGGGCGTATTCTTTGTTCCATTCTTCAATAGGGATTTCCAAAACCGGCGAAATTTCATTGTCGACTCACCCCAGTTTTATTTTTCACGAGTACAGCTATAAACAACAAAAGCGATACGCCTACAACGATTCCTAATGACAAAGGTAAATAGACATGCTTCAAGAAACTGGCATATTGCATATCGCTAATGGGCAGTTCAACAAGGAAGACCATGACGATGCCGAGTATCGTTAGCCAAATAAGCTTCATGTTCTTATTCTGACTTGCTGGCAATAAATCAATAAGTAAAAGGAGCGAGATGGAAATTCGGACAAAAGCTCCTGATAGCCACTGATAAATGGATAAAAAATCGACATGACGAATATATTTTCCAACCTGTACGAGACGCCATTCTTCATAGGCCGGGTATCGCAGTTTGGCTGCTTCAAAAGGTCCAAATTCGGCGATTGCACCCGTAACGGGCCCAAATACCAATATAACCAAGAAGATGGCTAATAAACATAACGACCATGGACGAATGTTCGATTTCATTCGATGTTGAAATAGCAAAATTATAATTAATTCTACAAGTCCCCCCCCTACATACATACATCCTTTGAGGACGGGCTCCACTCCATGTTCCATGACTGGTGTCAATAAGGAATAATTTTTCTTGGGAAGATTGGCGCTCATGACGAAGTCCCCAAATACCACCACGAATGGCAGCAAAATGCCCGATGAAATCGCGATCGATCGAATTCCGGATTGAGCGGCAACACAACATAAAAGAACCAACGAAGCGGATAAAACAAGTTGTGGCGTTTTTGGCAAGTAGGAAGCATGCGTCCAAACGGTTGTATCTTTCGCCGTCAAAACCATGAGCAAAAATAGGTAAGCAATGAAAAAAGCCCGAAACGAGACGCTTATCGCCGTTCCGTAATTTTCGCGCAACCAAGCCGCTATCGGTTGCTGTTTTGTTTTTTTCATGATGTAGTAAAGAAGCAGGGTCCAAATTATATATGGCAAAATCACAGCCAAAATACTTAACCACGCGTCTCTTTTCGCCTCTTGCAGCAGGGAGGGAATGACCATGACATGGTTCATTAACCCTACCGCTAGGGCGATGATTGAAAATGATGGGATAATGCCAATAGCGGAACCTGTTTTATTAACCATAACGAATAGTCCCCTCAACAACAAATGGTTCTTTCTTCTTCAGCTTGTTATCCAAAGCGGGAAGAGTCCATGAACTTAATATACATTCCTTCCCACAAATTCTGGTTTTATTCCGAGATTAAGAAGTTGCAAGCAGGCATGCTTGATCTTTAAGCTGAAAAGGGTCAACGCCGTAGCGCCAACCCTTTATCTGGAAAGACGACTCAAACTAGTGTCCCTATGTATAATGGAGTAGTACAAGCGTTGCTGACACCACCCGCGATATCGACCGTATCTATCCAGGGTGTATTTCAGGAGTTTCCTCCATCGGCGAACTGGAGGCCATGCTTGCGCAAAGCGGTTTTACCCAAATTGAGATCGAACCTAAAGACGAATCCTGGACATTCATCAAGAATTAGATTCCCGGCGCAAATGTCGAACAATACCTGGTGTCTGGTGTCGCCGCGATAAGTGCTATCAAGCCTTGAGCCATGAAGGGCCGAACTGTTGCAGCTCGAGTTGAGTTGAACATGTTCGGCATATAAGGCGCTGCCGGTAGGTTGGCAGCGCCTTTGCCTTTGCTTAGCGTATATTTTCGTTAAAATGTTGGCGAGACCCCCAAAGAAGAAGAGGGTTGTGTTATGTTCGAACATACGTGACTAAGGTGTGACACCAAGCAAACTTTTGGCATCTATTGAAATATGGTAAAATAAATCAATACAAATATGTCGAATAGACTAGGAAAAAAGGCAAACCTGATCGAAAGACAGGGACGCAAAGCCACGGGTCTTCTGCACTAGTGCAATGATCGCCGGGTTACCCTCTCAAACCACACCAAGATGACAAGCAGGCACGCCAGTGAGGGGGCGTGTCTTTTTGTCATTTGAAAATAAAAAGAGGTGATCGGTTATGAACAAACAAACAAGCTTTTCTTTAGAGATAAAAGATCTGATCCGTAAGAAGAACGGGAGTATCAAAGTATTACTGGCGGATGGAGACCTAGTTTGGCAACAGCGACTCGCTATGTTGATTAAATCCGAGTCGGATATTGATTTGTCTAACATCGTTTCGACAAAAGAAGAAGCGATCCAAGCGAGCGTACAATTAGACGTTGACGTAATGATTTTGGATATGATTTTGAATTCACCCAAACGGGACGGGTTGGATGTCTTAGCGGAGATTCTCAGAAATAAAGCGTTACCGATTATTGTCCTTTCTTCGATACATGATCCGGAAGTCATGGTGGATGCAGTTGTAGCTGGAGCCGTCAATTATATTACAAAGACCAATTATTTGGACATACCGGTTGCAATCAGGGAAGCATACCGCCGCCAGTCCTCTCTCCATGCGGATGTCGCGGCGATAATCCGCAATGAAATTGGGTTAATAAAGCGAAAAGAATTGCAATGCATGCTCACACCTACGGAAAAAGAAATCTTACAACTCATAGGCTTGGGCTATCGACAGACAATTATCAGAGAATTACTTGGCATTACTTCGAACACCCTGAAATCGCATGTTCGTCATATCACTCGTAAATTCGACACCCGATCCATTCGAGAAGCTGCTGAGAAGGCGAAACGAAGAGGTCTGTATGATCAGCACTATGCTACGTGATAATGGGACTGAAATTGAAACAAGCTTTGAGGAAATTCGAGGATTTTTGACAAAAATGTCATGGCAGAGGGTGACAAAAAGATCACCCTCCCCATTCGAACTAATAATAGGTAAAATGAAAGGGAAATATGAGGAAGAATAGGAACATTATCCCGGACCAAAGGAGGTGGAGAGAAAAAAGATGAATGCTGGAGATTGTTGTCGTGAATCGAAGTCTGAAGAAAATCAAAATGGGACAGGCTCTCGTAAAATGAAGAGGATGGTGCCTTTAACTTACGTAATGATGCGGCTGTCCCCAATATAACAATGAAGGGATGATCGTCATGGATCAATTAGAAACGGAGCGTGAATTATGTTTATTAGCATGGATTGATTTGCACTTCATTCAGCAGTTTTGCGGAAAGAGAGTTGTAGTATTTCTTGGAATTGGGGAGGGTGTTTGATGAATCTTACTCAACAGTCCATCCCCTATGAAAAAGTGGAAGCATGGCTTATGTCCTATAGTGATTGAAAAGCAAGGTTGGAATATGCGCAGGCAGAGCTTAAGCATATTCCGGGATTTACGAGGGCTTTGCATGAGTGGGTGAATCATGGCAATGGAAGAAAACAAGAACCATTGTTGCGTACGGTCATTCATCGGATAGAGATCACTGAACATGAAATCCCGTTGCTATTATCGAGAATCGGATTGATCGATTACGCTTTCTCGTCTCTCACCACAGAGGAAATTTTGTTCGTTCGTCTACGATATTTGGATAAACTGGCGCTTTCGGTCATTATGGATCGCATTGCACTTTCCCGCCGCGCGTTCTTTTATCATCGGAAGCGAATTCTGCATAAAGTATATCGAAAAATCAAAGATCGGGCGGTCCTGTTGGAACTGGATTCCTTTGGAGAAGACTGATCATATCATTACTTCAGAAGATGCATATACGCATCTTCTATTTTTATGGTTCGTGAATTGAAGAATATCACCTCAATCCCCCATCTTTTCAAACAGGCTCTAGGGTCTACCCCCATTTTTAGCAGTCAGTTCAATCTCTCCGAGTACGATTAACTCCTCACCAAGAGATGAGATGCCGTGAATCTTTCTTGCACCGAACATGCACCGAACGCCGCACTAGATTTGCTCTTGTTTTGCACGAATTGTGCACCCGATATGCACGATTTTCCTGATACGATGATAGTATAGCAAGCTTTAGGGCAGCCTACAAGATCATCGGCTGTCCTTTATGTTTGTGAAGCGAGGATTGACGAAACGGGCATAACTTGTTCCATGGTTTCGTCATGTTTCCGCATTAAGTCGTACAATCATACCGATGAAAGGAGGGCGATGATGCGGTTCCTATTAATCTGTTATTTTAGAAATAGGTAGAAATGCCATCTGAACTGGATACGTCATTATTCATTCTATGCGCATTACTTTGCATTCCAGCCATTGAGCGCCGCTTCAATTTTTGCTGCGTCAGCAAAAAGAAGCGAAGCGCTCTTTTTATTTTCTGATTGAAACCCAAAAGAAGGTAGCTATTACAGTGACGAGTGCTGAAGGCATGTGATACGGGACAGTCAAAAAGGAGCGTTTGAACTAAAACGTAGGACAACACCATCATAAAACAGACTGGCTATTCCTCTCGCAATGGTGTTGCCATGTGAGGAGGGAAATTGATATTATGTGCCCCACGTTGCATGCAATGTCAAACCACGATCCTTTTATGTGTTTTTACTATTCGTATGGCTCATAACGCCTCAACGATGGATATTACTATCAGACTTGGCTGCAAATCAGCATTGGATTGCTGAGCGGCTAGGTCTTTTTTATTTATGTAACAAAATCAACAATCGTTTTAAAGGGAGCGTTGGCTGTCGCTCTCCCCCTCCATTTTGGTTTGCCCACAAACCAAAATGGAGGGACGAATATGAAGAGGATTAATTTGCGGGACATGTATCCCTTTATCAAAACGGATGTATGGATCGACTTAGATGATGAAGTGGCGCAAGAAATCCGCCGTTTCGACTTAAACGAAAGTGCATACAAATTGCGCACCTATCGTCATCGCGCTTATTACTCGCTTGATCGGAACGACGGTATAGAACAAGATGTTCTTTTCCTTTCGATTTCCCCGGAGGAATATTACGAGCGTAAGCTTTCCAATGAGCAGCTTTATGCGGCTTTGTGTCGATTGCCGGAAAAACCGTTCAGACGAATTTATGCTCACTTCTTCTTAGGCATGAGCAAAGTAGCGATTGCCCAAGCTGAACAAGTTGATGAACGTGCAGTACGAAAATCTATTGAACGCGGCTTAAAACAAATGGCGCAGTTTCTCAAAAAAATGTGATTGCGGTAGGTCAAAGGGTCCGATTTGCTTGCCAAAATGAACAGATAGGTAAAGAGCTTTATGTAGGCGGCTGGTTAAAACCAGCCGCTCATTTTCCATGAGAGGGGCAGGTAGCAATGAATCCGATTCAATTTCGAGATGCTGAACACGAAAGCTTCTATTATCGGATGCTGGATGAAAGGAAATGCAGTGACGGCTATCATCGGGCACTTTTCTACACATTAGGTATTTCCCGCGATACTCGGAGTCATATCCGCGATTTGTTTGATTTTTCTAATGGGGGCATTAAACCCGGAGGTCTTGCAGCCTCGTGGCAAACCGGCAGTTCTATCCGCGTGTGCAGGCTTGCTTTTAATCTGTGGAATGGCTGGACGGAAAAAGGTGAGGAACGCTACTCTACTCCCCACGAATTATTCGATTGCAGCTACGCTCCCTATTTTTTTGAAGCGATTCAACTTCGTTACCCGGATTATTGCCAAAGCCAGGAGAAGATTTTCAAGCGGCTGAACGAACAAGTTCGCTGAATGGCAGTCAGCTAAGGGAGTGGAATAGATGAAGGATATTAAAACGAGGACTGTTGTGAAAGACATTAAACGTTTGGACAGACTGCCAAGCTTGATGGATCGTGTGAAACATTCGAGCGCCCGCACAAAACGGCATAAAGACAATGACAAGACGACTTCACAATCTCCAAATGAATTTGCGCAGCACCATTCTGAATCGGCCATAGATAAAACGGTACGTTTTCAAATTAGAATGAACGTGGTTGCTAGCAAAAGATTGATAAGGCTCATTCAAAAAAGGCGGGCAAAGTCAGAAGGGGATACGGTATCGATACAGAACCCCGCTGCTATAATTACTAAGCCTTCAGGTACACGTCAATTGCGACTTGCCCGTAGGTTGCATCTCCGCAAGCCGGTAGATGGGAAATATCTCTTGTCAGCTAACCATCAATCAAAAAAACAACGCTTTATACGGAGCCGGGTCAATGCCCGGCTTCTGCATCCTTCTCGCAATGCTAGCGTTCCTCACGGAATCTTACATCGGGGAAGCAGACATCAAGAACCAGCCGGGAAAAAAGGAGCATTTGCCGCCACGGCATCTCATTCAGCAAATGTACGCGTGAATCGTCCAAAAGCGCTAACGACCGTAAGCATGAGGAAGCGGCATTTCAGGCCACCGTCATCCCGAATCCCCTTCGCTATATCCAAGCAAGCAAGCCATACGATCAAACGTAAAGAAAAGAAATTTAAGACATTATCGCCATTTATAAAAACGGGACAACGGCTAGGACAGGCTAAAAGCCACTCTGATTATCAAGCGGAAGGAAAAATGAATAGCGCCAGGACAGCGCAGCGGACTGCACAGATGGCGATGACTGCCCGCCGTTCCATTCAAAGGGCACAAGCTGCAGCGCGATTAAATCTTCGGATCATTAAAATGGTAGTAAAAGCAGCCGCTTTGCTTGTCAAAGGAGTGGCCGCGCTTTTGGGGATCAGCAGTACAGTGATCGTATTGTTGTGCATTGTCATGGCAATAGCGGCTGTCATTTCCTCTCCTTTCAGTATCTTTGTATCAAGTGAAAATACAGATGCCGATGTAAAGCCGCTTTCCCGAATCGTTCAGGAGCTGGACGCTGAATTTGCCGATCGCCTGGCAGAAATACAGCAGTCCGCCGGCCAAGTAGATCGGGTGGAGTTTCATTACCCCGGTAGCGCGGACAACACGCGAATAGATAATTGGATGGATATTATAGCCGTTTTTGCCGTGAAGACTGTCATGGATTCAGAAAACGGAATGGATGTAGCAACACTTGATGCAACAAGGATCGGGATCATCCAAGCGGTGTTTTGGGACATGAATCAACTGGAATCCCGTATCGAAACGATCGAATATACGGAAAGCGTTACGGTAGAGCATGAAGATGGGACTATCAGCGAAGAGACGACTACCAGCTATGAACACATTTTGCATATTACCGTTTCGAGCAAAACTGCGGAGCAACAGGCTGAATCTTATCACTTTACAAATGAACAGATGGACATCATGAAGGAAATGATGTCTGGAGAGTTTCGGCCACTCATGTTTGCGATGCTGGGTAAAGAAACGGATATTGGCTTGACGCCGGGGCAGCTTGCGGATATTGGGCAGCATTTGCCCGAGGGAGAAATAGGCAGCGAAGTCGTCAAATTGGCGCTAACTCGTTTAGGCGATCCGTACAGTCAACCGAAGGCCGGACAGGATGACTTTACTGATTGTAGCTATCTCGTTCAGTGGGTTTATCGACAGCTAAGCATTAGCCTGCCACGAACCGCAGCGGAACAAGCAAGATTTTGCGTAGAAAATGGCCTGACAGTAAGCGCGGCAGACCTGGTTCCTGGCGATCTTGTATTTTGGAGCTACGAGCGAAATGGTAGGTTTATGGAAATAACGCACGTTGGAATTTATGCGGGAGATGGCAAGGTGGTGGATGCTTCCTCAAGTCGGGGGCAGGTAGTGTATCGCAATTTATTTGATTCGGACAAGCAAGTGTTGTTTGGAAGACCGGAGTTAAATAAAGCGAATAAATTATGATTAAAGATGTAATCTCTGAATGCTCGGAAGTCGCTTATGCAAGGCTTTCGAGCACTACCCCTCTAAAATGCTCCTTTAATCTCGCTTCGTTCAAGCATCAGCTTCTACATTTCCATCAACATTGTAAGAAATGACATGCTTATACGAGGAGGCTGTAGCTGATATTCGTCCTCTTTCATGAGCTGAGTAATCCCGACTGCCACTTTGCGTACAGGATACATGCCCCAATGTTCTTCAAACAACTGGATGGCAGACACATAAGAATGTTTGGTTGTGTTTGTCGATTCATCCATCTTCATTTGCCGGTAAAACCCTATTGGTTGATCAAAGTCTGCACCCTGGATTCTTGCCAAAATGACATCCCCTACCTTTAATTCGGGCGCGCGCTGTCCGATAAGCTCGCACAAGCTCTCGTAACTAGTTTCTCCCAGAAGCAGGAAATGCAAATAAAATGTCGTAAATAGTATATAAGTCACAGGTAAAGTGAGGTTTAAAGATGACTACAGATCATTCTGCTTCTGGACAGGCTTTAGGATATGTGTATCAGTTTGACCGTGCGACTTATAGACTATTCCAGTCTGGGGTAGATGTAGTCGAAATCGGTGTCGAAGATATTGATGATGTAAGTGTCCACCTCAATAGCGGTAATGAGATTCGGGAACAAGATAAATCTACGGTCAATTCTGGATCTCCACTCTCCGATAGAAGCGTAGCATTGTGGAAGACTTTACATATATGGGCTGAGTTAATTAAAGGAAACCTAACCGTATTGAAATCGTCAGAGTTCCATCTTGTTACGAATGGGACCCTTTCGGCTAACTGTCTTGCGAGACGGATCAACGGAGCAACTGAAAAAAAATCAGCTAAGGCTGTTTGTGATGAACTACTGAGCATGATTCCGACTCTAAGGGACGACTTGGTTCCTTTTGGAAAAACTCTAAGCAAACTTAGTGATGATCAGTTAAATAGTTTGATCTTAAAGGTTTCTGTCTTCGACAAGATGAGCTCTAAGTTTGGGGGTAATCTTGAAGAACTGCAGGCTCTTAGGGTATTTGAGCCGGGTATGAAAGTCGGACTTTTTGATCAAATGAATGGTTGGGTAAAACGTAAGATTAGAGAATTAGTTGAACGCGGGGAACAACCTCGAATTGCCCGAGCCGATTTCGATAAAGAGCTTCAAGGGCTGTTCAGAAAAGTAACAGTTGCTCGATTGTCAGCAATAATTGAGCCATTTGATATGGACGTCGATATAAGTGAGTATGAATCCCACGGTTTCGTTAAGCAACTAGATTGGATTAATGTTGATGAGGATTTGATCAGGGAAGCTATTTTGAACTATTTGCATGCACAAGACACCCGCATAAAGTGGTCTGATAATAATGCGGTTTCCGAGACAACCCTTTTGCAATATGAGAAGGATTTGAAAAAATCCTGGGAAACAGCAAGTAGACGAGCATACAGACAGCCCTTCCCTACAGACGAACTAAAGGGACAGGAGTGTTTGGATTTAACTTTAGAGCAAAACACATTCATCCATAATGAGATTATGCCAAAATCAATTTCCTGTGGTAACTTCCATGCTTTGGCTCATTTCACCGAAGAGCAGGAGCCTGTTATTGGTTGGCATCCTGGTTTTAAATCCTTATCGAAAGGAAAGCCCTAAACCATGAGCGGAACACTTTTACGTGAGTATGAAATAATGCAGAACCCTGCTCTTGGGGCGAATGCGCTTTGGGCGTTTACTCAGGGGTTTATCTCACGACCTGCAGAAGACCTGCAGCCCCTGACTTTATGGCACTTAGTCTGTGTTCTTCCTTTGGTATTTCATGATACCAGTCGAAAGATGATCTTGAAAAGAAAGCAGTCGTCTGGACTACGTTCGATTTTAGATCGGGACACAGCCAGTTCGGTCGCTCAGAATGAGACTATCTTTAATATCGATAATCGACTAAAGGCAATGGAGAACAGAACGTTTCGATCCCTGAACGTAGCTATTGCGTGTAAACTGATCACCCTTGAAGAAGGTTACTTTTCATCCGAAGCTCCCTTCAAGTTCCCGAAGAAGGTATCAGATGAAACAAAGGCTGTATTAAAAGCAGCCAATAAATTAGGGGTATGGGCAGGGAGCATGACGGTTTTTGAATATCTGACGATTCTAGGAGTGGAGCCACTAAAATGAACTTTGCAATATTGAAGATCATCATTTGGGCTAAAGAGCCGAACAAAACTCCGCGTATACTTAATTTTAAACCAGGAGCGATTAACTACATCACCGGAGCGAGTCGTAGCGGAAAGTCAGCCATTATTGAAATAATCGATTATTGTCTCGGATCGGGAGGTTGTTCCATCCCTAAGATCGGTCCAATTCGACGTACATCAGCATGGTATGGGTTACTGTTTAGTACGGTTGAGGGAGAAAAGTTATTTGTTCGTAGAGATCCGGGTGACCAGAACTCAACTGATGATTATATGATTGCGGAAGGGGTAACGGTTTCGATTCCGGATATCCCTGAGAAAAATGCAAACCGTGATAATGCCAAGGGTATTTTGGAAAGATTGGCGAAAATACCTCAATCGAGTTCGGACTTTAATGAGACAGGTAGCGGTTTTAAGGGAAGAGCGTCTATTGCCGATATGACCGCTTTTATGTTTCAGCCACAGCGGATAGTTGCGAATAATGAAACAATGTTCTTTGAAGCAGATGTTGAGGAGCACGCTAGAAAGTTACGAGAGATATTCCCACTGGTATTAGGGGTAGTCGACGCTGAAACCTTGATAAAACAGCATCGCTTACAAGAAGTTAGACGGTTAATTGAACGGAAACAGCGACAACTTGAAGCATTAAAAATAAACATTGAGAATTTCTCAGGTGAGGTCAGAGGAAGGTACATAGCCGCGGCGCAGTATGGATTGGTCCCTTCACAAAAAATAGATGATACGAATACTCAAGTCTTGTTCGAGCGACTTAAAGATATCGTGGCTACTTGGAAGAAAGATCCGAAATACTGGGATTCAGATGGTCACCATATCAATACCGAAAGACTTTCATGGTTACGTGAACGGGAAGCCACGCTTAATTCTGAAATCACAACATTGAGGGTGAGGCTCACTCAAATAAGAGAGCTTTCCTTAGCACGGGCAACTTCGGAAATTAACATCTCTAGAAAGAGGGACAGGCTTTCTTCAACTTCATGGCTTGTTGATCGACTGAGTACCGATCACACGTGTCCCCTTTGTGGAAAAAACAATGAATCTCCTTCTAAAGAGCTCAACAAGCTGATTGAGTCTACTCAAAAAGTTGAAGCCCAATGGAAGGCTGTTGAGCTAGTTCCGCCAATGTTGGATGCAGAAGAGGTAGATATTCAGAAACAGATCGCAGCTAAAGAGTCTGAACTTCGTCAGGTGAGGTCGGAACGTGAGTACATACAGGAAGAAACCGAAGAAATGCAGGCTACCAGAGAACAACGCGCAATGTTTGTTGGTAGAACTGCGGAATTCATTAATCTGCATGAGTCGCTGACCGATGAAGGGATATTTGCAAGCGAAATTGCCGTTTTAAAGGATGAAGAGGCACAATTATTGAAGGAAGTCGATTTTGATACCTTTGCCCAAAGGAAAGAAACAGCCCTGTTTAAGTTCTCGAGGTTTGCAGGTCATTACGGTGAAATTTTGGAACTAGAGACGGGTGACGATCTCATCCAACTTGATACAAATAGGTTAACCATTCGTGTTATTGACGAAAAAGGAGGCACTGCATGGCTACGTGAAATAGGCAGCGGTGCTAACTGGCTCGGATATCATGTTACAACATTGTTAGCACTACATGAACTTTTCGTTACCCAGGACATCCCGTATGTTCCGAGCCTATTGGTTATTGATCAGCCTAGTCAAACTCACTTCCCTGATGATACCGAAGAGGATTCGGAGAACGAAGAATTACAGGCAGTAAATAAAGTCTTCCAGGCATTATCTTCGGGCATCAAGAGAACAAATGGAACATTACAGGTTATTGTTAGTGAGCATGCAGGTCAAAGTGTTGTAGACGGTCTTGAAAACGTACATCTTGTCGAAAGATGGCGTAGAGGACGTAAGATGATACCGTGGCATTGGAGTAAGGAAATGGATGTGAAGATGATTGGCAAAAATGCTCAATACGCAGTTGAGGATTTATTCGAAACACAGATTAAAAATGCTTGTAAGGAAGCCGTTGGGGACGATCTTTACCAGATCAGTTTTTCAGATGCTTCATTTAGTAAAGACGGCGTCATATTTAATGCTTTTGCGGAGACCTTTGGTAAAGAGACGATCAAGCTTGCAGGACTGATTGACTTTGACTTGAATGTAAGTTTTTTATTCCCTGAAGGTTGATTGCTTTATTTTTTCGCTCATAGATAATGGATGGCGGTACCGCCGCCGACTGTACACGCCATTCGTTATCTCCTCACAAGCAGCCTGGGAAAGAAACATTCGTTCGGGTCCCGACGGTGAAACGAGTGTGCGGGAGCAGTCTGTTCCACGCAGGAGACAACTCGGACATGTATGTATTGTTTGGCAGACCGGCAATTGATTTTTTAGAGGGTCCAGTTTTGTCCAAAATAAATAAACCTGAATTTCGAAAGTACT
>NZ_JACJVR010000150.1 GCF_014212175.1 Cohnella xylanilytica | reverse complement strand
GCTGCTCTTAGCATACAAGGAAGAATTTATATGATTTTTCACATAAAACGAAAGCAACACACCGTTATAAGGTGGAATTTGTATGGTTTTTCATATAAACCAAACTGCGCACTTTCTTAGAGCGGCGGATTTTATACGATTTTTCATCCACAAGTACGAATCGAAATATCCCGGCTCGCCGACCGTGCTAGATCCGCCCGCTCTACCGGACTTCCGTCCGGGAATCGCCGCCCGGGGCCGCCCGGGCTGGCTCAGCTCCGGGACGACTGGCGGTACTCGGTCGGGGATTCCCCGTAGCGGCGGCGGAACTGCTTCGAGAAGTACAGCGCGTCGCGGAAGCCGACCGAAGAGGCGATCTGCTCGACGGTCAGCTCCGGCCGCTCGCGGAGCAGCCGCCGGCCGTGGTCGACGCGCGCCTGCGTCAGGAACGCGATCGGCGTCATGCCGGCGTGGCGCTTGAACACGCGCGACAAATACGCGCGGTTGTAGCCGAGCGCCTCGGCCATCGTCTCGATCGTGACCGGCTCCGCGTACTGCGTCGACAAATACCCGATCACCTGCCGGACGAGCTCTTCGGCATGGGAATCGGGCCGCAGCGACGCGGGGCCCGCCTCGGTCGCCGCGTCCCGCAAGGCGGCCAGCAGCAGGTGCAGGTGCCCCGTCGCTTCCAGGGACGCCGAGCTCTTGCGCGCCTTGAACGCCTCGAAGATGCTCCGGCAATAATCCGCCGGCTCGCGGCGCTCCCCGGTGTCCGCGACCGGATGAGCCGGGCCGAGGCCCGCCGCCTCCGCCAGAGCGGACGCCTGCCGCCCCGCGAACGCGACCCAGCGGTAGCGCCACGGATCCTCGGAGTCGGATTCGTAGCCGACGAGCTGCCTCGGAGGGATCAGGAAGGTGTGCCCGGCCCTCAGCTCCTTTTTCAGATCGCCGATCTTGAACGTCCCCCGCCCGGAGAGCACATGGTGCAGCAAATAGTAGTCCACGATCTTGGGGCCGACCCGATGGTCGGGCTTCGTCTGGCTCTCCCCGGCGAACAGCACCGTCAGCTCGCCGGTATCCTCCGGATCCGTGCTGACGGGATTGGATACGACCCGGTAGGTCGGCGTTTTGCCCATCCGCTTCGTCCTCCTTCCGCGGGATGCGAATCCTGCCTCGTTTTGCCCCCATTGTACCACAACGTTCCCGCCATAGACTCGCCGAAAGTCACATTTCTCCATGCGAAGAACACATCCCGCCATTTTCCGGCCGCGCCGTTTTTGTTTATACTGAGGGTACTCAAATACAGCTTGCCACAAGGAGCGATCATCTACCTTATGCCGCAGATCACGGAATTGAAGAGAGAATTCGCGAGCCGCTTCGGCGGTTCCGAACAAGACGTCCGCGTGTTCCACGCGCCCGGCCGGGTCAACCTCATCGGGGAGCATACCGACTATAACGGAGGCGCGGTGTTCCCGGCGGCCCTGACGTTCGGCACGACGCTGCTTATCCGTCCTCGCAGCGATCGCAGCCTTGGCCTCGCTTCCACGAACTTCCCGCTGTCGCACGAAGTCGAGCTCGACGGCCTAGCCTTCAAGGACGAAGACGATTGGATGAATTACCCGAAGGGGGTCGCTTGGGAGCTGGAGCAGCGCGGAATCCGCCTGTCCCGGGGCTACGACCTGCTGTATCACGGCGAGATTCCGAACGGAGCCGGCCTGTCCTCCTCGGCGTCGATCGAAGTCGTCACGGCGTTCGCGCTTCTGACGATGGAAGGCAAGCCGACGGACACGGTGGAGATCGCCGTCTGGTCGCAGCATGCCGAGAACGAGTTCGTCGGCGTCAAGTGCGGCATCATGGACCAGTTCGCCGTCGCCAACGGCAAGAAGGACCACGCGATCCATCTCGATTGCGACACGCTGAAGTACGAGCTCGTTCCTTTCCAATCCGGGGATTACAAGCTCGTCATCGGCAACACGAACAAGCGCCGCGGACTGGTCGACTCCAAGTACAACGAGCGCCGCGCCCAATGCGAGCAGGCCGTCCAGGATCTGCGCAAGGCGTTCCCGGAGCTCACGCTGCTCGGACAGCTGACGCTGGCCCAATACGAAGAGAACGAGAAGCTGATCGCAGACGAGACGGTGCGCCGCCGCGCCCGCCATGTCGTAGAAGAGATCGACCGCGTCAAGCGCTCCATCGAGGTGCTGCAGCAGAACGACCTCGCCGCGTTCGGCCAGCTGATGAACGCCTCTCACGACTCGCTGCGCGACCTGTACGAGGTGACGGGCGCCGAGCTCGACGCGATGGTCGACGCGGCCCGCCAAGTGCCGGGCGTGCTCGGATCTCGCATGACGGGCGCCGGCTTCGGCGGCTGCACGATCTCGCTCGTGCACAAGGATTCGGTAGAGCGGTTCGTCTCGGAGGTCGGCGAGAAGTACGAGGCGGCTACGGGACTGCACCCGGACTTCTACGTCTGCGACATCGGAGACGGCGTGCGCGAATGGAAGGAGGAGGCGTAACATGGCGGTATTGGTAACGGGAGGAGCCGGCTACATCGGCTCCCACGCGGTAGCGGCGCTGTTGGAGAAGGGCGAGGAGGTCGTCGTCGTCGACAATCTGTACCAAGGGCATCGCGAAGCGCTGCTCGGGGGCAAGCTGTACGTCGGCGACCTGCGGGACGAAGCGTTCCTTGCCCAAGTGTTCGCGGAGAACGACATCGACGGCGTCATTCACTTCGCGGCGAATTCGCTGGTCGGCGAGAGCATGCAGAACCCCGGCAAGTACTATCACAATAACGTGTACGGAACGCTCTGTCTGCTCGAAGCGATGAACAAGGCGAACGTGAAGCGCATCGTGTTCTCCTCCACGGCGGCGACGTACGGCGAGCCGGAGAAGGTGCCGATCGGCGAATACGACCGGACGCTCCCGACGAACGCGTACGGCGAGACGAAGCTGGCGATGGAGAAAATGATCCGCTGGTTCGACCACGCCCACGGCATCAAATTCGTGTCGCTGAGGTACTTCAACGCGGCGGGCGCCCACGAGAGCGGCAAGATCGGCGAGGACCATAGCCCCGAGTCGCACCTGATCCCGCTCGTTCTTCAGGTCGCTCTCGGCCAGCGCGAGTTCATCTCCGTGTTCGGCGACGATTATCCGACCGAGGACGGCACCTGCATTCGCGACTACATTCACGTCAGCGACTTGTCCGACGCCCACGTGCTGGCTCTGGACCGACTGCGCAACGGCGGCGACAGCGCGATTTACAACCTCGGCAACGGCACCGGCTTCTCGGTCAAGCAGGTCATCGACCTGGCCCGCGAAGTGACGGGCCATCCGATTCCGGCGAAGATCGAGGCTCGCCGCGCGGGCGATCCCGCCGTGCTCGTCGCCTCCTCGGAACGCGCCCGGACCGAGCTCGGCTGGAATCCGCGTCGCGACAAGCTGAAGGACATCATCTCCAGCGCATGGGAGTGGCATCGCATCCACCCGAACGGGTACGGCAAGTAAGATACGGGAGGCATCCAGCGACATGAACGCAACCAAGACGATCCCGTCCCCGGCTTCGCCGGCCGAGATTACGAAGAATATTTGGCGTCTGACGGAATTCGCCTTGCGCGAAGGCTTAATCGGGCCGCTCGACAAGGAAGCCGCTGTCAACGCTCTGCTCGACCTGTTCCGCCTGAACGAACCCGCGGACTCCGAGGGCTGGGACCGGGAGCCGATCCCGGACAGCCCCGATTCGCTTCTTGCGCCGCTGCTCGATGCCGCGGCCGAGCTCGGGCTTATCCCGGACGACACGGTCACGTACCGCGACCTGTTCGACGCCCGGATCATGGGCCTCCTGCTGCCGCGCCCGTCGGAGACGGTCTCCCTGTTCTCCGCCATCGCGAGGGAGAAGGGGATCGCGGCCGCGACCGACTGGTTCTACAAGCTGAACATCGATTCGAACTACATCCGGATGGACCGCATCCGCAAGAACGGCTACTGGCTGCACCCGACGAGCTACGGCGAGCTCGAGATCACCGTCAACCTGTCCAAGCCGGAGAAGGACCCGAAGGAGATCGCGCTGCTCAAGACGCTGCCGCAGTCGAATTATCCGAAGTGCCTGCTGTGCAAGGAAAACGTAGGCTACGCCGGTCGGCCGGACCATCCGGCCCGCCAGAACATCCGCGTGCTGCCGGTTCGGCTGCAGGGGCAGGAATGGTTTTTCCAATACTCGCCTTACGTGTACTATAACGAACACAGCATCGTGTTCAACGGCGAGCACGTGCCGATGCGCATCTCGGGCGAGACGTTCGCGCGGCTGCTCGACTTCGTCGAGAGCTTCCCGCATTACTTCGTCGGCTCGAATGCGGACTTGCCGATCGTGGGCGGTTCGATTCTGAACCACGACCACTTCCAGGGCGGGCGGCACGTGTTCCCGATGGAGAAGGCGGAGGTCGATCGCTGGCGCGACAACGCGGAGGAACCGGTCGTGCGGGGCGGCATCGTCCGCTGGCCGATGTCCGTGCTGCGGCTTCGCTCGACGAGCCGGGACGCGCTGCTCCGGACGGCGGGCCGCGTGCTGGACGCCTGGCGCGAATACAGCGACGCGGAGGCGGACATTCTCTCGCATACGGGGGACACGCCGCACAACACGATCACGCCGATCGCCCGCATGAAGGACGACGGCGAGTACGAGCTCGACCTCGTTCTGCGCAACAACCGGACGAGCGCGGAGCATCCGGACGGGATCTTCCACCCGCACAAGGAGCTGCACCATATCAAAAAAGAGAACATCGGCCTCATCGAGGTGATGGGTCTCGCCGTCCTGCCCGGCCGCTTGAAGCAGGAGCTGGCGGAGATCGCGGACCTTCTGTCCGGGCGCTCGGCGTACGACCAGGCGGCGATCTCGGACGCGGCGCATCCGCTCTCGAAGCACGCCGCCTGGATCGCCGGGCTCGTCGCGGCCCACGGCACGTCCGTCGCGCCGGAGGAAGCCGGCCGGCTGCTCGAAGCCGCCGTCGGCGACAAGTTCCGCGACGTGCTGCTCGACGCGGGCGTCTACAAGGACGACGCCGCCGGACGCGCCGCCTTCGGCCGGTTCCTGGCCGCCGTCGGCTTCTAAAACAACTAAATCCCGTCTCGCCGTTTTTCCCGGCGGACGGGATTTTTTTGCGTGGATGGGAAGTGGGAGGAAGAGGGGAACCGGATGACGCGCATGTGCAGGATGGCGGGATGATGGATGAAAGGGAGTAACTGGATGGCTCGCATGGGCGGGGAATCGGCGCGGCGGACGAAAGAGAGGAACTGGATTACGCACTTGCGCGGGGAATCGGCATTGCGGACGAAAGAGAGTAACTGGATTACTCACATGGGGCAGGATAGCGGCATTGCGGTCGGAAGAGAGCGACTGGATCGCTCGCATGGGCGGGAATGCGGCGCTGCGTACGAAAAAGACCGGCCGCATATGAGCGGCCGGCCTTGGATCGGACGGGCGGTCAGCCGCGCAGCTTGCCGAGCTCGGAGACGAGCGCTTCCACTTCGCTGATGCTGAATCGTTCCTTCGAATTCACCATATCGTAGATGTCCTTGATATCCTCGTAACGGTCCACCTGAAAATGAGACGCCTGCATCGCCGCGCCGGAAGCCATTCTCAGCTTCGTCTTGATCGCTTCGATCATGAACTCGACGTTCTCCTTCGTCGCTTGGGACAGGTCCATTCGATTACTTCCTCTCTGATCGCTTGTTGAAGCCCATTGTACCATACCGCCGCCGCCCAGAGGAACGGCGAATAGTGGCGTTCTTCCTCGAGCCGTGATACCCTGTTAGAAAATAGGAGGACGCTCGTCCAAGGAGAGACCGATCCGCATGTCCAACTTACGCCGACGCGAAGCCCAGCCGACGGACGCGGCCGGCCTGCGCGCCTTCTTCGCGGCCGTCGCCGCCGAGCACGGCAAGCGGCCGCTGCCATTCCTCTGCATCGGAACCGACCGCTCCACCGGCGACAGCCTCGGCCCCTGGGTCGGCACGATGCTGGAGCGGGGAGGCTTCCCTCTCGTCATCGGCACGATCGAATCGCCCTGCGACGCCGACCGGCTGCCGGACGTGCTAAGCTCGCTCGCGCCGGGCGCGCCCGTCGTCGCCATCGACGCCTGCCTCGGCCGGCCGGAGAACATCGGGCGCTACGTCGTCGCCGAGGGGCCCTTGCAGCCGGCCCGCTCCGTCGGCAAGGCGTTCCCGCCGGTAGGGACGTACAGCGTGGCGGCCGTCGTCGGCGCGGCGGGGCCGAAGCCGTACTGGACGCTGCAGACGACCTCCCTGCACCGGGTGCTGCTCATGGCGCAGGAGATCGCGGACGCGATCGCCGCGGCGTGGACCGGCGCCGATTTGAATTCGTGGAGAACGATTCGTTACAATAGCGGTAACTCATAAACAGGAAGACGCACTTCATCAACGGCAGCCCACGACGATCTGCCGGAAGGGACGTGACTTATGCCAACCGCAACGCTCAAGAACTCTCTTCAAGTCGCCTACACGGACGAAGGCGAGGGAACGGCGCTTCTCCTGCTGCACGGCTACTGCGGCAGCCGCCGTTATTGGGACGACGTCCTGCCTCTGCTGCGCTCCGAATTCCGGGTCATCGCCCCCGATGCCAGAGGGCACGGGGAGACCCAGGCGACGGAAGGCGCGTATTCCATGGAACAGCTGGCGGAGGACGCTTCCCTTCTGCTGGACGCTCTTCACGTGAAGCAAGCGTTCGTGCTCGGCCATTCGATGGGCGGCTATACGGCGCTCGCCTTCGCCGAGAAGTATTCCTCGCAGCTGCTCGGCCTCGGCCTGCTGCATTCGACGACGTATCCCGACGACGAGAACGGCAAGGCCGGGCGCGAGAAGGTCGCGCAGCGCGTAGCCGAGGAGGGGATCCGCGGGCATATCGACGACCTGATTCCGAAGCTGTTCGCGCCGGCGCACCGGACCTCGATGCCGGATAAGCTGGAGCTCGCCCGCCGGATCGGGTACGGGACGTCGCCGCTCGGGGCGATCGGCGGAGCCCTCGGCATGAAGGAGCGGCCGGACCGGCTGTCCGCGCTCGAGCAGGCTCGCGTGCCCGTGCTGCTGCTGGCCGGCGAGGCGGACGGCGTCATCGGCCCGGAGAAGCGGTTCCCGGCGAGCGGCCCGAACGTCAAGAGCGTGCTGCTTAGCGGCGCCGGGCACATGGGAATGATGGAAGCGCCGGAGGCGTTCGCGGACGCTATCCTGGACTTCGTCCGGTCGGCCTCCGGCGCGGAGAGCCGGTAACATGTTCGACAGGGACTACATGATGCGGATGATCTCCCAGATGGCGGCGGCCATGGGGAGGGTGATGGGGCTCAAAGAGCAGAAGAAGCACGAAGAGGCCCTTCTCGAGATCGACGAATTCCTGAGCAAAGAGCTGCGGATGCGAACGAGGCTGGCGCTTGGCCTGTCGGACGAGGACCTGGTGCAGATGCTGAGCGTCGGCGGAACGCCCAACTACGAATCCGTCGCGATCGTCGCGGCCTTCCTTCAGGAGGAGGGCGACATTCTGAGCGAGACGGGCCGGACGGCGGACGCGGTGCCGCGGTTCGAGAAGGCGCTGAGGCTGATGCTGTACGTGCTCCGCGGGAACGGGCCGATCAAGGGATTCGACCTGGAGGAACGGGCCGAGAGGCTGCTCGGGAATCTGGCGCCGTTCGAGACGTCGGCCGAGACGAAGCGCGCGGTCTGGGGCTGGCGGGAGAGCGAAGGCAGGTTCGCCGACGCCGAGGACTTATTATACGAATTATACGACCAACAGGGCGTGACCCCGGACGAGGGGCGCTCCTTCTACGAACGGCTGGAGAGGAAGTCCGACTCCGAACTGGAGGACGGGGGCCTGCCGCGGCCGGAGCTGCGGGAAGGGCGCCGGCAGTGGGACACGCTGGCGGGAGAGACGACATCATGAACGATTCCAACGAGCAGGCGCGGACGGAGCTGAACGCGTACCTGGCGGAGACCGTGAGCGGCGAGAAGCTGCTCCAAGCGACCTTCAGCCAGCCGCGAAGCAAGGATCCGGAGTCCGCGAAGAAAATCCTGGTGAGACCCGTCCGGTTGAAAAGCGGACTCCGCTACCAGTTCGAACGCCAGGTCGGGAACAAGGCGTTCCATGAGAACGCGGAGCCGGAGCGGGCGGCCGCCGAGATGGCGCGGCTTCTCGCCGAAGACTTCCGGCAGGCGCTCTTCAAGACGCCCGAAGCCGACGTTCAGGTGCTCGTCAGCAAGAAGGGCAAGCCGACGATGCTGAAGGCGGCGCCGACGGCCAAGGGACAAGCGGCGGCCGGAGCGGCCCCCTCCCATAACCGAACGAAGTCTTACGTTCTTCCCGAAGGGGAGCCCGTTCCTTTTCTCATCGAGCTCGGGGTGATGAACCCGGACGGGCGCGTCGTCAAGGCCAAGTACGACAAGTTCAGGCAGATCAACCGGTTCCTCGAGACGGTCGCCGATACGATGCCCCATCTGCCGAAGGACCGGGAGCTTCGGATCGTCGACTTCGGCTGCGGCAAATCCTATCTCACGTTCGCGCTCTACCATCTGCTGGCGGTCAAGGAAGGGCGGGACGTCCGCGTCTTCGGCCTCGATCTGAAGAAGGACGTGATCGAGACGTGCTCGCGGCTCGCCGCCAAGCTGGGCTGGGACAAGCTGCGGTTCGCCGTCGGAGACATCTCGCAGTACAAGGATTCCGCCGAGGTGGACATGGTCGTCACGCTTCACGCCTGCGATACCGCGACCGACGCGGCTCTTCTGCAGGCGATCGGATGGCGGGCGAAGGTCATTCTCTCGGTACCCTGCTGCCAGCACGAGCTGTTCGGCCAATTGTCCCAGCCGCTGCTGAAGCCGCTGCTCAAGCACGGGCTGCTGAAGGAGCGCTTCTCCGCCCTCGTGACGGACGCGATGCGCGGGCAGTTGCTGGAGCTGGCGGGCTACCGGACCCAGATGCTCGAGTTCATCGACTTCGAGAACACGCCCAAGAATCTGCTCATTCGCGCGGTCCGGACGGGACAGCCGGCATCGCCCGAGGTCGTTCGGGAGTACGAGGCGATGCGGGATTTTCTAGGAATTTCTCCCTATATGGAGAGACATGCGACGGGGACTTGGGCCTCACCCTTGAAATTCGCCGACAAATCGAATACGATTCAAATGGACTAGCGAGAATCGCCTTCCTGCTTCTATAAGTCTATATTGTCGAAAAAAACCAGACTATGGTAGAATAAAGGAATTAAGTCCCACAATTTTCGGGAATAGAAATTTGAAAAGGTGAACGCCTTGGGACTCCTTCGACCTGATTTTTTGCTTTTCGTATGCCTTTTCCTACTGTTCGTGGGCGTCATCGCCTTCAATCGGATCACGCAGACTCATAAAGTGTATTTGGCTTTTCACTTTTTGATGATGCTGTGGCCGCTTGGGCAATTCGCCGTCCACATTACCGATTATCCGGAGTACCAGAGCTTCTTCATCCAATTGTCGTTCGCGGCCGTCGGGCTTATCGGGCCCGGCTGGCTGTTCTTCGTTCTGTTCCTGACCGGCCGCACCGCCTTCCTGAAGCCGTGGCGGGTCGTCGCCATCCTCGTGCCGTCGCTGGTGAGCGTCGCCGGGGTCGTCTGGAATCCGAACCATCTGTTCCTGAAGCCATACACCGATACATACGCCGAACGCGAATACGGGCCGCTCTTCTGGCTCCTGACCTTCATTCAATTCAGCTATCTGTTCGTCACCCTGATCAACATGTTCCACGCGCTGAGAGCCGATTCTTCCGTTCATCGGCGGAAGCAGCTCGCCACGACGTTGATCGGGATGTTCGTGCTTACCGTCTTCTCCGTGCTGGACCTGCTCGTCAACGTCCTGCTGGAGGATTCCCTGCCCGTCATTCCGGGTCTCATGTCTCTCGGCATTTTGCTGTCCGACTGCTGCTTCGTTCTCGCCATCTACCGCTACGGGATGTTCGACATTCTCAGCATGGCCCAGCAGGACATTATCGACCACATGACGACCGGAATCGTCGTCATCGACGACAACGGCAAGGTGCTGGAAGCGAATCGGGGATCCGTCCCGTTCGTGCAGACGGCGAAGGGCGAGACGTTCGAGATGGAGAAGTTCCTGGCGCCCCTTCACAACCAGGAGGAAGTCGGGGAGTTCCTGTACCGGTACCGGCATTATCCGCAGGAGAGGCTGCAGACGGAGATCTCGCTGCAGGATTCGCGCCATGTCTCGCTGCAGATCTCCCCGGTCCTCGACGACATGAAGTCGGTGCTCGGAAGGGTCATCACGTTCCATGACGTGACGGAGCTGCGCAAGCTCGTGGACGAGATGAACCGGAAGAACGAAGCGCTTCACGAGCGCAATCTCGAGCTGATCACGATCCAGGAGGAGCTGTACCGGGTCAATCTGAAGCTCGAGCAGATGGCGATCACCGACGGGCTCACCGGCTGCTACAACCGCCGCTTCCTGATGCAGCAGCTGGAGCACGAGGTGCTGCTGAATCTGCGGTATCGGATCCCGTTCTCCATCTTCCTGTTCGACATCGACTTCTTCAAGCAGATCAACGACCGGTACGGCCATCTGACCGGAGACGAAGTGATCCGCCGCACCGCCGACGCGGTGAAGGCCAGCCTGAGGCGCACCGACATTCTCGCCCGCTACGGGGGCGAAGAATTCACCGTCTACCTGCCGCATACGAACCAGGAGCAGGCGGAGCTGCTGGCGCACCGCATCATGCAGGCGGTGGCGGACAACCGCGTCGAAGCGGGGGACGAGGAGATCGGCATCACGATCAGCATGGGGATTATCTCGGAGAACGACTTCGACCGGCAGGTCGACGACGTCAAGGAATATTTGCGCAGTCTGTTCTCGCGGGTCGACGCCGCGCTGTACAAGGCCAAGAACGAAGGACGCAACCGCGTCGTGACGGCATCGTAATCGATAAGCCCGGCAGTCTAGGCGCTCCGCGTCCGAAGGAGCCCATGGAAGGAATCTTGCGATGAGGAAGGGGGAGTCGGAATGGAGCATGCGGGGAAGAGATTCGGCCTGGCCGCCGGGGCGTGCATCGGCGTCGCTGTCGCGGGCGTCGTCGCTTGCGGCGTCGGGATCGAGGGGCACTTGACGTTCGTCGTAGCCTCGGGCTCCGGCTTCGCCGCTTCCCTCATGGCGCTCGGCTGGTTCGTCGGCCGGCATTACGACCGGCTTCGCGCCCGATCCGAGCGGGACAGCCTCACCGGGCTTTTCAACCGCGGCTTCATGGAGCGCTGCTTCCGCCGCCTCTCGGAACAAGCCCGGCGCGCGAACAAAAGGATGTCGGTCACGATCGTCGACGTCAACGACTTCAAGGAGATCAACGACACGTACGGCCACCGGACGGGAGACCGCGTGCTCGCGCAGCTGGCGGAAGCGCTGAAGCTCTGCTCCGACCGGGGGGAGATCGTCGGCCGCTGGGGCGGCGACGAATTCCTGCTGCTGAGCCCTTACGTCGAGAGGGGAACGGACAACGCGCTGCACCGGAACATCGAGGAGCAGATGGAACGATTGTCCCAGAGGGAGAACAAGCGCATCTCGGTCGCGCTCGGCACGGCTATTTTCCCGGAGGAGGGTTCGTCTCTCGATCAGCTCCTGCAGGCGGCCGACCGGAACATGTACGCCGACAAGAACGTTCGCAAGAAGGACGAGGCGTTGAAGCGGCTCAACGCCTAGCGGGACGACCGGCCGATGGCCGCGGACCCGGGCGCCCGGTTCGAAATGGAGAGGAATAGCCTCTGTCTATCGCTATCTCTCCTATGGTATAGTTAGGACATTCATCATACGCCAAGGGCAAACTTGCCGAAAGGCAAGGACGCAAAGCCACAGGGTCTAATGTTCGCGGGAACGATGACAGCCTGGCCGCCGGAATTCTATTCCCCTAAGGGGACGCATTTAACGGCTGAGCAGGCTGCTTCCATTCGTGGAGGCCGCCTTTTTTTATTGTTCCGGACGGCAGCCGCCGGACGTCAGTCGAAGGGAAGAAAGGTGGTAGAGCGTCATGCAGCCGATCGGTGCGCCGCTGCGCAAAGGGTCGTCGAACCAAGAGAAAGAGTATCTGTCGCTGAAGGTGCTGCTCCACTGCCGTACGGTCGTCGAGAAGGCGGACTTCGTCACCACCGGAGTCATGACTCAAGTCGAAGGAGAGCTGTTCGAGATCGAGCTGAACGAATTCGATCTGTTCGAGCTGGGCGAGACGGTGAAGCTGACGGTGTATTCCCCGGCCGGTATCCAATCGTTCCAATCGATCGTCTTCGCCAAGTACGAGGGGGCGATCGCGATTTTTCAGCCTCCGGCGCTCCGCGAGAGGTTCCAGGAGAAGCGGGAGTTCTACCGCGTGAACGCGGAGGGGACGGTGCGCATTCTGCGGGCGGCGAGCGACGACGGCGTCGTCCGGCCGCTTCCGGAGCCTCTCGAGGCCGAGCTGTTCGACATTAGCCTCGGAGGTCTCGGCATCCGGATGCCGGAGAGCCCGCTGATCGAACAAGCCTCCCGCCTCGAGGCCGTCGTCCAGCTGGGCTTCGCCTTCGACTGCGAATTGGCGCTCGTCCGCCGGGAACGGCTGGAGCACGCGCTGCATTACGGAATGCGAATGAAGCTGCTCGACGCGGAGATGCTGCGGCCGCTTCGGGCGTTCGTGCTTCGCCGGCAGGTCGAGATCCAGAGCCGGAATCGCCAGCAAGCCTCCGGCAAGAAGCGGTGAATCGGGGCGCCGAGGGTCGGGAACGGCTGGCGGTTGGCGGTTGGTCGCAATTAGACGGCGAAAGTCGTGTGCAAGGCTAAAAAAAGATTCGGGCCCGTTCACATCGGACGGGAACGAATCTTTTTTTGTTCCGGTCGGCGGTCTTGCGCGGCGGGAGAAGGCGGCTAACGAATCGAGGAGACCTTATTTTGAGATGTATGCGCTTTCTTTATCTGTAACGAATCGAGGAGACGCTATTTCGAGTATAAAGGCCGATTTTCCTGCCCAAGGACGCAAATAAGGCTTTTACGGTTCGTTAGGTTTTCAAATCGGGCACGATTCGTTAGAGCATTTTGAGCGGGCGAGGAGGTAGAGAAGGCGGTGAAGGTAGGGAGGTTGTCAACATCAGTTGAAAATT